>DHNG01000028.1:62441-95545 GCA_002409405.1 Flavobacteriales bacterium UBA5422 | reverse complement strand
GTTGATACCTTCTTCAACAATGTTTTCTTCTATTGAATTGGTCTTTCCTCCTTCAAATAACAAGTATTGTTTACCAATGCGTTGAATTGCTTCCCGGATCGTTTTGGGAATCAACGTAGAATCCAGAATAATCGGCGGGTTAAATACTTTTGCCAGTTCCACACTTCGTGCATCATCAAAATCACATCTGATTTGCGCATAGTTATTTCGTTGAGCAGAACCTGTATGAAAATCAATGATTACATCCGCGATGGGTGCAATTTCTTTCATGAACTGAAAAGCAAACTGCGATGCGAGTGAACCATTCGAACTTCCGGGAAAACTCCGGTTCAGGTCACGTCCGTCCGGTAATTCCCGCTTCAAGTTGAGGAATCCGAAAATATTAAAGATCGGAATACAAATAACAGTGCCTTTTGTCGGTTTGTGAAGTTTTTTCCGGATAATCCGCCGGATGATCTCAATACCGTTGATTTCATCTCCATGCATCCCTGCCATCAACACAACTGTAGGACCGTCTTCTTTTGCCCGTTCCACCACAATAGGAATTTGAATCGGCGTACTCGTATGCAGCTTTGCCACACTGAGGTTCAATTCATAGTTCTTCCCGGGCAAAATCTCCTGTCCGAGGATAATCAGTTTTTTATTATTTACTTTATTTCGTGACGACATTACGTTCAATATACTCGATAATGTTTCCTGCAATATCTAATCCGGTTGTTTTTTCAATTCCCTGAAGTCCCGGAGAAGAATTCACCTCCAATACAAGAGGTCCTCTCTCCGACTGCAACATGTCAACACCGGCCACAGCAAGGCCAACTGCTTTTGAAGCCAAAATTGCGGTAGCTTTTTCTTCCGGAGTCAATTCAATGACAACAGAGCTTCCTCCACGGTGCAGATTCGAGCGAAATTCACCTTCCTTCCCCTGGCGTTTCATCGCACCAACAACTTGTCCGTCAACAACAAATGCACGAATGTCCGCACCCTTTGCTTCGTGAATAAATTCCTGTACAATTACACGCGCTTTTAATCCGTTGAACGCTTCCAATACCGATTGAGCTGCGTTTTGGTTTTCAGCCAATACAACTCCCAAACCTTGCGTTCCTTCGAGTAATTTTAACACAACAGGAGCTCCTCCCGCAGATTTCACAACATGTTTTACATCCTTCGAATAGTTGGTAAACACCGTTTTGGGCAAACCGATCCCTTCTTTTGAAAGCACCTGTAAACAACGTAATTTATCTCGTGAGTGAATGATTCCACGTGAACCGGCAACAGTAAAAACGTTCATCATTTCAAACTGGCGTACCACTGCTGTTCCGTAAAACGTAACAGACGCGCCAATTCGAGGGATAACAGCGTCAAATTCCTCCAAATAAGATCCATCGTAATACAAACGTGGCCCACTTTGTTCAATTTCAATATTGCACTTTAAGTGATCAATCACTTTTACTTCGTGACCTCTTTCTTCAGCTGCTTCAAACAGTCTTCTGGTCGAGTAAAGATTTTCGTTTCTGGAAAGTACTCCTATTTTCATTTGATGAATTATAAACTACGAAAGTAACTGAATTTCTTATTCAAACAAATCTTCAACAAAAAAGTTTCTGTCAAAATCAATCAATCAATTTTACTGGCTCATTCGGACGGATTGACTGATATCCGAATAACAACAGGTTTGTTACAACAACAATCACAGCTGTTTTCCACGAAATGTCAAGACAAACGTCTAACTCAATGACTTTGAGTACTACAAACAGGAAGTAAATAACAACAAAAACAACCGTTGTAATGATTGCTTTCTTCAAGAAATATCCAAACGACAGGACAGACTTATCTGTTGAATAACGTTTGCTTTGCAATGCAGCAATTTCAGTAAACATATAAAAGGCTACCACCGCCACAACAACTCCAAACGGGAATTCACCAAGTCCGTCTCCCTGTGCATAGGAATGAAGTCCTACCAGGTAGAAGTTTACACCGAAGAATGTAAATAAAATGGCTGCATACGACCAGAAACTAACCGCATTGAATAAGAATTTTCCTTTCAACGCCGGGATAAAGCGTAAATGCAGGGCAACCGCATACACCAGCACGGATACCAACGCCCATGTTTCTTTCGGATCCCATCCCCAATATCTTCCCCACGATTCATTGGCCCAGACCCCCCCCAGGAATGTTCCGATCGTCAACATAAAGAGACCGATCGTTATGGTCATTTCGGAAACATATGTCAATTCGTTGATGTTCCAGGTCAAGACCTTTCCATTGTGTTTATCTCTGAAAATATACAACAACATATTGATCAACCCTAAAATCGCTCCTAACCCCAGGAATCCATAACTTCCGGTAATAATTGCTACGTGAATCATCAACCAATAGGATTTTAAAACCGGAACCAGCGGAGTAATTTCCGGATCAAGGATGTTCATTTCCGTGACAAATAACATGCAAAATGCCAGAATGCACGTTGCTGCAAGAATAACCGGATTTTTCTTTGAAAAGAGGAATCCAGCCAAAACAGTTACCCAAGCAATGAATACAACAGCTTCGTATCCGTTACTCCACGGTGCGTGTCCTGAGATATACCAACGCATTCCCAATCCTGCTCCATGATAAAAGAAGATAACAACCACCAGTGCTTTAAAAACAGCTTTTGTAATTCTGATTCCTTTCCCTTCTTTTCCACCTTTATTGGACAAAATTCTTACCAGGAAGATAATCAACAAAACAAATCCGAACACCAAATAGGAATACTGGGCGTTCTTAAAAATCGTCATTTTATTATAGGTAACTTCCAGGTTAATTTTAGATTCAGAAGGGGCAACTTTACCTGCCGCATCCCGTTGCAGTTTATTCAATTTCAGCA
The DNA here is from genome assembly GCA_002409405.1 of Flavobacteriales bacterium UBA5422. GTDB lineage: Bacteria > Bacteroidota > Bacteroidia > Flavobacteriales_D > Crocinitomicaceae > Taishania. The sequence continues at coordinate 92,682 of DHNG01000028.1, read as the reverse complement.
ATTCTGCATCTGCCTTGGAATAGTCTTTGGTTCCCATCGCTTCAAAAACAGCTTTGAAGTAATCCATCGTGGCAGCAAACAATGCCGGCTCCTGCGTCATTACTTCATTGGACATGGGTTGAAACCAAGTACTATTTCCATCATTACGAATAGGTAAAATACGCATATATGCCCACAACTGGATTTCGGAAAACACTTGAAAACGCTCAACCAATTTGATCAGCTGTTTGTCAAATTCTCCTTTTTCTTTATCCAGTTTCTGGTGTGCAACCTGGTATTCATCCGCTAATTTAAAATCTCCTTTCTGCTCATCGATCAAATCCATGAATGAAGCATATGTTTCGTCAACTCCAATTCCCAGTGGCTCTCTCAATACTTTTGAAACGTAAATGATCTTTTTAGTCATCCATGCTTCAGGAGTCATGTGCATACTCAATACAGTCTGAACAGCATTATAAGTATGGTCTCCATCATCAAATTTATTGCTTCTGTGCAATTTGCGAAGAATTTCATCACACAGCGTATGAAACGGAGCAATACGTCCATCAAAATCCTGTACCATCAAGCGGGCAATTTTATCTGAATGTGCTTCGGACACATACAATGCCATCATATTCTTCGCCGGTGGCGTTGCTTGCTGCTGATTGTGTTCATGTGTATGATCGTGTGTGTGATCATGCACATGCTCCTCCACTACTTGTTGTTCCGGCTCTACAGCCTCGTGTGTACCATAATGAATGGATCCGTCCTCGTGTACATGGTAATCCTGTTCTTGTGCAAATGTTGAGAAACCAATTAACATTGCTACCGTCATGATTCCTGCTTTCGCACGTTTCACTTTTATTTTACGCAGTTTTTCATTGAGCTCTTTAAATCTTCCTACCGGAGCAAATAGTGACAACAGCATTCCCACTGACATCATCAGGTAGCCAATATACGTGATTGTCGTTCCCCACCAATCGTGGTTTACGCTTAAGATTGTTCCTGTTTCATCCGGAAAATAAGAGGATTGGAAAAAGCGATACCCTTCGTAATCCATGACATTGTTCATAAAGATTTTCTGCGTTTTCTTCGCATCGTTTCGGGGATCTGTAACAGTTACGATACTTTCATAAGAAGAGGGCGAATCCGACCCCGGATATTTGTGCAATGTAAATTCGTTACATGCCACAGAGAAAGGCAATCGAACAGGAACCGAACCGTACTGAATACTGTACAACATTCCGTTAAATGTAAATCGTTCTTCTGTTGCAATCACTCCCATTCCACCCGGAACAGAAACGATTTTAACGTCTTTTCCATCTGTTATTTTCAGGGTAACAAAGTCTTCACCTACATCTTTTCGTCCGGAAGGAACGCGCATGACCTTCGCATGATTGACAATTTCTTTGAATACAAATGATTGTTCGTCGATGTAGTACAATGTTGTCGTGTTAAACGGAACGAGTGTATCTGCGGGGATGGAAACATACATCGAATCCGGGACATCCATTCCCGTCTGGCGGATTTTCTGCATCTGAGCCATTGGCAGGTACCTCATCGGAATACCTGTCTTCAACATCATTTTTCCTTCAATCCGGTACAATTCAATTCCTCCCGGCATCAGGTCTTTTTTCGCAAATGACAACGGAATATTACCGATCATCATGAAATCCCCTTCTGCCAGGTAATTGGAAACATTTCCTCCGGTAACAATGTTCAATACATAATCAGAAATGGTATCGTTTACAATCAGGCTATCAACGTGTTTCGACTGGAAATCGATCAGTTCCACGTTGATTTTTTTATTTTTTTCAGGAAAGTCGAAATCAACATTGAAGTTTGTCTTTACTTGTTCCGACAAATACATTGTTTCCTCTACGTATTTATTTTCAATAAACACTTTCAGGCGGGGATCCGAAGAATAAATAAAATCAACCGGTCTCAGAATTCCGGTTTGCGGATCTGGCTCCGGAAGTTTCATAATCCCTTCAAAGCTGATGTATCGCGTAATACCTGCTCCGATCAAAATCACAATAAATGAAAGGTGAAACATCAGCATGGCAATTTTCTCACGCTTCCACATCTGGTACCTGAAAATATTGACGATCAAACTAATTCCGAGATAGACCAGTAACAACTCAAACCAGACTGCATTGTAGATGATCAGTTTTGCTGTTTGAATGTTGTAGATGGATTCTAAAAAAGTAGCGACAGCTATTGCAAATAAAAAGACAATCAACCCCAGCGCCATCATTCTCATGGAGAAGAACTCACGTAAAAACTTATTCATGCTCACCTCATTTAGTTTCGGGGCAAAAATAAGCATTGTAAAAGGATAACGCGACATGATTTAACGAATAAAAAACAATATTTCCGTCTTTTGTTCATTCCTGCTACAACAACTCTTTTTCCACGTATTGATTTTCAACAGCAGGCAAAATAAGAACAATCACAGCACCTTTCTTTATCGGATTAAATTAACTGTCCCATGGATAATTTTCCGTTCGTCCATACTCCTGGATTTCAATTCAATTTTCCAGACATAGGTTCCGTCCTGGCATAAAATTCCCGTTCGATAAGAAATCCCATCCCAACCTACATTGGTATCATGTGATTCAAAAATCAGTTCCCCCCAGCGATTATAGATCGTCAGGCTGTAATTATAGACATCTATTCCTGAACTGATCACCGGTTTGAATGTTTGATTAAATTGGTCCCCGTCCGGAGTAAATGTATTCGGCACATAAAACAATTGCACCTCATCAATCCGTACAATCAGATAGGTCGTATCGTAGCAACCGATTGTATTAGAAGCGACCAACATAACCGTGTAAGCAGTACTCATGTCATTTGAATATTCATGTGTCGGATCCTCCAGGTGTGAAAATCCGGTATCATCTCCGAAGTCCCAGAAATAATTCGTCGCATGCTGTGATATATTCTCAAATTCAACGCTTGTTCCGAAATTGGAAAGTTCTTGTCTTGCAATGAAAAAATCCGCGACCGGAGCAGGTTCCGTACATACATAATCTGTTATTGTATGACTTACAACACATCCTTCAACGGTTGTCAATGTCAACGTTACATCCTGACATCCGGGAACTTCAAATGTATTAGAAACAGCTGTACATCCATTGATCGCAGTACCATCTTCCAACGTCCATTCACAACTTGCATACGTTCCTGTTGATGTATTCTGAAATGTTGATGTCAATGGCACACAACCAACCAGATTTGTTCCATAAAAATTAGCAACGGGTAATTGCACCACATCAATTGAAACTTGTGCTGTATGTTGGCATGAATTCGCGTCTGTAACCGTAGCCGAATAGGTCGTTGCACTCAACGGCGATACCGAATGGCTCCATTGATTTCCTGACAACCCCTGATTCCACGTGATTACATAAGGAGTCGTCCCTCCTGTCGCCTGTGCCGTAATGGTTGTATAATCTCCCGGACAGATCAGTGATTGGCTTGCACCGACTGACACTTGCAATAAATCAGGTTCATCAATCACAACCGACACATTTGCCGTACATGCATTGTCATCTGTCACTGTGGCCATGTAGTTCCCGGCAGCAAGGTTGCCAGCCACAGATCCTGTTTGAACAGGAGTTGAATTCCAACTGTATTGGTACGGTGCAGTTCCTCCATTTGCCTGAACCTCTGCACCTCCATCACTCAACCCGAAACAAGACACATCTGTCTGATCAATCACTGCAACAGTTAAAGCTGTCGGTTGCCCGATTAATACTGAAACAGAATCAACACAGTTGTTCACATCCCTTACAACCACTCTGTATGTACCGGCAGCTAATCCTGTGGCAACAGCACCTGTCTGAACCGGAACAGTATTCCAACTGTACGTGTAAGGAGCAGTACCTCCGGTTACAGCAACTGTTGCTGTTCCATCTGTTGACTGGTAGCAAAGTGCATCTGCTTGTGCAGAAATCACCGGTGTTAAAACAGCTGGTTGTGTAATTACAACGGAAGAATCAACCATACAATTAATTGCATCTGTAATTGTGACAACATAGGTGCCTGCGGGTAAATTCGCAGCATTTGCAGTTGATTGAGCAGGAGTTGAATTCCAACTGTATGTGTATGGTGCAATCCCACCGGTTACACTTGCATTAGCTGAACCATTACTCAGTCCGTTACATGTTACATTCACCGGGTTATTAATGGCAGGCTGCGGATTACTAACTACGACCTGTACACTATCAATCACTTCACACAATTTATAAAAGGAAATATCATCTACAGCAAAATCGTTCCCCGGCTGCCCTCCTGAAGTCTCTGAAAGGCATATCGTTGCTGAAGTCGCACTACCAGAATTCCAGATTACATAAAATTCATTCCACTGGCAGGGAGCTAGCGGAGTCGTTTGAGGAGCACCAATCTGAACACCATTGATATCAAATCCTAATGTTGATGTATTTCCGGATCCATTGACATTCGTCAGCCAGGAAGAAAATGCATATTCGGTGTTGGGTTCTACCGGTATTGTCTGACACCAATAGCTGGCCCCTGCAGCAACACCACTTGTACCATTTGCACCATCCATAATCAATGCATTACCAGAACCTGACGTATGATCTCCGCATCCTGCCGGCCACCATCCGTTTGTTACATTCGGAGCAACGGTATAATGTCCCGGAGGTCCCAACGGGTTTGGCGGACTATAAATATACCCGGAACTAAACCCGGTATTTCCTGCTTCAAAATCTCCGTTGGTAACCAGGTTATTACCCACTTGCATTTTAGTTCGCACCGTATAGGTTGTTGTCACAGCAGGAGTAGCTACAGGGTTTGGGATGGTTGTTGAACTCAAGGTAGGATCCGGATCCCATTCATATTCAATTCCTCCCTGTGCATCCAATTGAACGGTATTGCTAATACAAATACTGGTATCATTTGTCAGGGTAAACGATAAAGAAGGTACTGTAATAATTGTTGTAACAATACTATCACAGGCAGGAGGAAAAGTGGTTGACAATGTATCACTATAGGTTCCTGTCTGGTTCACAACCGTACCTCCCGGAAGGGTGAAATTCTCACCAAAACACAAACTAATATTCTTCGTGTACCGCTTGTAATCATGTATTGTAACCTGAGTAGAAATCGTATCATCCACACAGGCAATGTAACGAATCAAGGTCACGTCATACGTCCCCGGTGCAGTATAAACATGAGTAGGAATTAATGCCGTACTTTCATTATTACCTCCTGAAGCGGGATCTCCGAAATTCCATCTCACAGAATCCAAAATCGCAGCACCTGTAATACTAAACGAAGTTGAGCTTCCCACACAATCATTTGTATACGTGATATCAGAATCGCTGATTAAAAAAGATGTCATAAAGGGAGGAAGCCCTAAAATGCATGTTCTTCCTGCCAATCCAACCTGGGAGGCAACAAAGTTGCATCCTGCTCCCGACACGTTCGGATCATTAATGACCCCCAGACTACTCAATCCTATTTCTGCAACATAAATTTTCCCGTCACTCGCCAACTGTAAAGCTCCTCCATTGTAAGAAGGCCGATTGACCGAACTTCCATTGGTGTAACCGATCAATACTTCAGTTGCAGGAATATTTGCTGCCGTCAAATCCCACTGTCCCAGTGCCCAATTGTGAATGTTTGTTGCGTACAACAGATTGCTATTCGGTGAAAATGCCACCCCGTAACTTCCATTGTTATACCCGAAGTAATTCAAAGCTCCCAACGCAACTGCATTGGAAACAGTACCGGTTAAATTATCGAAATCTGTTACTTCTATTCCTGTGAATGTACTGGCTGAAGCTAATTTCGTCCCATTAGGCGAGGCCACCAGGTACCCCCAGTTTTCTCCGTTTGTAATCCCGACCACCGATTCCACTGGTGTTGTATTTACACCATTGCAATCAATTAAAAAAGAAACATATTTTTTACTGCTGCCATTTTCACGGCCTACCACCCAGTAATACACACCGTTGGCATGCTTGACTGCTGCTACTTTCTCAGAGGAAGGTGCAAACATTAATGTATTTTTATTTCCCGGAAGTATTGCTCCAAGCCCCCCGCTAAGCGTCATATCGATTTCACTGAAACGCATTCCGACAGATCCCGCTTCAGGAACAGTTATAATGTAATAATTTGTAGTGCTCCCCGGTTTCGGAATAATAATGGCTGATTGAGCAGAGGAAGGATTTCCCAACAATCCTGTTCCGTTTGACATGATCAAATGGTTTCTGTTCCAAACATTCAATCCATCGGAATAAAATAATAAATTACCTGCCGCATCGGAGATTGTTGCACACCCCTCGGAGGTTGTTAGCGCTCCATTTGTTAATGCGACAGGTGGATTTGAGTTAAAGCTCAACCCGGCGTAATTACCAAAATACCAATTATTCGCTTCTCCCTGCCCAAATAGGTAAGAAGCACAAAATAGTACGAGTAAAAGTAGATATGGTTTTTGTTGCATATGATTAGTATAAAATTGTAGTATTCCTCTCTAAAGAACGGCATTTTTTTTTAAAAGTTGCCATTTTTCAAGCAAAAACTCTTCAAAATGTTCATTTATCTCACTCAAAAGGAATAATTTAATCACTATCTTTACGCAACTATAGACTAATTCATCGTATGAAATACATTCTGACTACACTCTTTTTTCTGAGTATCATTTCTTCCTTTTCACAATTGAATATGGAATTGCTTTCCCGAGTTGATTATCAGACGCTGCATAATGCACAATTGAATGACATCTGGGGATATGTTGATGAAGAAGGGAATGAATATGCAATTGTCGGGACAACAAAAGGAACCTCTATTGTAGACATCTCTGATCCTGAAAACCCGGTGGAAGTTTTCTGGGAGCCGGGAATGGAATCGATCTGGCGAGATATGGTTACCTGGGGAGATTACGCCTACATCACTACTGAAGCAACAAATGGCTTGTTGATTATTGATCTCTCACCACTCCCCCAGTCTACCAGTTTACCTGTCAGCTATTATTACGGCGATGGGGGAATTAACTATTCAAGGGCACATACCGTTTTTGCAACAGATGGTTATTGCTATTTATTTGGTTCGAACGTAGGGAGCGGAGGCGCTCAGATTCTGGACATTCAGACAAACCCTATGCATCCAGTGATTGTAGGAGAATTTGACAATTGGTATTGCCACGATGGCGTTGTTCAAAACGACACGATGTATCTTGCTCACATCTATGAAGGTTTTTTCAGCATTGTGGACGTTACAGACAAAAGCAATCCTGTATTGTTGGGCACAAAAACGACTCCTTCTAATTTCACTCACAACATCTGGCCGACACCAACTGGTAATTATGCGTTTACAACCGACGAAGTGATTGGCGCTTACATCGCTGCTTATGACATTAGTAACCCTGCAAACATGATCGAGCTGGATCGTATTCAGAGTTCTCCGGGGAAAAATGTTGTACCTCACAACACCCACTTTATTAATAATTTTATTGTGACAAGTTATTATTCAGATGGTGTCACCATTCATGATGTTACCTATCCGTACAACATGATTGAAGTCGGCAACTATGATACGTATCCCTATCAAACAGCAGGTTTTGAAGGCTGCTGGGGAGCATACCCCTATCTCCCGTCCGGGAATGTACTGGCAACAGACCGGGAATACGGCCTGTTTGTTTTAGGGGCAACCTATCAACAAGCGGCTTACCTGGAAGGAACTGTTACAGACATCTCAACGGGACTTCCGATTGACAATGTTGAGATCAGTATCGCAGCATGGGAGCATAAAAACACAACAAACAACAGCGGTTTTTATGCGACCGGTCGTCCAAGTGGCGGAGTTGCTACCGTTAATTATACAAAGATCGGCTACTACCCGGAAACAGATAATGTTGTGCTGCAAAACGGAATCATCACTACACACAATGTTCAGATGATCCCTATTCCTCCGTACAACCTCACAATCACCGTTCTCGATGAAGCAACCGGAGATGTATTACCAAATGCATCGATCAAAATCGAGAATCAGTTCATTTCCCATGATGGGGTTACGAATGGAATCGGTGAAGAGGACATGACACTTTATTACGAAGGAATATATACCATCATTGTTGGAAAATGGGGATATTATTCAACGTGTTATGACCTGGAACTGAATCAGTCTTCCGGTGACTTTACAGTTTCATTGAAAAAAGGATATTACGATGACTTTACCTTTGATTTCGGATGGTATGCTACCGGAAGTGCTGTGCTTGGTTTATGGACGCGGGATATTCCGTTTCCGACACAGGAAACAGCAAATCCGGACAGAGATGCTCCATGGGACTGTGGCAAGTATGCTTACGTCACCGGAAATACGCACAATTATAATTTTTCAGCTGATGAAGTAGACGGTGGAAATGTTCAACTGTTCTCTCCTGTGATGGACTTAACCGGTTATACTGATCCGCACATCAATTACTTCAAATGGTTTTACACACGTCATGGGGAAACTCCTCCTGTCGATTCGCTAACAATATCACTACTAAATGGTTCGCAAACGGTTCAGGTAGATGTGTTGAAAGCACGGAATGTTATGAACAATTGGGAACATGCTTCGATCCGGATACTTGATTACCTCCCTGTTACAAGTACAATGCAGCTTCTTGTTGAAACATCGGATTATCCTCCCGACGTAAATATTGTGGAAGCAGGATTTGACCATTTATATGTGACCAATCAATCTACTGTCTCGGTAGAAGAACTATCATCAACAAAAAACTTAAAGGTATACCCGAATCCGTTTCAAGAGAAGATAACCGTTGGAAATCTTGAACGTGAAGCCCATTATTTGATTAGTGAAATCAATGGAAGAATTGTACAAACAGGAATGATAGCACCTTCTTCTGCCGATATAAATACCTCTCTCCTCCATTCCGGAATGTATTTAGTCACAATTGGCACAACTACATTCCGAATTGTGAAAAATTGACACTCTTATGTGCACGAACTTGATTATATTTGTCTGCAAGTATTGAGAACATTGGAAGAAAAATTAAACATATCGGTTGTCATTCCGCTATACAATGAGGACGAATCACTTCCTGAATTACATTCCTGGATTAAACAGGTAATGGATCAGCATACTTTTTCGTATGAGGTGATTTTTGTTGATGACGGAAGTAAAGACCGTTCATGGCAAGTCATTGAGGGATTGGTTGCATCACATTCAGAAGTAAGAGGAATCAAATTTCAACGCAACTACGGCAAATCTGCTGCACTGCAAAAAGGATTTGAAGCAGTCCGGGGAGATGTTGTCATCACGATGGACGCCGATCTACAGGATTCTCCGGAAGAGATCCCGGAACTTTACCGGATGATTACAGAAGAAGACCTGGATGTTGTATCCGGGTGGAAGAAAAAACGCTACGATCCCATTTCAAAAACAATTCCTACCAAGCTATACAACTGGACCGCACGGCGTTTATCGGGAATCCACCTGCATGACTTCAACTGCGGACTGAAAGCATATAAATACTCCGTTGTTAAAAGCATCGAAATTTATGGTGATATGCACCGGTATATTCCTGTACTGGCAAAAAATGCGGGATTTTCGAAAATTGGCGAAAAGGTAGTTCAACACAAGGCGCGGAAATATGGTGTTACAAAATTCGGATTAAACCGTTTTGTAAATGGTCCGTTGGATTTGATTTCCGTTGTTTTCATGGGGAAATTCGGAAAAAAACCGATGCACTTCTTCGGAGCAATCGGAATTGTAATGTTTCTCATCGGATTCGGGCTAACACTCTACCTGACTATTGATAAATTGTTCATCAATCAGGGAGCCATGAAAATTGCAGGTAGAACAGAATTCTATATTTGTTTGGCTGCAATGGTAATCGGGGTCCAGTTTTTCCTTGCAGGATTTCTTGCGGAACTGATTGGTCGCAATTCTTCCACCAGAAACGTTTACCTGATCGAAAAAGAAATTTAACAAATGAAGCATTGGAATATTGATTCGACCTGGTCCTTATTTTTAGACCGGGATGGTGTTATCAACACCCGAAAGATGGGAGGATATATTCAGACTGTTGATGAATTTGAATTTTTACCGGGAGCCTGTTCTGCGATCGCCGAGCTGTCACACATCTTTCAATATGTCTTTGTCGTAACCAATCAACAGGGAATCGGAAAAGGGTTAATGACAGAAGGTAACCTTTCGGACATCCATCGTTATATGACGGAACAAGTGGAATTGATCGGAGGAAAAATTACTTCCTGTTATCACGCGCCGGACCTGCATCACATAACCAATTTATTGAGAAAACCCAATACTGGAATGGGGCTTTTGGCAAAAACGCACTATCCCGATGTTGATTTTTCAAAGTCAGTAATGGTTGGTGATAGTGATACGGATATTGAATTTGGTATGAAACTTGGAATGAAAACAGTACGGATTTCAACGGATAAAACAGTTGCCGTCCCGGCAGATATAACCGTTCAAAGCCTGGAAGAATTTAAAAACAGAATAAAAGCTGAAATACTATGATCAGATTGTTGGCAATCTCACTAAGTGTAATTATATCAAGTTCAAGTTTATTGGGGCAAATCAATCAGAAAGATGCTCAGGGAAGGAAGCAGGGTGAATGGGTCAAAAAACACCCCAACAGTTCCGTGATCATGTACAAAGGTACGTTCAAAAATGACAAACCTGTTGGTACGTTTACTTATAACTATCCCAGTAATAAAATAAAAGCGATTATTAAACACGCTGATAATTCAATCCGTTCAGAAGCATATTATTACTTTGAAAATGGCAAGCTGATGTCTCACGGAATTTACCGCAACATGAAAAAAGACAGTGTGTGGGTAAGTTTCAATGAAGACGGGAGAATCACGATGACTGAAACCTTTAAAAACGATCAGCTAAATGGTGAAAAGAAATTGTATTATTTACCATCGGACCCGGAAGACAGGCAGGAAACAGTTATTTCTGTATACAATTATCTGAATGGGGAGGTCGAAGGGAAATTTACCGAATATTACCCTACAAAAGTTGTCCGCAAAACAGGACAATTTAAAAACCACAGAAGACACGGTGAATGGATAGAATATGAGTTGGACGGAAAGAAAATGTCTGTAGAACATTATCAAAACGGGCAAATGCATGGCTGGTTCATCGGGTACAATAAAAACGGTACAGAAGGTCAGAGAAGGTATTACCATTTCGGAAGATTGGTTGAGGGAGATGAACTAAAAAGTCTCCTCCAACAGATGAAAGAAAAAGGGATCAATCCCAATGGTAAAGATTGACCCCTTTCGTATTTGCTTTTTTATTTACTTTTTATTCCTTGATGATCAAAACCGAAAGGTTTCCTTTGATCAAATCATTCGTACCTCCTGCATTTCCGTCAGCTGTACCACCAGCATCTCTTGCACGTACCTGAATGGTATGTGATCCTGCAGCCAGGTTAAACACTCCTGACAAAGTCCATTGAGATAGAATTTGTCCTAATTCTGCTGTATTTGCCGCTGCAACCTGACGTTGAACAGAAGTTGCTGTTCCATCAATAAAAATAGCAAAATCAGCAGCTGCGTGCGAAGATCCTGTAGATGCATTCTGGAATCCTCCGTTGGTTGACACATACACTTTTGCATTCGCAGGAACGGTAATTGTTTGCGTCAACCCGGGAATCAATGTGTAGCTGGTCACCGTTTGTGTCAATGCCAACTGTCCGGTAGAGAAAACCGTATTCGCGTATTGTCCGGTTGTTCCGGCAGGTCCGGTTGCTCCTGTCGCTCCCGCTGCACCTGGTGTTCCGGGCGTACCTGCTGCCCCGGCTGGACCTTGTGGTCCTGCAGGCCCTTGAGGTCCGGGTGTTCCATTTGTTGCCGTACCTGCAGTTTCTGCATACAATGCATATGGCACACTCATCAATTGTTGCGTTCCTGTTAATGAATAATTGACACCTCCGTTAATGTCTGTTTCTGTTTTTATAAAATAAGGCCCGCTTCCCCAGTTAATAGAAGAGAATGTACCATTCTGAACCGTTCCTGCACCAATCACTAACGACAGCAATCCGTTTGCATTGGTTGATGCATTGTGTGTTTCTGCATAAACGACCGTTCCTGTAACACTTCCCTGCAAAATCGAGATCCGTGTCCCTACAGGTGAATTAGCAACCAGCTGATCCGTACTGTTCCTGATAACCGATTGATACGTAAACGATTGTGGAGCCTGAGCCGATAACATCCCGCTGATTAATAAAGCTCCAAAAAAAGATGATAATTTCATAGTGTAATTTAAATGTTAGTTTTTGATGATTTTAATTGTTTGGACAGATGAGTTACTGCTTACCTTAATGGTATACACACCTCTTGCAAATCCCGTCAAATCCAGTTGACTGTTCTGAATAACCTGTTTCTCTTCATTAAGTACCAGACGGCCGCTTTCGTCATACATTTCGATTGTTGCATTGATGACATCTTCGCTTTTCAGATAGATGATACCTTCCGTAGGATTGGGAAAAACTCCCAACAACGTTTTTTCACCAGGTTGGTCAATGGAAAGGACGCTAAAAAATTCGTATGGCTGTTGTACTCCTTCATTAATCGAGGCTCCTGTTTCAATGTAATTTGTTGCAATTTGTCCAACAGAAAAAGAAACAGTTCCCTGAGCCGAAGAGATCACATCACCACCCGAAGAATTAACAGATTGCTGCCCAAAAGAATACGAATAAAGCAGCGATACTACGAGTAAAGTTAATTGTTTCATAAAGTAATATTAATAGTCGTAAATATAGCTGTTGCCCTTGATATTCCAAATAAAAATGCCTGCTTGTATCGTATAAAAAAATGGACGAAAACTTAACTAAATAATCATCAGTCGGTTGAAAACTCAACTTCAACATAAAAAATTGAAGAATTTTGTTTTCACTCATTCTTTACAGCTATTTGGTGTCATTCAACGCAGTTATAAAAACATCCTTTCGAACCTGAAAGGCATTAAAAAGTAGAGAATATTCCTTACCTTCGTCTTTCATGAAACCGACAGATTCAATTGCCTTTTTTAATTCCAACGCGGACACATCGTACCTTTGCTTCGGAAAAGGTGCAAGCATTGCATTTGATCAATCAATTGATTTCGAAAAGTTGCAACAGTTTATCACTGCCAACAAAGGGAAATTCATTTATGGCTATTTGACATATGACGTTAAGAATTCCGTTGAACAACTCACATCCTCTAATTCCGACAACTTACATTTCCCTACTGTTTATTTTCATGTCCCGGAAATAGTCGTAAGGACGGAAGGAGAAAGGCGAAGCGTTATCCAGGGAACAGAAACAAACGAGACAATTCGTTTTGTTACGTCATTTTTCCAGGAGTTAAACGCAGAAAAAAAACCTTCCGGAATTGACGCATTCCGTGCACGCATTTCAAAAGAAGAATACATAGCAGCTGTTCATCAATTGAAGCAACACATTCAGCGTGGAGATATCTACGAAATCAATTTTTGCCAGGAATATTTTTCAGAACAGGTTAAACTAACAGACCCCATTTCTGTTTATTCAACCATCAACAACATTACACAAGCACCATTCTCAGTATACCTGCAACACGATCAGTTTCATGTTTTTTGCGGAAGTCCGGAGCGCTTTCTTCAAAAAAAAGGAACAACAGTCCTTTCTCAGCCAATTAAAGGTACAGCAAAACGCGGAACGACTGAAACAGAGGATGAGCAGTTAAAAACAGCATTGGTCAACAACCCGAAAGAGCGTTCGGAAAATGTAATGATTGTAGACCTGGTTCGGAATGATTTATCAAAAGTTGCGGAAAAAGGATCGGTAACTGTAGATGAACTGTTTGGAGTCTATACCTACCGGACTGTTCACCAATTGGTATCCACAATCAGCTGTCAGGTATCAGAAGATGTGTCATTTACAGACCTGATCAAAGCAACATTCCCAATGGGAAGCATGACAGGAGCTCCAAAAGTAAGCGCGATGAAACTTAGTGAACACTACGAATCGTTTAAAAGGGGATTGTATGCAGGAAGCATTGGTTACATTTTACCCAACGGCGATTTCGACTTCAATGTTGTCATCCGTTCCTTACTCTATAATGCTCACACTAATTATTTATCCTGCGGAGTCGGCGGTGCTATCACCATTGACAGCGATGCCGAAAAGGAATACGAAGAATGTGAGACAAAAGTCAGAAAATTACTAACTGCCGTAACAGGTTAAGACATGTGGGAACAGGTTCTGATTTCTTTAGAGCAATACCGCCATCAAACGATCTATGTTGGTTGTAGCGGTGGTGTAGATTCAATGACACTTGTCCATTTTTTACACGCCCATCAATTTGACATTCACCTGCTGCATGTTAATTACCATCAACGTGGAAACGAAAGTGATGCGGACATGAAACTTGTCAAAGCAGTTGCAGAACAATATTCCGTCCCCTGTTCTGTCAAACACTACAAAAACCAATTAAAAGGAAATTTCCAGGAAAATGCCCGAAAATTCAGGTATGCTTTTTTTGAAGAAATGGCTGCACAACATGACGGTGTAATTGCGTTGGCACATCATTCTGACGATCAGGCAGAAACGTTTTTCATGCATTTAATGCGTCAATCCGGAATCCCCGGACTGGCCTGTATGCCGGAAAAAAGGAAAAACATTATCCGTCCTTTACTGCACCTGTCCAAAGAAGAACTTACTCAGTATGCATTAAACAACAACATTCACTGGAGAGAAGACCTGTCCAATCAATCAACTCGCTACTTGCGCAACAAATGGCGATTGGAATACATTCCTCTGATGGAAAAAACAGTTCCCAACCTGAAACAATCTGCACAAACACTCATTCATGTGTTTCAACAAATGCAATTAGAATTAGAAGAAAAGATGGCTCCTGTTGCTGTACAGATTTTTGAACGAAACAGTATTTCTAAAAAAGAGCTGGATTCATTTTCTGATGAAGAAGTATTTGAATTGTGGCGACAGCTAAAACAGCCCTCTAATTTGTTTCAGCGATTTCTGGAATTGAAACACTATTCCAAAGGAAAACACATTGAAAGCCATTCCCCATTTACGCGCATTGTGAATGAAGGAGAATGCATCACATTTGTTACTGAAAAACCGCAAAACACGCTGCCACAACTATTCATTACACCTGTTTTGCAACTTCCATCGGTATTTTCTAAAACGGAAATCTACCTCAATACTGAAAAAGTATCCGGAAAATTGTGTATCCGGAAATGGAAGCAGGGCGACAGGATTACACCGATCGGAGTACAAGGCAGTCAACTGGTTTCTCAAGTAATCAAAGATGCAAAAGTCCCCTCCACAGAACGAGAAAAAGTATTGGTTGTCTGTGACGAACACACCATCCATTGGGTCGTTAACCTCAAAATAGGAAAAACAGCAATTGCCAAACCGGAAGATCCACGTATCATACGGGTTGAACTTCGCAATTGAGTGAATTAATTTTTTCTTAACCTTGTTTTTTTTGACCAATCGGAAATAACCGCCTATCTTTGCGTCGAATTTGGTATTGTCATCCTTGAAGCTCGACTATTGTCTATTGCCGAAACCAATACTAATTAGTTGTTCAACAATAAATTATATGAAATTAACGGCAATTATTGCCTCTTTTTTTCTTTCCGGGCTAAACTTATTTTCACAGCAATTATTCATCAATGAAGTCTCACAAGGACCAAGCGGTGCATTTGAATATGTTGAACTGATTGTGGTCGGGACACCGTCCTGCCAAACTCCTCCACCATGTCTGGACATGCGGGGAATCATCATTGATGATAACAACGGATATTTTGAATCTGGTTCAGGATCGGGAATTGCAACAGGGGCATTACGTTTTGCCAATACAGCTTTCTGGCAATGTATTCCCATCGGAACGTTGATTGTTGTATACAATGAAAGTAACCGAAATACTGCTATTCCTGCAGATGACATTAGTATGTCGGACGGAAACGGACGATTGATCATTCCCGGAAGCTCAAATTTACTGGAACAACACTCAAGCTTACCATCTTCAGCCAACAACAATTATTCAGCAACCGGATGGGTAACAGGAGGAGCATGGAATACAGTCGGGATGGCGAACGGGCAGGATTCTTATCAAATACGTGCCAATACTTCAGCGACTACGCCTTCACATGCGGTAAGCTGGGGTTCCAACAACCAAAATACAATTATTTATTTTTCAGGAAATGCAGGAGGGCTTGTATTCAGCATGAAAAACGGAACGAATGACAATCCTTCATTGCAAGCAAACTGGGTTTCTGAATCGGCAACAACAGGAGAAACTCCCGGAGCGGCTAACTCGGCACAAAACGCGGCGTGGATTGCAGCAATGAGCAATACATCAGGAGGAACAATTTCATTGAATGTTTCTTCCACGAACACAGGATGTGGAAGTAATTGTACCGGAACGGCTTCTGTTGTCGCATCCGGCGGAGCAACACCATATACCTATGATTGGTCAACCGGAGGAACAACTCCTTCGATTTCAAATCTTTGTGCACAAACCTATACGATTGAAGTAACAGATGCAAATGGATGTACGGCTACCGATCAGGTAATTATTTCTGCGGGGAGTAATACGATGACCGTCAATACAACAACAACAAATGTCAGTTGTACAAATGCTTGTAACGGTTCTGTTTCTGCAACTGTGAATGGCGGAGCAACACCGTATACGTACGCATGGTCTAACGGAGCATCAACAGCAGGTGTCGGCAATCTATGTGCCCAAACGTATACTGTTATAGTCACAGATGCGAACGGATGTACGGCAAATGGTCAGGCAACAGTCGGAACCAATCCCAATCCACTGACGCTGACCCCAAGCGCAACTAGTGAAAGCTGTGAGAACCTCTGCGACGGAACAGCTTCAATTGCTGTTTCAGGAGGAGCAACACCTTATACATATAGTTGGAGCAATGGGATGGCAACACCATCTATCCAAAACCTGTGTGACGGGACGTACACGATCACTGTTACAGACCAAAATAATTGTCAATCTTCTACGACTGCAACCGTATCACCGGGAGCTTCAGGACAAACTCCGGTTATCTCTCCCATTAATCCGTTAACAACAAGTGACAGTCCGATACAAGTAGCTACGTCCATTACAGGCGGAACATGGTCGGCAAACTGCACCAGTTGTATCGACAACAACGGGATGTTTAATCCGCAGGCTGCAGGGGTAGGAACACACCAGGTATGCTACACCATCGGTTCAGGAGCATGTGCTGAAACAGCATGTATCTCTATCGTTGTAACGCAAGGTTGTACGACACAGCAAACGTCTCAGAGCATCAGTGCTTGTCCCGGAGAATCCATCGTTTTTGAAGGACAACAAATTACGACAGCAGGAAATTATGACTTCAATTACCTCACAGCAGCCGGATGTGACAGTATTCATACCGTTCAGTTCAGCTTTTTTGTTACAAATCCGGTTAACTCATTTGAATCAGTATGTCTTGGTGACTCTACACTCGTGAATGGTAACTGGTATTCTCAATCAACTATTGTCAATTATGAAACGGTTGATGGAAATGGGTGTATTCTCCAAAACACAGCGACCATCAGTATCTACGATTGTCAGATTCCTCCATACTATGTGTTCATCCCGAATACATTTACACCAAATGGTGATTTTGTCAACGATGTATTCCCGATTTCTATTACAGGCGGATTGTTGGACAATGGTTTTATTATGAATCGTTGGGGGCAGGTAGTGAAACAGTTTTCAGAAACAGATTTGACTTGGGACGGTAGAACGCAATCCGGAGAAGCATCTCCTGATGGTGTGTACACCTACGTAGTCGTTGTTGAAAAAGCAGGAGGTGTGAAGGAAAAATTCCACGGCTTCGTTACCCTTATTCGATAACGCAGAACTTTTTAGTACCGTCGATTGTAAATTCACATTTTTCGGCTAATTTCGTACTGCATTGCGGCAGGCAATTAGTTGTACGAACATTTTATCAGAGAACAACATGGATTTTTTTGATGCATTACTGACAGTTGAAGGATTAACGTATTTTGTTATTCTTGCTTTACTGGAAATTGTACTGGGAATTGATAACATCATTTTCATTTCCATTGTAACGGATAAACTTCCGAAAGAAGAACAGCGGAAAGGGCGGAATTTAGGACTTTCCCTCGCCCTCATCATTCGATTAATCTTACTCGTTTTTGTTGCGTGGATCATGCGATCTGTCACACCGTTATTCCCAAATACAAGCATCGAAATCCTGAAGAACTTTTCCATGCAAAGTCTGGTTCTGTTCCTTGGAGGTCTTTTCCTGATCTACAAAAGTACTGTTGAAATGCACAGTTCCATTAAGGGAGAACACGAAGAAATTTCCAAAAAAGGGAACAATAAACTCAGTTCGGTGATCCTTCAGATTGTACTGATTGACATTGTGTTCAGCTTCGATTCCATTATTACAGCTATCGGAATGACCAATGACCTGCAAAAACAAACAGGACACGATCCATTGGTGATTATTTACGCTGCAGTCATTGTATCGATGATTGTTATGATGTTGTTTGCAAAACCAATCAGTGACTTTATCAACAACCGTCCGACCATCAAGATGATCGCATTGGCATTCCTTGTTACAATTGGTGTGATCCTGGTTGCGGAAGCATTTGGACAGCATGTTCCGAAAGGATACATTTACTTTGCAATGTGTTATGCGCTTGTTGTAGAATTTCTGAATATACGGATGCGCCAAAACAAAGGAGTTTCAGAATGACGAAAGAAGAAGCAAAGTTGTTTTTTCCGTACAATGAAGAAGATGTCCTCTCCGACCTGTACGATGATCGTCTTTTTGAATACAAACAATTCTTTCTTGCAAAAACACCCATTCGAAAAGTATTTGAGGCCAAGCTGGATAAATTAAACCAACTGGACAAGGCGTATGCTGTGTTATCTGAAACACCTGTTGTACAGGAAGAAATTGTGCTACCCGAACAAATCGTGTTTTCAGATGAGGTTCTCGCGGCATTTAATCAATGGGAGCAACTGAAGGGAACATCCAAACAAAAAATAGCCACTTCATTTGACGCCGCTACATTAGCAAAAAGCGTACAGGAATATCTCCTGGTTGTAGATTGCTACAGAAAGAAATGGTACACCGATCAGGAAATCGCTATCGAGGTTACACAGGTATCAAAAGATGAAGACCCGATGGCCGTTTTAGAAGCCATTAAAGCATTTAATGCTGCAGGAGGAAAAAAATTTGATGATATTCTGAAATTGAACACCAATTCGTTCCTTCTAAAAGAAATGAAACGCCTATCTTTGTTGATTAAAAATTATGGCGATGGAAGGAGTATTTGACAAACTGAAAGCACAGCTGGAACAAGAAGAATGGCCGAATGTGTACTTATTCAAATTTATTGTTCCCAACAATCCCGAATACATAGCCAAAGTCAACTCTCTTTTCGGAGCAGAGGCCGAAATTCAGTCTCAACCTTCCAGAAACGGAAACTTTGTGAGCATTTCCATTAAAGAAATGATGTTGGATGTAGATTCCATCATTACCATTTATGAAGAGTCGTCTAAAATTAAAGGTCTGATCGCGCTATGATTCTTGCATTTACAACAATGGAATTAATTGTCGGTATCCTTATTTTTACGCTGGCAATCCTGATATTCGTGATTTCTTATAAAAAATTGCTCGCCTATCTGGGGAAAGGAAGTATTCCAAAAGAAAAATACTGTGTTTTGTACAGCCTGGAAACAGATCCCGCATCAGGAGATATCCAGTTCTATTTTACCTCAGAAGAAAAGAAAGAAGTAAAATTTCAATTGCTGGACGAACAGTATAACTTTCTGAAAGAAATATACAACAAGGAATGTAAGGCTGACGGAAACATTATTCCGTTCAATACAAAAGAGCTATCCAACGGTGTTTATTTTTATTGTTTAGTGACAGAAAATCAGAAAACAATGAAAAAGATGACAATCCGGAATTAATTTTCTGTCATTGTGTCGTTAATAACTTATTGGCAAGTTTCTTGTTTGGAATAATTCAAAATAATTAACTTTACATCTGCAAGCGCAGACTTTTTTAACGAAATATAAATTAGAATTATGGCATTAGAAATCACAGACGCGAACTTCGAGGAAGTAGTTTTGAAATCTACAGTTCCTGTAGTTGTTGACTTTTGGGCAGAATGGTGTGGACCATGCCGCATGATCGGACCAATCATTGAAGAAATGGCGGGAGAATATGAAGGAAAGGCAATCATCGGAAAGGTAAATGTGGATAACAACCCGGGAGTTTCTGCTCAATTCGGAATCCGAAATATTCCTACGGTATTGTTTGTTAAGAACGGAGAAATTGCTGATAAATCTGTCGGAGCAGTTCCAAAACAACAATTGACATCAAAATTAGACGCGCTTATTTAAGCCGGAAGATATTTTCAAGGAATCGGGTAAAGGTAACTTTACCCTTTTTTTGTGGTGTTTTCTCAAACCCGAGACTTGAATAATTAATTATGAATGGAGTAATTGTCCATTATCAAATGATGGAAGTAAGATTTTGTTCATGAGTTTTGATACTTACTCAATTGATAATTCAACATTCATAATTCACAAATTACTATTTTTGCACACTTTAATACGACAATGGGAAAAGATAAATTAAGAAGATTTGCAGCGGTAAAAGAATTTCCAAACTTTTTTGAACCTGAAATTCCGAAAGAATACCACATGAAAGGAAAATGGCGTTCGGAATACTTTCAGAATGACAATCCCATTGTGCTGGAACTCGGATGCGGAAAAGGAGAATATTCCATTGGGCTGGCGCAACATTTCCCGGATAAAAACTTCATCGGGGTAGACATCAAAGGATCACGTATGTACATCGGTGCTGTTCAGGCACTGGAAATGGACCTCAAGAACGTAGCCTTCTGCCGCACAAAAATTGACTTTATCAACGATTGCTTCGCAGAAAATGAAATAGACGAAATTTGGTTGACATTTTCCGATCCTCAACGTAAAAAACCCAACAAACGGTTAACTGCCCCCCCATTCATCAACCGTTACAGAAAATTGCTGAAACCCGGAGGAATTGTTCAACTGAAAACCGATAGTGATATCCTGTTTGAATACACGGAAGAACAAATCAACGAGCACAAGTATGATTGCCTGGAGTTAACCTGGGATTTATATGGTGAGTTACCGGACAACCTGGATCAGACAACGAAAGATATTTTTCACATCAAGACGCATTACGAAAAACTGTTTACAGCCAAAGGTTCTGTGATCAAATATTGTAAGTTCAAAATTCATTAAATCCCTTTAAATTCCCTATTTTTGCACAAAATTTTGATACATACGCAATGATTAATTTCGAAAACTTAGGTCTTCACCTCCCGCAAGGGTTCTTATTTCAACACGTCAACCTGCAAATCAACAAAGGGGATAAAGTTGGTTTAGTGGGTAAAAACGGAGCCGGGAAATCGACCATGTTGCGTATTCTTTCCGGTATGGTATTGCCTTCCGAAGGAAAAATTCACAAACCCAAAGACTGTACGATCGGTTTTCTGACTCAAGATATTGTGATTGACACGAATCAATCGGTGTTTGAGTACCTCAATAATTCGAATGAAAAACTGACCAAATTGCGCAATGAGCTGGAGCAGATCAATCATGAATTGGTGACGCGCACAGATTACGAATCAGAAAGCTATTTGGGATTGCTCGACCGGTTGAATGACTGCAATTATGAATTCAATATTCTGGATGGATATTCATGGGAAGAGAAAATTGCGTCGACCTTGAAAGGATTGGGTTTTGATGAAGAAGAATTCTCCCGTGCGCTCAACACGTTTTCCGGAGGATGGAAAATGCGGGCGGAACTGGCAAAAATATTGGTCAACAATCCGGATGTATTGTTACTGGATGAGCCGACCAACCACCTGGATATTATCTCAATCGCCTGGTTGGAAAATTACTTAAAAACATTTGACGGGGCTGTGATCGTTATCTCTCACGACCGGTTGTTCCTGGACAATGTGACTAAACGCACACTGGAAATTTCCATGGGTAAAGTATTGGATTTTCCATATGCCTATACCAAGTACAAAGAAGTCCGCGCAGAAGAACTGGAACGAATGCAATCAGCTAAAAAGCAACAGGACAAAGATATCAAGCACACACAAGAATTAATCGACAAATACCGGGCGAAAGCCAATAAAGCCGCATTTGCTCAATCGTTGATCAAAAAGCTGGAAAAAACAGAGCGAATTGAACTGGAAAAAGATGGTGTTGCCAGAATGCATGTGTCATTTCCATTGAGCCTTCAGCCGGGGAAATGGGTATTGGAGATGCATGACATGGGGAAAAGTTTTGGGGAGAAACGTTTGTTCAGAGATATTAACCTTACAGTGGGAAGAGGAGAGAAAATTGCCCTACTCGGACCCAATGGTGTCGGTAAATCAACTTTGTTGAAGCGTATTATGGGGGAACTGGAAGGTGACGGGATTGTGAATTACGGTCACAATGTCCAAATCACCTATTTCGCCCAAAACCAAGCTGAAAATTTGGACAAAACAAAAACAGTTTTTGAAACCGTCGATGACATTGCTGAAGGTGAAATCCGCAAAAGTCTGAGAACAGTTCTGGGAACATTCTTATTCAGCGGTGAAGATGTAGACAAACAAGTCGGTGTATTATCCGGAGGAGAACGAACACGTCTGGCATTGTGCCAATTGTTGCTGAGTCCTTCCAATTTCCTGATTCTCGATGAGCCGACCAATCACCTGGATATTAAAAGTAAGGAAGTATTAAAAGAAGCCTTGAAAAACTACGAAGGGACATTTATTGTTGTTTCCCACGACCGTGAATTCCTCGATGGATTGACCAACAGAATCTGGGACATTGAAGATAAAACATTAAAGATTCATCATTTTGGTGTAAAGGAATTTCTTGCACGTAAGATGTCCTTGATGAATAATGGCGCTGTTAAATTGCAAAAACAACCGGAAAAAGAAGCTCCGAAAGTAGTTGTTCAGGAAGAAGTTACACCAACGGAATTGAGTCGGGAAGATCAAAAAGAATTAAAGCGGGTAAAAAATTCGTTGAGCAACAAAATTAATCTTGCAGAGAAGGAAATTGAAAAGCTGGAGGCAAAGTTGGCAGAATTACAGGCAAAGGTTGCCGAACTAGACTATTCGGATGAAGCTGCTTCTCAAAAAACACTGGATGAATACAATGCGGTAAAATCCAAATTGGACGACCAGATGGCAATGTGGGAAAAAGCGACAGAAGAGTTGATGGAAATGGAGTGAGTTAGTTAGTGGAAAGTTGAAAGTGAGAAGTGGGGAGTGAAAAATTAATAGTTGAAAGTGAATAGTGAGGAGTTTTTTCAATTATCAGTTATCAATGGGGTAATTATCAATTTTGGTCATACCCGTAATTCACATCTCCACATTTGATAATTGAACATTCAGAATTCAACATTTATAATTCATAATTCTAAAAATCCTACCGAATTTCCCTACCCAGGCGTGAAGCAATAATACTGATGATGAAAATCTGAATAGCGTGAAACAGCATCAACGGGAGTAAGACAATACCAATCGGAAAGGCAGCCGGAAACAATATTTTAGCAAAAACAGCTCCGTGGACGACCGATTTTTTTGTGCCACAGAATTGCGCTGTAACCCGGTCTTCATAGTTGAATCCCATCTTACCGGAAATCCACCCGATCAAGTTGTAAATCAAGAAAAACAGCACGAGTATGGCTACCAGAATCAATAACAAATCTGTGAGTGAAACGGCCAGGAAGATGCCTTCCTCGAATGATTCTGCAAAGCTTTTGTAGATAATCAACAAAATCACAAACCGATCAAAAACAACAAGCTGACGGCTGTATCGTTGTGCATACTTTCCCAAAAAACGCTGCAACAAGAATCCCAGGCAAATCGGAATCAATATTTCAGTAATGAGTTTCAAATAGATGTGTCCCAATGAGAAATCGACAGCTTCATTTTGTAAAAACAACCCCATCCACAGGGGCGTAACGGCAATCCCGATCAGTCCGGAAATACTTGCATTAAAAATTGCCGCAGGAATGTTACCTTTTGCCATCGAAACCATCACAACGGATGAAGAAACGGTCGACGGCAAGGCTGCTAAAAACAAGAACGACAGCCATAGTTGTTGCGCCTCTTCTGTTTGCGCAACCGGGTAGAACAGCAATACTGCTAATGGAAATAATAAAAACGTTGACAATTGTACCAACACATGCAATTTCCAGTTTTTCAACCCTGATTTGATCTTCTCGGGGCTGAGTTTTAATCCGTAAAAGAAAAAGATCAATGAAACTCCAATACTGCCAATCAGATCGAGCGGAAGTTGATGCTCGAGTTGCGGAACAAAATAAGCAAATGCAACAGTTGCAATAATAGCAAGAACAAAGGTGTCAATTTTAAGGTGTTTCATTTAGCCGTTTTAGGACAGTCCTTTACTTCTCAGGTATTCTTCCAATGCAACAGGATCACTGTACAATACTTCTCTCGCTTTACTTCCCTGGAATGGTCCAATGATTCCCATTCCTTCCAACTGATCAACCAAACGTCCGGCTCTGTTGTATCCCAGTTTCAGTTTTCGTTGCAGCAAACTTGCAGAACCTTGTTGATTGATGACAACAATGCGCGCTGCTTCTGCAAACATAGCATCCAATTCTTCCGAATCGAAATCTCCACCACCTTCGCTTCCTTCTCCGACATATTCAGGAAGTATCATCGCTTCCGGATACGCGCGTTGATCGCCAATAAACTGACAGATTTTTTCCACTTCAGGTGTGTCAACAAATCCACACTGTAAACGCACCAGATCAGAGCCTGTAGATACCAACATATCTCCCCGTCCGATTAACTGATCTGCTCCCGATGCATCCAAAATCGTCCGCGAATCAATCTTGGACAATACACGGAAGGCAATCCGCGCCGGGAAGTTTGCTTTGATCATACCTGTGATGACATTTACCGACGGGCGCTGCGTAGCAACAATCAGGTGAATTCCAATCGCACGGGCCAACTGAGCAATCCGGGCAATCGGATGTTCTACCTCCTTACCTGCCGTCATTATCAAATCGGCAAACTCGTCAATTAGCACAACAATGTATGGTAAGTACCGGTGACCTTTCTCCGGATTCAGTCTGCGTTGAATGAATTTTACGTTGTATTCTTTAATGGTCCGGCATTGCGCTTCCTTCAGCAATTCATACCGTTCATCCATCTCAATACACAACGAATTTAATGTGTTTACTACTTTCGAAGTATCGGTAATAATGGCATCACCTTCACCCGGAAGTTTTGCCAAAAAGTGGCGTTCAATTTTGTTGTACAGTGTCAATTCCACCTTTTTCGGATCCACCAATACGAATTTCACCTGTGCCGGGTGTTTTTTATACAGCAACGATACCAGAATGGCATTCAAACCAACCGATTTACCTTGTCCCGTAGCACCTGCAACGAGTAAGTGCGGCATTTTTGTCAGGTCGAACGTATACGTCTCATTTGTGATGGTTTTCCCAATCACAACCGGCAATTCCGCGTCCGAATTCTGAAATTTTTCAGAAGCAATCAATGCGCGCATACTGACCATATCCGGGCTGCTGTTCGGTACTTCGATACCAATCGTCCCCTTCCCGGGAATCGGAGCAATGATTCGGATTCCGAGTGCCGATAAACTCAGTGCGATGTCATCTTCCAGGTTTTTGATTTTTGAGATTCGCACCCCCGGAGCCGGTACGATTTCATACAATGTAACCGTCGGTCCGACTGTTGCCTTAATTTTTGCAATCTCAATTTTATAATGGGCAAGCGTTTCAACAATTTTATTCTTGTTCTCTTCCAGTTCGTTCTTGTTGACAGATATTCCTTTTCCTCCGTAGTCATTTAACAATTCAATCGGAGGAAGCATGTAACTTGCTAAATCCAGTGTCGGGTCATATTCTCCGAATTCCTGACGAAGTTTATCCAAATCATCTTCGTTAACAGGTTCTTCTTCTTTTGCCACTGCCACTGAAAAATCGGAATCATCACCAAACTCAGCTTCTGCATCTACCGGAATTGTAATCTCAAAATCATCTTCCGGTTCAGGGGTATTGACCATAAACGGCATTTCCTCTTCCGTCGCTTCCTCATCTTCCGGTTCCTCCTCATTAAAATGAACAGCTTCCGACTTTTGATCTTGTTTAATCTGTTCGTCTTTAATCGGATTGAGAATATTAATGTCCAGTGGATTTCCTGTCGGTTCATTCTCTTGATCAATATCTGCATCAACCGCTTCGTGTTTACTTCCGAAGAGGGAACGCAATTTTGCAAAATCAGGATTCAAAACGGCAATAACCGATAAATAAAACAGCACAAGGATCAGAATAAAACTTCCGAATCCTCCCAACGTTAGTGACAACCATTGATTTAGTTGGTATCCGAATGCACCTCCGAGGTAATTGGTAGAATTAGCAAAAAAGCCAAGAAAAATAGAACTCCAGACAATAAAAACCAGGGTAATTCCATAGGTTTTCAGAATGGGCATCAGACGAATATTTAACGCAATTTTAAATCCTGAAATCAGAAACAGCAGGCAGAACCCAAAGGAGGAAATTCCGAACCAACGGTACATAAATAGATGGGAAGCCCATGCTCCAAACTTCCCCAACCAGTTGGCGACAGGTTCATCACTGGCTTCAAACAGGAATTCAACCAGGCTTTTATTCATCACCCGATCCTGATCTGCCTGCCAGTTAAACAGGTATGAAAAAAAAGCAAGAAACAGGTAAAACGACAACAAAATCAGCACAACCCCCACTGTGGATTTCACTTTTTTCTTATTGATTCTGCCAGCAATCTTAGCAGTAGAAACCTTTGGGTTCTGCTTTGCTTTAGCAGCTTTTTCATTTTTCTGCTTGCCTTTACTTTCGTCCTGTTTTTTTGTAATCTCGTTTTCTTCTGACATTTGATGGGAAACTATTCTACGAAAATAACCAGAACTTTCGCTCAAATGATGGGGTTGTTACCTGACATTTGCACAGTTGCCTGTTAGTTATTCTGATCAGGGGAAGTACCTCCTTCTTCGGACTTCTTTTCCTGCGGATCTTTTTTCTTCTCTTCCGTCTGTCGCATTTGCCGGGTATAGATCAGCCGGATTTTTGTCCAGTTGAATGTATGCGGCATTTCATCTCCGATCAGGTAACCATAAGGCTCCAATCCTTTTGTTGCTTCAAAGATTACTTTTAACATCGCCAGGACAGGAATCGCAAGGAACATTCCGGGAATTCCGGCAATTGTACCTCCGACAATCACACCAATCATAGACGCAAGCGCGTTGATGGATACTTTTGAACCGACAATTTTTGGTACCAGAAAATTATTATCAATGAACTGCACCACAATGTTTACCCCGATCACCCAAAAAACAATGGATAATTCTTCTGAAGTTGTCAATGCAATCAGACAGCTGATCACACCTGCAATGATGATCCCGATGTACGGGATCAGGTTCAACAAACCGGTTAAAATTCCCAGGAAAATAAAGTATTTCATTCCGATGAAAAAATACCCGGTTCCTGTCATAATGGAAATACAGGCAACCTGGATTAACAAGCCCGCAATGTAGCTTCGAACCACTGCTTTCAGGTTGGTAAGAATTGCTTCGATGTTCATCACATTCTTCCCGGGAACCAGTTTGATGATAAAGTTCAACAACAATGAACGGTAGATTAAAATCAGGAACGTATAAATCGGGATCAGGATCATATACATCAAACTATTGGTCAATGAACTAATGGACGACAGTGAAAAGAAATCTGCACCGGAAACGGATTGTTCCACGTATTGATTTTGCTCCCAGTCAGAAATTCCGAACTGAGCTTCGATCCACTGTTGAAGTGAATGATAATGTTGGGTCAGGTGCTCTTTGATCCGGGGCAAATCGTCCATAAAAGTCGTTAGCTGATATGCCAGGAAACTCAACAATCCGATCAACACAAGGAAAGCCAGTACAACCGTTACAGAAACAGCCAGAATGGAAGGGAATTTCAGTTTATCGGAAAGGAATCGTACAATCGGCCGGAGTAAAATTGCGATGAGCAAAGCCATGATCAACGGGGCAAAAATGTCGCTGGCAAGATACGTAACCAACAGGATACATGCTGCGATAAAAAAAGCAGCACTTACTTTATAGACATTGGGGAGTGTTAACTTTTCCATATATAGCATTCATCATTTAATTGTAAAACAGCACACTTCAATTTTACACAAATAAAAAACATTTTCTGATTTACAGAATGTTAATTTATATGAAAATTACGTATTTTAGTCTGGTCAAACATGTTTTTTAAACGATTATTTCCTACATTTAGGAATAGTAGAAACTTTTAAAACAACTGAACATGGCAAGTAATGCATCAAATACAGTAATAGCACTGTTGGCAGGGGCCGCAGTGGGAGCAGGATTAGGATTGTTGTTCGCACCTGACAAAGGAACGGAAACACGAAAAAAGATTAAACAAAAGTTCAACGACAGCAAGGACAATTTATCAGACAAATTGGATGAGTTGGTGGACGCATTAAAAGGGAAAATTTCAGCAGTTGAACATTCGTTCGATCAATCACTCAACCAACTGGTAGAGGATGGAAAAGAGAAAACCGAAGACATCATTGAGATTTTAGAAGCAAAATTGGCTGCATTAAAAAAAGAAGTCAGCAAAAAGTAATTGTACCATGGCGTTTGAGGACATAAAAGAAGATCTGGAGAAGATCCAGGAAGAATCCAAGGAACTGATCAACAGTAATATTGCTTATTACAAATTATGGGGATTTAAAGTAGCGATGCAATCTACAACGATGATCTTAAAGTTTTTTCTCATCGTTTTATTTGCTACGCTGTTTGTTCTTTTCGCTTCGTTGGCATTGGCAATCGTAATTGGCAGAGCAATGGATAATTATGTCTACGGTTTTTTAATCGTAGCTGGTCTTTACCTACTTCTCACCATTTTGGTTTCGTTGATCAAACCCCAGATTGTAGAAGGTAAAATTCTCCGGAAATTCTCCGAAATCTTTTTTAATGACTGACCATGAAAATGCGAAAAAAAATATATTCTTCATACGATGAAATCAACCGTGACCTCGAAATTTTAAACCTCGAGCGCAAATTGCATTATCACAAGGTTGTAAAGAGCATCGAAGAATTAAAAGAAGATATAACCCTTCCGAACCTGGCAGAAGGGTTTTTAGGAATATCTAAACATGATCAACCTTCGTTGGGGAAAGTTGCTGTTCGCACCCTCGTTCCGATCGCTGTACGAACAATCTTTAACTTTTTCAAAAAGTAGATTGTTTTACTGAATCGCCTTTTCAAGGTATTCTCCAAAGCGGTAACAATCTTCGAATGAATTGTACAGCGGAGCAGGTGCAATACGAATAACATTCGGCTCTCTCCAGTCTGCAACAACACCTTCTGCTGACAACTTATCGAACAAGGCTTTTCCTTGTCCGTGAACCAAAATAGAAAGTTGTGCTCCTCTTTTTTCTATTTCTTTCGGAGTAATGATTTCAAATGTAACTTTGTCTTTGTTTCGTTCAGAGACATCTTGGATAACAAATTCCAAAAAGGCAGTTAATACATCCCGTTTCTTTCCGATGGCCTCCATTCCTGCTTCATCAAAAATATCCAGCGATGCTAAATGTGCAGCCATTCCCAGCACAGGAGCATTACTCAACTGCCATCCTTCTGCTCCGCGGATTGGATTAAATCCCGGCTCCATCAGAAAGCGGGTTGCCTTATCGTATCCCCACCAACCTGCAAATCGAGGTAATTCGGGGTTGTATTCATGTCGTTGATGCACAAACATTCCCGACACGCCTCCCGGAGAAGAATTCAAGTATTTGTATCCACACCAGGCAGCGAAATCTACATTCCAATCGTGTAATTTCAGATTAATATTTCCTGCAGCATGTGCCAGATCAAAGCCAACAACAGCACCAACCTTGTGTCCTGCTTCTGTGATTTTTTTCATATCAAACAACTGACCGGTATAGTAATTTACCCCACCAATCATAACCAGGGCAAGTTCATCTCCCAGTTCCTCTATTTTTGCCAGAATGTCTTCCTCATTGATCAGGTGCTCTCCTTCTCTCGGAGCAACTTCAATCAGATCCCGTTCAATGTTTAGCTGGTGAAACAGAACCTGCGATTCAAGCGCATACCGATCGCTTGGAAATGCTTTTGCTTCACA
>DHNG01000028.1:61296-62330 GCA_002409405.1 Flavobacteriales bacterium UBA5422 | reverse complement strand
CTTGGAAATGCTTTTGCTTCACAAAGAATCTTTGTTCGTTTCCCTTCAGGGCGATAGAAGGAAACCATCAATAAATGAATATTTGTCGTCAGGGAATGCGTAACAACGACTTCGGACGGAAGTGCTCCAACTACTTTCGCTGCTTTTTCGGTCAATAATTCATGGTATGAAAACCAGGGGTTTGTCCCCATAAAATGACCTTCTACTCCAAATTTTGCCCACGCATCCAATTCTACCTGAATGTAGGAAGCTGTTGATTTTGGCTGTAATCCCAATGAATTTCCGGTAAAATAAATTACGTTGTTTGTGTGGAACGTCGGAAAATGAAATTTGTCTCTGAATGCGGCCAGCGCATCTTTTTTATCTTGTTCTTGTGCAAATGCAAGTGTGTTATTCATAGACCTGAATTAGTGAGTTAAATTTTACATAGCAGATGTATTATCAAAAGAGTCCGTCTCGGGTTTCGAAACGGACTCTTAATTAATTTAATCTGTCAATTATTTCTTAACAAACTGAAGTGTTTTGTTAGAAGATTCTGTTTTCAATTGTACAAAGTATACTCCTGAAGCGAAATTGGAATTGTCAAGCAATATAACATTGTCTCCTGTATTACCGTTGATAACAGTAGATTTCAATTCTTTTCCTGAAACATCCATCACGACCAACGTTACCTTTTGCGCATTTTCCAAGGCGAATGAAATATTCACTTCTCCGTCATTCGGATTCGGGAAAAGCGTGATTTCACTCAGACTTCCTTTATCTTCCAATCCTAAAACGATATCATCTGATTCCGGTCCGTTGTAGATATTGATATCATCCAGGTAGAAGTTATTACCTCCATTTGCTTCGAATGCAAATTTGTATCTGAAGTTTTCTACCATGTATTGGCTGAATGAATTCCCGCTAAACGGAATGTGTACTGTTTTCCAGTCCGCAGCTGTCGGTGTCCATGATGATGTCACAACTAAGTTCGACATCATTGTTGCATTCAACGTTTTTCTGGGAGACCCCCATGTTTCACCACAATCAGCAGT
>DHNG01000028.1:57880-61142 GCA_002409405.1 Flavobacteriales bacterium UBA5422 | reverse complement strand
TTTCACCACAATCAGCAGTAAAATATACTTTCAGGTATTCCTGATTTGAAGATGCTTTCTTTCTGTATGCATATCTGAATGACAATGTCACATCGTTGATTACTTCACCTGATAAATTAACACTAGATGAAATCAACTCTGTAATATAAGGGCTTGATTGCGAAAAATTATTCACTTTCACAGATTTAACACCTGAATTTCCGGCCGTATTTGTTACTTCAAATCCACCACCATTTACACCACCGTTGTCTACAAACCATTTTCCTTGTGCACCGGCGATATTTGTGTAGTCTTCAAAACCTTCATAGAAAGGAAGTCCTGTTCCTTCTGCCAATACTGTGATGTATGCTGTTTTTGTTTCCATTTGTGTTGAAGCGCCGTTTGATGCAGTCAACGACACCTGGTACGTCCCCGGAGTGTTATAAGTAACACTTGGATTTTCAGACGAAGAAGTTGCAGGAGTTCCTCCCTGGAACGTCCAGGACCATCCACTCACTGTATTGTAGCTGGCATCTGTAAACTGAACAGCATCGCCCTGACAAACAACACGTTTATCTACAAAAAAGTCAGCTTTACACAAAGAAGGGTTTGCTACCGCTCCTACAGCATTCAAATTCGCCGGAGTCCAGATATTGCTTCTTCCTCCCGTTGTACTTGTAATCGCTGCCCTCATACGGTTCACCTGTCCTTCTGTATACATTTTTGAACAGTAAGAATAGTCCATATAGTTCTCAACATTTGCACGAGGTCCGCATGTGCTTTCATTCAGATTACAAGAAGTAACTCCAACTGTATTCGGAGTATCTGCAACTCCATCATCAATACTACAATTAGATGCCAATCCCGGCTGGTTGCTATTTCCCCATGTGTGCGCCAGATTCAACCAGTGTCCTACTTCATGTGTCAAAGCTCTGCTCGTTCCGGCAGCTCCTGTCCCGATGCTTCCTACATAATTATGCAAGATCCAGATTGAGTTTGAGAAAGCTCCTCCCCAATTGTTCGGATATTGTGTATACCCGGCAGCACCTCCAATATCTTTTGCAATTACAATGTTCAGGTATCTGTTGTGTGCCCACGTTCCATTGTACACATCGTTTCCGTCAAAAACAGCCTGTAACTGAGCATCTCCATCGCTTCCATTACTTGTCAATGCGCTTTGTGTTCTGGTTATTCCCTTAAAACATGCGCCATTCGGAGCAATGGTTGCCAATTTGAATTCAATTTCAGCATCCTTCGGCATTCCCTGAAAGTCAGCATGCACATTGTTTGCATCACTGTTTAACAACCGATAATCACGATTTAAAATCGCTACAGCATCGTAAATTTGCTCATCTGAAATATTTTCAACTCCTCCATTGTGCAATACGTGAAACACTACAGGAATTGTATAAACAGGTCCTGATTTGGTCTCTACATAATTTCTTGTGTATTCTTCCAAAGCTACCTGATCGCTCATAATCTGCTGATAAGCAGCAGGATTTTTTTGCTGCAATTCATTTAATCGGGTGTATTGGTGGCAATACTCCACCGTTTCTCCGTCACGGGCATTTTGAGGATTAAATACCCGTTGTGCCGAGACAATCGTTGTGGACAGCAAAAAGGATGATATTCCTACCACTATTCTATTCATAAGTCAAGAATTTTTGTTATTTACTAGTTTTATAATTTAAAAAGTGCTCACAAATTACGAATAAAGTTTCACCAAATCACAATTAATGTTAATTAAAAATTAACCCGATTTAGCAGAAACGACATCATTTGTTACAATTAAATAAACGCAGACTACATTTCATTTATCAAAAAGCGCCGTTTAGTAAATAACTATACATAAACACCTCTTGCAAGAAAGCCTGTCGACTTAGATAATCACCTCAAAAACAATTGTTTTTGCATTCAAATAACGTTTTTCGTTGTAGAAAGGTTGGAAGATCAGTTCTTTATAAATTGAAGCGTTTTGTCCGTTGATTCTGTATTCAGCCGAACAAAATAAACTCCCGAGGCAATACCGGTATTGTCGATCATGATTACGTTCTCTCCTGTCCTTCCGTTGATAATGGTCGACTTTAATTCTTTTCCTGAAATATCCATCACTGTTAAACGAACTTGTTGTGCATTATTCAGTGAAAAAGACACATTCATGTCTCCGTCATTCGGATTTGGAAACAATGTAATTTCATTCATCGCACCTGTTTCTTCTATTCCCAATACGATATCATCCGACTCAGATCCGTTGTAAATATTGATGTCATCCAGGTAAAAATTGTTTCCTCCGTTTGCTTCAAAAGAGAATTTATATCTGAAATTTTCTACCAGAAATGGTGTAAACGAATTATTGCTGAAAGGAATATGAACCGTTTTCCAATCTGCAGTTACTGGTGTCCAGGGAGAAACTACGGCTTCACTCGACATCATTGTCGCATTCAGTGTCTTTTTAGGTGTTCCCCAACTCTCACCACAATCAGCAGAGAAATAAACTTTCAGGTATTCCTGATTTGTCGTTTCTCGTTTTCGGTATGCGTACCGGAACGACAACGTAACATCGTCCAACACTTCTCCTGATAAATCCACATTGGAAGAAGACAGTTCATTTTTGTTAACTCCTGACTGATAAAAGTTATTAATCTTCAATGATTTTGTCCCTGTATGCGCTGCTGAGCTCGTCAATTCAAATCCGTTAGCTGAACCACCATTATCGATGAACCATGTGTTTTGCATATCGGTCATCGTTGAGAAGTTTTCGAATCCTTCATAAAATGGCAAATTTGTTCCCGGCTCCAACACGGTGATGTACGCAACTTTCGTTTCACTCTCACTATCAACTCCACTGGATGCAGTTAATGATACCTGGTAGGTTCCCGGCGTTGTATATGTGACACTTGGATTCTCTGTAGTTGCCGCTGCCGGTGTCCCTCCCTGGAAATCCCATGTCCAACCTGAAACAGCATTAAAGCTGTTATCTGAAAACTGCACCGATTCTCCGGCACAAATCACGCGTCTGTCAGCAAAAAAATCGGCCTTGCACAGAGGTGGGCTATCAACAGCTCCCACGGCTGCCAGGTTTGCCGGCGTCCATAAATTACTTCTACTCCCCGTACTACTTGTAACTGCAGCTCTCATGCGTGTTACCTGGCCAGGTGTGTACATTTTAGAACAGTACGAATAATCCATGTAATTTTCAACGTTTGCAACAGGTCCGCATGTCGTTTCATTGAAATTACAATACGTTGATCCCACTGTATTAGGGGTATCTGCTACATCGTCA
>DHNG01000028.1:57473-57757 GCA_002409405.1 Flavobacteriales bacterium UBA5422 | reverse complement strand
CATATCACAATTAGAAGCTAACCCGGGACTGTTTCCGTCTCCCCAGGTATGTTTAAGGTTTAACCAATGTCCTACTTCATGTGTCAATGTTCTACTTGTATTTACAGAAGATGTTCCGATGCTTCCTGTATAATTTTGGAGCATCCAGATAGAATTATAATATACGGAAGTTCCACCCCATGAAGATGGTCGGTAGGTATAACCTGCAGCTCCTCCGATATTCCGGGCTACCAAAATGTTCAGATAATTGGTATGTGACCATGTACCCTGAAAAACGTCATTTC
>DHNG01000028.1:48099-57321 GCA_002409405.1 Flavobacteriales bacterium UBA5422 | reverse complement strand
CGAAAAATGCAGCATTTAACTGAGCCTGTCCATCGGATCCGTCATGTGTAAGTGATGTTAATGTTCGTGTAATTCCTTTAAAACAATCTCCGTTAGGAGCAATTGTTGCGAGTCGGAACTCAATAGACGCATCTTTTGGTACTCCATGAAAAAGAGGTTGTACGTTATCTGCATCTGCATTTAATCGTCTGAAGTCCCTGTTTAAGATTCGAACAGCATCGTAGATTTGTTCGTCAGAGATATTTTCCTGTCCTCCGTTGTGAATAACGTGAAAAACAATTGGAATAATATATACCTCATCTGACTTCGGCTCCACATAATTTTTTGTTTCTATTTCTAATTGCTGCTGTCCTGCTATATATTGCTGATACATTTCCGGGTCTTTCAGACGCATCTGTTCTAATCTGTAGTTTTCGTGACAGTACTCAACAGTTTCTCCTTCTCTGGCATTTTGAGGATTGAATACGTGCTGACCAAAGCCTGCTGTTAGTGTAAATAGAATAGATGAAAGTCCGATAAAGATTTTTCCCATGTAATTGTGTATTTGAGTATTTTACATCTAAATTTAATTAGAAAAGTGCACACAATTTACGAAAATTATGGGAAATCAGATTGAAAACAATCAAAATAATTTCAACTTTAAGAGTTTTATTATTGGATTCCTAACTAAATAATTAGTTCTCTTGATTACTCTTTTAATGAATAAATGACTTCACCATCGTACGGTTTTGAGAGTAAAGCCATCAGCTTTTCAACGACCTTTTCAACGCTTGTTAATTCATTTTTCTCTTTGAGTGCTAAAAACGATGGATGTGCAGAGAAACTGTTCGGATCAGCGCGGCGGATCTGCTCCTGCATCGGCGTATCAACAACACCCGGAGCAACGCTGTATACCCGGAGTAATCGATTCTTTTCTTTTTCTTCCAGGTAGATCGTCCGGGAAAATAAATCAAGTGCTGCTTTCGATGCGCAATAACTTGCCCAACCAGGAATCGGTCTTTTCCCTGCTCCTGAGCTGATGTTTACAATTGTGAGCGGGGATGTATCCGGAAACGAACGGAGAACAAATTGGGACAATATCATTGGTGCGATACTGTTAACCTGCAGGGTGGATACAATATCTGATTGCACTTGTTCACTGATTCGTTCGATCTGTCCGATCACTCCTGCGTTGTTGATCAGGATCAGTTCATTTGCTGCGGAAACAATTTCAGTTAAGCATGAAAAATCAGTGGTTTTTGACAAATCTTTTTCAAAAAACACAAAATTCGGATGTGAAATTGTATTTCTACGGCCGATTCCGACTACCTGATGTCCCTGCTCTAGGTAATGGGATGCCAACGCGTGACCAATCCCAGAAGAAACGCCTGTGATAATAATTGTCATTGTCCTGCTTTTTCGGATAAAGATACGATTTAACGTGCAGTGCGGAAGGAACTATTTTTAATCCCGAATCGTATGATTCAATTTCAAATCATCTATTATCCCAACCATCAGCACAATATATGTGACGTATTCTTCCAGTTGTTTCTGGTTACTCACTGACCGAAGGATACGGGGCTCAAACAAGTTTTTAGAGAGGTGAAATGCGACATAAATCTGATTATCGGCAAAAGAAACAGCAAAATACCTGTATTTTTTACTCAATTCTAACAATCGCGCCATCAATGAAGGAGAAAGTATATAACGTGCGTCCACCTGATCCGTTCCAAAAACAGAAAACTGCTTTTCAAATTCCGGATCTTCCAACCGAATGGTTTCTAACTGGTCGTTACGATGCATTCCTTTTAGGAGAGATTCCTGAATATTACTCAATCTTCCTCCAAAGTAATCCGGATAAATAAACAATCTGGAAGAAACTGCTTTATTAAACGTTGCGACAAAGAACAGCCCTTTGAAAAGATCTTGGTACGTTTCCGAATGGCTTCCCGTGTCTTTGGTTTTTGTACGTGCATGAATTTCTGAAAAACACAATGCTGTATCTCCAATCTTCCCTTCTACCCGATCTTCAGAAACATATGTTGCAATCGTTCCGGGAAACAACCCGCTTTTGACAAATACTTCTTTTTCAATTCCTGCAGCAGGTGCATATTCCAGCGTCTTATCGACTCTCCGAATTAACTTTGTAATGATCTCTTGCTTAAAATCGCTTGCAAATTTTGCTTTAAATGTTTTATAATTACGTCGAATCAGGTAACATCCAATCAATAAAACACCAATTCCTACGAGGTAATTTGCTACAGGCAACAAAAAAACACTCCCGGCAATGATACTTATCAGCAACAAGACGGACAATGTCATTTGTTTTAAATATGCCTTTCTCTGCTGATCCAATGGGTGAAGTAATGTTTTCAATTCTCGGTCATACAGTTCATCAAATGCTTCAATTTTATCCTTCACACCACCAATTAATTAAACATTGATTTTATTTCATTCCCCTGGCGCTGCGTTTCCGGGATTTCAAAAACGAGTTTTCGCTCCAGTCCCATCATGTACGCAATTAAGTTAGATGGAAACTGTTCAATTTTGTTATTGTATTCGGTCACTGCTGTATTAAAAAAACGTCTGGCAGCTGAAATATTCTCTTCTGTTTCACTCCAAACCTGTTGTAATCGGATGAAATTCTCACCGGCTTTCAATTCAGGATAATTTTCTACCGAAACCGTCATCCGCTTCATTGCATCTCTTATTTGTCCATCCAAACGCACTTTCTCGTTCTCCGGAGCATCTGCTATGAATCGTGTTCGCAATTCTGTCAACTCAGTCAATACACTTTCCTCGTGTTTCATATAACCTTTTACCACATCAATTAACGCTGGGATCAGATCGTACCGGTTTTTCAACATCACATCGATGCTTCCGAATGCATTATCCAACTGGTTCTTCCTCTTAATCAATCCATTGTAGTAGTAGATGAGTATTATTCCCAGAACAACACTCAAGAAAATAATAAACCCGATCATATCAATTTACTTAACAGCTTCTACTTTTACTTTTCCACTGTATTTTTTGTCAACAATAACAATCATACAATAGCGCACTGCTTCTCCTGGCTTAACTCCTCCTTTCTTATTATACGACAGGATAATCTCCCCGTTCTTCTTTACAAGATTTGCTACTGTCAGTTCTACCTGATCGTCGGTTGATTCATTGATGATTCCAATGACATATTGTTTTGAAAAATCGATTGGGGTTGGAGTTCCTCCCTCGCCCATAATCGTTGCCATTCCGAATAACTCATCGAATGCTTCCTGCGTTGTAATTTCTTGTGTGAATGTCCCCGGCTTAACGGTATTATTGACAAAGTACCTGTTGCCGATCGTATAAGGAATCAATTCTTCTCCTTTTGTATTCTTTACGTCAATTTCACCTGTATATTTTTTATCAACGATGACAATCAGGCAATGACGAAAATAAGCTGTTGATGTTTCTGTTCCTTCTGTTTTCTCATAAACGAAAGTCAGTGTTCCTTTTTTCTCCGTCAACTGTTTTGCTGTCAATTGAACTGATTTATTAACAACCGCATCGACTACTGCGATCACGTATTGCTGTTCAAAATCGATGGATGTAGGTTGTCCGTCTTTCCCCATAACAGGCGCCATTCCAAACAAGCGATCAAATGCTTCCTGTGTTGTTATTTTCGGAACAACAAACACACCATCCGGAACTGTGTTGTTTACAAAATAACGATTGGCAACGGTGTAGGGAATTTGCACCTCTTTTTCTTTCTTATTTTTTGACTTTTGCCCCATTGCACAAGATGTAATTCCTGCGAAAAGCAAGAACATAAACGCGACTTTTTTCATTTTTCTGTGTTTAAATTATTTGTTTAAAATCTATTACCAACCCAACAAATCGCACATATTGATTTCAAACGATTCACTGGTATTGTCATCATAATAAATGGTCACTCCCAATCCCGGAAGACATCCCCATCCATTGTATCCTGTTCTGTATCCGTTTCTACTGTCTGTTACCGTAATGAAGCGGTTGGCAAATGAGGAATGATTAAAATCGTACACTACTTTTACAATCTGATCCTTCAGTTCCTCTGCTCCTCTTAAACGAATATCAAAATTGTAATATCCGGGCTGGCTGACATTTGGTGTAGCCGTCACCATTGGTATGATTTCCACATACTCATAATCGTAATTTTCCTCGTGTTCCAAAACAGCACATCCGTCAAAATCGATCCGCAATCTGCTTCCATCTTTGAGGAATGCGATTGCTTTCATTTCTTCCAGGCAATAAGGTCCTTCGTAGGCTGTCTGATAATATGGTGCTTCATATACGCTGACGTATTTATTGGAGAAATCAGCATCATCAAACACGTATACGATTTTCTCAACCAATGGCTGCACCTGCTCGCGAATGGCAATTCCATATGCTACATAAAAATGATTTTCTTCTAACTCTTCATAATACCCGAACGGTTGGAAGTCATCCGCAGAAACATTCAACACATGGTCTTCTGTCGGCTCATTATCCGGATTCACCACCGGTGGATTTTCTCCCCCGATCTCATAATCTTTACTAACCACGTAAGCTTCTCCTCCGTCAGATCCCATCATGAGCTTAAAACAATCATAATCTACCCAGACATATCCTTTATCTCCCCAGTTTGCTCCCCAGGAATTCATGATTTTAAATGCTTTTTTGGCATCGTCATATCCAACGATCAGCATGGCATGTCCACCATCTTCCAATTGTGTACATTTGAATGATGAACTGCTATTTTTCCAACCGAAATTACCAAAACCAACTCCCAGAGACGTTCCGATAATAATCGGCACATCGTTGCTCAGATATTGTCGGTATTCGTTAAAATTCATCTTGTTCATCAATCGGTTGTATCCTTTGATTTTATAAACCGAAGCAGCATTGTGCATTTCTTGTCCGGGTCTGGAACAATTGGTCTCTGTGTACGGCATCTGCTTCCAGGAAACAATTCCTTTGGTTTTCAGCAATTCGAGTGCATCACCGATATATGTACCGCAATTCGGTCCGCAATTACATTCCCGGATATGGTTATACACATAAGCCGGACTCATGATCTTTCCCTGATCTGCAGGTTTTCCCCATTTATTTTTTGCAGAGAAATAAAAGGATGCAAATGCATATCCTGTTGTCCAACCGACACAGGATCCTAAATTACCCTGGTTTCCCGGGACCGGAAAATAATCTTCCGAAATAACATATGAATTAGGTAAGGAAACGGTATTTCCTGAGGACATAAACGGAATCCGGATCGCCTCGTATTTTTCAGTCGGCATAGGGACGTACCCTGTTGCCTGTTGTCCAAAAACTGCTGTATTGGCTACAAACAGTAAGCAGACTGTAAGTTGATAGTATTTAAACATCCTCTATTTTTTGTATTAAAAGAAAGGCTCAATGCTTGTTGCGTTAAACTGGTGTTTTCCATTTTTAATCACCCAATACCCCGTAATGGTCATCAACACATTCTCCCCCGGACGTACATAAGGAGCATCAGCAGGTACTTCTCCAAAATACATGCTCACACCATTCCCATATTTATCGGACGTGCATTCACTGCCTGCTTTGGAGCGAATATCTGTAGCAACTCCCGCTTCCACCATTTCCCGATCTACAAAAAAGCATCCTGCTTTCGTTTTTCCGTTGTAACCAATTGTATACCCATTCAAGGTTTCTGTCTGTGCAGACAAAGTATTTGTCAGTGCCAATAAACAAGTCATAGTTGCACTTAAAACGATCTTTTTCATGTGTGTTTATTAAAAGTGAATTAATTTCCGCCCCACTGAATTTCTTGGGTTGAAGGTCTTTGTAAATTATTATTATTCTGATAGTACTCCCATCTGCTGATAACAAACTCTGTTCCATTCCAACTTCCGTGAAGAATCACATCCGTTCCTGCAGGAGGGTAACCATTCGTGGAGTACATAGCACATGCATCTATCGTTGTCCAGTTTCCGTCTTTTACTCCTTCTTTCCATTTGAAATAGTTAAAAGCTCCTCTCGCATTGTCATCATCGCAATTAGAAGGAGGAAGCAGGCTTCTATTGGAAAGCGAATATTTTCCAGGACCGATTGCAACGGTTGAACTCGTTGAACTACTTCCGCTGTTCGGTACATTTCTATTTTGCTGTTTGATAAACTCCGGAACCAATTCCTTTCTGCTCTGCATAGGAATAACCGATTTCTGAACATACATTGTCCAGAATGTTTTTCCATCGGTGCCACATGACATTCCCTGTACGATTCCTTCAACTGTAATTTTCTCACCGTTAAAAATCTCGTAGAAGGATCCCGGTTCCGTATCAAAGCACAAATACATCCTGCTCTGTTTTCCACTCGCTTCGGTGTAGTTTAAAAAACCCAATGAATTACACTGACAATTTGCAGTCGTTTTGCTATACGTTCCTGTGATTCGTTGATATCCTTGCGCAGACAGAACGGATAACAATCCTGTGAAGATGATCGTCAATGAATAGTTTAACATGCTTTTTTTCATATTGCTCTCGTTTACATTTACGTTTATGCTGGTATGTGACAGATATCCTGAACTTCCACTTATTTCGATGTTCTCTTCATTTGAGTAAAAAGCAGTAGTAAGCAATCGTGCATTAAAGTGAAACAGTGGAATATTTTCAAGTCGATATCTAACGATCTTACCTGAAGACAAAGCTACCGGATATTAAAAAAAAGAATAGGTAAAATTTGCGCATTTTATAGGTAAAAAATCTGCATTTTTCATTCGCAGATCAGTCAATCAAAGCTATATAAACCTGTCAATCAGACACATTAATCAACTATATTCTGAAGGCGCTACACCGAACTGTTTTTTGAATGCTTTTCCAAAATAAGCAGGATCATCAAATCCGACAGCCCAGGCAACTTCTGAAACATTCAACCCGGACTTCAGCAACTCAGATGCCTTTTGAAAACGGATATTTTTAATCAGATCCGATGGCGTGTTGCCAGTAATTGCTTTTAATTTACGTGTCAGCTGGCTAAGACTGAGATGACTGATTTCCGCCAGATCATTTACAACCAGTTCACTATTTGAAACATGTTCTTCGATATAATCGGTTAGTTTTTTCAGAAATTCCCGATCCCGTTGAGACAATTCTCTTACTTCTTCTATAACTGGTGTCTGTCCGTTCTGGAATTGTTTCCTGACGGATTGCTGCAAACGAATTGCATTACGCATTCTCAGTCTTAACTCTTCAATTGAGAATGGCTTCACAATGTAATCATCCGCCCCGGTTTCTAATCCGGAAATTTTATCCTCCTGATCTGCTTTTGCGGTGAGCAAAATAAAAGGAATGTGAGAAGTTAAGCTATTCTTCTTAATTTCCGTACACAATTCAAATCCTGTTAATCCGGGCATCATCACATCACTGAGAATCAAATCCGGCATGTGTTTTTGAGCTAACTCCAGCCCGGCAACCCCATCTGATGCTTCAATGCATTGAAACTCATTTCCGACATTCTCAATAATAAATGCTCGCAACTCCATTTGATCTTCGACGACCAATAACACTGGTTTTTCTTCAAAATCGCTGGTTAATTGGTTCCCTTCCTCTAACGTTGGCATCAATACAACCGACTGTTGTTCTTTTTGTTCTTCTGCCCCAATTACCTCTTCACTTTTTTTGCATGCAATCCACACGCTGAAAATACTTCCACCACCAGATCGGTTTTCAGCCGTGACATCTCCTCCGTGCAGTAAAGCCAGTTCTTTTACCATCGCCAACCCTATTCCTGATCCTTTCTGTGTTGCAGTATACGCTTCTTCTACCTGGTAAAATCGTTCAAACACTTTCGACAAATACTCCTCAGGAATCCCGGTACCGGAATCTGAAACAGTAACCGTCAATACATCATCCCGGAAGTTAATTGCTGTGTGAACAATTCCTCCTTCCGTAGTATATTTCAAGGCATTGGAGATTAAATTGTTGATAATGGTCTGTAATGCTTCGGATGAATACCTGAAACGGGCAGTTGTTAATTCCTCTTTTGTCCGGGGATCCAACGTCAACGTATATGCGATGTTTTCTTTTGCAGCATACGAATCAAATGCCATGATAAATGCCTGAAGTTCCCTCAGCAAGTTTCCTTCTTTGTACTGTAGTACATACTGACCACTTTCCATTTTAGAAAGGTCTAGCAACTGATTCACCAGCTCCAGTAAACGATCCCCATTTTGGTTCATTTCTTCCAGTCTTTTCAAATCACCTGCCGTCAGACGTCCTTTTAACACTTCAATATTTCCATTAATTAATGTCAACGGTGTTCTGAATTCATGCGAAATATTTGCAAGAAACCGCGATTTGAACTGTTCTGTTTCTTTAACGGTTTCTATTTCCCGTTGCTTCAATTCCAGGTTCAGCTGTTCAATGCGTATTTTTTTATTCCGTAAACGCACCAGGTACAAAACCGCCAATACAAGTAAGGACATAAGTAACAGACCTCCGATAGCAGCATTTCGTTGTAACTGCTTGTTTTGAAGTTCCTGTTTTGCAATTTTTTCTGCCTGTCGCCTTTCCCGCAGGCTTTGCATTTCTTTTTCTTTGAAATCGAGTTGCATTGCCAGTTTCTTTGCTTCATCTTGCTGCATACTCTCTTTGTAGTGAATGTACTGCTGGTAATTTTCGTATGCCGATTTATAATTCCCCTGTAGACTATCGATTTTTGAAAGGTATAAATAACTGTTAGAAATGTCTTGCATAAAACCTACCCTCAAACTCAGCGCAAGTCCTTCATCCAACCATTTTTTTGCATTCGTTATATCCTTTAGCTTAAAGTAAGCACTTCCTATGCTGTTTTTTGTTGCAGCCTGCCAATAGATGTCCTGTTCCTTTACCGAAATTTCGTGCGATCTCAGGTAATAATCCAGTGCTTGTACAGCATCTCCCTCAGACTCTTTGATTGTCCCGATGTATTGATAAATGTATCGTATCCAAACAGAATTGATTTTCTCTCCCAATTCCAGCGCTTTATTTTGATATTCCAGTGCTTCGGCATACTTCCCCATTCGCAGGTACACCCGACCGATCAATGCGTTATTTTCAACAATTTTATCTTCTAGTTTTTGGCTCTCAGAGACTTTCAGCTGATCAAAATAATAGTTCAATGCTTTATCATAATAACCAATGTCCGAATACACGTATGCCATCAGGTTTGTCATCCAAATGACACCATCTTCATTGTTCAGTTTTTTGTATAATTCCAGCGCTTTTG
>DHNG01000028.1:43811-47982 GCA_002409405.1 Flavobacteriales bacterium UBA5422 | reverse complement strand
ATTCCAGCGCTTTTGAGAACCGTTCCAGTGCCAGGTAAGCATTCCCCATGTAGTAGTTTTGGTGCCCGACATTGGCCATCGACAAAGTAATCCGTGACGTATCTCCAATCTTTGTAAATTGATTGAGCGACTGTGTAAAGTACGTCAACGCTTCTGAA
Source organism: Flavobacteriales bacterium UBA5422 (assembly GCA_002409405.1). GTDB lineage: Bacteria > Bacteroidota > Bacteroidia > Flavobacteriales_D > Crocinitomicaceae > Taishania. The sequence goes on along the minus strand of DHNG01000028.1, from coordinate 47,824 downwards.
AAATGTGATTTTGCGGCATAAATATGTCCAATGTTATCACAGGAATTACCAATTCCGTATTCGTCGTTAATCTGTTTCCGTATTTTCAGGGAAAGTAAATGGTTTTCTAAGGATTTGGTGGTATCCCCCAATTCGTAATACAGGTGACCAAGGTTATCGTAACCGTCTCCGCTTCTTATATCAATTTTTTCCCGCTCACTCAGTTTGATCAACAAACTGAGATGTTCCATTGCCTCTGTAAGATTATGTTGTTCCCGATAGGTTATTCCCAGATTCAGGTGTGCATCTATTTCACCTTTTGTGTACTGATTTTTTGTTGCCAATGCCAATGCTTTTTTGGCAAATATCAATGATGAATCTTTTACTCCTCTATCGCGGAATTCTCTTCCTAACTGGTTATATAAATCAATTCTCCGATTATCACTTCCTGCTTTCGGAAGTAGCTTCATCAATGAGTCGGTAACCACTTTCCCCCGATGCTGTCCATAGGAGAAAATGGCACTGCAACAGATGAAGCAGGCATGCAATAAAATTGTACGTACGATTAACAATGATTAGGAGTTAAGTTGATTAGTGCTGTCGTTTTTTAAGCGAACGCCTGTTCCAGATCTGCAATCAGATCATCTGCATCCTCTACTCCGATACTCAAACGAATCAGTGTATCGACAACTCCTGTTTTCTCACGTTCTTCTTTCGGGATAGAAGCATGTGTCATTGTTGCCGGGTGTCCGATCAATGATTCTACTCCACCCAGTGATTCCGCCAATGCAAAAATTTCAACTTTTTTCACAATGTTCAACGCTTCTTCCAGTACATTTCCTTTCAATGTGAATGAAACCATTCCTCCGAACCCACGCATTTGTTCTTTTGCAATGTGATGATTCGGGTGTGTTTCAAAACCTGGCCAGTATACTTTATCGACCTTTGGGTGACTTGCAAGAAATTTCGCTATTTTCTCTCCATTCTCACAATGACGTTGCATACGTAAATGCAGTGTTTTAATTCCTCTCAGCACCAGGAAAGAATCCATCGGAGCAGTTACCGCACCGGATGAATTTTGAATGCGGTACATCTCAGTCGCCAACTTTTCATCTTTACAGATCAACGCTCCCATTACCACATCGGAGTGTCCTCCCAGGTATTTTGTTACGGAATGCATAACGATATCTGCACCCAAATCCAACGGGCTTTGCAAGTAAGGCGTCGCAAACGTATTGTCAACCCCCAACAATGCACCGGCTTTTTTAGCAACTGCTGCCACTGCTTTTATGTCGATAATATTCAACATCGGATTTGTCGGTGTTTCTACCCAAATCAGTTTTGTATTTGCGTTTACTTTTTCTTCAATCGTTTTCACATCCGTCATATCAACAAAGTGAAAAACGATTCCATATTTTTCAAAAATCGTTCGGAATAAACGGTACGTTCCGCCATACAAATCGTTTGTTGAGATCACTTCATCTCCCGGATTCAGCATTTTGATAATGCAATCAATTGCTGCAAGCCCGGAGCCAAAACATGCTCCGTAATTTCCGTTTTCCAATGCTGCAAGGCTTTTTTCCAATGCATGACGCGTCGGGTTCAATGTACGTGAGTATTCATAGCCTTTATGATTCCCAACCCCTTCCTGAACGTATGTTGAAGTCTGGTAAATAGGCGTCATAATTGCCCCTGTTGCCTCATCTGGCTTTACTCCTGCATGAATTGCTTTTGTTCCGAATTTCATATTCAACTAATTTTCAATCGATTAATAACCACCGGTTTTTACACTGAAAAACCAGTTTTCAAAGATATAATTTATTTCACCACAGAGCTATCTGAGACGATGAGAAATCTTATCCCGACATCCTTTTCGGAAAAGTACATTCAAGAACAAAGGACGATCCAGTAAAAACCGGAGAAAGGAATTCTATTCCAGAAAAAACCAACGGGCAGATACCTGTTATAAGATACCTGCCCGGGCAGTTTATATTCGTTAATGATTCATGAACAACTTACGTTGTTTAGGGATATCACCTCAAGAGGTTAACATGCCCCACAAACGATTTTCGCTCATCATTGAGTAAGGTTTTCACTTCAATTTTCCAGGTATATGCCCCTTGCTGACATGTTTTACCTCCATATGTTCCATCCCAACCGATAGAAGCATCGTGTGATTCAAACACCATCTCTCCCCAGCGGTTGAAAATGTAAAGGGTGTAGTCATATTTATCATAACCGACAGTAAATACAGGCAAGAACGTCTGATTGTAGATATCTCCGTCCGGTGTAAACGTATTCGGTATATAAAAGATCAATTCATCCAGCAGTTCAATCGTAATAAATGTCGTATCTCGACATCCTTCATTCGTAGATGCAACAAGTGTAATGGTGTAATTTCCACCTTGTTCGTTCGGGAAGGAATGCGTTGGACTGAAACTTGTTGAAGCAGGAGAACCGTCTCCAAAATTCCACAAATAACTGTCGGCATACAGTGATTCATTTACCAATTCCGTTGTCTCATCAACAGTTGAAATCTGTCCCGGATTCGCATAAAAACTTGCTACCGGATTGTGGTATACAGCAATGTAATTTTGCTCTGAGTGACTATCAATACATCCTTCATTCGTTTCTACAGTCAATTGCACATTATAATAAACCGTAGCATCGGTTTCATTGTCCAGACAAAATGTAGCAGTCGGTGAAGTGGAAGTGTAAACGGTTCCGTCACTTAATGTCCATGTATAACCCGTAATCGAAGATGGGTTATTCACCACAGAAGTTGATGTCAATTCGGCACAAATCGGTGCACATCCTGATAAGTTAACTCCTGTAAAACTTGCCTGCGGTTTCGGATGAACCGTAACGGGAATTATTGCTGAATTAACACAACCATTTGCTGATGTAACTTCCAGTTCCACATTAAAAACTCCATCCTGTTGATAAGCGTAAGAAGGATTCTGTAGCGTTGAAGTACCGCCTGCCTGATCTGCAAAATTCCAATTCCACTGAACGTTCGTGTTTGGCGTATGATCATTCGAAATAACAGACAAGTCCTGGAAATCAGTCAAGAACTCAAGACACACGTCTGTCGGTGAAAAATTAACCTGTGGTAACGGCCAAACCGTTGCCGTGGTACTAAAGGTATCTCTACATCCATGGTTGGTTGTTACAATCAATTGCCCTGTGTACACATTTTCATCGTTGTATGTATGAACCGGGTTTTGACCAACTGATGAGCCTCCATCCCCAAACAACCATTCCCATTGTACAATTGCATCATTATCCAGTACGGTAACTGTAGATTGATCATTAAATGCTGTTTGATTTCCTTCACAAACTGAGGCTGCTGACCAATTCGCTACCGGTAACGGATACACTAAAATGGATTGTGTCACCGTATCACGACAGCCCTGGTCCGTAACAACAATGTGTGTTACATTGAACGTTCCGTCATTCGGATATACGTGTGAACCGTTGGCTGTGGAATAGTCAATCGTTCCGTCATTTTGAACATCCCAGAAGGTCTGAGCAATTGTTCCCGAACTGACTACTGCTGTTGAAGTAAACGTTACTGCTTCGTTATCACAATTATTGACAAAGGAAAAATCAGCTACTGGTAGCGGAGCAACGGTAATTACCTGCACCACCGTATCACGACAGCCATGATTGGTTACAGCAATGTGTGTCATGTTATACGACCCGTTATTCGGGTACACATGTGAACCGTTGGCTGTGGTATAATCGATTGTCCCATCCGTCTGAACATCCCACAGGGTCTGAGTAATTGTTCCGGAGCTGACTACTGCTTCGGAAGTAAATGTTACCGCCCCGTTATCACAGCTATTTACGAATGAGAAATCAGCTACTGGCAGCGGATAAACAGTAATCGCCTGTGTGACCGTATCACGGCAGCCCTGATCTGTAACAGCAATGTGCGTTACATTAAATGTACCGTCAGTCGGATACACATGTGAACCATTGGCTGTGGTGTAATCAATCGTTCCGTCATTCTGAACATCCCACAAAGTTTG
>DHNG01000028.1:43429-43594 GCA_002409405.1 Flavobacteriales bacterium UBA5422 | reverse complement strand
TTATTCACAAAGGAAAAGTCTGCCACAGGAAGCGGATAAACAGTAATTGCCTGTGTAATGGTATCGCGACAGCCCTGATCGGTAACCGCAATATGCGTTACATTGAATGTACCATCAGTTGGATAGACATGTGAACCATTGGCTGTGGTGTAATCAATCGTTCCG
>DHNG01000028.1:42756-43169 GCA_002409405.1 Flavobacteriales bacterium UBA5422 | reverse complement strand
AGCGGATAAACAGTAATCGCCTGCGTGATTGTGTCACGACATCCCTGATCGGTAACCGCAATATGCGTTACATTGAATGTACCATCAGTTGGATAGACATGTGAACCATTGACTGTGGTGTAATCAATCGTTCCGTCATTCTGAACATCCCACAAGGTCTGAGCAATTGTTCCCGAACTGACTGTTGATGTTGAAGTAAATGTCACTGCTTCGTTGTCACAGTTATTCACAAAAGAGAAGTCTGCCACAGGAAGCGGATAAACAGTAATCGCCTGTGTAATGGTATCGCGACAGCCCTGATCGGTAACTGCAATGTGGGTTACGTTAAACGTTCCGTCAGTCGGATAGACATGCGAACCATTGGCTGTGGTGTAATCAATCGTTCCGTCGTTCTGAACATCCCACAAAGTTTG
>DHNG01000028.1:38676-42550 GCA_002409405.1 Flavobacteriales bacterium UBA5422 | reverse complement strand
TTATTCACAAAGGAAAAGTCTGCTACAGGAAGCGGATAAACAGTAATCGCCTGCGTAATGGTATCACGACATCCCTGATCGGTAACTGCAATGTGGGTTACGTTGAACGTTCCGTCATTCGGGTATACATGTGAACCGTTGGCTGTTGTATAATCAATCGTTCCGTCGTTCTGAACATCCCACAAAGTTTGATTAATTGTTCCCGAACTAACAGCTGATGTTGAAGTAAATGTTACTGCTTCATTGTCACAGTTATTCACAAAAGAGAAAGCTGCCACAGGCAACGGATAAACAGTAATCGCCTGTGTAAGTGTATCACGACATCCCTGATCCGTAACAACTATTTGTGTCACGTTGAAAGTCCCTTCAGCTGGATATACATGTGAGCCATTTGTTGTTGTATAATCAATGGTTCCGTCACTCTGAACATCCCAAAGTGTTTGTGCAATCGTACCGGAACCGGCCGTCGCAGTGGATGTAAATGTTGTTGCCTGACCGTTACACGCATTATTCATTGTAAAACTGGCTACCGGCAAAGGATGTACAACAACCTGTTTTGTCAATGTGGTCGCACACCCGTTCTGATCCTCAATCTCCAGAGTCACATCATACGTTCCGGGATTTGCATAGGTATGAGACGGATTGGTAGTTGTTGAAGTTGTACCATCTCCCAGATCCCAATTCCAACTTGTAATAGAACCAATCCCCAGCACGTAACTGGTATCCATAAAATTAGCGGTTGTATTCAAACAGTGATTTTGGATATCATACCCGATAATCGGTGAAGAAACCTCAACAATAACGGAATCATATGAACAAGCATTTGCGCCTGTAGCCGGATCCACGTAATAAACCCTTGCATAGATTGTCTGAGGACCTGTCACATTAAAATTCAATGTCTGATTAAAGTTCACCCCATTGATATTTGCATGCGAAGGAGATTCAATAAATGCACCTGTCAGAATGATCGAATCTGCCAATGGCAATGAGAGTTCTCCGGAAATAATAAAGGAACATCCGTCTGCCATCCCGTTCATGTGAGAAGTAATATCCAACGTCGGAAGATTGGGAATAATCGGGGTAATGTTGTCCAATAAAATGTAGGAATTCTGAGGACTGTTTCCACTGATTGAAAAGTAGATGTGTGAATAGTTTTGAGTTGGGGTAAATGTTACCGTATAGGTAACCCATCCCAGGTTATTCACAACGGGAGATGTCCACAACAACTCTGTTCGCTGACACAGTGCGTTTGCTCCGTGAATAACCAATTGTGCGGGCGCGGGATTAATTCCTCCCTGATTCGAATTTGTAATTGCCAGATCCACTGTAAATGTGTATTCAACACCTGCAACCATGTTTCCACTCAGAGCTTGTGAAGCACCTTCCAACCACGCAGGCCCTCCCTGTACAAATCCAACGTATGTATTTCCTTCAGATGCAGGCAAATTGACTCCCCACGAACCGGGTTGTGTGTCAGGTGTAATATTACATGTACTCCATGGATTTGGTGTAATGTGTGCACCCGGAGGCCCCTCAAACGAAGGATTTATCACTTGTAATTGTTCTCCCTGTGGAGATCCGTCACACTGAGCGTGCGATTGATTAAATAACGAGATACTAATAAAAAATAGTACAAGTAGCGTATAAAAAAACTTCATACTGAGTATATAAAGAGGTTTCTAAAAGTGTAGGTATATAAACTTGCAAAGCAAAAGTACATAAAAATTTTGTTAGTATGCTACAACTTTCTGTAAAATTTTAAAAACAATAAGATGAGAATCAGTAATTAACTAACAGGAACCTTCTTATTTTTTCCCTTTTAACGCTTCATTCAGGACTTTCTGAATCTGGGTTCTTGTCCCCATTGAAATTAATTTTTTGTTCTCCGCATCCGGGTAGACACGGTTGGATAAAAATACATAATTGAGTCCATTTTTCGGGTCAGCCCATGCAAGTGTACCGGTAAAACCAGAATGTCCGAAACTTTCAAACGAAGCCGATTCATCGCATGTTCCACCCCCTGTCCCTAAAACAGGCTTATCAAATCCTGCTCCCCGGCGATTCCCGGAAAACTGAACACGTGTGTATTCTGTAACGACTTTCGGATCCAGAATCTGGACTCCGCCGTAATTTCCTTTGTTGAGAAACAACTGCATAATCGCTGCCAATTCCGTCGCATTGGAAAACAGACCTGCATGCCCTCCGACACCACCAATCATTGCAGCTCCCGGATCGTGGACATATCCTTTGATCAGTTGTTTTCTGAAAATTTTATCGTCTTCGGTTGCAGCAATTTTATCCGGATTTACGCTTCCGTTTGGATTAAACAGGGTATGATGTAATCCCATTTTGGCATACACTTCATTGTATAGAAACACATCCAGTTTTTTTCCTGATTCTTGTTCAATGATGTCTTTTACAAAGTAATATCCAAGGTCGCTGTACAAGTATTTTTTAGTTCCCAATGGTTGCGAAAGAATGGTCTTCTTGATCGTATCGGCATATTGCGATTTAAGGTAGATATGATCTGCCACTTTGTTATACCCCGAACCGGAAGCAGACTTCACATACCACGCAGGATTCAAATTCCCATCCACTAAGGTGTATTTATAAAACGGGATCCATGCTTTCAGTCCGGCCTGATGAGACATCATTTCCCGTAATTTCAAATTGCCCATCGGATAACCAGTGGTCAAGTCAGGGAGGTATTCACTCAGTTTTTTGTCCAGCGAGAACTTTCCTTCAGACTGCAACTTCATCAATGCGGTTGTAGAAGCAGCTACCTTTGTGATGGATGCAATGTCATAAATATCATCGTTCTCAACCTTTCTGTTATTGTATTGATGCGTGCCATAGTTTTTTCTGAAAAAGAGTTTTCCGTCAACAGCTGCGACGATCTGACATCCCGGGAATGCTTTTTCAGCAATTGCCTTCTCAACAATCTGGTCAATTTCTTCCAGTTTTTTCGGATCTACCCCCACTTCTTCCGGTTGCGAAAATTTTAACCTCCCATTCGTTTTTGTATCCAACCCTGCTCCTTTTCTAAACGCGGAACTCACAGCAGTTGACAATCGTCCTGAAAACGGGATCGCGCCAAAAAGCATCTGAGCGACTCTGTTCTGAACATATCGGTTGTTTTCGTACGCTACAATGACCGAATGAACCTTTGAAAGGTCGTAATTTTTACTTAGCGCCAGTGGATTTCCGAATACAACGACTGTATTATCAGTACCAACCGGGAGTTGTTGAAATACCGTATTGAGATTTCCGGGCATTCCAAACTGATCTTTCGGACGAACGGTTGTTGCGTGCACGGTAACAATAACCGTAGCATATCCTTCTGTTTTGGGATTAAATGTACCCGACTCGATGTCCTTGAACGAATAATTGACGTGAGTAACCGGTGCATATTCGTCCGAAAACGCATTGAATTCTTCCGGAATGGAACCAATTGAAATATGCAGTATTTTTTTACTCAGATCTCCCAACGGAAGTTGATTCTTCTCATTTTTCAATAATGCGGTGCTTTTCTCAAATGTTTGGTAACATGCCCAATCGCGTTCTCCTTTGGTATATGCCTTTCCTTTGACCGGTTTGATGAAGCTTTTTTCCTTCAGCTTTAAAATTTTCAAGCAGCGTTCATTGATTTCTTTTTCAGAAATAGCACCATTTTCTACTTTCTTTTTAATTGCCTGAATTGCCTCTCCGACATTCTCTGAATACACCAAAATATCGCACCCCGCCTCAAACGCTTTCACGGCAACTTCTCCTTTTCCGTATTTTTCAGAAACAGCTTTCATGTTCAATGCATCGGAAATAACCAGACCTTTGAATCCCAATTTGCCTTTCAGATAATCCTGGATGATCACTTTTG
>DHNG01000028.1:29439-38530 GCA_002409405.1 Flavobacteriales bacterium UBA5422 | reverse complement strand
TTGACAAACTGCTTGGTGTTCCACTCGGATCCAGCGATGGAACGTTCAGGTGTCCAACCATCACAGAAGTTGCTCCAGCCTTGATCCCTTCCGCAAAAGGAATCCAATCACTGTTCATTAGCTCTGTCAATGATTTATGAATTGTAGGCAATCCATAATGAGAATCAACATCTGTGTCTCCATGTCCCGGAAAATGTTTGATACTGGAATACACACCACTTTTCTCAAAACCTCTTACAAATGCAGCAACTTGTTTGCCGACCTGAACGGAGTCATCACCAAACGCACGGAAACCAATCACGGGATTGTCCGGATTTGCATTCACATCTGCAACGGGGCTGAAATTAAACTGGAATCCCAATTCTGCACATTCATAGGCCATCATTTCTGCCAATTCTTCGGATAATTTCAAGTCATTCGCAGCACCAACAGAATATGCATACGGAAAACGGTCTTCATTTTCCATCCGCATACTTACCCCCCACTCTGCATCCAATCCATATAATAAAGGAAGTGCTGCTGTTTTTTGCAATTTTTCAGCGTATTTCAGGTAGTTTTCTTTATTGACAGGAAACCAGATTACGCTTCCGACTCCATTTTCCCGGACGATCTTTTCGATCTCACTCATGTGCGCATCTCCTTTTGACGGATAAGCCGCTACCATGAAAAACTGACCTATTTTTTGTTCCAACGTCAGGGTCGCCAGTTTTTCATCTGCCCAGGAAGTAGCAGGATTGACCTTGCCACTAATGTGAAAGAAAGAAAGCAATAACGGAATAACAGCCGCAACTAATAGAAACAGGGAGATTTTAAGACGTTTGTTCATTTTCATTTATAAACTAATGATATCGCGAAATTACGCATAGATTGTGCCGAAAAACCAGTAAACAGCAGATAATTGTCAACACCTCAACGAAAAAACGTCATTAATCACGTTGATTGTACTTCACATACATGAAATGCTCATACTTTCCTTTGATGTATTCAATGAGTTCCCATTCAGAAGCTGTTCGCAAGAAATCGGCATCTACATTCAGGAAATTAATAACATCGTCGAATTCTTCTTCTGTCAGATTCACTACATCATATGCCACGTAGGTACGCAGTAATTCTTTCAGGATATCTCGTTGAGAATCTTTGAACTTCCATTCTTCAATCTTACGTTTGTTCCGCTCTGTTTTTGAGAAGGCCTGGTAAAGGGCCGTGATCGGGCTTTGCACCACCTCCAAACCTGTTACTGTACGCGTTTCCACCATTACCAGTGCTTCACGTTCTTCCCTGATTTGTTCCAGTGATTTAATCGGACGCACCACCACTTCTTCGAATTCATGCGGCTTACCGATGATCGGGAAATTTTGCACAAACCGGCACTCTGCATCTGCTTTAATCCGCACATCTATCAGGTCGTATCCTTTAACAGAAATCGTGATTGAATCGCCATCATTCACATAAACGGAGAAGTGACCGTTTGGCTGTCCAAAGACACCCTTTCCTGTCGTCCGGTTGACAATCATCATATTGTAGAATGACTGATAACGGAGGGTATCGTATACCTTTCCTTTGAATAAAACAGTTTCACACTGCGAAGCAGCACCAAACGAGATTAACAGTAAGAGCGTGAGGGTAACGAGTTTCATACCTATTTTTCTGTACAACAAATAAACAAAAAAGATACCATTAATAACCGAACGCAGTGTTATAATTCGTTAAAAGCAACCTATTCAATCATGACATTACCACTTTGAATCCATGATCATTCCTCCTTTCTTTAGTTCAAAGGCTGCAATTCCTTTCATATAAAAAGCCTTTTGATTGAGATCAATTCGTGCCAGGTTTTCTACTGAAATATTTCCATCCCATGTTGAAAAAAACGTTTGTTTTAGTTCCTGCATATTGTATTGTTCATACCACAGAAAAACATCCTCAGGAAGGTATTCACCCATTTGGATGTATGAAAATATTTCTTTGTGGTATTTCTGATTTTCTTTCAGTCTCAAACTATGAACCAAAATAGGCCAGGATTTGGTATACCGATCTAATCCTACATTTTTTTCTGAAGGGAAACCGTAATCCTGAATCAAACGATGCAACAAAATCCAGTTCGATTGATCCAGTTCGAATAAATTTTCGGGTAATTTACTTCTATCAATACTATAATCTCCTGTTACCTTCTCATTATTGCGAATCAGGTTTTGATCAACATAATAAATACTATCCAAAATGGCACCATACTCCTGATTGATCCGGGATTCATACATTTGCAAGAAGACAGGCAGGCTGTCTAAAATCATTTTATATTGTTCAGATTTTAGAAATTTTTTCGGAAATTGTTTACTAATTTTTTGATCCCCTGAATTAATCAGAGACATCTTTGCATAGGTATATGCCTTTTCATTCAATCCGTTTTTTACTGTAAGATCCAATGCTTTCAAAACAAAGTCAGAAGGAATAAAATCAACTGTTTTAAATCCATATTCAAGAGTATCCAATGCTTTTTGATATTCTTTCACATACTCCAAACTATCTGATTTATTAGAGCATCTATAAAAAACTTCATAATTTTGAGCAGAGACATAGTAGTGCACAAAAAAGAGTATAAGTGTTAGTCTTCCAGTTTTCATTTTTAATTTTGATTCATAACGGTTATTTTGAAGAACTGTTACAACAACCTATTTTTTCTTTTCTTAACCTATGTTATTTTTACTTCAGGGAAAAAAGGTGATTTTTGTTTTGATAAATTGTAACACAACAACTGACAATAAGCACGGCATACCATGGAAAGAAAACGTTTTTTACAGTCACTGGCGGTCATCCCTTTAATTGGAGCAGCAATGAAATTAAATAGTTTAAATAAAATGGCAGAGGCATTTGATGAAACGGAAAAAATGCCTGTTTTGTTCCTGGGACACGGAAGTCCGATGAACGCGATCGAAGAAAATGAATTCGTGGAGGGATTCCGGAAAATCGGAAAAACAATCCCTAAACCCAACGCGATTTTATGTGTTTCTGCCCATTGGGAAACAAAAGGAACATTCGTCACTGCGATGCAGAATCCGCCGACTATCCACGATTTCGGAGGTTTTCCGCAAGCACTGTTTGATGTACAGTACCCTGCTCCCGGAAGTCCGGAGTTGGCCAAAGAAACGAAACAGTTGATTACCACTACATCCGTGGGACTTGATGAAAGTTGGGGATTGGATCACGGGGCATGGAGTGTCATCAAGCACCTATACCCGGATGCGTCCATTCCTGTTGTCCAGTTAAGTCTCGACTATTACCAGGGTCCGAATTACCACTATGAACTAGCGCGGGAACTGCAGGCATTACGTAAAAAAGGGATTCTCATTATCGGAAGCGGAAACATGGTACACAATTTGCGTATGGTTGCATGGAATCGTCTGAGCGAACCGGAGTACGGGTACGATTGGGCGTTGGAAACAGATGCAAAAATGAAAACGTTCATTTTAGATGGGAATCACAAAGCATTGATTGATTTTCGTTCACAAGGAAAAGGATTTGAATTAGCTATTCCGACTCCTGAACATTATTTACCATTGCTTTACACACTTGCGTTGCAGGATAAGAATGAAAAAATTGAAATCTTCAACGACAAAGCTGTTGGTGGTTCACTCACGATGACATCTGTGAAAATAGGTTAAACTGATAAACAAAGAATGATGAGAAGTAGTGTTTTTATTCCGATGTTCTTGCTTTCAGCTGTCATGTTCAGCTGTGGGACAAAGAAAAATGCAGCAGTAAGTGATACCAGTAAAACGTCTCTTGACTGGAATGGTATTTATTTATATTCTGATAACAACTATAAATTGCCGGATATTCAACTCACACTAAATCCGGATGGAACATACAAGCTCGTCGCTGCAGCATTTGGTGACGAATCCAAAAACACATACATGAAGGGAACGTTTGAATGGGATCAACAGGGAAGAATAATTCGTCTGGACAATCAGATTCCCCATTTGAATACCAATCGTCTGGTTGTAGGTGAAAATACGTTGTTCATTTTGACAAGTGAATCAGCAGATCACCGTTCATTGGAAGGATTAGAGCAATTTCATAAAGTCCAAACGGATTCTAATCTAGTCGAAAAGTACTGGAAATTAATCTCCATCAATGATCGGGTTGTGACAAAAGATGATTTCATGTCACGGGAACCGCATCTGATTTTCAAATCTGAATTCAGCCGTGTCAATGGAAACGACGGGTGTAATGGTTTCGGGGGAATGTATAAACTGAACGGTAATACGATTTCCTTTGATAAACTGATTTCCACAATGATGGCCTGCCCGGATTCTTTTGTGTTTGAGCAATTCACAAAAATCCTTCAGGGTAATCTGACGTACCAGGCAACAGAAGAAACGTTGATCATCCAATCGAAAAAAGATATTCTGAAATTTGAAGTTGTTTACTTACGTTAATTGAAACAATACCAACAAAAAAGCCCGCGGTTTTAAGTCGCGGGCTTTTTTATATCGTATTATCCGGATTATTTCATCCATTTTAAGTTGAGTCCGTACAACAGAACAAAAATTCCACTTAAAAATAAGCTCAAAATTACAATCATGTTGGACAACAACGATGGAGATACAAATAAATAAATCTGAACGGAAGCCAGAAAACTATAGATAATGTATACATGGAATCCCATTTTACGTCCTTTCAGCATAAAAATAACCCCTACAAGACCAATCAGTAGAATCAGGATTCCTGTCAGTACATTCATGGTATGATTGGCATTCGTTGATTCAATCATATCAATGATGCTCCGCATAAAATCTTCAAACCATTCCATTCCTTCTGTTCCTCGGACCTGGTTAATGCTTTTGGTCATTTCAATCTTTGCTTCTTCCAATTCTTCCTCGTTCATCGGTCCTCCGATCAGGGAGAAAAAGTTGGTCAGTAAGGCCCATCCGATATTGATCAAACTCAGGATTCCGATCACTGTCAGGAATACCGGTCTTTTTTCTCTTCTTTCTTCTTGCTCTAAAACTTCGCTCATTTTATTGTCGTGTTAATCTTTTTACAAATTGTTTACTCACCTCCATCATCGGATGGAAATATACATCTGTTGCCACGAAAGGTACAACTTTTCTGTAAGCTGCATGCAATTGTTCTATTATTTCCGAACTTTTCAATGGTCTTCTGAATTCAATCGCCTGTGCTGCGTTCATCAATTCTATTCCCTGAATGGAGTAACAGTTTTCAATGACGCGGTACAATTTTGTTGCTGCATTGGCACCCATCGAAACATGATCTTCCTGTCCATTGGATGAATCAATTGTGTCTACACTTGCAGGCGTGCACAGTTGTTTGTTCTGACTCACAATCGAAGCACAAGTATACTGCGGGATCATAAATCCGGAGTTCAATCCGGGATTGGCAACCAAAAACGCCGGAAGTCCACGGGTTCCTGAAATCAACTTATAAATTCTTCGTTCAGAAATGCTTCCCAATTCAGCCAATGCGATGGCCATGAAATCCATTACCAACGCCAGCGGCTGTCCATGAAAATTCCCTGCGGAAACAACGTCATCATCTTCCGGGAATACCGTCGGATTATCTGTTACGGCGTTGATTTCCCGTTCCACCATTTTTGAGCAATGCTTGAACGTATCCAGTGAAGCACCGTGTACCTGCGGAATGCATCGGAATGAATACGGATCTTGCACATGCTCTTTGTGCTTCTTCACAATCTCGCTTCCTTTCAACAACTTTCTGAATTGATCAGCAGTCTCTATTTGCCCTTTCTGATTGCGAATCTCATTTACATTTGCCTGAAACGGGTTGATTCTACCATCGTATGCTTCCAACGACATCGCTCCGATCAGGTTGAACTGATTCCACAATTTAAAGCTTTGTGCCACTGCATACGAAGCATAGGAACTCATAAACTGCGTTCCGTTGAGCAATGCCAATCCTTCCTTTGACTGCAATACAATTGGTTCCAGATTCAATTCGGCATATACTTCACTTGTTGGGCGGATTGCATCGTTGTAAAACACTTCTCCTTCTCCCAACAAAGGCAGACAAAGATGTGCCAGGGGTGCCAAGTCTCCCGAAGCTCCAAGACTTCCTTGTTGGTAAACAACCGGAAAGATATTGTTGTTGAAAAAATAAATCAACCGCTCCACCGTCTGTACCTGTACACCTGATTTTCCATGGGAAAGTCCCAAAACTTTCAGCAATAACATTCTACGCACAATTTCCAGTGGTACCAATTCCCCCATACCACATGCATGCGAACGCACGAGGTTGGATTGCAACGTTGAAAGGTCTTCTGTAGAAATCGCTGTATTACACAACGATCCAAATCCTGTATTTACACCATAGATCAAGTCAGAAGAATCTCCTACTTTCTTATCCAGAAAATCCCTGCATTTCTGAATTTCTGCTTTTGTTTCATCATTCAACTGAAGCTGGGAAGGGGTAGCCAGAATTGCTTCAATCTCTTCGAGACGTAACCATTTTCGATCAATAGTAACTTGTTTCATTCTTCTTTTAACTTTAAAATTAATTCCTCTATGGAATGCTGCGTCTGTTCACCGTTTTCCATGTTCTTGAGGGTGATTCTATTTTCCGCCATCTCCGTTTCTCCTACAAGCGCTGTATACTCTGCGCGAATATCATTGGCATATTTCATTTGCTTTTGTAATTTCGCAGCCGAAGGATAAATGTCGCACGCAATGCCTTCATTTCTCAACTGACGGGCAACCTGCATGCAATACGTTTGCTCTTTCTCTCCGAAATTGATAAATAGCAATTTCACGCCTTTTGTCAATGACTCCGGGAATAGGTTCAATTCGTTCATGACATCATATATACGATCCGCGCCAAAAGAAATCCCTACTCCTGACATGCCTTTCATTCCAAACAATCCCGTCAGGTCATCGTAGCGTCCGCCACCACAAATACTTCCCATCTGTACACCATTGGCTTTTACTTCAAAGATTGCACCTGTGTAATAATTGAGTCCGCGGGCCAATGTAACATCAAACTCTACTTTTGCGCGTTTCAGGGATAACTTGGCAACCTGATGCAACACAAATTCCAGTTCTGCAATTCCTTCCAATCCAATTGTACTGGTTGCAAGGTATGTTTTCATTTGCTCCAGAATTGCCTCATTGGATCCGTTCATTGTAAACAACGGTTTGATTTTTTCAATGGCTTCCGGTGCAATATTTTTCTCTTCCAGTTCCTTCACAACTCCATCCGTTCCGATTTTATCCAGTTTATCGATGGCAACCGTAATCGCAACGATCTTTTCCGCTTCACCACACACTTCGGCAATTCCCGAAAGAATTTTCCGGTTGTTTATTTTTATGGTAAAGTCCGGTAATCCCAGATTCGTCAGTACTTCATCAAACATCAATACAAAATCGACTTCATAGATCAGGGAATCGCTTCCAACCACATCCGCATCGCATTGAAAGAACTCCTGGTAACGTCCGTGTTGGGGACGATCGGCACGCCAAACGGGTTGAATCTGGTAACGTTTGAACGGGAACGAAAGTTCATTCTGGTGCTGCACAACAAACCGTGCAAAGGGAACGGTCAAGTCGTAACGCAATGCTTTTTCAGCCAGTGAATTGGCAAAACGCGCCAGGTTGTCTGCCTCCAGTGCCTGCAGATCTGCTTTTTTCATTTTTTCACCGGAGTTGAGAATACGGAAGATCAACCGGTCTCCTTCTTCTCCATATTTCCCAAGTAATGTCGTGGAAAGTTCAAAGGATGGTGTTTCAATCGGTGCAAATCCGAATTTTTTATAGACTTCTTTAATTGTGTCGAAAATATACGTGCGCTGCGCAACTTCAAAGGGTAAAAAATCGCGGGTTCCTTTTGGGATGGATGGTTTCTGTGCCATTGAATGAAAATTTTGACAAAACTACAAAAAGTAGTGGAAAGTGGGGTAGTTGAAAATGAATACTGAATTTTGAATACTGAATGAGGTGGAGAGTGAGGAGTGGAAAATTGAAAGTGGAAAGTGGAGAGTGGAAAATTGAAAGTTGAAAATGGGGAGTGAAGAGTTGGGAGAGAATTATCAAAGCTTCGAGGAAAGAGATTCAATTTACAAAACACTTGATAATTGATAATTGAGACATTAATTATTCATAAACAGAAAGTCTTAACGTACATTTTACATTTTCATAACCTGGAAACGCTGGGAATACAGGAATTTTGCGGCAAAAAACAATGGAACTTTTTATAACGATCTTCGCCGGCCTTTTTTCTATTATTAATCCGTTGGGAACGGTTCCCATTTTTGTAGGGTTAACAACCAATGAATCTAAGATTAACAGACAACGGACATGTATCCTGACAGCTATCAATGTCTGTGTGATTCTCATTATTTCATTTTTTGCAGGAAGTTATGTGCTCAACTTTTTCGGAATCTCCATCAATTCTCTCCGAATTGCCGGGGGATTGATTATCGCTTCCTCCGGGTTTGCATTATTGACAGGATCCTTTACAAAACATAAAGGAATGAAACGCTCCAGTGTACAGGCCGACCTGGAAAAACGCTCTGATATTTCTCTCACTCCGCTTGCCATTCCGATGCTCGCAGGTCCCGGATCTATTTCATTACTGATCACCCTCAACCAACTGCATCAGGAAACCAATCAAATTCTGATTATCCTGGGAGCGATTTTGTGTGTCGGGGTTTCTGTTTTTCTGATCTTACGATCTTCTCATTTCATTGTGAAAGGACTAGGAGCTTCCGGTATCAATGCTATTTCACGCATCATCGGGTTTATTGTCATTGCAATCGGGATTGAGTACATTTCTTCGGCGGTACTGGATTTGTTTGGTAAACTCATCGGATAGTCATATCGCTATATCGTAATATTGCGATATGCACATATTTCAATACTGCAATATTACGATATGCCGTTTTGACCAACACAAGTCCGCAAATGTGCTACCTTTGCACCATGGAGGAAAGACTCGATAAATTATTGTTACAACGGGCACTCGTCAGTTCGCGTGTTCGCGCGGAAGAAATTATTCGTGTGTACGGTGTAAAAGTTAACGGAAAACTGATCACTAAAACAGGAAAAAAAGTACCTGTTGATGC
>DHNG01000028.1:27122-29280 GCA_002409405.1 Flavobacteriales bacterium UBA5422 | reverse complement strand
GGCGCATTAAAGTTGGTGGAAGCGATTGAACAATGGTCCCCTGTTGTTGACAACAAAACAATCATGGATATCGGTGCTTCAACCGGTGGATTTACCGAAGTACTTTTGAAAAACGGCGCACAAAAAATATTTTGTGTCGATGTGGGAAAAGATCAGCTGCATCCTTCGATCAAAGAAGATCCAAGAGTCGTCAACCTCGAACGGACGCATGTCCGGGAGCTGACGCACAAGTCGATTACTGATAGCTGCGACGGTTGTGTGATTGATGTATCCTTTATTTCCCTGGAAAAAATATTCCCGTTCATCCATCCTTTTCTCTCTGATGGCGCATTTATCATAGCGTTGGTAAAACCTCAGTTTGAAGTGGGGAAAGAAAACATCGGAAAAGGCGGGATTGTCAAAAATCAAACCTTGTACAAAGAAGTCATTGAGAAGATAAAAATAACCGGGGCGACCAACCACCTGAACTATATTTCACACATAGAATCTCCCATTCTCGGCGGTGACGGGAATAAAGAATTCCTGATGCTCCTGAAAAAGGAGAATTGAGTTAACTTTGCACTATGACAACACTGCAAAATGACGTGATCTGTGCATTGGCAACCCCCAATGGAATTGGTGCAATTGGTATTATACGTGTTTCCGGGAACAACTGCCTGGATTTGATTTCTTCCGTTTTTGGTAAAGATCTGAAAGAAAAGCAATCACATACACTCCATTTCGGTACCATTCGTTCCAAAGAGGGTGAACTGATTGACGAAGTGTTGATTTCCGTATTTCACGACGGAAAAAGTTTCACCGGAGAAGAAAGTGCTGAAATTTCCTGTCACGGTTCCGCCTACATTTTGCAGCGGGTAATGGACGTTCTATTGGCGCAGGGGTGTCGAATGGCTGCTCCGGGAGAATTTACCATGCGTTCGTTTCTCAACGGAAAAATGGACCTTTCGCAAGCGGAAGCTGTTGCCGATCTGATTGCTTCGGAATCCAAAAAAGCACATGAAATCGCCTTGAATCAACTGCGGGGAAATTTCTCTTCGGAACTGAAGGAATTGCGTGAACGGCTAATCCATTTTGCCAGTCTAGTAGAGTTGGAACTCGATTTTTCTGAGGAGGACGTCGAATTTGCCGACCGTACTGAATTGTTGGAACTCGTTACAACTGTTCTGGCTGTTGTTACCCGCCTCGAAGAATCATTTGAGCTGGGGAATGCCATCAAAAATGGGGTCCCTGTTGCCATTGTTGGTGCTCCCAACACCGGGAAATCAACATTATTGAATCAACTCTTGCAGGAGGATCGTGCCATTGTAAGCAGCATCGCCGGAACGACCCGTGATGTAATTGAAGAAACACTGAACATCGACGGTATTTTATTCCGTTTGATTGA
Organism: Flavobacteriales bacterium UBA5422; assembly: GCA_002409405.1. Taxonomy (GTDB): domain Bacteria; phylum Bacteroidota; class Bacteroidia; order Flavobacteriales_D; family Crocinitomicaceae; genus Taishania. The sequence continues at coordinate 27,896 of DHNG01000028.1, read as the reverse complement.
TACTGCGGGAATTCGCGAAAATGCAGAGGAAATTGAGGCATTGGGAATTGAACGTTCCCGGCAAAAAATTGAACAGGCGAAACTCGTTCTCTGTATGGCAGATGCAAGTATTTCAAATAGCCTGAATGAAGTGCGTGCGTGGAAAAATGAACTCCAACAAACCTACCCAAACAAGCGATTGGTTGTGATTGCCAATAAATCGGATGTGCAAACACAGGAACTCTCCGATTCGGAAATCGGCATTAGCGCCAAAGAAGGACTCAACATCGCTGCATTAAAGAACTGGATGGTCAACCAGATCACTCAGGGAGCAGACTTGCAAAACGAAACGATTATCAGCAATATCCGTCACCGCGATGCGCTCTCCCGCACCCGCGAAGCTCTCCAACAAGCCAAAACTGGTCTGGAAACGAACATCACCGGAGATTTTGTTGCGATGGACATCCGCCAGGCAATGTATCATTTGGGGACAATTACCGGGAATATTTCCGAGGATGATCTGCTGGCAAATATTTTCAGTAAGTTTTGTATCGGGAAGTAGATAAGTTTTTTCTAATTCTTATTTTCTATTTTACAGCTCGTCACTGATCTCCTTAAATTTTTCAATAAATGCAACAATTTTTTGAAAAACGCTCTGCTTCTTTGCTAAATAATTAGGATTCAAAGGGCTCATTTTCGGCAAAATTGCATTGAGCTCTGTTCCATTTTCACTAGCATATTTACGTTTTAAAGAAGCAGCTATATATCGCTTTGCTTCTTCCTCGTTTAAATTCT
>DHNG01000028.1:22206-26974 GCA_002409405.1 Flavobacteriales bacterium UBA5422 | reverse complement strand
GTTTAAATTCTCATCGGCAATTAATTCTGAAGCTTCTATTTTCTGTTTTCCTTTTGCATACACATAAAATGAATCAAAGATATTTGCTTTGTCTTGGATGTTTTCGAGGTCTGTTTGATTAATAAAATCTACTACCAGGCTTTCTTTTGCTCGATTGCCAATACTTGCACGAATAACACGACGAATTTCTTCTACTAATTCCGCTTTATTTTTTGTCTTTTTATTATGCTCAAATATCAGTTCAAGAATATAATCAAGATTTATTTCTTGTGACTTAAGTAAGTCAATTTCAAATACGACATCATCCCAATCAATTTTTGATTCTTCTGATGCTGCACCATTTTTCTCACGTCTTAGCCAGTCTCGAATATCATTGTAAGTAGATCGATAATCTTGAATAGTACGCTCAGGCAGAACTTCCACTTCTTGCATTGCTTCTATACCATCATCTGTGACAAAATAAGTTTCTTTAAAGGTTTTAACCGCTTCAACATCATTGACGTCTATCTCTTGAAGTGCTTTGAGATTAGTAAATTCATCGTAATTTTGCAATACATTTTCTACACGGAGGTACTCACCAAATAGTTTTGAGAACTCTTTTTTGTCTTTTTCGGTTACGATTTCATCCGGATTTGGAAATTTTTCATTTAGTTCTTTTACCACTTCCATATAACCTTTTCTGGCATCTCCTGTGGTAATATCCGTGAATCCTTCTAAATATTCCTTGTAACTTTTTTCAAGGACTACATTTTTAGTACTTTTATTTCCAAACAGTGTAATGGCATCAACTGTCGCTTTTTCCAAATCTCTGAATGTAATAATGTTACCAAAAGTTTTTGTAGCATCATAAATTCGATTGGTACGTGAAAAAGCTTGCATTAAACCATGGTAGCGCAGATTCTTATCTACAAACAAGGTATTGAGTGTAGGGGCATCAAATCCCGTAAGAAACATTCCAACTACAATGATCAGGTCGACCTCTTTGTTCTTTACTCGTTTTGCCAGGTCACGATAATAGTTTTGAAACTCTTTGCTGTCAACACCATAACTGGTTTTAAACATTGCATTATAGTCATTGATGGCTTTCGTTAAAAATTCTTTGGAACTGCTATCCATTGCTGATGGTTCAAACGTTTCATCAAGAATTTCACCGATAGCACTTTGCTCTTCATTAGCGGCAAAAGAGAAGATTGTTGCAATTTTTAGCGGTTTTTCATGCTCTTTTTGCAAACGGTTTAATTCTTCATAGTAGCATTTGGCAGCATCAACACTACTTACTGCAAACATGGCATTAAAGCCTTTATTGCTCCCTTGAGTTCTATGGGTTTTTATCCTGAAATTCTGCAAAATGTATAGGGAAATCTCTTTAATACGAGCAGGATGAAGTAATGCCTTTGTATTTTCTGCAGCACTCAGTTTTTTCTCATCTTGTTCTGTCTCTATTTCCTTAAAGCGAGGACGAACATCATTGTAATCGACTTTGAATTTCAATACTTTCTCATCACGAATAGCATCTGTAATTACGTAGGAATGTAATTCAGCTCCGAATACGCCTTGCGTAGTTTCCGCCCCTAATGCATTTTCCGGAAATATTGGTGTCCCTGTAAAACCGAACTGATAGAACTTCTTAAATTTTTTGTTCAAATTCTTTTGAGCTTCTCCAAATTGAGAGCGGTGCGCTTCATCAAAAATGAATACTACTTGCTTTTGATAAATAGATAAATCATTTTCACTTTTCATCAGGTTATTCAGTTTCTGAATCGTTGTGACGATAATCTTATTATCCTCTTTTTCTATGTTTCTTTTTAAACCAGCGGTACTTTCCGATCCGTTCACGCTGTCCGGTGAAAATCGTTGGTATTCTTTCATGGTCTGAAAGTCCAAATCTTTGCGATCGACCACAAAGAATACTTTATCAATGAATTCCAATTGCGTCGCTAATCTTGCTACTTTAAAACTGGTGAGTGTTTTACCTGAACCTGTAGTATGCCATATATAACCACCACTTTCGACTGCCGACCATTTTTTTGCTTGAAATGAACTATTTATTTTCCATAAGATCCTTTCCGTTGCTGCAATTTGATAAGGTCGCATGATTAGAAGTGTATCACTCGTATCAAAAACCGAATAAGTAAGCAATACATGTAACAACGTGTGTTTCTGAAAAAAAGTTGTTGTAAAATCCTTCAGGTCTTTGATCAACGTATTGTCCGCCTTCGCCCAATTCATGGTGAAGTCAAAGCTGTTTTTATTTCGCTCAACGGTATTTGCAAAATAACGGCTGTCAGTACCGTTTGAAATAACAAAAATCTGCAGGTATTTAAAGAGTGAGTTTGTACTATTAAAACTCTCCTTGGTATAGCGATGGACTTGATTAAACGCTTCCCGGATAGCAACTCCACGTTTTTTTAGTTCTACTTGTACTAAAGGTAAACCATTGACCAATATGGTAACATCATACCGATTGGCATGCGTTCCTTTTTGTTCAAATTGCGAGATGACCTGCACTTTATTACGAGCAATGTTCTTTTTGTCTACTAGATAAATGTTTTGAATATGCCCGTCGTCAAAAACAAAATCGTAGATGTAGTTGTCATGTATTTTTCGTGTTTTTTCAACAAGGTTGTCACTTGGTTTATCCAAATACTCCTCCACATAACGAGCCCATTCACTATCTGTAAACACCATATCATTCAACACTTGAAGCTGTATTCTCACATTTGCGAGCATATCCTCAACCGTGTTCAGATTCGTTGGGTTTTCATATCCCTGGCTAATCAGGTCTTGTAAAAATTCTTTCTCAAGTGCCGATTCGGTCTGATAAACCGCAGGTACATCATTCCAAGTCGAGAATTTAGTGTAGTTATCAAGAACAATGAAATTGTTTGATTCGGCGATGGTTTTATATTGTGCCATTTTACGTAATTAAATCTGTGGAGGTTCCCGTTTTAAAGCTATAAATTCTTTTTATTTCACCAACTAAGAATGCCAAAACACGCTTGTCGTTTTCATTTATAATAGAAACTTCTTCACCATGATGCTTTGAATGACTGGAAAGATTAATAATACGATTGTAGTATGCTTCTTGTGCATCTTGTGGTAGTAAGTCTCTCCAGTTATCATAACCAAGAAATGTTGAAGTCTTTTCGAATATATTTCTCAGAAAGTTATAATGATATTTCTGAATATTTCCTGTTTGAATAACTTTTTCAAGTTCGGATAGAAGAAACAGATGATACGAAAATGGTGAATCTTTTTGTTGGTATTTTAGGTCAAAAGTCCCATCCTCAAATTTTTCTAAAAGCCATTTTTTTGATTTATCAGGTTTATATCCGAACCGATTGTCTCTTCTGTCAAACTCATTAAACAGAACATTGTAAAACAAAGGGTTATGGGTTGTAACGATGTATTTTAATTGAGATGGGCTTGATTTAATCAATGTAGCAATATTAACTGCTAATTCAATTAAATGAGTGTCATCTAAGGAGCTTACAGGATCATCGATAAAAATATATTCTAAATTATCATACTTTCTAGTTTCACGTTCATCCGGTTCCGGAATATTCAAAATACCTACTATTTGCTCAATTAGAGCATAAAATATGCTCCATATAAAACAACTTTCTTCTCCTTTTGAAATTTTAATGATTTCATTGATTTCATCATTTCCTCTTTGAAACGAAAAACGAATCTCAGAAAAATTCTCATTAAATTGAGGAGTAAGTTTATCATTGGTTAATAATTGAAAGGTATTGATAATGTTCTGATCTTGTCCCTGCTCTCGAAGAACCCAATTGGTAAAGCTGTTAGGTTGAACTTTTAGCTTTCTGTCTGAATCAGTATATAAATCATTATCCCAATAAAACAAGTCTTCTGTAAATGCATTGTAATAAAGCACCTTGAGACCTTGCTCTTCTTCATCACGTTCATTTTCTTCGATTTCTTTCGGAGCTACCAAAAGCCGAAATTCACGTGATAGACGTGTTTTGCCGGTTCCATTAAACGCATAAATCAACTGCACCTTCTTATTGGCATCCTTCAGTGTTTGTGCAATTTCAGTTAACGACTGTCCCATAATCTGTCATTTAATGGCCCTTTGGAAATGTTAGTAGTAAATCACGGTAATATGCATATTGCTTTGTCCGCAGCTCGATTTCTTTTGGTAAACCTTCGCTTATGGAGGTTGTAAGCATATCAAATTTGTCTAAGATTGAAGCAATTCTTTCTTGTTCTTCCGGAGAAGGAACCGGAATTTTAATTTTTGCAATATCATCTGCATTAACCCGCCTTACTTTTGCACCAGTAATAAATGGTCTTTTTTGTTTCTGAAACTGTTCGGTTTGAAAAAAATAAGCGACAAATTTTGGATCCAATTTATGGGAATAAAAACACGCATCACTACTTACAGCAATTTCTTCTTCTCCCAACCATGCAACTGCTTTACAGACATCTTCATCATTTTCACTTGTTGTAGCAATAATCAAATTACCATGTTTAGCTTTACGTGCTTTCTTAGCAAATTCTTCAGATACAAATGACTTCGTTTTATTGGTGTAAGTACCATAAAAAGTGTAGACTTGCCCGTAGTGGATACAACCTACACCTGATTCGGTAAAATCTTTTTTTTGTAAACCACCACCACGTATAAATTTGCCAACGTTTTCATCACCCATCGGCAAATGTGGGACTTTGGTTTCATCGAAGTCAAACAACTGCTCCCTATAATAATTGTACTGCTGTTTACGTGCTGTAAGCTCTGCTGTAAGCT
>DHNG01000028.1:560-22067 GCA_002409405.1 Flavobacteriales bacterium UBA5422 | reverse complement strand
GCTGTAAGCTCTGCTGTAAGCTCGGTGAACTTATCGAGAATTGCAACTATTTTTTGTTGAATTTCGAGTGATTTTTTTGGGTCTTCAGGGCAGGGAATCGGAATTTGAAGTTCTTCAAATTTTTTTCTTGAAATATAGGGTATTGTACCTGTTGTTGCGAGTTGTAGTAATGTTTTGGTTTGAGTTTCCATAAAATACAACAAATACTTATTGTATAAGTTGTCTCCACAAACAAGCCCAATAAATGTCTGATTTGTAATAAGAGGTCTGGTATTAATGGCATATGAACCAATTGAAGCACTACAAGAACAAATTACGGTACCTGTAGGATACACTTTTAAGTTCATTTTTTTTATGACATCCTCAGAAACACATAGGCCTGATCGAGATTCATTAAAGTATTGACCTTCCTTATCTTCTATTCTACACCAAGGAATATTTCCATCAAAAACTTTTGGTCTGTCACGCATCGGTACTATAAAATCATTACAGACATCTCTTAATTGCTTCCACTCTACCTTCACACCTTCCAACAATTTCTCTAAAAAACTCATTTTTTACGGATTTGTTTTTTTGCCGTTTTCTCCAAATCAGCAAGGGTTTTCAAATAGTCTTTTTCAACAGCACTGAGCGTTTTTGCTTTGTATTTTTTGTATTCCAACGTTGCTTTTTCAACGGCTTGGCTATGCGAAATTTGACCCGCACCATCCAGAACTTTACGGCCTGCAGATGCTAGTATGTTATCCAATTCACGGATGTAATCCTCCATGCGCATTTCTTTTTCTTCAATCGCGTTTAATTCTGCCAAATCAAAATAAGCAGCGACCAGGTTATTGAGCACTTTCAATTCTTTTTCTTCCAAAAAGTTTTTGGCGACCAACGCCTCGGCCTGAGTTGGTTCATCGCCTTTAAATGTAGTGAGCCCCGCAAAAGGTTTATCGCTATCTACACGCATGTAAATGACTTCACTTGCAGTTTTACCATGTGCAGCGTAATGCAATTTGTTTTGAACGATTTTGAAAAATCGGATGCTTTCATCACTTTTTGGATCATAATCTGTAGCAGTTGCATATAAATCCAGTACCTGTCGGTACATTACTTTTTCACTGGATCGGATTTCACGGATCCTGTCCAATAACTCTTTCCAGTACACGCCACCACCAAGATTTTTCAGGCGCTCATCGTCCATTGTAAATCCTTTTACAATGTATTCTTTGAGTCGTTGTGTTGCCCACTGACGAAATTGGGTGCCTCGCATGGACTTAACCCGATAACCAACAGAAATGATGACATCGAGATTAAAATAATTTACTTCGTAATTCTTGCCATCAGCAGCAGTTGTTCGGAATTTCCGAACAACTGAATTTTCATTCAATTCACCTTCTTCAAAAATGTGCTTAATATGTTCGCTAATGGTTGATTTTGCCTTGTCAAATAAGGAAGCCATTTGGTCTTGTGTTAGCCAAACCGTTTCATCATCAAAACGCACATCAACCGATACGTTTTCGTCGGCTGTTTTGAAAATAACTATTTGAGATTTATTTTCTTTCATTTGAATACTGTTTTTTTTCGGAGGAAAAATCGGAAATTCCGATTTTTCTCATCTTTCAATCTCTTTTATGATTTCATCAATATCAAATCTTAACTTCTCTATTTTCTGAACAGTTGTAGCAATCTCTTTATTCAATTCCTTTATATCAACCTGCTCCCGATTGTCTTTCGCTTCCACATACGAACTAACAGATAAATTATAATCATTCTCTGCAATTGTGTTGTTGTCGATGGACATTGCCACATGTTTCACATCTTCTTTACCATCGAATAGCTCCATGATTCTTTCGATGTGAGCATCTGTAAGCACATTGTTATTGGTCACTTTCTTGAAGAAATCTTCACCGCTTGCGTCTATAAACTGTGTTTTATTTTCCGTCTTATGTTTTGATAGCACCAAAATATTTACGGCTATCGAAGTACCGTAAAACAAATTGGGTGCTAAAGCAATAACGGTTTCCACAAAATTGTTATCTACCAAATATTTCCGAATCTTTTGTTCGGCACCGCCTCTATAAAAGATCCCCGGAAAGCAGACAATAGCCGCTCTTCCCTTACTGGAAAGGTAACTCAGTGCATGCAATACAAAAGCAAAATCCGCTTTGGACTTAGGAGCCAATACACCGGCAGGAGCAAAACGATCATCATTAATCAGTGTAGGATCATCGCTTCCTATCCAATTGATCGAATAGGGAGGATTAGAAACGATCGCATCAAATGGTTTGTCATTTCCCAATTGAGGATCGCGAAGTGTATCTCCCAACACAATATGAAATTTGTTGTAGTTGATGTTGTGCAAAAACATATTCATACGTGCCAGGTTATAGGTCGTATGGTTTACTTCCTGACCAAAAAATCCTTCTTCAATGAGATGGTTGTCAAAGTGTTTTTTTGCTTGCAACAATAAGGATCCGGAACCAGCTGCAGGGTCATAAATCTTATTAACGATGGTTTGCTTGTGCATCGCCAACTGAGCAATCAATTTAGAAACGTGTTGAGGCGTAAAAAATTCTCCTCCCGATTTTCCTGCATTGGCAGCATAATTGGAGATCAAAAATTCATAGGCATCGCCAAAGAGGTCAATCTGGTTGTCCTCAAAATTCCCAAAATTGAGGGCTTCCACACCTTTCAAAACAGCAGCTAAACGTGTATTTTTGTTTTCAACCGTATTTCCAAGTCGTGTACTGGTGGTATCAAAATCGGCGAACAACCCTTTAATATCTTCTTCCGACGAATACCCGTATGCAGAACTTTCGATGGCATCAAAAATAGCTTTTAAGTCGGTATTCAGATTCCCATTTGTATTAGCTGTTTTGGCAACATTTACAAACAATTGACTCGGATAGATAAAATACCCTTTTGTTTTAATGGCATCCTCTTTTATTTCAGGTGTTATGACATGATCAGATAAGCTTGTATAGTCAATGCTATCATCACCGCCTTCAATATAATTCGTAAAATTTTCACTAATAAATCGATAGAACAGAGCGCCCAGCACAAAGTGTTTAAAATCCCATCCGTCCACAGAGCCACGTACTTCGTTGGCTATTCTCCATATTTTAGCTTGTAATTCAGCTCTTTGATCTACACTTGTCATTCTTTATTTTTTAAATCGATCTTTTGGTTTTACATCTAACATCTGAGCTATGTCAACTAACACTTTGAAACATGACTGACTTCTGTTGTTAAAGGAATCATTGACAATATTGAATCTTTGCCTAGCTTGTCAGACAACCATTTTTTTGTTCAATACTTATTTTAATGTGTTTCATTGAATTCGTATTGTGGGGTTGAATATAAGAAAAATACACTATCTAGCTTGGTAAAATGAGTTGTTTTTACACTCCTGAAATCCGTTAACCCTTTGTTCATAGAACTTCTATAGAGAAGAATAAGTAGCTGATAAAACAAATTCATTTCTTTTTGGAAAGATTGTTGTTTACTTTGATTAATTATCATTTTAAAACTATTTATTATGGAAACAGAAATTGTTAAGCAAATCATAAACCTGCTTTTAGACCGACCTGAAAAAGCCGAAAAAGTCTTTCTTTGGACATTACAGACACTCATCACACTATGGGGCTTTTCACTAATTGATTTTGACATTGTTTCCACTTTAAAGAATGGCACATCCTCTTTATTAGATATAACTACCTCCATTATTCTGTTTACAATCGTTTGGGTTGTAGCATGGGGATTTTTGATTGACCTATTAGTTGCTATCTTATTTTATTTTTTGAATCCAATGATTCGATTCATTAGAAAATCTTCTATTTATATAATCAGATTGATTTTTTTCAAATTAAAGTGGGCGCAGAAACCAAGATTTGTATGGAGACAACAAACCAATCATTATCCGGTTAATTATACTGAATTAAGCAACATTTTAAGCTTTTCAAAATGTTTGGACAGACTTACCAATAGTTCTGTTGGTTCTGAAAATGTACTGAAAATATTATCGTATAATAAAAAGGAATTCATGAAATCCAGAATCAATAGATACTACAATATTGTACTGATTGTTTCGCTCGCAAACATCTTTTTAGACAAAGATATTCATCTGAATTTTTGGACAATAATAGGATTGGGGTTGTTATATATTGTCGGTAACATTATTTCTGAAATGATTGATTTCTATGACACAATAGCTTCAAAATATACTTATTATCTTAAGCCAATGTTAGAGTTTAATATATACGAGAATTTTGTGTACCACACTCTTTTAAAAACCCCATTATTATTTGATAACTATTCTATCAAGAAAGAGAGAAAGGTAGTCGTTGTAACTTTTAAAGATGAAGAAGCAATTTATAAAAATCTTTATCAGGAAATCTATTTCATTCCAACGAACACAAGTTATTACTCCCAAAAACTAACTAAAATGAAAGAAAGTCAACCAAATGCACTAGTTGTATTTCTCTCAAAAGACAACTTCTCTCCATATGACCTCAACAAAATAACCGAAGCAGGATATTGTCTCATCCAAACCACCGATGAAGCACAATTAGTGGAAGCAGTAAAAACACTTCGTCCGATATTCTTAGGGGAATTAAAACCGGTTGATGATAGCCCAAATGAAAAAGGATAACTATCGGCAAATTCAAGCTACTTCAAACTCGTTTTTATCGTATTTTTGCCGATAACGGTATATTTATAAAGTAGATGAAATATATTTCAGTCAATGAACACAAAAAAAACACCTTCAACAATAGATCGGGAAGCATTATACTATCAAGCTATTCAAATGGCCTATGATACCTTTTTGGAAGAAGAAAAGAAAGGACAAATTTTTACGGAGTTGCGATTAATGGAAGCCATAAAAGCAGCAAGAACATTATACAAACCATTTAAACAAAAAGTAAATGCACCTTTTCAAAAATAACAAGGAAGCTCTTTCCACACTCAAAGAAATGTCCTTTCAACTGGAAAAGAACATTCAGAAACTCTTTGAACAAAACTTGGAGTTAATCACGAATCTTAAGTTGATTAAATCCGAATTTGCTATTAAGAGCAATCGCATTGATACGTTGGCGTTTGATGAAGAAAGCAGATCTTTCGTAATTATCGAATATAAGCGGAATCAAAACTACAGTGTTGTTGACCAAGGAGTTTCCTATTTGAATCTGATGTTGGAATACAAAGCCGATTTTATAGTTGAGTATAACGAAACACAAAAAGGCAGCCTTAAACGTAACGATATAGATTGGTCGCAAAGCAAGATCATTTTTGTATCACCATCCTTTACTGATTTTCAAAAACAATCTTCCAATTTCAAGGATTTAGCGATTGAATTATGGGAAATCAAGCAGTTTGAAAATGATATTATTGTTATCAATCCGATCAAAAAATCGAAGTCTGCTCCAAGTATTAGACAAGTACAACAAAATGACAATTCGGAAATCAGCAAAGTAGCAAAGGAATTAAAAGTATATACAGAAGAAGAACATCTGGAAGGAAAATCAGATGATATAAAAGAACTTTATGAGGTTTTTAAAGACGCAATCCTCAGTTTAGGAAATGATACTGATATAAAACCGAAAAAACAAAGAATCGGTTTTACTTCAAAAGATAAAATATTTGCAGATGTCTGTATTTTAAAAAGCAATCTAAAATTTTGGATTAATTTAAAAAAAGGAAAACTGGACGACCCTAAAAAGTTAGCAAGAGATGTCTCATCTATTGGTCACTGGGGTAATGGAGATTATGAAATTATTGTATCAGATACATCAAATATTGAGTACATCATGAGCTTGGTGAAGCAAGCTTTGTAGTTATGTGTTTTAACTACTCAAAATTATCTTCAGTAATTACAGATCATCTAAATTAGAACTTCTGGTTTTTGGAAGAAAAACCCCCAACAAAAAAAGCTACCTCATCTGAGATAGCTTTTCCGAAAAATTATATGAAATTAATTAGATCTTCTTGACGTTAACTGCATTCAAACCTTTTCTTCCTTCTTCAATATCAAAAGAAACTTCGTCTTTTTCAGTGATTTTGTCACTCAACCCCGTTACGTGTACGAAGTATTCTTTTCCTGTTTCTGCATCAACGATGAAACCAAAACCTTTAGTTTCGTTGAAGAATTTTACGGTACCTTTATTCATTTTGTATTTATTATTTTCTACGAAGATACCGATCTGAGTGAAATAACAATGAAAAAAAAGCAAATAATTGAAAATAAATTTGTTTTCCCGGGTAAATGAGCGAAAAAGAAATGGGTTACCGCTCCAGTCGCATTTCAACAATTGAACGTTTGAACCCGAATTTTTCACAGATCGGAGCAAGGGAAGAATCTCCTTTTAAATGCAGTGCAACATCTCCTTTTGCATGGCGCAACACCTGGTCGATCATGTTGCGTGCAACTCCCTTGTTTCTGAATTTATCAGAGACGGCAATATACACCAACACATTTTCTGCCATGTACCCTTCCATTCCTGTCTGGTTAACAATCGCAGCTCCTACAATTTCTCCGTGTGATTTATTGACAATAGTGAATCCACCAAACGACAAGCGCTCTTTTGTGGCATATTCAATGGCTTTTCGGATAAACTCTTTATTGGGTTCCATACCTTCCAGGTATTCGGAAAGGAAGTCGACGATTTTGTGCTTCTCCATTTGAGAAGGTCTGTTGGTCGCGTTAAACAACAAATTTTCTGTAATAATCCCATCTAAAGTCTGCATATTGGAGTAGTATTTGAGTGAACAAACATCTAAAAAGTCGTCTTTTTTCCTTGGATGGTCTCGTTAAGTGTCTGCAAGATACACATTATCTGAAGACATCAATGACTTCGATCGGAGTTATTGGCCACAGATAAACATATGAACAATCTGAACGAATATTAACAGGAGGTCATTGAATATTTACAGTTATTTTCTATAAAATCCCATTTCATCCACGTAGTTGAAAACAGGTGGTGTAAGCAGGTAGCGAACGTCTTTTCCTGCCGCAATGGATTTCCGGATGTAGCTGGAAGAAATGTGCATCACAGGTGCATCTTTGAGAAAAACAACCGACGGATACAGGTGCAATTCATTTGTTTCCTGTTCCCGGTTTTCCATTTCCTGCAAGGTAAAAACGCGCGGGTAGACAAAAATGCGGTAATTCTTAAGTAAGTAGTCGTAGTTGTACCATTTGTGCAGCGTACGCAGATTGTCCTCTCCCATCAACAGGGAAAATTCCATGTCAGGGTATTGCTCGCTCAACACTGCCAGTGTTTTTGCTGTATAACTTGGTTGTTCCAATGAAAATTCAATGTCACTGGCACGTAGTTTCGGATTGTCGTCAACTGCTTCTTTGACCAATGCCAACCGGTGATGATCTGCCAGCAGGGTCTTTTTATCTTTGTGGGGATTGTGAGGAGAAACGACAAACCAGACCTGATCCAGATCGGTGTGATCTACCATGTAATTGGCAATGATCAGGTGTCCGACGTGAATCGGGTTGAACGAGCCAAAATACAATCCTACTTTCATGCGTGAATGAATTCCTTAACCAGTTGTTTTGCTTCTTCGCACGCCGTTTCCAGGTGATCATTGAGCAGAATAACATCAAATTGGTCTGCGTGGCTCAACTCCAGTTTCGCTTTTGCCAGACGTGTTTGAATTTTCTCTTCTGTTTCGGTAGAACGGTGACGCAGGCGTTTTTCCAGATCGGCAACAGACGGAGGTTGCACGAACACTGCCAACGCATGTTTTCCCAATTTCTTTTTCAGGTTGAGTCCGCCGACAACATCCACATCAAAAATCACAACGTGTCCGTTTTTCCAGATGCGTTCCAACTCGGAAACCAGGGTTCCATAGTAATTGTCGGTGTATACTTCTTCCCACTCGACAAAGGCACCTGCTGCTATTTTCGCTCTGAATCCTTCTACACCGATGAAGTAGTAATCTTTTCCGTCTACTTCATTGTGTCGCGGGGATCGGCTGCAAGCGGAAATGGAGAATTCCAGTTCTTTCAGATGCGTCAGCAAATAGTGTACGATTGTTGTTTTTCCGGCTCCGGAAGGGGCAGAAAAGATCACACATTTGCCTGTATGCTTTAATTCGGTCATTTTACAAGGTATTTAACACCTGTTCTTTTATTTTTTCGAGGTTGTCTTTCATGTCAACAACCAGTTTCTGCATTTCTGCGTGATTACTTTTGCTTCCCAATGTATTGATTTCCCGTCCGATTTCCTGTGAAATAAACCCGAGTTTTTTACCTGCCCCCGGTGTTTTCATCGTTTCCAGGAAATAATCCAGGTGATTGGCAAGGCGCATTTTTTCTTCAGAAACATCCAGTTTCTCAATGTAGTAAATCAATTCTTGCTCCAGACGATTGTCATCGTACCCGCCTGCGGAAATGTCTTCCAATCCTTTGCGAATACGTTCACGCACAGTTTCAATGCGTTCCTGCTCGTATTTGGGAACTTCTGTCAACAATGTACGGATGCCTTCAATACGCTCTGTAAATTCTTTTTCCAAAGCCATTCCTTCCTGTCTGCGGAACTCATTTAATTTACCGCATGCTTCCCCAACCAGTTTCAATACCGTTTGTTTTTCGCCTTCGGACAGTTCTTCCCGTTCGTTGACAAAAATCTCCGGCATGCGCAACAGTACGGACAAGTAATCTTCTGTGGTATTACCGATCTCATCGTTGATGGACTTCAGATCTTTGAAATATGCTTTTGCTAAATCTGCGTTGATGGAATACGTTTTGGAATCTCCTGTGCTGTCCAGGTTGATCGTCAAATCGATTTTTCCCCGCTCCAGTTGTTCCGTCACCTGCTTTCTGGCAAGTGGCTCGAGTTCTTTGTAATAGTTGTGTAGTCGTGCGTTCAAATCCAGTCCTTTGCTGTTAAGCGATCGGACTTCAACGGAAATTTTTTTACTTTCAAATGTTCCGGAAGCACGCCCGAAACCTGTCATTGACATCAGCATATTTGCAATTTTCGCCAAAGCTACTAAAAAACATAGTATTTCAACCGTTTTTAGCTACAAACACCCTAGTAAAAGCATCTAAAACGTTCACTCTTATTCCCCATCATGCTAATTTCTTTACTGATTTGTCTAAAAATAGCTCGCCAAGCCGCTAAGGAATGCCTTATTCTGATTGCGTTTTTGCACCTTTGTGAGAACAAGTTAAATGCATTTAAAATTTAATCAAAAATAAATGTGTTTGTCCTGTAAAAACAGTAACCTGTCAATGAGAAAGTGCATATTTAATTGACACTAAACGAGAAGAACAAGGATTCAGAAGGTGAATTCTTCATGGTCTCTCCTCGCTTGATGATATCCATCAATTGGGCAACTTCAATAACAGATAAAGGACTTTTTGTTCCCAGTGAACGGTGTTGCTCCAATTTGTATTCAGCTCTTTTTATTGCATTGTTAATCATAACCTTCAATTTTAATTTCAATTCACAAGCACCATTTACGGGAAGAATTTTCAGATGGTTACATTTTTTCAAAAAAATAATGTTGATAACATTTTTGAACGCATCATTAATAAACAATATTTCGTTAAAAATCAACAACATAACCACTTGTTTTAAAATGAACTTTTCAACAATTTAATCACAGCTATTTCCGGAGAAGTCATCTTTCTGCCCCGGCGAACGGTGGCAGCTTCAACGAAAAAAGCGGGTGTTTCCGAACTGTTTGACGTGTATTGATTTACCAGCCAAACAGTATACGGAAACAAAGCTATTGAGGTGAACTAGAACCGGCAGACGGTTGAGGCAGCCATCATGAATCCCTCCTAGGGATCAATAAATTCAGCACGAATAAAATAACAACTGCTCCCAACGCTCCGGTCAAGATGAAACCGATGGTTCCTCCTCCGAAACTGACATTCAACAAGCCGAGCAACCAGTAGCCCACTCCTGCTCCGACAATTCCTACTATAATGTTTCCGATTAAGCCTAGTCCGCTTCCTTTGTACAATGTTCCGCCCAGCCATCCTGCTATGGCACCAACAATCAATGTCCAGATTACTCCCATGTTTAGTTGTTTTAATTGGTTAATACTTCCCAATTTAACAACTTAAGACATTGCAAACAAGTTTTTTTAGTTATTTTAAGATTTTTCCGAACGGTTATTTCAGTACTTTTTCCGTCACTGCTTTGTTCTTATTGGCCAACTGACCGCACGCTGCATCAATATCTTTTCCGCGACTTCTGCGCACATTGACAACCAACCCTTTGCCTTCGAGGTATGCGGCAAATTCATCCGTTTTTTTCGGATCGGCGCGCTGGAATGCAGCATCGTCAATCGGGTTGTATTCGATGATATTTATTTTGCAGGGAACGCAACGCGAAAATGCCAGTAATTCACGGGCATCTTCAATGGAATCGTTAAAGTCTTTGAAAATGATGTATTCAAATGTAACGCGCGTTCCTGTTTTTTCATAGAAATAGGCCAATGCTTCGGCTAATGAATCCAGGTTATTGGTATCATTGATTTCCATTATTTTACTGCGTTTCTCATCATTCGCAGCATGCAAAGACAAGGCGAGGTTAAATTTCACCTCGTCGTCACCTAATTTTTTGATCATTTTGGCAATTCCCGCCGTAGAAACGGTAATGCGTCGCGGAGACATTCCTAACCCTTCTTTAGAAGTGATGATTTCCGTAGAACGCAACATGTTTTTGTAGTTCAGCAATGGCTCTCCCATTCCCATGTATACGATGTTCGACAATGGAATGTTGTACCGTTGTTCTGCCTGATTTTTCAGGTACACTACCTGGTCTACAATTTCTCCGGCAGACAAATTTCGCAACAATTTCAAACGCCCTGTTGCACAAAACGTACACGACAAACTACAACCCACCTGTGAGGAAATACACGCCGTCATGCGGGAAGAAGTCGGGATTAAAACACCTTCCACAACCTTTCCCTGTTCAATTTCAAACGCGCATTTGATCGTCTTATCAGACGAAATCTGCTGGTCGGCCACAGCAATTCCATCAATGTAGAAATGTGTTTCCAATTGCGCTCTCAATTCCTTGCTCAGGCTGGACATTTCTTCAAACGAATGCGCATTTTTATTCCACAACCATTCGTACACCTGCTTGGCGCGAAAGGCTTGCTGACCGAAAGCAATCATTTGCGTTTTCAGTTCTTCCAGCGATAAATTGCGAATGTTGATCTTGTCCGTGTTCATATTTCGGTACAAAGATAGGGAATTTTTATCCTAAATGCTGCATTGATAGTTAAATCCATGCACCTGTCTGCTGCGCTCAGAATCTACGATTTTACCTGCATCTGTTCCGATTTCAAATTCCGGTAACGGCAACTCGTTTTCTACGGCTTTTCGGGTGTAATAACTTTTTCTGGACGGATGATCCGGATATACCAGGTTATAGATTCCTGGTTCCACCCGATCTTCCAAAATGAGTTTCATAAAGTCCAAAATATCCTGTTTGTGCACCAGATTTACCGGCTTTTGTCCATCGGCAATTCCTTTTCTGCCTGCTAAACTGAAAACCGGGTGCCGATCTGCTCCGATCAATCCTCCCAATCGTAAAATCGTTGCTCTTCCCGAAAATTCTGTGAGCAAAAGCTGTTCCATCAAATAATAGACTGAATCTGTCTTCAATTCGGTACTGGCTTCATCCACCACTCCCTGATCCGATGCGTAGACGCCAATTGTTGAAGTAAATACTACCTGGCATTGTTGTGACACTTTTTCTTGTAATTCATTAACAAAACCAGTAAGTTGTAACCTGTTTTCTTTTGGTAATGTTGCGGTGATAAAGAGCACATCTAATTTCTCAACAAATGCCTCGGGGAGTTCGTCACCAAATTCGAATCGAAACTGATTGTGGGATTCAACTGATTGCTTACTTCTGTTCGTTGAAACAACCGATATATCGGAATTTACTGATAATGTTTTCACCAGGTCTTTCCCCAGCCATCCGGCTCCAATAACTCCGATTTTTTTCATTTTCTGTTTCGTTGTCGTTAAACTTTTACAACAAAATGTTCTTTCCGCTGGCCCGATCGTTTCAACAGCATCCCCATTCGAAACAGGTCGACAGAAACATGGAACCGCTCATCCTTACAAAGTTGTTCCCAGGCTCCAAACATGGAATCACTCCAGCGAATGTCATCCAGAATCAGGAAGGTGTCATCGTGCATGCAAGGTTCCAGCAAATCGACATATCGCAATAAAGCGATACCATCGTGGTGTCCGTCAATGAAAATCAAATCATAGGATTTCAGTTCATTTTCATTCAGGAACGTATCAAATGTTTTGTTTACTAATGTAATCGTGTCTGTTTCTGTTTGCTGGAAGTTTTTCTGTGCAATTTTTGCTGTCTCCGGACATGCTTCCACCGTTGTGATGGATGCATTGGGGTTTCCTTTTGCAAAGTGGATGGTTCCGATTCCCAGAGATGTTCCGAATTCCAAAATATGTTCCGGTTTGTAAAATCGTGCCAACTTGTAAAATAAGCGCGCATACCTGCCTTTACTGGAACTGATCCGAAGAATATCGTCTATTTTTCGTTCTTTTTTTAAGGTTTTGGAACCTGCTCCGAAATCTGAGACCTGAATGACTCTCCGATCTTTTGACAGCTGATGTACCAAGGTTTTTATACGAATTGCATCTTCTTTTTCGACAGGGGTCCGGAGACATTCATCCACCAGTTTATAAATAAAAGGAGAATGAGTTCCATGCCTTCCTTTGGCTTTCCAGCGATATTTTATATATTCGAACACAAAATTCACGGTACAAAGTAAATCAATTGTGATTAAGAATCAGGTATGAACAGCGAAGAAAAAATAAACGGACAGCGTGAACAGGTGTTGAACGACCAATCAAAAGTGATGTTATTTGCTCCCTGCAGAATCGGAGAAGGAATTCTTCAACTGAATGCAGAAGAGTGGAACACGACCATCCGATCGTTTCAAACGAGTAATGCTTCACCGACGTATTTCATTCCTGCATCCGGATCCGGATCACGTATGTTTGCTTTTTTGTTCGATTTTTTAAATCAGCCGAACACATCGGATATCGGATCTGTTGAACGTTTTATGAATCACATTCAGGAGTTTGCTTTTTACCAGCTGCTTCCCAATGATTTGAAATTAAAAATCCGTGAAAATGCACTTGATGCGGAAGAATTAGCCAATTTCCTACTCGGTCGGTCCGGTCTGGATTTTGGAAATTTACCGAAAGGGTTAATTCCGTTTCACTACAATGAGCCGTTTGTACTGAACCCTTTCCAGGAACACGTATTACAAGGAACGCGCCTCTCTAATGGAAGAGCGAAGTTTCATTTTACGATTCAACCTGAATTTGAAGAAAAAATAAAGGCAAGCATTGTTAACCTGGAGGGATTAACCGGTAAACAATATGCTGTCTCCTACTCTACCCAATCAAAAGAAACGGATGCCTATGCATTTGATCAAAAAGGACTGGTAGCATTGGACGAAGGGAAAGAAATTCGCCGTCCTGCGGGACACGGGGCATTGCTCGAAAACCTCAATGGGCTGGACGAAGAATTAATCTTTATCAAAAACATTGACAATGTACAACATTTCAACTCCTCGAATTATTCACTGGAAACATGGTCTGTACTGGGTGGTTTACTCCAGCAATTCAGAGTTGCACTAAGTGCGCTGTCACGCAATCCGGATAAAGCAAAACTGGTCGAACTGAACGACAAATATCAATTCCTTTCACCTGCAGAAATCAATGCCGTACGGACCAATGAAGAACTAATTCAGTTAATCAATCGTCCGGTACGTGTGTGCGGAATGGTTCGCAATGAGGGGCAACCCGGCGGCGGTCCGTTCTGGGTAGATGACAATGGTGTTATTTCCAAACAAATTGTTGAGAAAGCTCAAATTTCGCATCATGGAGAACAATTCCGCCTGATGGTGAAAAGTACGCACTTCAACCCGGTAATGATTGCACTGTGTCCACGGGATCTGCAAAACGAAAAAGTGGATTTAACTGCTTTCCGCGACAATTCGAAGTATTTCATTGTCAACAAAACTCAAAAAGGACAGGAAATTAAATACATGGAACTACCTGGTTTGTGGAATGGCGGTATGGCGAACTGGAACACGTTGTTTGTTGAAATTTCTCAAAAAACATTCAGTCCGGTAAAAACCGTATTGGATTTATTGGAAGAAGGGCATCGGGGATGACTCACTTAATACTATCATCACGAACAACCTTCGTACAATAGTTGAAGAATTATCTTTTTAGTTGCTCGTTACTTCTTTCTTTTACGAAGTGAACTCTTTAAGCATAAAAAAACCTCCTGATTATGGACAAGAGGTAACCCAAATGTTTTCACAACGGAATAATCCTTATTGTGATTTGCTTTCAAGTTCAGCAAATATAATATTTTTCATCAAAAAAATCCAGGTATTTCTACGTAAAAATAGTTGAGTGGAAAAAAAGTATGGTTGAAATCGTTATCTTCATACTTTAAAATTTCACTAAAAACGGCACTTTCATCACGCGGAATGATTATGAAAAAAATATTGGGACTGGATTTAGGAACTAACTCGATTGGTTGGGCTTTAATTCAACAGGATTTTGACAAAAAACAAGGAAACATACTCGGAATGGGAAGTCGGATTATCCCGATGAGTCAAGATATATTGAGCGAGTTTGGAAAAGGTAATTCAGTATCCCAGACCGCTGAAAGAACGAGTTATAGAAGTACACGTAGATTACGGGAAAGGCATTTACTCCGAAGAGAAAGATTGCATAGAGTGTTGAATGTTTTAAACTTTTTACCTGAACATTATGCGAATCAAATTGATTTTGAAAAAAAGTTTGGAAAGTTCAAAGCAGAATCAGAACCTAAATTAGCTTATCATAATAATCAATTCATTTTTAAACGGTCTTTTGAAGAAATGCTGGAAGACTTCAAAAAACACCAACCAGAATTATTGACAGGAGAAAGCGGAAAAGAAAAATTAGTCCCTTACGATTGGACGATTTATTATTTGCGCAAAAAAGCATTGTCTCAACAAATAGACAGACAAGAACTCGCTTGGATTATCCTAAACTTTAATCAAAAAAGAGGGTATTATCAATTGAGAGGCGAAGAAGAGGAAGAAAATCCAAACAAACTAGTTGAGTTTTATTCATTAAACGTTGTTGATGTAATCCCGGATGAAGAAACCAATAAAAAAGGAGAAAACTGGTATTCTTTACAGTTAGAAAATGGTTGGACATACCGACGTTCAAGCAAAACATCATTGAATGATTGGAAAGGTAAAACGAGGGATTTTATTGTAACTACCGATTTAAATGATGACGGTACAATAAAAACAGATAAAGAAGGGAATGAAAAACGTAGTTTCAGAGCTCCAGGTGAAAACGATTGGGGATTGGTGAAAAAGAAGACTGAACAGGAAATCGAGCAATCGCACAAAACAGTTGGGGCATACGTTTATGATGCATTACTCCAAAATCCAAAACAAAAAATCAAAGGAAAGCTAGTCCGTACCATTGAACGAAAGTTCTACAAAGAGGAGTTAAGAACAATTTTAAAAAAGCAAATTGAGTTACAACCTGAATTATTTACCGAAGATGCATATACTGACTGTGTTAGGGAGCTTTACCGCAATAACGATGCACATCAATTAACATTGAGTAAAAAAGATTTTCTGCATTTGTTTTTAAATGATATCATTTTCTACCAAAGGCCTTTGAGAAGTCAAAAATCATCCATTGGGAATTGCACCCTGGAATATCGAAATTACAAAGTTGATGAGATTGAGAAAAAAGAGCATTTAAAAGCTATTCCTAAATCGAATCCCTATTATCAAGAGTTTAGAGTTTGGCAGTGGTTATATAATCTGAAACTATATAAAAATGAAGATGATACAGAGGTAACAAACGAATTCATTAAAGATCAAACGGATAAAGAAAAACTGTTTGATTTTTTGATGTTGCAAAAAGAGGTTGATCATACTGACATCCTAAAATATTTCTTCAAAGAGTTAAAAGGTAAAGTACTAACAAATGAGGTGGGTAAATATCGTTGGAATTATGTTTATGATTCAGATAAAAAGGAATCTAAAAAATACCCGATGAATGAAACAGGTTATGAAATCAATAGGAGATTAAGTAAAATAGAAACTACTCCTATTAATTTTTTGGATAGAGAAACGGAACAAAAATTGTGGCACATTATCTACTCTGTGACAGATAAAAAAGAATATGAAAGTGCTTTAAAAACATTTGCACAAAAACATCATTTAGATATAGAATCTTTTGTTGATCATTTCAGAAAGTTTCCTCCTTTTAAAAGTGATTACGGAACCTATTCTGAAAAAGCAATTAAAAAATTGCTCCCCTTATTGCGGATAGGAAAATACTGGAGTTTTAATTCTATTGACAATAAAACGAAAAACAGAATTGACAACATCATCAATGCTGTTGATGATGAAGGAATCAAATTACTTGTTAGAGAAAAGGCTGAAAAACACAAACTAGAAACAGAAGCTGATTTCCAGGGATTGCCTCTCTGGCTAGCCCAATATATTGTGTATGACAGACATTCAGAAGCCGATATTGCCGGCAAATGGAATTCTATAACGGATTTAGAAAAATTTCTTGCTGATTTCAAGCAACATTCTTTGCGCAACCCGATTGTTGAACAGGTTGTAACCGAAACACTTCGCGTTGTTAAAGATATTTGGCAACATTACGGAAATGGTAGAGAAAATTTCTTTGATGAAATTCATATTGAACTAGGTCGGGAAATGAAAAATACAGCTGATGAACGTAAACGATTGACCAATATCGTCACTGAAAACGAGAACACAAATATTCGCATCAAAGCTCTGTTAATTGAACTGATGAATGATGCTACAGTTGAAAATGTTCGTCCACACTCTCCAATGCAACAGGAAATTTTGAAAATCTATGAAGATGGAGTTTTAAATTCAAACATAGAAGTTGACGATGAATATTTGAAAATCAGTAAAAAAGCAGAACCAACCAAGTCCGAATTACAACGGTACAAGCTATGGTTAGAACAAAAATACCGCTCTCCTTATACAGGGCAAATCATTCCTTTAAATAAACTTTTTACACACGAATATGAAATAGAACACATTATCCCTCAAAGCAGGTTCTTTGATGATAGTTTCAGTAATAAAGTGATTTGCGAATCTGCCGTAAACAAACTAAAAGATAATCAGCTAGGGCTTGAATTCATCAAAAACCATTACGGTCAAAAAGTTTCTACCGGGGTTGGAAAAGAAATACCGATTTTCAATGAAGATCAATACAGAGATTTTATCAAAGAAAATTATTCGAAGAACAAAAGTAAACGAAACAAACTTTTGCTGGAAGATATTCCTGAAAAAATGATTGAACGGCAATTGAATGACACGAGATACATCAGTAAATTTATCTCTAACGTCTTGTCAAACATTGTAAGAAGCAAACAAGATGATGACGGTGTGAATTCTAAAAATGTGATTCCATTAAATGGAAAAATCACATCTGAATTAAAACAGGACTGGGGGCTAAATGATGTATGGAATGATTTGATTTTACCGCGTTTTGAGAGAATGAATGCGTTAACAAATACTGATTTATATACCACTTACAATGAGAAATATCAAAAGTTTTTGCCCACGGTTCCTTTTGAACATAGTAAAGGATTTCAAAAGAAAAGAATTGACCACAGGCATCATGCTTTAGATGCGTTGATTATTGCTTGTGCCACCAGAGATCATATCAACTTATTGAATAATCAGTCTGCTAAATCAGCTTTGAAACGATATGATTTGCAAAATAAATTACGTAGCAAAGAACGTTATTTTCATCCAATAGAAAATCGGGAAAAAGAGGCTTTTAAGTCATTTTTTAAACCTTGGGATACGTTTACAGAAGACACAAAAAAATCATTAGAAACAATCATTGTAAGTTTCAAACAAAATCTTCGTGTTATCAATAAGGCTACTAATAAATATGAAAAATGGATTGAGAAAAACGGAGAAAAGAAAAAAGAATTAGTCGAACAAACAGGAGTGAATTGGGCCATTCGAAAGTCCATGCATAAAGATACGATTTCCGGTAAAGTAGAATTACCAAGAATTAAGGTTCCAAAAGACAAAATTTTAACGGCAACCAGAAAACATATTGATTCCTCATTTACTCAGAAAACCATCGAATCGATAACAGATACAGGGATTCAGAAAATTCTTCAAAATTACCTACTAAGTAAAGATGGTAATTACGAGTTAGCGTTTTCTCCGGAGGGTATTGAAGATATGAACAAAAATATCGCAAAATACAATGATAACAAACCACATCAACCTATTTATAAAGTTAGAATTTTTGAAATAGGAAGTAAATTTTCTCTAGGGCAAACAGGAAGTAAAAAAGATAAATATGTGGAAGCAGCAAAAGGAACGAATTTATTTTTTGCCATTTATCAGGATGAGAATGGAAAAAGAAATTACGCAACCATTCCGTTAAATGAAGTAATCGAAAGACAAAAACAAGGATTGTCATCTGTTCCTGAAACAAATGATAAAGGGAATAAATTACTGTTTTCTCTCTCTCCAAATGATTTGGTGTATGTCCCAAATGAAGATGAAATTACTTCGATGATTGATTTCAATCATTTGACCAGGGAACAAACAGAAAGAATTTATAAAATGGTGAGTACTACACAAGACAAACTCGAATGTGTACCCGTTCATTATGCAAGCCCAATTATAAATAATGAAATAGGCTCGAATAATAAAAACCAAAACACTATTTATGGAACTCAGGTAAAAGCAGTCTGCATCAAACTTAAAGTTAACAGATTAGGCACCATTTTAAAAACTTAAAAATGAACGAAATCATCATCTATCAAACCCAAGACAATCAAACTCAGTTAGAAGTCCGTTTTGACGGTGATACTGTTTGGCTTTCCCAGGCTCAAATGGTAGAGTTATTTGCTTCGAGTAAAGCAAATATTAGCGAACATTTAAAAAGCATATTTCAATCGGGTGAATTAGATAACCTTTCAACTGTTCGGAAATTCCGAACAGTTCGGAAAGAAGGGACCAGGAATGTTTCCAGAGAAATAGAACATTACAATTTAGATGTAATCATTTCAACCGGTTATCGGGTAAACACGCAAAGAGGTGTTTTGTTCCGTCAATGGGCAACGCAACGTCTAAAAGAATACCTGGTACAGGGTTATACCATCAACCAAAAACGCTTGGATGAACTCCGACAAACCGTTCAACTTATTCAAACATCCATTTCAGATGACACCAATTTATCTGAAACGAAAGGGTTACTCGAAATCATTACTCAATACACCCAAAGTTTTGTATTACTCAATCAATTTGACAGCAATTCCATTCAGTTGGAAAAATTGAACGAAGAAATAACTTACGAAATCGATTATTCAGAGGCACGAAATGCTATTTTGGAACTCAAAAAACAACTCATTACAAAAAAAGAAGCAACAGAATTGTTCGGTAACGAGAAAGACCAAAGTTTTGAAGGTACACTAAAAAGCATTGTACAGACATTTGACGGAATTTACCTGTATCCAAGCATTGAAGAACAGGCTGCACATTTATTGTATTTCATTATCAAAAACCATCCTTTTTCTGATGGGAACAAACGAATTGGAGCATTTTTGTTTATATGGTTTTTAGAGAAAAATAAACATCGTTTTAAACAAAGCGGAGAATTGAAAATCAATGACAATGCGTTAGTGGCACTGGCTTTATTGGTAGCTCAAAGTAATCCGGCAGAAAAAGCATTGATGACAAACTTAATTATACAACTCATTAAAAATCAATAAGATTTGTAACCTTTTCAATTAAACTCAGTAAAAACGGATACATCACCTGAAAAACCGTTTTACTATGGTAAAGAGAACCCTACACTTTAGCAATCCCGCTCACTTGAGTGTGAAAAATCGTCAATTGATTGTCGAATTAAAAAATGAAGAGCGATTGACGCACACTGTTCCTATTGAAGATATTGGAGTAGTAATTTTAGAACATCCGCAAATTACCATTACATCAGTTTTAATGGGAGAACTGTTAGCGGAAAAAGTTGCACTGATTAGCTGCAATAGTCAATACATGCCTAGCGGAATGTTTTTACCGTTCGATGCCAATACAGAGCAAACAGCCCGCATGAGGACGCAGGTAGAATCAAGTCTCCCGTTAAAAAAGCAATTGTGGCAGCAGACCGTTCGTCAAAAAATACAGAATCAGGCCAACCTCCTCCGAAAAGCGGGGCTGAACGATGAACGACTGCTCAATCTCAGAGAAAAAGTACTGAGCGGTGACACCACTAATTGTGAAGGGCAAGCCGCGTCTTATTACTGGGGACAGTTATACGGAAGTCACTTTATGCGATCAAGGGAGCGAACATCACCCAATGCACAATTAAACTACGGATATGCAATCCTTCGTTCAGTTGTTGCACGGGCACTGGCTGCATCAGGAATGCATCCGTCATTCGGTATTTTTCACCGCAATAAATACAATGCATTTTGCCTGGCAGATGATATCATGGAACCTTACCGGCCTTTTGTAGATTGGATTGTTTTAAACCTGCTACAGCATTCGGAAACAGAAGAATTAACACGGGATCAGAAAATCGAGCTGTTGAAGCTTCCGCAAATGGATATGCCCATTAATGACATCAAACGCCCACTGTTTCATGCTGTAAGCATTACCACAGCCGGACTCTATAAATGTTACGATGGCGAATCACGGAAAATTCCGTATCCGGAGTTTGAATAAAATCATATGAGATGAATACTTCACGTTTTAATGCATACAGAACTATGTGGGTAATGGTTTTATTTGATTTGCCGACGGAAACAAAAAAAGAGCGGAGAGACGCCTCTCAATTCCGTAAAAAACTTTTGGAAAGTGGTTTTATGATGTTTCAGTTTTCTATTTACATGCGTTTTTGTCAAAGTATGGAAAATGCGGAAATGCATACCAAACGTGTTAAAAATATACTTCCTGAAAAAGGAAAAGTCGGCATTTTTGCAATTACTGATAAACAATTTGGTCGAATGGAAATTTTTCATGGTATAAAAAAACAGGAAACCAATCCGCCGGCTCAACAACTGTCACTATTCTGAACAGAAAAACAGAAATGAATAATTCAGTGCTTTTTTAGCCCTAAAAAAGAAAAAGTCCTGTTTTTTTATTTCTAAAACAGGACTCAATCCCTTGCTATTTCTACGATTCAATACAGAACGTTGTAATTCATCCGTAAAAATAAAGAACTTGAAAGCAAATCACAACACGTCATTCAAAAACTTGTTGTTTTTCTTGTTGTAATTCATCCGTAAAAATAAAGAACTTGAAAGCAAATCACAACTAGTTGGTGGATATATTTAATTTCTATTGTGTTGTAATTCATCCGTAAAAATAAAGAACTTGAAAGCAAATCACAACATTGTGTCTTTTCCATTCACCATATATACAGTTGTAATTCATCCGTAAAAA
>DHNG01000028.1:0-329 GCA_002409405.1 Flavobacteriales bacterium UBA5422 | reverse complement strand
GTTGTAATTCATCCGTAAAAATAAAGAACTTGAAAGCAAATCACAACGGAAAAAGGTAGTTTAATTCGTTTGTATCAGTTGTAATTCATCCGTAAAAATAAAGAACTTGAAAGCAAATCACAACTGTTACGTTATCCTGCACTGTCATGGTTGAGTTGTAATTCATCCGTAAAAATAAAGAACTTGAAAGCAAATCACAACGTAATACACCATCTGTTTGATAGTTGATATGTTGTAATTCATCCGTAAAAATAAAGAACTTGAAAGCAAATCACAACAAGTTCTTTTGCAAGCTCTTGTCTTGCCGCGTTGTAATTCATCCGTAAAAA
>DHNG01000007.1:28223-34348 GCA_002409405.1 Flavobacteriales bacterium UBA5422 | reverse complement strand
ATGTGGTCAACCGCAAACAGGTACAGCAGCGGTGACTGTGAATCCAATGCCGGATGCAACCAGTGCCGGATCAATCACCGTTTGTCAGGATGACACAGCTCCGGTTATTACCTTTACAGGAACGAATAGTTCAGGAACATATACGTTTACATATACCATTAATGGTGGAGCACCGCAGACGATCACAACATCAGGTTCGAACAGTGCAAATGTGACGCAATCAAGTGCTGTTCCGGGAACATACGTTTATGAATTAATTAATGTGTCTGACCCTGCGACGGGATGTAACAGAGTGATCAGTCATATCGAGACGATTATTATCAGACAGCTTCCTGTAGCAACTATTTCAAACCCTGTTGAAGCTTGTTTCCAGGATAACGTGTTACCTGAAGTCCAGTTAACAGGAGCAAACGGAGATACTCCATACACATTTACGTACAACGTGAACGGAGGTACAGATCAATATGCAACTTCTACAGGATCTGCAGTGACATTACAAGTACCAACAAATGTTGTAGGAGAATTTATTTATACGATTACACATGTGGAAGAAGGAAGTATTTACGGATGTAGCCAAAGTCAGAATATTGCAACAATGGTAACCATTCACGCTTTACCGATAGTGTCTGCAGGAAATGATTTTTCTGTATGTGCGGGGCAGCCTGTTACACTGTCAGGATCTGGTGCAGCAACGTATGAATGGAATAATAATGTTACGGACGGAGTACAATTTACTCCTGCGGGTACAACTACTTATACGGTTGAAGGAACAGACATCCACGGTTGTGAAAATTCAGATCAGGTGACCGTCACAGTTGTTCCGATTCCGGTTGTGGATATTGAAGGACAGAATTTATATGGATGTAATCCGGTAACACCGACGTTTACGAATAATTCAACAGGAAATCTGACAAATTGTACCTGGTACTTTGAAAACGGAGATGTTGTTGAGGGATGCGGAACTGTTTCTACCGTATTTGATCAACCAGGATGTTATGATGTAACATTGGTTGTAAGTACACCGGAAGGATGTTCCAATACACTGACATTAGCTGATTATGTGTGTGTAGAGCCACAACCGATTGCAAGTTTTTATCCGAATCCGGATCAGTTGACTTCTTATAATTCTGAATCACAAATGGTCAATGAATCGTTGTATGCAGATTCATATTTCTGGACGTTCGGGGATGGATCGACGCCTTCTACAGCAGATTCTCCGGTTCACGAATTTCCAAACGGATCAACTGCTACCTATACGATTATGCTGGTTGCTTCTTCTAATGCAGGATGTGTGGATACAGCATACGCAGATGTTACAGTGAAAGAAGAACTACTGTTCTACATTCCAAACACATTTACACCGGATGGAGACCAATACAATAACGTATTTACTCCTGTCTTTACCTATGGATATGATCCATACGATTATACGTTGTTGATTTTTAACCGTTGGGGAGAATTAATCTTTGAATCGCATGATGCGTCAATTGGATGGGCAGGAACATATGGTGCAGACGGACATGTGTGTCAGGAAGGGACATATACATGGAAAATTGAAGTAAAAACGGCTGCAACAGGTGAGCGTAAATCATTTGTGGGGCATGTTAATATTCTAAGGTAGTTTACAACTGCCTGAAAAGACAAAGAAGAACCTCTCGTGAATGTGGGAGGTTCTTTTTGTTTTAGAAAGACGGAATGACCAGCTTTAAAATGTATATTTGTGAAAATCTATAAGTACCAAAAGTGAAAATATCCGCATCAATATACAGTGATAAATCCCGCTCCTTAAAAGAGGTCATAGAAGATTTGGTAAATCATCAGGTTGATATGTTGCACGTAGATTGCAATGATGATGTATCTGTATTCAATGATATTGAACAGATTCGCCAATGGTGTGATCTTCCAATCGATTTACATATTATAACAGCAACTCCTTCCAGGTATTATGACCTGTTGAAACAGCACCCGGTAGAATACATCACGTTTCAATACGAAGATCTGAAAGAGCCCTTGGTAATTCCGGAAGTTGTAACAGGGAAAAAAGGATTGGCAGTAATTACGCCTACTTCGGTAGAAGTATTCGAAGAATACCGGGACTTTGATTTTATACTGATCATGGCAACGGTTCCGGGACAAAGCGGCGGTGTTTTTGATAAAACGAATTTTGACAAAATCAGGAAATTCAGAAAACAATTTCCAGTCAAATCCATACACGTTGATGGCGGTGTAAATGGTGAAGTTTCCTTCATCCTTCGAAACATGGGGGTGACTTCTTCCGTCAGCGGATCTTATTTATTTAAAGGACCAAGTGTAGGACATCAATTGATGAATTTGACCAAACGAAAAATAGAGTCTTCATATATCGTTGAGGATTTTATGACGCCCCTGGAAGAATGTCCGGTTGTATACCTGTCAGCACTGACGATCAAAAATATTCTTACATCCATTGAACAGGGAAGCGTTGGCTTTACGTTGGTTTTGGACGAAAAAAATCAATTTAAAGGCCTGATTTCAAATGCAGATGTCAGAAAAGCACTGATGAAAAATTTGACGGATCTGAATCAGGTAGAACCTGTTGAAATGATTAACGCAGGACCGATTACTATCAACGGAAATGCCACTGTTGTTGAAATGCTCCGGACGGTTAAAAACAGTCCGTTTACGGTATCGTATCTTCCTGTTGTTGATGCTGCTGGAAAGGCGTTGGGGATTGTTAATTTTGCCAACCTGATCAAAGCGGAGCTTTAACAGACATATTTCATTTCATTCACACGAAAAAAACGGTTTGTTCGTTAATGAAATTGTATTTTAATGGCTTTTGCATCAAATCTGAATCAGATAATCAATTGCTGATAAAGTTTTTTCTTCTTAAGAAGAGGAATTGTAAATACTCTAAGGATTTCGTACATTTGTGGGTCTCATTAAAAAAAGAGCATGATTTTACACTTAAAAGCTGGTGTTAATGCACAGCGAATAAATGAATTAACTACTGAATTGAAGGCGTTTCATATCCGCTATCAGGGAAAAGATGTACTGATAACGGGAGCCGGGACAAAAACTGTTCCTGCTTCTGTAGAAAAGGAAGTAGAACAATTCTGGGCCTTTGATTCAGATATCCAGTTGGCTTCAACAACTTATCAGAAAGAAAAAAGGACCGTTCAGTTAGGAAATGTAACAATCGGAGGGACGACCAATCATACTGTTTTAATTGGAGGACCGTGCTCAGTAGAATCTGAAGAACAGATTCGATCTGCTTCTGAACTACTAACATCATTAAATTTATCTGTATTGCGAGGTGGTTGCTATAAACCCAGAACTAGTCCGTACTCTTTTCAGGGAATGGGATTAGAAGGTTTAAAACTGCTGACAAAAATGCGGGAGGAATATGGACTGGCGGTTATTACAGAAGCCAGAGATGCGACTCATATTGATGAAATTATTGAATATACGGATATTATCCAGGTTGGAGCGAAAGCGATGTACGACCAGGGGATTTTAAGAGCATGTGCAAAAACAGATAAACCAGTGTTGATCAAGCGTGGTTTTGGAACAACTTTACAAGAGTTTGTACAGGCATCTGAGTTTGTGCTTTCCGGAGGGAATCCCAATGTTGTATTGTGTGAGCGCGGCATCAGAACGTTTGAGACGAAAACTCGTTTCACTCTTGATCTATGTGGCGTTGCATGGTTGCAGGAATACACGAATTTGCCGGTAATTCTGGATCCGTCACATGCAATGGGATATGCCTACGGAGTGGCTCCACTTGCAAAGGCATGTACAGCAATGGGAGTGGATGGATTGTTGATCGAAGCACACCCGAATCCAAAAGTGGCAAAATCAGATGCGTCTCAGCAATTAAATTACGAAGAATTTACAGCGTTGAAGAAGGAGCTTGAACTCGTTGCCGGTGCTGTCGGATACAAAATTGTTTAAAAAATGTTTTTAGAAGGAAATATAAAGGGACTTTGTTCGAAATTCGGAATTGATTATGTGGAATTTCTCTCTGATCTTGGAGTGGAAAATCCGCAGGAGCTATCGATCTTTGATTTACGTGCAATTGCAGAAGAATACGATGTAGATTTGTATGCATTGTTGTTCAAACCCTTATTTCCTCTGGCACATTTACAACATAAATTAAATAACATTAAACTACTGGTACTGGATGTTGACGGAGTAATGACCGATGGAGGCATGTACTTTACAGAAAACGGAGACCAGTTTAAAAAGTTCAATACAAAGGACGGAATGGCAATCATCCAACTTACTAAAAACAATTTTCAATTAGCCATTATTTCGTCAGGATTTGTTTCAAATACAGTAAAAGCAAGAGCTGAACTATTAGGGATACAACATTGCGTTGTGACAAGAGAAAACAAATTAACGGTGCTCAACAGATTGCTGGAAGAACTCAAGTTGGATGTTTCACAAGTAGCTATGATCGGAGATGACATCAACGATCTGGAAGTTATGAGAACAGTTGCGATTGCGGCATGTCCGAGAGATGCTGTTCAGGAAGTGAAACAACACGCGCACATCGTCTTGAATACAGATGGCGGAAAAGGGTGCGTCCGGGAATTTATTGACACATATTTACCTAAAATTTAAACGGATTATCTGAAAAGGTAATCTAAGAGCTAGAAAATGAAACAGGTTAGATTAGGAATCATCAGAGAAGGGAAGATACCGAACGATCATCGCGTTCCGTTGACACCCAGACAATGCAGAACAGTCGAAGCGCAGTACCCCGAAGTGAAGATTGTTGTTCAGCCAAGCGCTATTCGTTGCTTTAAAGACGAAGAGTATGAGGCGGAAGGGATTGAGATCAATGAAGACTTGACTTCGTGCGATATTATTATTGGCGTGAAGGAAGTCAATCTGGAGGATCTGATCCCGGGAAAGAAATTTATGTTCTTTTCCCACACGATCAAAAAACAACCGTACAATCAGAAATTGCTGAGGACCATTCTGGATAATAAAATTCAACTCATCGATTACGAAGTGTTGAAAGATAAATTTGATAAACGCATCATCGGATTTGGAAGATATGCCGGTATTGTAGGATGTTATAACGGCTTCAGAACACTTGGACTGAAGTTGGGAACCTATGAACTGAAACCTGCCAATCAATGTGCAAACCGAAAGGAAATGGAAGGAGAACTGAGCAAAGTTATCCTGCCTGCAGACGCCCGTGTTGTTTTGACCGGATGGGGCAGGGTAGGAAACGGTGCTCGGGAAGTGATTGATTTACTTCCGATTAAAGAAGTGGCGCCTTCCGAATTTCTGAACGAAGCATTTGACGCTCCGATTTTTACACATCTGGACATTGAAGATTACTACGAACCAAAAGATGGAAGTGAATTTGACAAAGGGGAATTTTATGCCTATCCTGAAAAATATACTGCGGTATTGGAACGGTTCATTGAGAAGGATACATTGATGTACATCCCATGCCATTTCTGGAGTAATAAATCACCATTTTTGCTGACGAAAGAATGTTTGAAAAAGAAAGATCTGAAGCTAAAAGTAGTGGCGGATATTTCATGTGATATTGCAGGGCCTATTGCCTGTACCATTCGTTCCAGCAAAATTGCTGATCCGGTGTATGGTTATGATCCGATCTCAGAAAAGGAAACGGATTTTATGAATCCGGGAGCAATTGCTGTAATGGCGATTGACAACTTACCGTGTGAATTACCAAAAGATGCTTCGGAGGATTTTGGGAATGAGTTGATCAAAAATGTATTTCCTCCGTTGTTCAGAGAAGATCCTGACAAGATTATTGAGCGGGGATCCGAAACAGATTTACAGGGAAGATTGATGCCCGGATTTGAATATTTAAGTGATTATGCTAACGAATTAGATATCGTATGACATTAGAAAAAGGAAATAAAAAGACGATCCGGGGCTGGATTTTCTACGATTGGGCAAATTCAGTTTACAACCTGGTGATTTCCTCCGCAATATTTCCTATTTTTTATGATACTGTTACAACGAATGAATTTTTAAAAAATTACAACAGGGAACATGGTTTGAAGTTGGAAGAAGTTCCGGAAGGAGTGAATGTAGTTGTTGATTTCTTCGGAACACAGCTTTCTCCTTCTGTTTTGATGTCCTTCACCTTGTCA
>DHNG01000007.1:298-28088 GCA_002409405.1 Flavobacteriales bacterium UBA5422 | reverse complement strand
TGTCCTTCACCTTGTCATTTTCATTCCTCATTGTTTCTATTTTATCCCCTATGCTCTCCGGAGTTGCGGACCTTACGGGAAGCAAGAAGAAGTTCATGAAATTTTTCTGTTACCTGGGAGCATTTTCATGTATTTCCCTATACTGGTTCGGACAAGCTCCATTGGAAGTAGGAATGCTGTCTGTATTTTTAGCCAGTATTGGTTTTTGGAACAGTTTGGTCTTCTACAACGCCTTTTTACCTGAAATAGCAGCACCTGAAGACCATGACCGGATTTCTGCAAGTGGTTACACAATGGGATACCTCGGGAGTATGTTATTGTTAATTGTCTGTTTGGGAATTGTGATGGGAATCGGGAAAGAATATACCAATGTCAGCTTCATTCTTGTCGGGATCTGGTGGATTGGATTTAGCCAGATTACCTATCGCGTATTGCCGAATAATGTATACAACAGACCCAAATCTTCCAAGGTGTTGATGAACGGATTCCGTGAACTGAAAAAAGTATTGAAAGAGTTTGGAACGCAGCCGAAATTGAAACGTTTTTTGAATGCATTTTTCTTTTTCAATACGGGAGTACAAACGGTTATGCTCATGGCAGTTTTGTATGCGAAGCGCGAAATTTTCACCGGTAAATATGAAGATCAGGCTACAACAGGGTTGATCGTCGCTATTTTATTGATTCAGTTATTGGGAGCTTTGGGAGCGTTCTTACTTTCCAGAATTTCGACAGTCGTTGGAAACGTTCAATCCTTGTTGATTGTCGTTGCGGTGTGGATCCCGTTGTGTGTGAGCGCCTATTTTCTAAAAACACCTGTCGGATTTTACATTTTGGCGGCAGGGGTAGGACTTGTAATGGGAGGGACACAAGCATTATCCCGTTCTACGTATTCTAAATTTTTACCGGAAACAGAAGACCATGCATCTTATTTCTCGTTCTATGATGTTACTGAAAAGGTAGGAATTGTATTTGGAACATTCTTCTTCGGATTGATGGAATACCTGACAAATGATATGCGTTCATCAATTTTGTCTGTTATTTTCTTCTTCGCGATGGGCTGGTTATTACTATTATTTGTTCCCAGAGATCGAATGAGAAGAAACCCGGACTACGACGAGAAGCTCACAACAGATAATCAAACACTCGACTATTTTAAATAAATTTGCAGTATGGAAGAGGTGTTGCGTATCAAGAATATGGTTTGCGACCGCTGTATCATGGCGGTAAAATCCGAATTGG
Source organism: Flavobacteriales bacterium UBA5422 (assembly GCA_002409405.1). GTDB lineage: Bacteria > Bacteroidota > Bacteroidia > Flavobacteriales_D > Crocinitomicaceae > Taishania. Next base: position 26,849 of record DHNG01000007.1, on the reverse strand, counting down.
AAAAATTGGATATCGAGCCGTTGTCTGTTACATTGGGAGAAGTAAAAGTTTCCGGTCTGATCAGTGATGATCAAAAAGAAACACTTGGAACAAACCTCGAAAAAATCGGGTTTGAGTTGATCGGTGACAAAAAGCATCAGTTGATTGAGAAGGTAAAAAACATTATTATCGAACTTATTCACCACAAGCATACCTACCTGAAGATCAATCTGTCGGATTACCTGAGTGAGCAGATTGAACTGGATTACAGCTATATTAGCAAACTGTTTTCCGAAACAGAACATACAACAATTGAAAAATTCGTTATTGCTCAAAAGATTGAACGGGTAAAAGAGTTGATTAGCTACAATGAACTAACCTTGAGTGAAATTGCTGATCATTTACACTATTCCAGTGTCGCGCATTTAAGCGGACAATTCAAAAAAATTACCGGAATAACTCCGTCTGAATACAAGAACGGGGAATTGAAAGATCGAAAACCACTGAATGAGGTTTAATTTTCAACCTGATCGGATGTGTTGATTTGTTCTTTTTTTCGTTGCACCTTCTCTGCAGGTGTAGGTTTCTGCTGCCAGTTATTTGGATACGGAGTAATCAAGGTTGATTGCGCTACTTCCGCTGCAGTTATTTTCCCGTCCATGTAGTTGGCCAACAGTTGAAATGCAGGCTTGTTTTCCTTTTTCAAAACCAACAGTGTTGAATTCAATGCTGCTCTCACTGCTACAGGAATTCCTCCTCCGAGTTCTGCCCAATGACCACTCAAAAAGACATTGGAAATGGGCGTTTTATAATGGGCAACTTTTGCCTGCATGTTTGATTTTCCCGGACGTGCCCCCATCATAGTGCCGTTTCGGTTTCCTGTATACCGTTGATGTGTAATCGGTGTTGCAATATCCAGGTAGACAATATGTGAGCGCAGGTCAATGTTTAATTCACGTTCAATACGTTCAATCAGCACATCGGCCACTTTTTGCTTGGTATCCTTGTAATCTGTACCGCGTTTATAATTGCCTTTTTCATCAAGTGTTGTCCCCCAATTTCCATATTGTTCAATAAACGACGGAATGAAAATCGTCAGCGTTCCCTTTCCTTCAGGAGCCAGGGATTTATCTCTGACAGACCCGGAAATAACATGGATACCACTCGTTTCAGGGTCACCATTTCCGAGCTTATTTCGGTTTAGCTTTGGATCAGCAATGTAGAGAATCTCTTCTCCGAATCCCAATTCTTCACCTGTACAATCCAATGCCAGAGATAAGGTAAAGGCAGAAGCGTACAATTCGGCGTTATCCAGCCGTTTCAATAAATCCGGATTTGCTATGCCTTGTGGCAGGTATTTTTCATAGAGATTTTTCACATCACAGGCAGCAATGATGTACTTACCCTCTACTGTATGAAGTTGACCTCTGTTTTCATATTCTACACCAGTTGCCAGTCCGTTTTCGACATTGATTTTAGATACTCTGGATTTGAATCGCACGTCATTTTGATACACATGGGATACATGTTCCAACCATTCTGCAAATGTCTGACTACCACCATGAGGAGGCGTCTGATAATCCTGAATATACGTCCACGCAATGGGAATCAGGCAGGAAAGTAAATCTGGTTCTGACCCAAATAATTCCAGTAGTTTCGGATTCGTAAAATACCGTTTTAAGCCTTTTTTGACGCCTTCTTCTCCTGAAAAGCGAACATGTGGAATGAAAGGAATAACAAAACGAAGCATTTGAATACCACGTTTCATTTTTTCCCAGATGTTCATGGTTGACATATTCCTGTTGATGAACCGGAAATTTTCAAATGAACGACCAATTCTTCTGGCATCTCTGAAAAATCGTTCAATTCCGTTGTGATCTTCCGGAAAATCCTGCTGAAGTTGCTGTTTGAATTGATCAACATTTGTTGTTACCAGGTAATCGTATTCATTGACGTGGTAACGGCGAATCTTATGTTGAATAGCGGCTTTTGGGTAATCATTCCCGATAAATGAAAATGCCTGTGTAACCAACCCGTTTTTTCCACATTGATTGAGCCAGTGTATCGCAGAGTCAAACCGGTAATCCAGTCTGTTAAAACCAGCAATGTAACCACCTGGTCGTGCATCCATCTCAAGAACACACACACGATAACCCAGCCTTCCAAACACAGCAGCAGACATTAAACCGCTGACTCCGGCTCCGATAATGATGATGTCGTACTTTATGTGTGAATGGTTATCCAACGCTTAAATTTTGCGTGTAAAAATAGTGATTATTATTAAGTAGAATTTAAGTTGCGCTGTTGTTCAGGTCATTTATTTAATAAAAAAAGCTGTTTGAAAATAACAGATGCCCGCTCCATTATTCTCAAACAGCTCAAGTCATTCTAATTCGCTTCTTCGAAATTCAGGGAAACCGAATTGACACAATACCTCACACCGGTTGCTGTTGGTCCGTCATTAAAGACATGTCCCAAGTGACCACCACAGTTTTTACAGGTAATTTCGGTACGAATCATTCCATGTGTATAATCGGGGATTTCATCAATTGTTCCCGGGATTGCATCATCAAAACTCGGCCATCCGCATCCGGATTTGAATTTTTGTTCACTTGTAAACAATACCGTTCCGCATCCGGCACATTGATACATTCCGTTTTCATAGAAATCATTGTATTTCCCGGAGAATGGACGTTCGGTACCTTTTTTTCGCAGAATGTAATATTCCTCTTCCGAAAGTTTCTGAAGCCACTCTTGCTCGGATAATTGCTTGTAATTCATCGCGTTTTATTCTTTCTGTTTTTCTTCTTTTGACTTATTCACAGATTCTTCTATCTTTTTTTCAGTTTCCTTTGCCTTGTCGCCGATTTTTTCAGTCGCTTCGTTTACTCCTTCTTTTACTTCCTCTGCTGCATTTTCAGCTCCTGTTTTGGTTTCTTCGATCACATGATCTAATTTTTCACCAACTGTTTCCGGTTTTTCTTCTTTTGATCCGCAACTTACAGCCATTGCTGCCATCAATGTAAATGCTGCTAAAAATTTCATTTTCATATCTGCATGTTTTTAAGGATTAATGCATACAATATAACCTATTCTTTTTGAATAAGAAAATGACTGAATCTGAAAAACTGTTAATTTATTTAAAAGGAGTAAACTGTATCATTTGTAATGCAAACGTGCAAAGGGACATCGTCGGGTGAACAGTCTTCAATTTCATCAATTCCGTCAAAAAAAGAAAGACCGATAAAGAGGCAATCCGGGCGACAGGTAGAAAGAAAACGATCATAAAATCCCTTCCCATATCCGACACGGTATCCTTTTTTGTCAAAACAAAGCAACGGAACGATAACAATATCAATTTCTTCGGCAGCAACAGGCGTCCCCGCTACAGGTTCCGGTATCCCATACTCGTTGATAACAAGTTGTCCGGAATGTTCATAGAGATAATGAAACATACTGTTGGTTTGAAAATCTGCAACAGGTAAAGCAATCCGGCAATTGAGGGAATTATGTTTATCCAGAATCGGGTAGGTGTTGACTTCTCGTTTTGCCTGAATCGGAAGAAATACACTGATGGTTTTTCCGTTAAAATCAAATGTGTTCAGTAAGGTATCCAGAATGGTGTTCGACTGATGTTCGATTTCAACAGCTGAAAGTTGTTTTCTTTTTTCAGTATATTGTTTCCTGCACTCGGCTTTGGTCATAGTCCCGGAAACATGTTTTTGGCAGAACTCATCACTTCCTGCTCATTGATTTTATTTGCATTTTCCAATGCACGTTCCAACGCTACGCTGAATAAATCCTCCAAATCTTCTTTGGACATTTGCGTATGGTCTGTGTTAATGGAAATAGATTTAAAATTCCGGTTACCAGTTAGTTCAATTCGAATCAATCCACCTCCTGCTTCTCCTTCCACGCTAATTGTATCCAGTCGTTTTTTACTCTCTTCTGCAAGACCTTTCATTGCATTGAGTTTATCCATCATTCCTGATCCAAACATGCTTATTTTAATTTTGAATAGTAAATACTGAATTTTGAATGGTAGTGATTAATTCAAAATTTTAATATTATCTGATACTATAATTTGGTGCTTCCCGGCTGATCGTCACATTGTGCGGATGTGATTCACGCATTCCTGCACTTGTGATGCGAACAAATTTAGAACCTTTCAAGCGTTCAATTGTCGGAGCCCCGCAATATCCCATTCCGGCTCTTAGTCCACCAATGATCTGGTGCATTACTTCGTACAGGTTTCCTTTGTATGGAACTCTTCCCGAAATTCCTTCCGGAACCAGTTTCTTGATATCATCCTCCGCATCCTGGAAATAACGGTCTTTTGATCCTTTTTGCATCGCTTCCAGCGATCCCATTCCCCGGTATGATTTGAATTTTCGTCCTTCAAAAATGATTGTTTCTCCCGGAGATTCTTCAACACCGGCTAACATTGATCCGACCATTACCGTATCTGCTCCTGCAGCAATTGCTTTTACAATATCTCCTGTATAGCGAATTCCTCCGTCAGCGATAACAGGTATACCTGTACCTTCCAGTGCCATCGCAACATCATTCACTGCAGATAATTGGGGAACACCTACTCCGGCAATGATCCGTGTTGTACAGATAGATCCCGGTCCGATTCCTACTTTTACTGCATCAGCACCTGCTTCAGCAAGGTATTTTGCAGCTTCGGGAGTAGCAATGTTTCCAACAATGACATCCAGTTTCGGAAAGCGGGATTTGACTTCTTTTAATTTATCGACAACTCCTTTTGTATGTCCGTGTGCTGTGTCAATCACAATTGCATCAACACCTGCGTCATACAATGCTGCAACGCGGTCGATTGTATCGTGTGTAACGCCTACAGCGGCAGCAACTCTTAATCGTCCGAATGAATCTTTACATGAATTCGGGTGTGTTTTTACCTTGATAATATCACGGTAAGTAATCAGCCCGATTAATTTATTTGTCGCGTCAACAACCGGTAGTTTCTCAATTTTATTTTCCTGAAGAATTCCTTCTGCTGTAATCAAATCTGTTCCGTCTTTTATCGTAACCAGATTTTGACTGGTCATGACTTCAGTGATCGGTCGCTCAATCTGTTTTTCAAAACGCAAATCTCTGTTGGTTACAATGCCTTTCAACATGCCATTGTCATCTACAACAGGAATACCTCCGATCTTAAATTCTTTCATCAGATCCAAAGCATCACCAACGGTGCATTTTTCACTCAACGTTACCGGATCCAGAATCATTCCGCTCTCTGAACGCTTCACTTTACGCACTTCCAGAGCCTGTGCTTCGATCGTCATGTTTTTGTGAATGACACCAATTCCTCCTTGCTGGGCGATTGCAATTGCCAACTGAGATTCTGTTACGGTGTCCATTGCTGCGGAAACAACCGGCGAAAAGACTTCTATGTTACGTGTGAATTTACTTTTTAACTGAACATCTCTGGGTAATACTTCTGAGTAGGCAGGGACTAAAAGAACATCGTCGTAAGTTAAGCCTTCCTGGATGTTGAGAACGTTTGAAAGTGACATTTTGAACCTATTTTTTACAATAAAATTCTTGCAAATGTAAGCATAAAAAGTTGTTTTTACACCATGTGATTTTATTTTTTTGCAGGGAAATTCTGTTATTTACCTGTTAAATAAAACGGTTTACTTAAGATTCAAAATCCAATTGCTCACGTATTCAAGAAAAGTAGGGGACAGGGTTTCTTCGATGAGCAAATATTCCGAGGGAGATCCGGTTTCTGAAGTTTGAAACAAGTGATTCAGCTTCGGAAATGCGTGAACACTACTTCCTTGATGAGAATGGAGTAACTGCTGCATCGGCTCCATGTTGGCACGTACGGAAACCTGAAGATCTTGTTCTCCAAACAATGCAAGAACAGGACAGGTAACATCTTTAATAAAATCGGACGGAGAAGTAGTAATAAAGGTTTTCATCCAGTCCGTTGTGTAACTATATGCCGTCTGACGTGCAAAACTTTTCGGAGAAGAACTTTTCGGAACGGGGAAGTTTAACTCTTTGATCCATTTTTCAATTTGTACTGTCAAATCTTGCTGCAATGAAGCTGAAGATGCATTTTGAAAGATGTAATTGATAATGAGTTGTGTTAATTCCGTTTGCTGCCGTATTTCTTTTTCATCTGTACCCGAAGCCCGCATAATTAATTCCTGCTGATCGGGGATGATGATTCCTCCCGGAACACTTGGTCCGGCCATCAGGACTATGAACCCCACATGTTTATTGGCGGAAGCAACAATCGGAGCAATCAACCCACCTTCACTGTGGCCAATGATTCCTGTTTTTGTTTTATTGACTCCTTTTTGCTTGTGTAAAAAATTCCAGGCAGCTTCAGCATCTTTTGCAAAATCTAAACTGGTAGCTTTGTTAAAATCGCCTGTAGATTTTCCTACTCCACGGTCGTCGTATCGTAGTACTGCAATTCCATTTCTTGACAGGTAATCTGCAAGTACATGGAATGGTTTGTGCCCCATTAATTCTTCGTTCCGGTCTTGTGGTCCGCTTCCTGAAATAAGAATAACTGCAGGGAAAGGTCCTTTTCCATTCGGAATCGTCAGTGTGCCGGACAATTTCACTTTCGGATCAGGTGTTTTTATCGTTACTTCTTTTTCTTTGTATGGAAAGGGGGCTTGTGGAATTTGTAAACGTTTGGGAGCTGACAACTGACCCTCAAACCGGCCCATTTGCAGCGAAATTTCATTTCCACCTTGATGAAAAGTTCCTTTGAGGCTGTCGTTTTCCAGTTTTCCGTCGTATTTAGCTCCCATTAAGGGCAAATCAATGGTAATATGATCTCCCGAGATGGTGGTTTTATGTGCAGCATTGCCAAACGAATTCTGATCCGGGCTGTCCATTTTTGTGATGATGATGTTTTCCTGCTCGGAAATATGAAAAGCAATTCTCAGTTGCAGTCCCGAGGCATCAATTTTTCCTAACCAGCTGCCGATGAATGGATTCGTTTGGGCGTTAACAACGGGAATGGTAAACAGAAACGTCAGAGCTGTTGTAAACAGGAGCATGTATTTTTTCATCTTGAACATTTTTTGCTAAAGATACTAAAAATGCACACATATTTTTTGAAGCTACGAGTATCCTGTTGTCACAGGAGGTTTTGGGGAACGTATTAAAAATAGGAAATTAACTTAAAAAATACGCCATTTACTTCGCATTGAAGTAGTTCTGAAATCATCTAAAATCTCATTGACTCCTTTGTTGGAAAGACGTTGCAGTAATTTAAATGTTCCTTTTGCCTGTTTAAAATCCATTTCATCGGAAAAAATAGGAACAATTGTCAGGAAATTGATTTCTTTATCCTGAACATGAATGGGAGCAAGTTCGTTTTCCAGAAGCATCGGATCGAGAAGGATCAAGTTATTTTGCTTCATAGTAGGGGAGAGTGGAGCCAGGTCTTTTCCGGACGGAATTGTGTGTCCATGCCCGAACCAGGTTTCTTTTTCCACGACGTGTTTTGCCAGTTTCTGAATCCATGGAAAAATCCAGTTCATAGCAGGGTTTTCCAGTTCCTCCCACTCCCAATAGTTGGGAAGGCAAAAACACAATTCATTGTATTCCTTTCCTGCTAATTTTTCAGGAACAGGCATTTTGTAATCCGACAAGCCATTGGTGCAAATAACGGTGATGGGGGAACGGGATTCAAGGTCCAGTGCAATCAATGGAATTTCATTCTCCGCTACGGGAATCGATGAAACACGGTGTTCTCCGAATCGTTGTGTTAATGCATTATATACTGTTGTCATGTCAAATCGTTAAAAAAGGGATCCGGTATCGAATCCCCTTTCATTTCTGATAAAATTGTTATTTTTTGCTCCACTCTTTGATGGAAGCCTCATTCATTTTAACGTATTCTTCGTTGTTTGCCTTTTTAGCAGCTTCCGATGACAACTTCGCTGTTTCAATTGCACCTTTGAAGTCTTTCAGACTTGCCTGAATCAATGCTTTTTTGCGCAGGAAATAGAACGGAACGTTTTCACCGCTCAATTCAATAGACTTATTCATCCATTCCAAAGCTTGCTTCATGTCACCGTTTGAATTCACATAATAATCTGCTGCTCTGTAGTAATCTCCGGCAGTTGGTTTACCTGATAATGTCGCTTTGATGCTTGCTTCCACCTTTGGTCCGTTGATTACTTTAAATGGAACATTCACGTGTGCTTTATCCCATGCAAATGTCAGGTGAGCTCCGTCAATTTCTACTTTGTCAAACCCGATTGTAAAGGTTTCAACTACATTTCCTGATTGAACAGGTGCTTCTACCTGAACAGCAACCAATTTGTCATCCCACTTTTCAGGTGTTCCCCAGTTTTCGGTGTTTGCATAGAAATAAACTGTCCATTTTGCAGCTTCCGGTTTTACGAAAATTGCATAACTTCCTGCTTTCAATGTGTCTTTTCCGAATACTAAATGATCATCCATTACGATGGTTGTATTTTTATTCGCTCCGGCTCTCCAGACTTCTCCGTATGGTACGATGTCTGTAAAAACTGTACGACCTCTTTTACTTGGTCTGGAGTATTCGATGTCGATTTCTGTTAATCCAACAGTTTGTTCAACTTCTCCAAGCGGACTCAACGCAGGAGTTTTAATCTGAGCATTTGCTCCGAAAGATGCCGTTAAAATGGCTGCAATTGCAATTCTTTTCATTGTATTTATTTTGTATTAATTAATTACCTGCCTGTCATGCTGTTTCGCAGCTTACTGTGTTATCGCTTCCAAAGATACCCAAAATTCTTTACTGGAGGGAACACATCCCTGTTCCAGTAATTGATGAATTTCTTCTTCCCGGCTTTTATTATTGGGTTTGGATTGCCTGTTTAACTGGATGTCGCCAGCGTGATTCAGCAACGCGTGATGAATAGATTCGGGAGTTGACAAGTCTGCCTGGGTCGTTTCATTCAACTGCAACGAAATAATTTCCGTGTTGGTATCTCCGCAATGGAATACAATACATGTTTTTGGAGAACGGTATTCAACGTATTTCATTTTACTATAGGCAATCTGCAGCACACTGTCAGAGAATATTTCAACCAATTTGATTGCTTTTTCAGGTTCATTTTGATTGATCTTTGCCCATTCATCACCATCAATTCCATTGACAATCAGAAATGCCTTTAAATCATTTTCAAGAACTGTAAGTTCTTCGTTGGTTAAACATCGAAATTTCATGAGTTCGATTCGATTCTTATTTTAAGACCCAGCCGCTCAACCCAAGAGAATTGGACTTAGAGATCAGCTGATTGAGTTCTTCCTGGGAATTTGCGGAGCCGATTGACACCCTGCTTAATCCTGCTTTCCGATCTTTGATGGAAGCATTGAATCCCTTTGTTTTTAATTCGTTGACGAGGTTTTGGGCATTGATTTCATCAGAAAAACACCCGACGATGTAGCTCATAGATCCTTCAGAAGAGCTCGATATTGCTTTCGCTGGTTGAGAAGAAGGTGTTTCCGCGATTTTCGAATCCTGTTTCTTTTCAATATTTACCAATACATAGGTTTCATTCGTCAGGTTGTACGAGTACGTATCTTCGTTTGATTCAATTGCTTCCAATTGCTTCTCCAAGGATGGCTGTTGCTCGTTTTTCGGAGCAATCTTTTTGTTGACAGATTGCTGCGCATATACCGCTTTTTCTTGTTTATGAAATGGATTGAAGTCCTGAAATGAAATCATTTTTGACTCCAGAACATCTGTTTTCATCGGAATCCATAATGAATAAAACAGAACAGGAATGGCGCACGCTGCAGCTGCATATTTCCAGAAATTGGACGTTTTACGAACAACCGTAATGTGTGCTGCTTGTTGTGGAATCGACACTGTTAGAATTTGTTCGGCAATCATCGGTTTGATCTCAGGAGTTTCAACCACGATAACTGGTTTTTCTTCTGTGATCACCGATTGCTCCATGACCTCTATTTTGTGTTGAACAATTGCGACATCTGCTTCTGTCAGGAAATGCACACTTCCCAATCCGTAAGATGAAAGTAACAAATTGAATTCACGGTCCTGCTCAAAACAGATATTGCGTTCCTGGTCAAAAAATAAAAAACCTACTTTATCGATCGAAACCCGGTTTCCGGAACTCAATTCCACATTCCAGTTACCAATCATTTCCTGAACACTGTTGAATGCTTCATTATAAGCAACCTGATTGCGAAGTGCAAATTCAGAAATGAGTAAACCGTCGTTACTAATTAGCTGACGGTTAAATAAAAGGGATTTTCTCGGAGGTGAAATAACCCCGCTTTTGTAGTCAATCTGGGCAGAAGCTTGTTTTGCAACAAAACCTCCAAACCCGGGAATGATCACACAATTGTGACGGAGCAACAAACTTCCAATTATTTCATCCACTTTTACCATGATTACAAAAATAACTAAAATCGGCTATCTGCAAGCGTGATGGGTCGAATTTTCATGTCAGAAACGACTCCACGCAGATTTATTTCAGGCTGTAGCTGACATTCAATGCTTCCAATGTCTTGATGACATTGTTGTTTACTTCTATTTTTACACTTTTAGAAGCAAGACTTACTTCTACTTCATCTACCGAATCGTATACCAGGAAGTTAACAGCACATGCACCTTCATTTTCAAGAAATAACTTATTCAGATCAGAAATCAGGCGTTGTTCCAATGAACGTGCAGGAATTTTCAGATTGATTGCATTTACTTTCTTCTCACGCAGATTTTGCAATAATTCAATGGTGTGGATGGTAAATTCTGCCTGGCTTCTCCTCGGTGGAATTTCAATTTTTCCTTTTACAGCGACAAACATGTTGGTTGTCAGAAAGTGTTTGAATTTCAGGTAATTTTCTCGCCACAGGAACAGTTTAGAAGAGTGAGTATAATCCTCCAGCGTAATTGTTCCGAAAGGTTCTCCTTTGCTGGTAAAGCGGTGTTCAGCTTCCGAAATCACACATCCGATGGTGATTTCTTTTCCCATGTGTTCTTCCAGGTTGGTAATCATTTCGACTGTACCATTGCAAAAGGATGTGAGTTCCAGTTTATAATCATCCAGCGGATGTCCGGAAATATAGATCCCAACAACTTCTTTTTCTTTGGTCAGTTTTTGCCAGCTTCCCCATTCTTCGCATTTCGGAATTTCAGGTTCCGGCATTTCTACACCAGATTCACCTCCGAATAAGGAAACCTGTGCAGAATTTTCTTCATCCTTGTAACTTGCTCCGAATTTTAACAGGTTTTCAAGGAATGTTCTCTTATTGGAGTCTTCTCTAAAATATTGAGCACGATGAATGTTCTTAAATGAATCAAATCCTCCTCCGAGAATCAGGCCTTCATACGCCTTTTTATTACAATCTTTGGAGCCTACCCGTTTTGCAAAATCGAAAATAGATTTGAACCCGCCGCTTTCATCCCGTTCTTTAATAATCGCACCGACAGGACCGGAGCCCAATCCCTTGATTGCTCCCATTCCAAAGCGAATATCTCCTATTTTGTTGACTGTAAACTTCATGTGTGATTCATTCACATCCGGACCAAGTACATTAATCCCCATTCGTTTACATTCTTCCATGAAAAATGAAACAGATTTGATGTCATTCATGTTGTTGGACAGAACAGACGCCATGTATTCTGCAGGATAATTTGCTTTCAGGTATGCTGTTTGGTAAGCAACCCATGCATAGCAGGTAGAGTGTGATTTATTGAAGGCATAGGATGCAAATGCTTCCCAGTCTTTCCAAATTTTTTCCAGTTTATTTTCGGCATGTCCTTTCTTCATGGCTTGTTCCACGAATTTAGGCTTCATTTTGTCGAGTACATCTTTTTGCTTTTTACCCATTGCTTTCCGCAGGGTATCGGCTTCACCTTTTGTAAAGTCTGCCAGCTTTTGGGAAAGAAGCATTACCTGTTCCTGGTAAACGGTAATACCGTAGGTTTCTTGCAGGTATTCTTCACAATCATCTAAGTCATAAATAATTGGTTCTTCGCCATGCTTTCTGCGAATAAAAGAAGGAATGTATTCCAGTGGTCCCGGACGATACAAGGCATTCATGGCAATCAAATCGGCAAAAACAGTCGGTTTCAGTTCCCGCATATATTTCTGCATTCCGGCAGATTCATATTGGAAAATCCCTACGGTTTCACCTCGTTGGAATAATTCATACGTTTTTTCATCGTCGATCGGGAAGTTGTCCGGATCAAGATCTATCTCATGACGCAATTTAACATTGCGAACGGCATCTTTGATAAGGGTTAAGGTTTTCAGCCCTAAAAAGTCCATTTTCAGCAAACCTGCAGACTCTGCGACAGAGTTATCGAATTGTGTGCACCACATGGAGGAATCTTTTGCCAATGCCACCGGTACAAAATTGGTAATGTCATCCGGTGTGATAATCACTCCACAGGCATGTATTCCCGTATTTCGGACAGATCCTTCCAACTGCCGTGCCTGTTTGATTACTTCTGCCTGTAATCCCTGGCCGGAAGCCAATAGTTTCAGTTCTTTCGCTTTTGCAATGGCTTCTGTATTGTTCTTCAATTTTGCAGCCAATGTGTTGTCATCCAGACTGAAAATATTCGATAAGGATGTGTCCGGAATCAATTTGGCAATCCTGTCAGCTTCATTCAGCGGTAAATCCATCACCCGTGCTGTATCCCGGATGGAAGATTTAGCAGCCATTGTACCATACGTGATAATTTGTGCCACCTGATTGGAACCGTATTTATCAATCACCCAGTTGATCACATCTCCACGTCCTTCGTCATCGAAGTCAATATCAATATCGGGCATGGAAATCCGGTCCGGATTCAGGAAGCGCTCAAAGAGCAGATCGTATTTGATCGGATCTACGTTTGTAATTCCTGTACAGTAAGCAACGGCAGAACCCGCTGCAGATCCCCTTCCGGGACCTACGGAAACTCCCATGTCCCGTGCTGCCTGACAGAAATCCTGTACAATGAGGAAGTAACCGGGATATCCTGTGCGTTCAATGGTTGCCAACTCAAAATCCAACCGTTCTTTGATCTCATCGGTAATTTCTTCGTAGCGTTTTTTCGCTCCTTCATAGGTCAGGTGGCGCAGGTAATTGTTTTCCCCACGTTTTCCTCCGTCTTCTTTGTCCTGTGGATCCTGGAATTCTTCCGGAATTTCAAATGCAGGCAAAAGTACGTCACGTGCCAGTCCGTATGCCTCACACTTGTCAATGATTTCTTCGACAGATTCAATTGCTTCCGGTAAATCCAGAAACAGTTCCTTCATTTCCTCCTGTGACTTGAAATAGTATTCTTCATTTTCAAGCCCGAAGCGAAAACCGCGCCCACGTCCTTTGGGAGTGCTTACCAGAGAAGAGTCTTTCACACAGAGTAAAACATCATGCGCTTCTGCTTCTTCTTTTGAGGTGTAAAATGTATTGTTGGTTGCAACGAGTTTAATGCCATGTGTTTTGGAGAATCGGATCAGTGTTTCATTTACACGATTCTCATCTTCTTGTCCGTGACGCATGATTTCAATGTACAGATCCGCTCCGAACTGTTCGTGCCACCACAGCAATGCTTCTTCAGCTTGTTTTTCTCCCAGGTTGAGGATCATGTTTGGTACTTCTCCATACAGGTTTCCCGTAAGAATAATGAGGTCTTCTTTGTACTTGACAATTTCTTCTTTGTCAATTCGGGGAACATAGTAAAAACCTTCCGTATACGCTACAGAAGCGAGTTTTATCAGGTTTTGATAGCCGGTTCTGTTCTTTGCAAGAATCACAATCTGATAGCCGTTGTCCTGTCCGGACCGCGATCTCAAATCCTTACATACGTTAAATTCACATCCGATGATTGGTTTTATTTCCTGACCATCAAAGGATTCTCCGTTTTCTTCCGCTGCTTTCTGAAGTTCTTTGATTTTCTTATTGTATGTTGACACTTCCTTTTCAAAATGAAAAGCGGCCATCATGTTCCCGTTATCTGTCAATGCTACTGCAGGCATTCGGTATTCCGATGCTTTCTTTACCAGTGAAGCTACCTTGATGGTGGATTGAAGAACGGTAAATTGTGTATGATTGTGCAGGTGAGCAAACTGAACATTGGCTAATCGTTTTCTGTTTTCTTCTTGTGTTTCTCTCGAAATAGCAGTGTCGTCGTCTTTGGCTTTAAGTTTTTCGCTCTCTGCTTTTAAGTTCAAATGCTTTAACCCGACAAAGCCAATTGGCTTCGGGTTGAATGTTTTGAAGTTTTCAATGTAAGAACCTCCTTGCTGGAGTTCTTCTTCTGTAAATACTTCTGTCCGGATCAATTCAAAGAAACAGCGGGTAGTTGCTTCCACATCGGCTGTTGCATTGTGAGCTTCTCCAAATGCTTCTCCAAATAAATGTTGGTGCAATTCAGTCAGTGTCGGAAGTTTGTAGCGTCCACCTCTACCTCCGGGGAGTTTACACAGATCGGCTGTTGTTTCTGTACAGGTGTCCAGTACAGCCATCGTTGTCATTGGAGTAGGGGTGTTGAAACGAACAAATTCACAACCCAGTACATTGACATCAAATCCAATGTTTTGTCCGACTACAAATTTAGCTTTACCTAATGCGATATTAAATTCAGCCAGTACAGCAGCGAGTGATTCTCCATGTTTTTCTGCTAATTCCGTTGAAATTCCGTGGATTCGTTCTGCATCATACGGAATGTCAAACCCATCCGGACGAATGAGGTAATCTTTGTGCTCAATTAGGCGTCCCATGTCATCATGCAACTGCCATGCAATCTGTACGACTCTCGGCCAGTTGTCCGTATCTGTTATCGGAGCATTCCAATTCCTTGGTAAACCTGTTGTTTCTGTGTCAAATATGATGTACATAGGAGTGTGAATTTTGCAGACTTTAAAGGTAGTGATTTTTTAGGTTGAAAATTAGAGGAGTTACCAATCATTATTAACAAAAAAATCCCCGATCGTAACTGACCGGGGATTTTTGAAGATTCTCAATTTGTTTATTCCTCGTCGTCGTCATCTCCTGAATCATCAACTGATCCACGAGCTCTTTTAACAGATACGATAACTGCGTTTGCAGGGTCTAAAACGGTTACCCCAGGTAGTTGAACATCTTTGATACGGATTGCGTGACCGATTCTCAATGGAGCAATGTTCAAAACAATTGCTTCAGGAAGATCCTGCGCCAAACCAACAACATTCAATTTTCTGAACACCTGTAACAATTTACCACCGGCCATAACACCTCTTGAACTTCCTTCCAAACGAACAGGTAAACCAATTTTAATTGGTTTCTTATCTGTTACTTCCAGGAAGTCAACGTGCTGAACTGTGTCTTTTGTCGGGTGTTGTTGCAATTCACGGATAATTGCAGAAGCTTTCTTACCGTCAATGTCTAATTCAATTTTATACACGTCCGGAGAAAAAACAATTTTCTCAATGTCAATTGCTTTTACAGAAAAGTGAGTTTGCTCACCTGTACCATAAAGCACTGCAGGAACGCGACCTTCTCTTCTGGTAGCCGCAGCGTCCTTTTTCCCTACGTTCGCTCTTGACGAACCGCTCAATTGTGCTGTTTTCATTTATTATTTATTTTAAGATATTACAAAATGTGAACTGATTGATTCGTTGTTCACCAATCTCTTGATGACGTCACCAAATAAATCTGAAACGGACATTACCCGAATTTTACTGCTTGATTGCTTTAATGGGATTGTGTCCGTAACAATCAACTCCGTTAAGTTGGATTGCTCAATACGTTCATATGCAGGCCCGGAAAGTACAGCATGGGTACAGAATGCACGAACTGATTTTGCTCCTTTTTCCATGAATAAATCAGCTGCTTTTGTCAGTGTACCTGCTGTATCGCACATGTCATCAACCAGGATTACATCTTTTCCGGAAACATCCCCGATCACTGTCATTTCAGCCACTTCGTTTGCTTGCTTACGCTGCTTGTGACAAATTGCCAATCCGGTATTCAGTTTCTTTGCATAGGAATTTGCACGTTTTGCTCCACCTGCATCCGGTGCTGCCATAATCAGATTGCCATTGTTCAGACGTTCCATTTCCGGGTAGAAAATCGTTGATCCGTACAAATGATCTACCGGAACTTCAAAGAATCCCTGAATCTGGTCTGCGTGTAAGTCCATCGTCATAATCCGGTCTACACCTGCAGCCATGAGCATGTTGGCAACCAATTTTGCACCGATGGCAACTCTTGGTTTGTCTTTTCGATCCTGACGGGCATAGCCGAAATAAGGACAAATTGCAATGATTTTTCTTGCAGATGCACGTTTTGCAGCATCAATCATCAATAACAATTCCAACAGGTTGTCTGCCGGTGGCATTGTAGATTGGATAATAAATACATCCATTCCACGAACAGTTTCTTCAAATGAAGGTTGAAATTCACCGTCACTGAAGTCTGCAACTTTAACATCCCCGAGGGGAATTCCATATGCTGCAGCTACTTTTTCTGCTAATACCTGTGAGGCTCTTCCTGCGAAAATTTTAACACCAAACGACATAACTTTAACTCGGATTGAGGGTGCAAATGTAGTGATTTTTTTATTTCATAATGAATGAATTTCGATTTTTCTGTGACGTAGTTGAACAAGAACAGGTATTTATGTATTCATACGTTTGAAATTTGGTATTTTCCGAAAGATTTGAATTACCTTTGAGACATGCATATCGTAAAGAAGGTGATCAGTTTTCCATTGATTTTATTGGTTAAAATATACCAGTGGATCATCAGTCCGATCTTGCCGCAAAGTTGTCGATATACTCCAACGTGCTCTGCATACATGATTGAAGCAATTCAGGTTTGGGGACCGTTGAAGGGAACCTGGTTGGGAGCTAAACGAATTTCCAGATGCCATCCATGGGGAGGGTGCGGGCACGATCCCGTTCCGAAAAAAGAATAATGTGTCAGTGAATATCCAACAGCCGATGAAGGGATTTACATGCCTGCTTATTACGGTATACTTCTTTGGATAAAAAGAACCATGTTTTTCCGTCATCTTCTGATATCGCATAAAGCCCTTCTGCTCTTCTTTGCTTCGTTCCATCCGTTCCTTTTTCAATATCAAGCTCATAATAAACGTGGATTGTATCGTCAGAGGTTTGTGTATTTCTAAGGGTTGGATCACTGTATTTTATGCCTTGCTGATAATCTTCCGAACAGTCCATTTGCTTCAAAAGTACGCTATCTCCCTGTTGCTTTAATTCACGTACGTAATCAGGATGTGTGAATCCGACTAATCCAACAACCATGCAGCCGTTTTTTGCTTTTAAATACCTCGATACATGCTGATTTAATGATGCTTCCTGATCGGCATTGAGTGAGCAGGAAGAAAGAATGCTGATGCAGACAATAAACAATGAATAGAAGAAACGTCTCATAGTTGAATGTATAATGGAAACAAAAATAATAAAAATATACAGTTGATCGGATGAAACATTATAAGGGTGTTTTTATGGAAAAATTGTTTCTTTGCAGGAATGAAAATAACATTTTTGTGCATCGGAAAGACAGGAAAAAAATTCCTTGAAGAAGGGGAGGAGGAATATCTGAACCGATTGAAGCACTATGTGAAAATGGAACGGATCGAGCTTCCTGATCTTAAAAATGCCCGTAAATTGACAAAAGAGCAGGTAAAAAAAGAAGAAGGGCAATTGTTCCTGTCAAAGATTCCTCAGGGAGATGAATTGATCTTATTAGATGAGCGGGGAAAGCAATATTCATCGATGGAATTCTCCGCTTTTTTGGAGCGTAAAAATATTAGTGGAGTCAAAGGAGTTACGTTTCTTGTCGGAGGTGCTTACGGTTTTTCAGATGACGTATATGCCCGTGCGAATGGAAAAATAAGTCTTTCTTCCATGACTTTTTCACACCAGATGATTCGTATGATTTTCTTCGAGCAACTTTACCGCGCCTTTACAATACTAAAAGGTGAGCCGTATCACCACGAATGATTTTTATTCAAAGTAAAGTTCATCCAAAAAGATGTATGTCGGATATCCGGGACTGAGATGCCACTCGGGATTTACACCATAATTGATTGCTTTAAATTCAATCGATTTTACAGGTTTTGTCGTTGGCTGAAATTCAAAACGAATCGATTGTTCAGGACTTCTTCCTGCTTCCGGGTGCTCTTTGAGGTCAATGATCGATGTTTCAGTTGTTCCATCTTCGTATACGAGTGTAAATTCCACTGATTTCGGAGGGAAAATCCATGAACGCGTACTTTGCAATGTCGAAAGCCCTATCTTTTTCAATGACTTTCCTTTTTGAAAGGTTACAACTCCAATCACGTCCATGTTGTAGAATCCCTGCCAGTCGCCACTTCTGAATTCATTCGTTCCAAAAAGGCCGTCAATCAACGCTCCGTCACCTGAGGCAGCATATTGTGGTTGATAAGAGGATTTCAGTGACAAATTAATTCCTTCAGGCTTTGGGTGAAAATCATTCGCAATCACTTCGCTGGACTGTTTTGTTTGCGGATTGTAGGAAATTGCTTTAACGGTTGCTCCCTGCTTAATTTTAAATGGCTTTTTGTACTTTTTTGATTGATTGGTTGGAGTACTTCCGTCAAGTGTGTAATAAAATGTAAGATCTTTTTCTACACTGCTTATTCCGATCGTTGTCTGCTTTTCAAAACTGGTACTTTGATTGGTAAAGTATGGGACGGCTACAAATGATGGAGGCAATGAGTCAATGCTGGGAGCAATTTCATAGGTGCGGTATTCAGCGGATGGATATGGTCCCATTGTAAATTCAATCGATTTACATCCTTCCAGTTCTGCTTGCGTGATGTAGCGCTTTTTGAACGGTTTTCCATCTACCTGGATCCCCTGGATGTATTTATTTGTTCGAGAATTATTGACGGCTGTGATGCGAATTTGTTTGTTATTCTCAAGACGTAAGTCTGCTGATTTGAATAACGGACGTCCGAAATCATATATTCCTGTTCCCGGAGATACCGGATACAATCCAAGTGAGCTGAATACAAACCAGGAAGACATCTGCCCGCAGTCTTCATTTCCGGAAAGACCATCCGGAGCATTGTGATAGTAATGATAGAGAATGGAATCGACAATCACAGCTGTTTTTTCAGGTGATCCGGTGTAATTATACAAATACGCGATGTGGTGAGATGGTTCATTTCCATGTGCATATTGACCGATCAATCCAGTGATGTCTGCTTGTGAATTCCCTGCCAGTTTTGAACTTGCCGAAAACAAATTGTCCAGCCATTTTTTGAGCCCTTCCGGACCTCCCAGGAGTTGAGAGAGAACAGGAATTGCATGAGGGGCGTACAGAGAATACTGCCAGCTATTGGCTTCTGTATAATGAAAATTTACTTCTTCCGGTTTAAACGGTGAATGCCAGATTCCGCCATGACGAGGTCGCATAAAACCGGTCTGGGGATCAAAACTATTGATGAAATTGAAAGATCGTTTGTAGAATACATTGATTAAACTGTCTTTTACGGTAAATCCTTCTTGTTTGGCAGCTGATAAGAAAGTGTAAATACAATACGAATCATAGGCGTATTCCAATGTTTTAGAAACAGATTCAGGTTCTTTTTTGCAGTTGATAAATCCCTGGTTGTTAAAATCGGATCTCCCAAATTCATCCAGGTTGGCTGTTGTTTCCAGTGCATGAATAAATAATGGAACGTCTATTTGTTTCAAACCTTTCATGTAGGCATCGGCAATAACTGAGGCTGAATGATAGCCGATCATGCAATGTGTTTCATTTCCTGCAAGTTCCCACACAGGAAGGTCACCGCTGTGTAAAAATTGATTCTCAAATGTTGTTATAAAATCATAGGTTCGTTCCTTTTGAAATAAGGTATACCAGGGGTGTGTCGCTCTGTATGTATCCCACAATGAAAAAACGGTATATTGATTGGCGTTTTTGTTGCTTTGGTGTATTTTTCCATCCAATCCGCGGTACCTGCCGTCCAGATCACTAAACAGGTTCGGTGCCAGGTAGGAATGATAGAGTGCTGTGTAGAAATTGGTTGTCTGATCTTGATCCATAGTATCGATAATCACCGCAGATAATTCTTTTAACCAAAGCTCTTCCGTACTGTTTTTTACCGATTGAAAAGACTGATCTTCCGTTAGTTCTTTTTCTAAATTGTTCTGTGCACCTTTTTCATCCACGGCAGAAATTCCGACACGTAATTCAATGGTTTCTACTGTTTCAGGAAATTCCAAGAGTAGTTTTGCTCCGTCGTCAATTAATTGAGATCGAACAACGTCTACAGATGTTTGTAGAAAGAAGTATAAATGCTGCTCCTTTGCCCAGGAAGAAGAAATCCGCACACCCGAAACTTCTCTTTTAGATAGTTGAGTAATTCCAAATTTCAACAGCTTATCCCGATGTGTCAGGTCAATTAATATGGATCGTTTTTGTCCGTTTTTTGGAAATGTGTAACGATGAATTCCGGAACGTTGAGCGGTTGTTAATTCAGCTTTAATGCCATTGTCTAGTTCCACAGCATAATATCCGGGGCTTGCCTTTTCCTTCTGGTGTGAAAACGTAGAGCCATAACCTCCTTTTTCCGGATTAAGGTAGCCGGGGATTGTTTTCGGTTCTCCTGTTTGCGGAACAATCAACAGGTCGCAATAATCTTCTACACCGGTACCGCTTAAGTGCGTATGGCTGAAACCATAAATTACAGAGTCGGAGTAATGATAACCTGAGCAACCATCCCATCCCTGGTAACGCGTATCAGGGCTCAACTGCATCATCCCGAAAGGAGCACTTGCTCCCGGGTACGTATGTCCGTGTCCTCCTGTCCCGATAAACGGATTGACATATTTTAAGAGGTATCGTTGTTTTTTGTAGTCAGCTGCGTGATCAGCTTTCCCCAGCGGTAACGTATTTTTTTTGGAATTCGTCAATTTGTCTTGTGACAAGGCCAATGATCCAAGCAAAACAGATAACAACAGACAATAATATCTCATGAGAGTCATTTAAAATTAAAATTATACGGGTAGTAGAGAGTGTTTGATTTCAAAGCAGGACGCAAAACTATATTTTTTTTCAATTATTCGGAAATGAACTGGTAATCAACTTCCAACTGACTAGTGGAGAGGTCCGGATTTTCGATAATGATATATGCATTGTCTTGTGACCATTTGGTTAAAAATGAGGTGTCTAACTTTCCGTTTTTTAATCGGATAGAAGTCGAAGAATTAACAGCATCCCGGCTTAAATGAAATGTAATGTTGTCGGATAACTTCCCTTTAATCCGTAGTTCCAGTTGTGTAATTGTTTTCTGATCCGGATGTTTTTCGAGTAAAATAACTTTGTTGGGTACTGCTAGGTCAATAATTGCAGTTTGTGTATTGATATTCAGATACCGTTCCTCAAACCCATATCTGTAAACAAGAAATAGAATCACTAATACAGCTCCGATTCCTAAATAAATCCACGTTCTGTTGGGAGATTTCATTCGATTCCGTAGCAGTTAAATTAATTGTTCTGTATGCGTTCGTTATCCCGTTTCCTGTTTTTCCGATAGGCGGAAAATGTTCCCCAGATATAGCCTGTGACTAAACAAATCAGAATAATGACAGGAAGAGGAGTGCTGAACGTCCTGAATACAAGATTCAATTCAATTGTATTCCAGTTCTGAACAATCAGAACAATAATAAAAATGGCAAGTGCCGTTCCGAGTACGATTTTTACTTTTTGCCAGAGGGTAATCCCTTCCTGTGGTTGTTGTATCTGTTCCATAGGGGTTGTTTATTTTATCAAAAATAGGAAAAATGTTGTAAAGCAACTACTATTTGAATGCCCGGATGAATTGTATATTTGCATTTTGATTGAAAAAATGATAAAGCAACAGCTAAAAAGAGGGTATCGGATCAGTAAATATGTAGTTTATAAAGAAACCCTTGTCGATTACAAAGAACAGTTCTGGTCGTTCCTGGGATCGTTTATCGGAATCGGAATCATTGCATTTATTCAGAGTCTATACCTCACGGAACTGGAAAATATTTTCCTGATTGGTTCATTCGGAGCGACAAGTGTATTGGTGTATGGAGCTATTCAAAGCCCACTCGCACAACCGAGAAACCTGATTGGCGGTCATCTGATCAGCGCTGTAATCGGAGTGACTGTTTATAAACTGCTTCCCGAAATTATCTGGCTAACGGCTCCATTGGCAGTGTCGCTTTCTATTGTGGCAATGCAATACACAAAAACATTACACCCTCCCGGAGGTGCGACAGCTCTTATTGCTGTGATCGGTTCTGAAAAAATCAAAGAACTGGGGTATTTTTATGTGCTTTCTCCTGTTTTATCCGGAGTCGTGATCTTATTGATTGTAGCATTGATATTTAACAACATGACAAACCAGCGGAAATATCCAACCGACGGACGTTTTTCAAGAAGCATTAAATGGGTGGTTTCTCCAGCCAAACAGCGGATCAATCAGCTACGAAAGAAATAGAGTAATCACTTCTGATATTATTACGTCTTTGGGGGAAAATTAGGCATGCCATTGATTTGAATTTATTGTTGAAAACCTTATTTTTGAGTAGAATAATGACTTAACAATCTTTAACACTGACATTTTGTACTTTTTTTAACAGTTGGCGTTATAATTGTAACTGAAAAAATCAAACTAAAAAATACATGTATCATGAATAATAATTGGAAATTAATCGGAATGGGATTTTTGGGAGGTCTGCTTCCATTGGGGACGTTTTTATTGTTCAATGGAGGGTCAATATCTGATCACACAGACCAATATCAATCATTTTCAGATGTCCCTGCTCAACGGACAAGTTTTATGCCTTCAGCAACACCGACAGATTTTATAGAGGCTTCTGAAAACTCAATCAACTCAGTTGTACACGTTACGACAAAAGTGGTGCATACAACCTTTCAACGCGATCCGTTCCAGGAGTTCTTTTACGGGCCTGGTGCCGGAGGGAGAGAGTTCAAGCAATACGGATCGGGCTCAGGATCGGGAGTGATTGTCTCCGCAGACGGATATATTGTTACAAACAATCACGTGATCGAAAATGCGAGCGAGATTGAAGTCATTCTGAACGATAACTCTAAGTATGTTGCTAAAATTGTCGGATCAGATCCTTCAACAGATATTGCTGTGTTGAAAGTAGAAGCAAAAAATCTAAATCCGATGCCGCTTGGAAACAGTGATGATATTCGTGTAGGGGAGTGGGTGTTGGCAGTTGGAAACCCGTTTAACCTAACGTCAACTGTTACGGCGGGAATTGTTTCAGCGAAAGCTAGAAATATCAATTTGTTAGCAGACAGAAATAAACGAGAGATTGTGCCGATTGAATCATTTATTCAGACAGATGCAGCTGTAAATCCTGGAAACAGTGGAGGAGCATTAGTGAATACAAGAGGTGAGCTGGTTGGAATCAATACAGCTATTGCATCACAAACAGGAAGTTATGCCGGGTATTCATTTGCGGTGCCTGTCAATCTGGTGCGAAAAGTAATGAGCGACCTGATCGATTACGGAGTGGTTCAACGTGGATACCTGGGGGTTCAGATTTCGGACATCAATCAGGAAATCAAAGAAAAAAACAACCTTCCGAACCTTAAGGGAGTGTTTGTGGGAGATGTTGTTGAAGGAGGAAGTGCCGAAAAAGCAGGATTGAAGGGAGGAGATGTGATCCTGAAAGTCGGATCGAAAGAAGTCAATTCATCTGCTTCACTGCAGGAGGAAATCGGTAAAGGACGCCCCGGAGATAAAGTGGTGCTGACAATTCGTAAAAAGAACGGAAACGAGGAGTTGCTGGATGTCATCCTGAGAAACAGTTCAGGAGAAACAAAGCTGGTGTCTAAAGAAGAAGTGAATAAAAACGTGGCCTTAGGAGCTACGTTCGCAGAATTGACAGCAAAGGAAAAGAAAGAATTAAATACAGAGTATGGCGTGAAAATCAAGTCCCTGACAGCTGGTAAATTGCAAGCACTGGGGATGAAAGAAGGGATGGTGATCACGAAAATGAATAACGAAGTTGTGAAAAGTGTTGAGCAGTTAACAGCTAAGTTAAATACAGGTAACACAGGAGTGTTGCTTGAAATCTTGACGGAAAGTGGTCGGAAAGAATACGTCGGGTTTGGATTGTAGCCATTTAGGTATGGTTTTTGATAAAGTTATGTGCCCGAAATAATTATCAACATTTTTTTGATTATAGGATAATTTCGTCGTAACTTTGCATCCAATTTTCTAAAAATAACACTCAAAAATAAGGAGGTTTACAGTAGATGAGACAGCTTAAAATTACCAAGTCGATTACCAATCGCGAGTCACAGTCATTAGACAAATACTTGCAGGATATCGGTAAAGAGGAACTGATCACAGCAGAAGAAGAAGTAGAATTGGCAAGACGTATCAAGCAAGGAGACCAGAGAGCCCTTGAAAAATTAACCAGAGCCAATCTTCGTTTTGTTGTATCCGTTGCTAAACAGTATCAAAATCAAGGTCTGACGTTGCCCGATCTAATTAACGAAGGGAACTTAGGACTGATCAAAGCAGCTCAGAAATTCGATGAAACACGTGGATTCAAATTTATCTCCTACGCAGTTTGGTGGATTCGTCAATCCATTTTGCAGGCGTTGGCAGAGCAAGCACGTATTGTACGTTTGCCATTGAACCAGGTTGGATCATTAAACAAAATTAACAAAGCTTTTTCACGCTTAGAACAGGAGTACGAGCGACCGCCGTCTGCTGAGGAACTGGCAGAAGCATTGGAGGTTCCTGAAGATAAAATTAAGGAATCATTGAACGTATCCGGACGTCATGTGTCAATGGACGCACCGTTGTCTACTTCTGAAGACGGGGGGACCCTGATGGATGTGATGGCGAATACAGATTCTCCGAAAGCAGACCACCAGTTGATGGCAGAATCTCTGCAAAAGGAAATCGAACGCTCGCTGAGCACACTGACAGATAAAGAACGTGAAATTATCCGTTTGTTCTTCGGAATCGGGATGAATCACGGATTGACGTTGGAAGAAATCGGAGCGAAATTCAGCCTCACACGTGAGCGCGTTAGGCAGATTAAAGAAAAAGCAATCCGAAGGTTACGACATACGTCGCGCAATAAGTTGCTTAAATCTTATTTAGGATAATAGAAGAACTACCTGCATTTGTGGGTAGTTTTTTTGTTTTATAGTCAAATCAATTCAATAATCAATTAAAAATTTAATGTAAAAATGGAAGCTTCTTTGGGTTACGAAACCGAGTTGAAATCACACGTGGAAAGAGAACGTGCTGCCGTTAAATTGTCAAGTAAAGTTGGAGAACTCCTGTATGAAAAGGGAGTAGAGTTAGTTTTGTTCAGAAATCATTTAACAGATGTAACGTTATCTGAAATCTTGAACCTGCATGAGTACGCCAGAAATGTCGTGCACAAATCAATTGATGTGTTTACAACTTCCCAATTGGCTGAAGAATTATTGAAAATGGATTTGGCTCCTGCTAAATTAGATATCGGGAAATTAGCAAGTGAGTGGTTGGAAGAACAAAGCAACTATGCTTCAAAAGCAGACTTCCTGCAAGTTAAATTGACAGGATTTGAATTGGGAAGTGGAAATGGGATTGCACCAAGAGATGTTGTATTGTATGGATTTGGACGAATCGGTCGTTTGGCAGCCCGCGAATTAATTAAACAAGCAGGGAAAGGTCAGCAGTTGAGATTGCGTGCAATCGTAACAAGAGGAAATTCTCCGGAAGATATTATTAAACGAGCGTCTTTATTGAGAAATGATTCTGTTCACGGAGCATACAAAGGAACGGTGAAAGCAGATGTTGAGAACGAAGCGATTATTATCAACGGACAAATTGTAAAGATGATCAATGCAAATAATCCGGAAGATGTGGATTATACTGCTTATGGAATCAACAATGCATTGATTATTGATAATACGGGTGTGTTTACGAACCGTGAAGCGTTGAGCCGTCACTTGCAGGCGAAAGGAGTTTCCAAAGTTATTTTAACAGCGCCAGGAAAAGAAATTCCAAACATTGTGTATGGAATCAATCAGGATACATTGGATGTAGAAAGTGAAACGATTTATTCTGCTGCGTCATGTACAACGAATGCTATTTCTCCGATTCTGAAAGTAATCAATGATGAATATGGAATTGTGAAAGGACACATTGAAACAGTTCACGCATATACGAATGACCAAAACTTGTTGGATAATATGCATAAAAAACCAAGAAGAGGACGTTCTGCTGCTGTCAATATGGTAATCACATCCACGGGAGCAGGTAGTGCTGTAACGAAAGTGATTCCTGAATTGAAAGATAAATTAACAGCAAATGCAGTTCGGGTACCAACCCCGAATGGTTCATTGGCGATTTTGAGTCTGGAGTTGAATAAGAATACATCAATTGATGAGATCAATTCAGTTATTCGGCAAGCATCTTTGGAAGGAGAATTGGTGAATCAGATTTTCTATTCATACGATCCGGAAATGGTTTCAAGTGATATTATCGGTAACACGTGTTGTTCCGTGTACGATTCACATGCGACAATTGTATCAAATGATGGAAAGAATGTTGTCTTGTATGCATGGT
>DHNG01000007.1:0-125 GCA_002409405.1 Flavobacteriales bacterium UBA5422 | reverse complement strand
TACGATAATGAGTTCGGTTACACAAAACAAGTAATTCGTTTAGCGAAGTACGTTGCGAAAGTGAGAAGAAACATTTATTATTAATAGATAATAGAGTAGCAGTATATGAAGCCCTGGTAGAACTA
>DHNG01000029.1:204383-204666 GCA_002409405.1 Flavobacteriales bacterium UBA5422 | reverse complement strand
AACTTTATGATCTTCACGATGATGTTTAAGTACATTCACGACGGAAAAGTAAGGTGGCGGGCTGCTATGTACGGTGCCATCATTACGGCACTACTTGTTTACCTGGGACAGGTATTGATCAAGTACTACCTCACCAACTTTTTCTTTGCTGCAGACGGAGGAGTTGTCGGATCTATTTTTGTCATCCTTGCATGGATTTTCTACACCAGTCAGATTCTTTTCCTGGGAGCAAAATTCGTAAAAGTTTATTCAGAAATGGCTGGAATACCTGTGATTCCGAGAT
>DHNG01000029.1:194431-204218 GCA_002409405.1 Flavobacteriales bacterium UBA5422 | reverse complement strand
GAGATACAAACTGATTGTAAAAAACGGAGAGGAAAAAGTGGTTGAGAATAAAAAGGAGTGATCTGAAACCGACTTTATTTGAATACAAACTGCATAATCTTTTCAGCCGCCCCTCGGTTTTTCTCTACGAAATGAATGCTTTTTTCAGCAATCTGATCCCTGTCAGCGATTAATTGTTGCACAGTACAATTGAGCTCCTGTTCATCCGCAACGGAAAATCCGATTCCATTGTCAATGAATACTTGTGCTTCGGGAAAACGACTGAACTTCGGTCCAAAAATAACCGGAATTCCGAAAACAGCAGGTTCCAGAATGTTGTGCAAACTCCCTGAAAATCCTCCTCCGACGTACGCAATGGAAGCATATGAATAAGCGGAAGCCAGTTGACCGATCGTATCAATAACTAAAATGGGGGATGGTTGCAGTTGTTGCTCATTCGATTCAGAATACCGGACAACCGGACTATTCAACCGAGCCATTAACGACACGATGTGTTGCTTGTCAACATTGTGCGGAGCAATGATGTACTTCTCAAAACGGTTACTCTGAATCAATTCCTGCAACAGTTCTTCGTCTTGCGGCCACGTGCTGCCTGCAATGAAAACGTTTTTACTTTCCCCTACAAAACTTCGAATGATCGGATTTTCAGTCAATCCGTTTTTATTTTCAATTACCCTGTCAAATCGTGTATCTCCCGAAAGCATCACGTTCTTTATATCAATTGAATGCAACAAATCTACCGTCGTTTGATTCTGCGCAAAGAAATAATTAAATTGTTGCAGGGTATTTCTGAAAAAGCCTCCGTACCATTTAAAAAAATGTTGTCCCGGGCGAAGAGATGTACTTATGGAATACAGTTCACACTTCCTCTTTTTCAGTTCGCTGATGTGATTTGCCCAAAATTCGTACTTGATAAAAAAAGTAACTTTCGGTTGAAAGTGTGCAACAAAACGACGAGCGTTTCTGGCTGTATCAATGGGAATGTAACAAGCAAAATCTACCGGATGTTGCCGTTTGTGGTAATGATTGAATCCTGAAGGAGAAAAAAAAGTAATCAGGATAAAAGCATCCGGTTTTTGTTTCCGCAATAGATTCATAACAGGTAATCCCTGGTCAAATTCTCCCAAAGAAGCGCAGTGAAACCAATACACTTCTCTGGCTTTTACTTCCGGAAGAGCGTTCCACACGTTTTTCCTGCCATTTACCCAATCCCTGGCTTTTGGAATAAATAATGCTGCAATCCGAACAGTAAAAGCATACAACCTGACACCTATCGTATACAACAATCTCATCAATCGAAGTAATACGCTTTTGGTGTTCGTTTATAAACAGGAATTAACCAGCCAACTTTGAACCCGTACATGAGATCAAAACGTGTATTTGTCGGAACAGGTACCTCCGGTTGGTCCCAGAAAATGGTTCTTCTGTTTTTGGTGAATCCTTCTTGCATGTAGAATCCTGCGTAGAAATTAAGGAAACTGTTATCTCCCATAAATAAATAGCCGATAAACTGACTGGTATTGAATCCGGTTGTCAATCGGTCATACCCCTTCCGGTATTCTTTTTCTACTTGTGGCACTACGTGATCATTGGATTCAATCCGGATACGGTGATTCAAGTATCCCGCACCAATTTTTATAAACAACCCGGAGTTTTTGTTATGCCCCAGTTTATTGATCACTTTTCCTCCTTCCACATTTACGTGAAACCCTCTCCCGAATGTCAGGACCGTCGCAATATCACCGTTTTGATCTGTTATATTTCCTTTGCTGTCCATTAAATGATGAAACAAATCATAATACGATAGTTGCAGGTTATTTCCGAACATAAAATCTCCGGCCAGTCCCAGGTACCAGTTTTTCTGAAACTTGTATCCTCCGGTAACACCTACATGATTAAAATACCCGTATCGCTCTTTCAGATCACCCCCACTCCACGTACCTCCGTATTGCACACCAAACAAGGGTGTCGGAATAATTGAATCTGCCATATTCCGCTGAGCGGCAGCAGTAAATAAGAGGGTGAAAAAAGTTATTGATAGTATGAATTGTTTCATAATTCGTTATATACGTTCAAAAGTACAATCTATTGCATTAATCCAACCGATATCTGTCGTTATTTTTTGCTAAAAAACAAATTTGGAAATACGTTCCGGGGATCCTTGTTCTTGATTTGAACCAACCAAAAGGATTGAATAAAGCCTGTTCCGTATCCGTAAAACTGAATCACAACTGCCCAAACAGAGAGTAGTCCGATGGATACACTTTTGTTTTCGACTGTTGACAGAACAAAACACACAATGAAATACAGTGTATACACATAAATAAACCAGTAAAAGCCGATTATTGCGAAGAGCAGTGAACAAATAAATCCTGTCAGAAACGCAGCCGGAAAAAAGTAGGTGATCTTCGCATATTCGGGATACCATTTATTTAAAATCGGGCGGACTTTTCCAAATTTGCTCACCTGGGTTTTAAACTTGTCCCAATCAATTCTTCGCTTGTGATACACGTATACATTCTTAAACAAGCGGGTTTCGAATCCCAACTTCCACAAACGGATTGATAAATCGGGATCTTCTCCCGGATGGATTTCCGAAAATCCTCCGGACGCTTCAAATGCTTTTTTAGAAATGCCCATATTGAAACTCCTGGGTTGAAATTTACCCAGCTTCTCAGATGCACCACGCACTCCTCCGGTTGTAAGCACGGAAGTCATGGCAAAATTAATGGCTTTTTGTACATCAGAGAATGAATCCAGAGCCGCATCAATTCCTCCGAAGCAATCCACGTATTCGTTTTCCAGTGATTGTTGCACCTGCGCCATGTATTCCGGTGGTAAAATGCAATCTGAATCCAGAATGAGAAAATAATTTCCTTTTGCCTGCCGCATTCCGTAGTTTCTGGAATCTCCTGGTCCGGAATTGGGTTTAAAGTAGTAACTGATCTCCAATTGATCCGAAAAAGCTGCAACGACCTGATCGCTTTTTTCAGAGGAACCGTCTTCTACGATAACAACTTCAAACGCCTTATTCGTTTGCACAGACAAACTCTCCAGTAATTCCTGTATTTCAGTCGGCCTGTTGTACACAGGGACAATAATTGAATAACGAATTGGTTCGTCTTGCATTGGTGTTACTTTGAATAGTCCAAAACTACTTTTAATTTAACAAAGGACAAAGCGTTTTTTCGCACTTCAAAATAAAGTTCAAAAAAATAGAAGTATTTATTTTGCTAAACAGAAAAGATTAGCTACTTTTGCACCCGCAATGTTCGGCGAGATAGCTCAGTTGGTTAGAGCGCAGGATTCATAACCCTGAGGTCCCGAGTTCAACTCTCGGTCTCGCTACAGTAGAAATCATAAAGGTTTCAAATAAAACGAGGCTTCAAAATTGAGGTCTCGTTTTTATTTTTTAGGAACGGATATTGTTGTCTTTCCTCCAAAATGTGTGACTAATGAAGTGGTAAACTCTTGTTTCGTCTGAGCACTTTTCAAATAATTCTTTACATCGTTGTGATCCGATATCAGCACGGATGATAATATTCTTTATTTCATCCTCACAGTTTATTAAATGATTTATCTCCTCAAGAATTTATTATATTGCATGTGAATATCTCAGGAACTCCAGTTTAGATTGTCTCAAAACAGGGAGGAGGTCACAAAGAAATAAAAAATGAAGCAACTGATCATATTAATAATATTGTGCTTTCTACAGGCGAGTTGTAACTCTTCAAACAGCAATCAAACAGTATATAAAGAAGATAAAATTACATCGACAAATAATGATATAAAAGACAGTATTTGGGTTTTCAATCCTAAATTGATTGGAAATAAAATTGAAAGTAGTCTACAAAAATCAGCATTAATTGATTTGCTCATTGATGCACTTGAAAGAGAGGTTGAACAAATGTACAATTTTGACATTGTAAATACTGGGAACCGAGATCTATTGGAATTTTATGACTATTCCACATTTCATTTCGGTGATACAGATTTCAATGCATATTACGCGAAAATTGATTATGAAGATGGTAAATATGAACTTGTACTCATTACAAATATCAATAAGAAGGAAGATTATAAAAGTTTAATCTTATATGAAAAATTAGACTCAGAAGTGCGGTATGCAAGG
The DNA here is from genome assembly GCA_002409405.1 of Flavobacteriales bacterium UBA5422. GTDB lineage: Bacteria > Bacteroidota > Bacteroidia > Flavobacteriales_D > Crocinitomicaceae > Taishania. Next base: position 200,086 of record DHNG01000029.1, on the reverse strand, counting down.
ATTTCAAAAATAAATTCCCCCATTATAGAAGTATCATACATTTACCAAGACAGAAAAGCTAAATCACAGTCGTTTATTGTAGAAGACGGCCTATTCTTAGACTACATTAGAAATGACACATTTATAAATGAATATTGGAATGCAGAATGGGGCGCAAACACCTACAAACAAATAGCAAATGAATCTAAATATACTGACTATCAATACGTAGGAAAAATCACAAACCATTTAAAAAATGGACTGTGGAAGGAAAAACGCTATTCAATTAAATATGAAAGTCCTGTAATTATTACAAGTAATTATTACAATGGGATACAACAGGGAGCTTTTTCAGTGTCAATTCCCTTTCCTGATTCGAAAGATACGCTGATTTATTTCGGAAACTATAAAAACGGTATAAAAATAGGAGAATGGAAAATGGCTCTTGAGAATAGCCTTATTACCAAAAACAAACTCAATCCAACTAGTTATAATGAAATTTTTTATTTAACAGCAGATACAAAAAAAATAGACAAAAAGAGTAATCTTTCAATTCCTGGTAAATGGGATGGAAACTACGTTTTAGAATCTGCTAAAATTGACTCCCGAACAAATAAAATAATAAGGTTTGTTTTCCATATAAACATTGTAGACAATCATATTTACGCATATTTTGATACAGAAAAGTTACTGGATTTTTGGTGTCAACAGGAATATTTATTAACGGATCGTAGTCAGAATTTTATCTACTGCAAAGGGATATGTGATGAAAACCTGTTGCACGATTTTCAATTAAGGACAGAAAACGGATTATTTTATATCAAAAGTGACTATTTTGGCTCGAAAGATTGGATATCAATCAAAAAAGAGGTAGATTGAATGCTATAACTACTTACCACTAAAAAAGAAGGGAAATGGCAAAGCAGTCTTATCCCCTATCTTCAAAAAACAATATATTTTGCGGAAGAAAATTAAGATACTGTTTCAACTGTTCCGTACTGAAATAAGTTTATCATAGATCCACGATTTTTTTAAATCCTCCACCTGCCCCTCCAAAGAGGGAACTATTCATCCATCAAAAAAGGCTGCCCATTTCTGAACAGCCTTCCTTTCTTAAAATTATATGTTTATTCCGCAATCGCGTACGATTCAACGCTCGGGCATGAACAAATCAGGTTTCTGTCTCCCAATGCATTGTCAACACGGCGAACAGGAACCCAATACTTGAACTCTTTCAGGTATGCAACCGGGTAAGCTGCCTCTTGCGGAGTGTATGGGTAATTCCAATCCAGGTTGATCATACAATCTGCTGTATGCGGTGCATTTTTCAACAAGTTGTTAGCTTTATCTGCATGTCCGTTTTCAATCTCACGGATTTCCTCACGGATTTTAATCATTGCCGTAATGAAACGATCCATTTCTCCCTTGTCTTCCGATTCGGTCGGTTCAATCATCAATGTTCCGGCAACCGGGAAAGAAACAGTCGGTGCATGGAATCCAAAGTCGATCAGACGCTTTGCAATATCAGCTACTTCTACATCTGCTGTTTTCTTGATTTCACGGCAATCCAGGATTAATTCGTGTGCGACTGTTCCGTTTTTACCTGTATACAAGATCGGGTAATGTTCTTTCAACGAAGCTGTAATATAGTTTGCATTCAGAATAGCTGTTTCCGTTGCATTTCTCAATCCTTGCGCACCCAACATTTTGATGTATCCGTAAGAAATTAATAAAATCAATGCGCTACCAAAAGGAGCTGCGGAAACACCGTGAATTGCTTTTTCTCCTCCCGTTGTTACCACTGCGTTTGTAGGCAAGAACGGAACCAGGTGAGCAGCCACACCGATCGGACCTACTCCGGGACCTCCTCCTCCATGTGGAATCGCAAATGTTTTATGCAGGTTCAGGTGACATACATCCGCACCGATATTTCCCGGATTTGTCAATCCGACCTGTGCATTCATATTCGCACCGTCCATGTATACCTGTCCACCGTTTTCGTGGATGATGGATGTAATTTCTTTGATTCCTTCTTCGTATACACCATGTGTTGAAGGATACGTCACCATGATTCCTCCCAACACGTCTTTCAGTTCAACAGCTTTTGCTCTCAATTCTTCAATGTCGATGTTTCCGTTTTCATCACATCCTGTAACAACTACTTCAAATCCGGCCATGACCGCAGAAGCAGGGTTTGTTCCATGCGCTGAAGAAGGGATAATAATTTTTGTACGGTTGAAATCTCCTCTTGATTCATGGTATGCTTTCATGACCATCAACCCGGCATATTCACCTTGTGCTCCTGAATTCGGCTGCAGGGAAACACCTGCAAAACCTGTACATGCACACAAGTCTTTTTCCAACTGGTGAATCATTTCCAACATTCCTTCTACCTGGTTAGCAGGTGCAAACGGGTGCAGGTTCGCAAATTTCGGATTGGTAATCGGAATCAACTCAGAAGCTGCATTCAACTTCATTGTACATGATCCCAACGGAATCATGGAGTGAACCAATGACAAATCTTTATTTTCCAGGCGCTTCATGTAGCGCATCATCAGTGATTCTGAATGATAGGAATTGAACGTCGGGTGTGTCAAGATTGCATCTGCACGCAATACTTCTGTCGTCAACGGAGACACAGCCTCCGGTTGTACACTTCCGGCATTTTTTCCTGTTACTTCTGCAAAAACAGCCAAAATTGCTGCTACATCTTCATCTGTATGTGTTTCACCAAAACTAATGGTTACATCCGATCCGGAAACGATGTTGAAGTTCATTTCATATTTTTCTGCAACTGCTTTCACCGTTACAGCATCTGTTCCTTTTACCCAGATCGTGTCGAAGAATGGCGTTTCACTAACAGTAATCCCCATTTCTTTTAATCCGTTAGCTGTTTTAGCTGCCAGATTGTGGACATTTTGTGCAATGGCGCGCAATCCTTGTGGTCCGTGGTAAACGGCATACATACTCGCCATTACTGCTAACAATGCCTGTGCTGTACAGATATTAGAAGTTGCTTTATCGCGCTTGATGTGCTGCTCACGTGTTTGTAAGGCCATTCTCAACGCTGTATTTCCGTCTGCATCTTTAGAAACACCGATGATACGTCCCGGAATGTTTCGTTTGTATTCATCTTTTGTTGCGAAGAATGCTGCGTGAGGACCTCCGTACCCCATTGGTACACCAAAACGTTGTGAAGTACCACATACAACATCTGCTCCGAATTTACCAGGAGCTTCCAGCAACACGAGTGAAAGGATATCTGCAGCAACAGCAACACGGATTCCGTTTGCCTTCACTCGGTTTGTAAATCCTTTGATGTCTCGTATTTCTCCGTTTTTGTTCGGATACTGAACCAACGCTCCGAAAAACGTGTTATCTCCTTCAAATGTTGCAACATCCCCTTCGACCAATTCGATTCCCAGGTTCTTTGCTCTTCCCAGCACAACGTCTTTTGTTTGCGGGAACACATCATCAGCGATGAAAAATTTGTTCACTCCGTTTTTCACTTCTTCACGTGAGCGGGAATTGAAAAACATGATCATTGCTTCGGAAGCTGCTGTTGCTTCATCCAACAATGAAGCATTTGCCAGTTCCAATCCGGTTAAATCCAAAATCATGGTTTGGAAATTCAACAACGCTTCCAAACGTCCTTGTGAAATTTCAGCCTGGTAAGGTGTATAAGCGGTATACCATCCCGGATTTTCCAATACGTTTCTCAGAATCACAGATGGTGTGATTGTTTCGTTGTATCCTAAACCGATGAATGACTTGAACACTTTATTTTTGCTTGCCAGTTGAGTAATGTGCTGTAAGTATTCCTGCTCTGTCAATGCACTATCGACAGTCAACTCTCCATTCAAACGAATGTGAGAAGGAATCGTTTTGTCAATCAATTCAGCAATAGAAGCTGCACCAATTTTGTTCAACATAGCGGCCTTTTCTTGCTCGTTCGGTCCTATGTGTCTGCGGGAAAAAGTACTCATTTCAGACGATTGTTTTTAATTAATTTTCAGGGTGCAAATATACGAAATTAATTACAGATTTCAGCCTGAAAAATGATGGATTGGAATAAGATATTATCAACTCAAAAGAGAAGGTTATCAACGAACCTTATTCAGCACCCAAAAAGAGGAATGTGCTGCAATCGTTAACCTGCCATATTCCGACTTATTATTTAACGGCAACGCCATATACAATATACCTCATCTTACATGGAATTAAAGGTTGTAAGAATTTGTCTAGTTTTCCAAGAAAATTTCGTTGTTTTTCTGATCTCCCGAATGCCCCAAAAAATCCAGCAGTACGGTAATTGCAAACGGCCCAATCAGAAAATAACCGTTCAACGTTATCTATTTTTAAATAATTCCAGGCATTCCCCCACTTCACGAATCTCTTTCGGGCAAAACGGTGTAAAAAAGAGGCTTCCAGGTTCTCCGCAAACAATAATTTCCCACCCGGCTTTAATGCACCATAGCAGTTATCAATCAATTTTTGTTGTAGTGCGTCCTGGCCAGAATGGCTTACCCCTCCAATGATTGACTTAATCACAATAAGATCAAATTCATTTTCATAAGGGATTTCTGTTGCATTAATTGCTTCATAAGATATGGCTCCGGTTAATTGATATTTTGAATGCAAGGTTTGTGCATGTACTTCGGGATTTTCCAAATCTGAACAAACTACATCATGTCCTTTACTTGCCAGCCACAAAGTACCTCCTCCTCTTCTTCCTCCCAGTTCAAGACATTTTAATGGTCCTTCCTGATCCGGAAGTTGTGCATCCCAGAATAAAAGTGCATATTTCCAGTTTTCGACATCCCATTCAACAATATCATTCATGAAATTTTTAGTCAGAACCATAGTATGATAATCAAAAGCAGTAAAATGATCAAATATAAACAAAAATTTGTAACAAATCGAGCTGTTTACGTTTATACTTATGGTTTCATAAGTGAAATATTCTTTCATTTTTAAGGGGGTTGCGTTAGTGCCGCAATCCCCTTTGTTTTTGCTCCGTTTTTAAGTCCCCAGGTATCATTATTGCAATGTAAAAATAAGCGCTGCGATTAAATTCACGTATTATTTAAACACGAATCCTCTTGGTGACTTGAATTACCCTATGTTTTCTATGTGGTTAAAAAAGGGTGAACCACATAGTGAACATAGAAACATAGGTAATGCGTATAGCGGAGACAGGGACACATAGCAGCTAACTTTGTCAGCTGAATGAATTATAGTTGTTCTAATAGAAATGTAGCTTAAAAAGTAGCAGAATGGTACATTACATTCGTTCGTATAAAAACAAAAGCTCCCCGGAAACCCGAAAAGCTTTTGTAATTTATATCCAATCAAGGATCAGATCATCTTGCGCGGATCTACCAATTCATCGTATTCTTCAGAAGTTACATATCCTAATGTAAGCGCCGCCGCTTTTAATGTTGTTCCTTCTTCGTGTGCTTTGTTAGCAATCTCTGCTGCTTTGTAGTACCCGATTTTTGTATTCAACGCAGTAACCAGCATCAGGGAATTGTTGACCAATTCATCAATTCTTCGTTGATTCGGTTCAATCCCCAATGCACAGTGCTCATCAAATGAACGACATGCGTCACCCAACAAACGTGCAGATTGCAGGAAGTTGGCAGCCATCATCGGTTTGAACACGTTCAATTCGTA
>DHNG01000029.1:194070-194282 GCA_002409405.1 Flavobacteriales bacterium UBA5422 | reverse complement strand
GGTTTGAACACGTTCAATTCGTAATGCCCTTGCGTTCCTCCGATTGTAATTGCAACATCATTCCCCATCACCTGAGCACACACCATTGTCATTGCCTCACATTGCGTCGGGTTCACTTTCCCCGGCATGATCGAAGATCCCGGTTCATTCGCAGGAATAATAATCTCTCCGATTCCGGAACGAGGACCGGAAGCCATCATACGGATATCATT
>DHNG01000029.1:193412-193962 GCA_002409405.1 Flavobacteriales bacterium UBA5422 | reverse complement strand
ATACGGATATCATTCGCAATTTTATTCAACGAAACTGCCAGTTGCTTCAATGCTCCGTGTGATTCCACAACAGCATCGTGAGCAGCCAATGCTTCAAATTTGTTAGGTGCGGTAACAAACGGTAATTCTGTAAATTCCGCAATTTTCTTCGCCACCAACACGTCGTATCCTTTTGGTGTATTCAAACCTGTACCTACAGCCGTTCCACCCAATGCCAGTTCCGACAAGTGAGCCAATGTATTTTTCAATGCTTTCACTCCGTAATCTAACTGAGCGACATAACCTGAAAACTCTTGTCCTAATGTCAGTGGTGTCGCATCCATTAAGTGTGTACGTCCGATTTTCACGATGTCTGCAAATGCTTTCGCTTTTTTATCCAAGGTATTACGTAACTGGATAACGGAAGGAATCGTGTTTTCAATCAAAATTTTGTAGCATGCAATGTGCATTGCTGTCGGGTATGTATCGTTTGAAGACTGTGATTTATTCACATCATCATTCGGCTGCAATGTTTTTTCTCCTTCTCCGATTACTTTTCCAGCTAAAACAT
>DHNG01000029.1:188282-193314 GCA_002409405.1 Flavobacteriales bacterium UBA5422 | reverse complement strand
ACTTTTCCAGCTAAAACATGCGCACGATGTGCAACCACCTCGTTCACGTTCATATTACTTTGTGTACCGGAACCTGTCTGCCAGATCACCAATGGAAATTCATTGTCTAATTTTCCGTCCAGAATTTCATCACACACTTGTGAAATCGCATCTCTTTTCTCTACAGCCAACACACCCAATTCATGATTCGCATGAGCTGCCGCTTTTTTCAAATATGCAAATGCCTCAATAATTTCTTTCGGCATGGAGCCTTCTTCTCCGATTTTAAAATTGTTTCTGGAACGTTCCGTTTGTGCTCCCCAGTATTTATCTGCCGGCACCTGAACTTCTCCGATCGTGTCCTTCTCTGTTCTGTAAGTACTCATATTCTATTTTTTTGGTGTTTTTGTCGTGTGCGAATATAGCTATTTTTTAAAAATGACCTTCCGATTATTTTTCAGAATCAATGAGAATTGGATCCCTGTAAATGAAAAGTAACTCCGGTTCACCGTCCAATTATAATGACTTTATGTATTTTTGAATAGCTGTTGCAGACAAACAGAACAGTTATAAGTCATCAGAAATGGATCAAAACAAGGAATACATCACCTGGGGTGATTTTGAAAAGGTAGAAATTCGGGTGGGGACAATCATCCGTGCGGAAGTGTTTGAAGAAGCACGTAACCCCGCTTACAAACTTGTCATTGATTTCGGCGCGTCAGGAACCCGGAAGACATCTGCACAGGTCACCAGGTTATACCAGCCGGAAGAACTGGTAGGGAAACAGGTAACGGCTGTCATCAATTTTCCACCCAAGCAAATTGCGAACATACAAAGCGAATGTTTACTCCTCGGTGCCGTTGACGGAAAAGACGTCACATTACTGACAACAGACAAACCAGTAGAAAATGGTTTGAGAATCGGATGATTGCAGGAAGAAGGAGAATTTATCATTGATTTAACGGTTCGGACAACAGAAGCTGCTGTTCGATTATTATCTTTGCCCCTATGTGTGGAATAGCTGGATTTATTGATTTTCAACAACGTTCGTCTTCAGAAGTGTTACAGGCGATGACTGATACGCTCTACCACAGAGGTCCGGACGGAGCGGGATATGAATGGTTTGCGACAGAACAGGCACAAATCGGGCTGGGACATCGACGATTGGCGATTATTGACCTTACCGATCACGGGAAACAACCCATGCCGTTTCAAAAGCTATGGATTACCTTTAATGGTGAGATTTACAATTTTCAGGAAATCAAAAACGATCTGGCAGCATTAGGACATTCATTTACCAGTGAATCGGATACGGAAGTTATTTTACATGCATTTCAGCAATGGGGGACCGACTGTCTGCATCGGTTTATCGGGATGTTTGCATTTGTCATTTACAACCCCACAACAAATCAAGTATTCATCGCACGGGATCGTACGGGAATTAAACCGTTGCATTATTATTTCGCAGACGGACTGTTTCTTTTTGCGTCGGAATTAAAAGCCTTCCACAGACATCCGCAGTTTCAGAAAAAAATTAATCTGAACGCGGTTGCTGCTTTTATGCAATATGGGAATGTTCCCGGAGATGAAAGTATTTTTGAACACTGCAATAAGTTACTTCCCGGACATTATGCCGTCCTGGATTTATCACACCAAACACTTTCTGTTTCCAGATACTGGAACGTATATGACGCTTACAACAAACCGAAACTGACACTTTCATTTGATGAAGCGAAAAAAGAAACCGAGCAACTCATTCAATCGGCATGTAATTACCGGATGATTGCCGATGTACCTGTCGGGATTTTTCTCAGCGGAGGATATGACAGTACAACCGTTACAGCTTTACTCCAAAAAGAGCGTTCGCAACAATTAAAAACCTATACGATCGGCGTACCGGACATTGGGCTGAACGAAGCTCCTTATGCAGAAGATATTGCCAAACACCTGGGGACAGAGCATACCACATACACATGTACGGAAAAAGAAGCGCTGGAAGTTATTTCACAGCTTCCGTTTTTCTATGATGAACCTTTTGCGGACAGCAGTGCTATTCCGACACATTTGGTGAGTAAAATTGCACGAAAAGATGTGACAGTTGCCCTGAGTGCAGATGGTGGCGACGAAGTATTTGCCGGTTATAATCGCTATGATTACCTGATGCGGTACGGGAAAAAAATCAATGCAATTCCCTCTTTTGCACGAAAAGCAGCCGCGGGAATGATGCATGTTATTCCGTCGGAATCGATTCCTGTGTTGAAAAATAAATACAATTTCCACAATCGGTACGAAAAGCTGAAAGGAATTCTAAAGAATCCTTCACCAGAACAAATTATGTTGAGTCTGAGTCAGCAATTCACAGACAACCAGATTGATCAATTATTTGCACCACAGATTCAACTTGCTTCGAACGCCTACAAAAGTAAAGAATTAAGTATGGAAACTCATTCTCCGCTTGCCTACATGATGGCCATTGATTACCAAACGTATCTCCCGGATGACATCCTTCAGAAGGTAGATCGGGCAACAATGTCTGTGAGTCTGGAAGGAAGAGAACCGTTACTGGATCACCGGGTGATTGAATGGGCAGCACAACTGCCGGATGATTACAAATACCACAACGGAATAAAAAAATACATCCTGCGTGAAATAGCTCATCAATACATTCCGGAACGGTTACTAAATCGCCCGAAAATGGGATTTGCCATTCCAATTGCGAATTGGCTGACAACTGAGTTACGACCTGTTGTGGAAGACTATATCCACGAACAACGCATTCGTGAGCAAGGAATTTTCAACTGGGACTATGTATCGAAACTAAAATCCGGATTTCTGGGAGGAAAAAAGGAATTTGACGTAAAAATCTGGTACTTGCTGATGTTTCAGATGTGGTACGAAAAATGGATGAAGTAAAAAACATCCCATTAATGTGCGATCTGTAATTTTGTAACCACGCTGCCAATGGTTATAAAATAAACACCATTTGACAATTTTTCTGTGTTGATAGTAGTTTCAGCCGTCAAAATACGCGTTTCCAACACCGTTTTCCCTGTTAAATCTGCAACAGAAGCCATTGCACCCAACGGCGCTCCGGAAATAGTTACATAATTATTTGCAGGATTCGGAAACAATGCAACAAACTGTTTCTCATTCTCTTTGATACCAACATTACTTACCGTTACATTCTGGCTTGCTGATGTTCCTGTGCAGCCATTTGCATTTGTAACTGTTACAGAATAGTTCCCTGATTGTGTCGGTGTGTACGCTTGTAAGGTCTCACCAGGGACAGGGTTTCCGTTTCGTCTCCATTGATAACTTGAAAATGGTTGGGTAGAAAGTGTACCTCCGCTTTGAGAAACAACCGGTACTGGCAAAGGATTAATCGTGAGTGATAAATGAACAATGCTGTCACAACCGTTTGAACTCGTTAATGCATATGTTGCAGTGGTATTACTTTGCGTATATGTCTGTCCGTTTATCCAGGTAAACGATCCGCAAGCTGTTCGAACATCTGTCCCTGTCGCATGGGGTAGAACAGTGAGGTTTAACGTAACAATACTATCACAACCCGCGGGAGTTGTCAATGTGTGTGTAGCGGAATTATTTTCAGCAGTATATGTATTTCCGTCGATCCATTGCAAGCTACTTCCTTCACAAATTGTCCGAACATCCGTAGCTGTGGTCGGATGTCCGATTGTCAAATTTAAGGTCACAACAGAATCGCATCCGAGTGCACTTTGCAGTGTAAATGTAGCTGTGGTGTTATTTTCCGTATAGGTAACATCATCAATCCACGTGTACGTTTCGCAGGCAATGATTTCATCTGTCGCAGTAAATGTGTGCATTTTATCCGTCTCATAACATCCGAGATCTACAACACAACCTTGTATTCTTGTTTGCTTGTTTAAGTCCAGGTTATGTGTCGCATTCACAAAATTATTATTTCCCGCATTGATGCAAGGGGAGGTTGCAGACAATGAATAATCAAATGAACTGGCGTTAAAATTGGACGTTGCCGATCCATTAGGATTGACGAATTGCGGATTTTGATTCAGGATGTTAATCCCGTTTGTATATCCGTTTTCAATCAAACAATCGGAAACAACATTTCCTAACTTCATTTGTCTGCCTGCAGCTGATGGTGTATTCCCATAAATAATGCAGTTTCTCACCTGATGATGTGACTTGTGCAGCTTAATCATTTCGGTCTGAATGGTGTTTGTATACACATCGTAATTGTGTGCAATTGTACAATTGACCATTTCAAACGTTTTTGCCGTACTACTACCATTGAGTTGTCCAATGGATATAAACGTCGGGCTGAATGTGTTCACCTTATTTCCAATCAGGTATGAATTCAGAATTTTGGCGTTGTTAAATTCATCGATTTGTAAAATACCGTTATCACTCGAATTATTGGTAAACATACACCTGTCGATGAGAATAGATGCATAGGGAGCAGAATTGTCGTGAACAGCACCACTATAGGCTACATTTCCAACAAATTTGCTACCTCTTATAACTAAATTAGAATACCCGTCGTTGTTATTGAACGTATAGATTGCTCCACCGCGACCACCACTACATTGGTTGCTGCCAAATTCACAGTTTTCAATTGTTACATTCGAACTACTGATATAAACAGCACCACCATAACTAGATGCCCTGTTGGAATAAAAATAACAGTTCTTAATGAGTAAATGTCCGCTCAAGGAAGTCAGATAACGCAGCCCTCCTCCTGTTTGACTTGAACCATTGCAATTTCCATTTATGATCCGAAACCCGTCTAATTCAATATCCGAGGTGATGTTACTTCCTCTGATGACATTGTAAGAATTATCAGAAACTTCCCCTGCCTGGCCGATATCGCCGTTTAATACTGTTGGATTAGCAGTGATGTTACGCTCCGTAATGCTGGTTTCGTTTCCTGCAAAACCACCGTACATATTTACCCCGTCCTTTAAAACAAATGATGTCGTTCTCGTGGTTGATGTCGTAGGTTTATAATGCCCTGCAGCTACCCATATTTCATCGCCATACACAACACTACTCA
>DHNG01000029.1:180347-188174 GCA_002409405.1 Flavobacteriales bacterium UBA5422 | reverse complement strand
GCCATACACAACACTACTCAAAGCCGTTTGCAGACTGGTAAAAGCATTCTCCCAGGTCAACCCGTTTTGATTTCCGGTAGCAGAAGCATTCACGTAATAAATTGTTGCATACGATTTTGAGAGAAAACCTAAAAAAAATAGAGTGATCAGTAACGTTTTTCCTGTGGTTGTCATATTGAATTAGCAAATTTTGTGGTGAAAGTACAAACATTTTCATTTACCTATCATTTTTCCATTCAAATTCAATCAGAAACAAATCCTGTATTTTGTCCCGTTATACGATAAAAACAACGACATTTACTCCCCGAATATTCTTTTTATTAAATACGCATGAAAACCGTTTTGTACATTTGTTATGACGGAATGACTGATCCTTTAGGACAATCACAGGTACTCCCCTATCTTCGTGGATTGAGTAAAAAAGGGTATCGGATCAGTTTGATCAGTTGTGAAAAGAAAGAGCGATTCGAACAACACCGGAAACAAATTGAACAGATTTGCAGGGAAGCCGGGATTGACTGGCATCCGCTGAACTATACGAAAAAACCACCATTGCTTTCCACCCTCCTGGATTTAAAAAAAATCAACAGAAAAGCGGAACAACTTCACCGGCAGCATGCGTTTCAGTTGACACATTGCAGAAGCTATATTGCAGCACTGGCAGGTATTCGTATGAAAAAGCGATACGGAATAAAAATGCTTTTTGACATGCGCGGTTTCTGGGCGGATGAACGCGTTGATGGTAAGATCTGGAATTTGTCCAACCCTGTATTCAGAAAGGTTTATGCCTTTTTTAAACGAAAAGAAAGGATCTTTTTATCGCAATCTGATCACATTATTTCACTCACTGAAAACGGGAAAAAAGAACTCTTGTCCTGGAATGTTCCTGCTGTTGACGACTCAAAAATCACGATTATTCCCTGCTGCGTTGATCTGAACTTATTTCGTCCCGACAACATTCATCCGGATGCATTGAGCCAGAAGCAGTCAGCACTTGGCATTCGCGAAACAGATTACATTGTCGGCTATGTCGGATCGATCGGCACCTGGTATATGCTACCGGAAATGCTCGATTATTTTGCTGTACTGAGACACAACAATCCTGCTGCGCGGTTTTTATTTGTTACAGGAGAAAATCCTGCGACCATTCTGGCTGCTGCAGATGAAAAAGGAATCGATTCTTCAGCCATTCTCATTACTTCGTGTCAGCACAAAGATGTTCCGTTGCATATTTCGCTGTTCAATGAATCTGTTTTCTTTATTCGTCCATCGTATTCAAAAAAAGCATCTTCTCCGACCAAACAGGGAGAGATCATGGCCATGGGCATTCCATTGGTGTGTAATGCCGGAGTCGGAGATACGGATAGTATTGTCCACACCTATCAATCGGGCATTGTTATTGAAAAACTGAACAAAGAAACATATGAAAAAGCTGTCGAAAAAGGAATTTCTTACGACAGGGAAAAAACACGTACAGGAGCGAATGAATACTTCTCCCTTGAAACGGGAGTGACACGGTATGCAGCCATTTATAAAAATCTGATCGGGTAAAAAGACTTTCCGACACAACCACATCCGTTCATTCACTTCGTTCTGTCATATTCTCTGCCAATTCGTCACAATTCTTCTTGCTTTCACTGCCTGTTTTCGCAAAAATGACATAAAAACTGCTTTTTTTTCTATTGGCACAAAGATTGACTACTGACTACCAAATCAAATTGAAAATAATAAAACAATGGGAAAAATAATAGGAATCGATTTAGGGACAACCAACTCATGTGTAGCCGTAATGGAAGGAAATGAGCCGGTGGTTATCGCTAACTCAGAAGGAAAAAGAACAACTCCATCTGTTGTGGGCTTTGTCGAAGGTGGAGAACGCAAAGTAGGAGATCCGGCAAAACGACAAGCTATCACGAATCCTACAAAAACGATCTATTCGATCAAACGATTTATGGGAAGCTCTTTTGATGATTCAAAATCTGAAGTAAGCCGTGTACCTTACAAGGTGATCAAAGGAGATAACAATACACCACGTGTTGAAATCGACGATCGCACATATACTGCACAGGAAATTTCTGCGATGATTCTTCAGAAAATGAAGAAAACTGCAGAGGATTACCTGGGGCAAGAAGTAACCGAAGCGGTGATTACTGTTCCTGCTTATTTTAATGACTCACAACGTCAGGCAACAAAAGAAGCGGGTGAAATTGCAGGATTAACGGTTAAACGAATCATCAATGAGCCGACAGCTGCTGCATTGGCTTACGGTTTGGATAAAAAAGGAATTGACCAGAAAATCGTTGTATTCGACTTCGGTGGTGGTACACATGACGTTTCCATTCTGGAATTGGGTGACGGTGTATTTGAAGTATTGTCAACTGACGGTGATACTCACTTAGGAGGAGATGACGTGGATGAAGCAATTATTTCTTGGTTGGCCAACGAATTTAAAGCAGATGAAGGTGTAGATTTACGCCAGGATCCAATGGCATTGCAACGGTTGAAAGAAGCTGCGGAAAAAGCGAAAATCGAATTGTCATCAACAACGTCAACGGAGATCAACCTGCCATACATCATGCCGGTGAACGGTATTCCAAAGCACTTGGTAAGAACATTGCAACGCTCTAAATTTGAGCAATTGATTTCTGACATCGTTGAACGTACGATTGCTCCTTGTCGTTCTGCATTGAAAAACGCAGGATTGTCTACAAGTGATATTGACGAAGTAATTCTTGTTGGTGGTTCCACACGTATTCCGATCATTCAGGATGCAGTAGAACGTTTCTTCGGAAAAGCACCATCCAAAGGAGTTAACCCGGATGAAGTGGTTGCTTTGGGAGCTGCTATCCAGGGAGGTGTATTGACAGGAGAAGTAAAAGACGTGTTGTTGTTAGATGTGATTCCATTGTCATTGGGAATTGAAACAATGGGAGGTGTTTTCACGAAATTGATCGATGCGAATACAACCATTCCAACGAAAAAATCGGAAACATTCTCAACGGCTTCAGACAACCAACCTTCAGTTGATATTCACGTGTTGCAGGGAGAGCGTACAATGGCATCCGACAATAAAACATTGGGAAGATTTCAATTGTCAGATATTCCACCTGCACAGAGAGGGGTTCCTCAAATCGAAGTAACATTCGACATCGATGCCAACGGAATCATGAACATTTCTGCAAAAGATAAAGGAACAGGAAAACAACAATCCATCAAGATTGAATCTTCTTCCGGTTTGTCTGACGAAGAAATCGCACGTATGAAAGCTGACGCGGAAGCACATGCTGAAGCAGACAAGGCTCGCGCGAAAGAAGCAGAGACAATCAACAAGGCAGACTCACTGATTTTTCAGACAGAACGTCAGTTAAAAGAGTACGGAGATAAGATTCCGGCAGACAAGAAGCAACCAATTGAAGATGCGTTGACTGAATTGAAGAAAGAATTCGAAGCGAAAAATGTTGCGAATCTGGAACCTGCAATGGAGAAATTGAACAATGTATTCCAGGCTGCTTCACAGGATATGTACAACGCTTCAAATGCGCAAGGAGAAAATCCGGGGCAGGATGCAGGAGCGAATCCTACAGATGAAGTAACAGACGTAGACTTCGAAGAAGTAGAAGATAAAAAATAAATTATCAGGCATTACGTCAGATGATTACATTGAAGCCACCTCACAAGGGTGGCTTCTTTATTTATATGGATTTTGTTTTTAAATCACATGAAATAGTTTTACATTTGGTAGAACAACATTATGGTAAATCTACTCACGGAAGGGTTCATTGTTGACCGTTAAATTCAATTAGAATTCTGTCCGTTTTAGCAAAAATTTAGTTGATTTTAGTTAAAATCAAGCTTAAATTTGAACCGTTTTTAAATTAAACCAATATGGGAAAGATAGAAGTAAATGTTTATCCGGACTCTGACTCGCCTAAACTTTTTAAGAACAAGTTCTTAGAATTCCTCACCAAAACACACCCACTCGTTATCGATGCAATGTACCTCGCCATTGCTTATTTCCTCATCTCGCATTTCTATGTCAACCACTCGCAATCGGTTGTTTTTATTGTGGGATTGTTTTTAGCCGGTTTTTTTTCCTGGTCATTCGCGGAATACATCATGCACCGCTTTTTGTACCATAAAATTGAGGATGCCACATACAATACCGGTATTCAGTACTTGTTTCACGGTATTCACCATGAGTATCCCAACGACAAAACCCGGTTAGTATTGCCGATTATCCCTTCGTTTGTAATTGCTTCCATTTTCTTTGGCGTTTTTTACCTGGCGATGGGAAAATATGCGTTTGTTTTCGGTCCGGGCTTTATGATCGGTTACTGCGCTTACATGACGGTACATTATACCGTCCACAAAGTGGCACCTCCGAAGCGATTTAATTTCTGGTGGACATTTCACAACATCCATCATTACCAACAACACGATCGTGCATTTGGGGTTACCTCTCCGTTGTGGGATATTGTATTCCGAACGATGCCTGAAAAGGACAGAAAGACGGTGGATATTAAACTAAAAAAATAGACGGATATTTTAGACGAGGCATTAACCCAATAAAAAAGCGGTGATCTGAATCAAATCACCGCTTTTTTATTTTTATATAGTATCTATTTCTTATTTCACTGTGCTAAAGAATGCCTTTGCCTGAGGGTCATCCGGAATCAGCACTTGCACCTGCTTCCACACTTCTTTTGCTTTTTCGATGTCTTTCTCAGGAGAATTCACGTAAAAATCACCCAGGTATTTCAGTGCCTCAACAGCCATGCTCTTGTACTGCCCTGCTTTTTCTTCTTCTTTCAACAAGCTCAGGAATTGCTCGTAGTGCGGTTTTGCGGACCAGGTTACTTTATCCAAATCCAATTGTACATTCGAACGTGCTCTCCACAAATGGCTCATTGCATACTCCGGTGATTGTGCAAGTACTTTTGCATGTGCACCATCCGATTTCACAAAATCTTTCGGTCCGAAATAATAAGCACGACCCAATTCATAGTATTCAGCAAGTGTCAAGTTACTTGAATCTCCAGCCATCTTTTTGTTGAAGATTGCAATAGCACTTTCATAATTCTTGTCCTTCATATATGTTTTTGCAAGGTCCGCATATACTTCACTGGCAATTGTTTTATCAACTTCTGCTGCTTTTTCCATCCCTTTCAAATACAGATCCGGCTGATTCATTTTTTGATAATACAACGCTTGGTATTTATAGTCTGCACCAAGGATTTTGTCTGCCGGAGCAATTTTGAAGAAATCATTCATTGCTTCAAAACCTTTTACATATGCTGCGGAATCCGCATTGTTTGCATTGTTGTTTTCGTAGATGGAATACGCCAGGATACGCGCAGTAAAGTAGTTTTTAAACCCCTTTCCGTGCAAAGTCGTGATTTCCTTAACTGTTTCCGGGTATTTTTTTCCCATGAACAACGAAGTTGCATAACGGTAACGTGCATGGTCGCTATCATTCAACTGCAGGTATTTTTCCCAGTTAACAATTGACTGACTTGCCTGATCGTACTTCATGTTCAACTCTGCACGTTCACGGTAGGAAGGCGCATAATTTGGTTCCATATCCTGTGCAACTTTGTACAAGCTGTCTGCCAATTTCGGGTTTTGTGCACGTTGATAAATTTTAGCTTTTCGTACAAACACCCGTGCATTGTTGTTGATATCTCCAGCCTGGTTATAGCTTTTCATTGCTTCCGTACTGTTTCGCGGGTTAATTTCTACCTGTGCGTCACCTAACAACAGGTAACCGTTTTGATTTTTCGGTTCCAGCTTGATTGCTTCATTCAACAAATTCACAGCCTGGTTTAAACTCTTTTGCGGAGAATTGATAAACACGGAAGCAATCTGACGAATCACCTCTGCATTTCTTCGTTTTGTATTTTTCAACACCGTTTGGAAAATAGCGCTTGCAGCTGCTGTATCACCACTCAACCACAGTGCTTTTCCTTTTCCAACCTGAGAAAGCGGATTTTCAACATCTAATTCAGCACCTTTGTTCCAAACAATCTTAGCTGAATCGATATCATCTGACTGAAAGAAATTTTCTCCATAGAAAAAGTAATTATCTCCAACTGAAGGTGTTCCCTGTGCTATCAGGGCACGAAAATCTTTCGCCGCTTCTTCGTATCTTTCGTTATCTGTCTTCTTAATTGCATCCGGAAGTGTTTGTCCGAAACCAAAGCTTCCTGCAAACATTAAAGAAAATACTGCTACTGTATATCGTTTCATTTCTAATTATTTACTTGTTTCAATCATAGCAAGGTACCAATATCCTTGCCAAACATTCAATTCTTAATTTTTTAAAAACCGCTAATGTACTGTTTTTTTTATTATTTCGTAGTAATATTTACCATTCTGGCAACCATATTCGCAGGGATTAATGATGCTTTCTGGATGATTAATTGTCCTTTTTCTCCGGTCATAAAATTAACAAAACCAGCATTCAATGTCGTTCTTCCTGCTTTGTTCAGCAACCACACTTCCCGCACCAAGGGGTAGCCTTTGTCCTGGTGATATCCTTCGTAAATATATGCCTGATATGGCTTGAAGTATTCTTCCCCCTCTGCCTTGGACAAGGAGACAATGTTGATTCCGTCTCTGAAATCCAGTGTTGTCGGGTCATCTTCATCACTGATCCAATTCACACCGATTACTCCGAGTGCATTTCTGTTTTCTTTCACAAAATTAATCACCTCTTCATTTGAGTTCACAGCGAATACATTTGCCGGCAAGCTATTAATTTCAGCTAAGTTTTTCAGGTAAATGAAATTTGCCGAATTCGGGCTGTCAAATACGACATTGATTTTTCGGTTGGATCCCTGCCACAGTGAATCTTTCCCGCTGATGATATTTTTCAATCGATCAACGGTCATCAGTGTATCTGTATTTTCAGGATGTACAATCAGCGCCACCGCATCAATTGCCAGTTTGGTACTTTTTACCTCTACATTGTTTTTAGCCAGCAGTGATTTTTTCTCTTCTTCTGTAAAATCCCGCGTAATACAAATCGTTGCTGTTTTGCCATTTATAAACGCATCAATTGCTTCCATCTCATTCACGTAATCTGCATTGATTGTTGCCAGAGGAAACTGTCCTTCGAAGGTATAGATACTTGTTTCAAACAACGGCTTGAACGATTCTTCGAGGTAAACGTAAATTTCTCCTGAGCTGTTGGTATTCTTACCCTCCATGCCTTTGTTGCTATTGCATGAGGTAAATGCTACTAAAAGCAGGGAAAACGGAACGAATAGATGTCTTTTCATACGGCTAAAAATTAATGTTGGTTGGATTATTTATTTTTTTTATACAATTGGTACAATCGATAACTTCTGAACACGGCGTAGCCCAACAACAGTCCTGCAAAAATAGTTCGTTGCGTAGTGGACAAATTCGGTAAAAAATCTTTGAAAAAAATCAGAAAATAGCCCCAGACCAGGCTGATTACAATTACAAATCCCGAAATAATGTAGTTAATAAAATTGGTATTCACGCCTCTTAATTTGTCCAAAGGTAAGGATAATGGGACTTTAATAAAAATAAATCGACGTTAAGAAAATTTAATTTATGCGAAGAAAAAAAGAAAAGGCAAATCTATAAGCCGGGTTCTGTTCCGGTGTTTCCACCAGATGTTTATCATTTATCTAGCCCCGACTTCACAATCGGGATCCATCAGTCTACCCTCCGGGATCGGGCGAGCAACCCTTTTACACATTCGCACAAGACGTTTGTGAATCCCCGGTATACATGACCTTTCAACGCGTAAGGTTTACCTAGCTACAGTACATCACTGCCTGCACGGTGAGCTCTTAC
>DHNG01000029.1:175051-180128 GCA_002409405.1 Flavobacteriales bacterium UBA5422 | reverse complement strand
GCTCTACGTTGCCCGGACTTTCCTCTCTCCGTCAATGACGGACAGCGATAAACCGATTTGCCTTACAGCAAAGATATGGATTTATTTTTTTACAAATGATGTTGTTACTGTTTCTCCGTCTTTTTGTGCTGACAGAAAATACATTCCCGGGTGAAGTGCTGATGTGTTTACGGTTTGTACAGCGTGTTCAAATGACAGTTGTTGCACCAGCGTTCCGTCCAGGTAGTAAATAGCGATTTGCTTCATTCCGCTTGACCACGAGATAATCAACTCATCGCTCACCGGATTCGGATAAACTTTTAATGCATTTGCCTCTCCGATTGTTTCAACACTCAGGTAATTGTGATCTTTGTATTCAGCAGATACTACTGTTTCATTCCCCATTACTTCTGTGGTAACAACTTTTAAAATGGGTGTTTTTTCGCCGTTGGCAATCCATTCGTATTCATAGGTTACCGGGATATTCAGACCGAATGCCATTCCATTGTATTTAACAGAGTCGGTTTCTTCTATTTTGTGCTGTACCCTAAGCACATCAAATGTTCCGAAAGGTGTTGTAATTGCTCCCCAGCCATCAACAACAGTGGTTCTTTTTCGTTGTTGCATCCATTCTGCGGGTATAAACACGCTCATGTCCAGATGTGTATATCCTCTCGAAATATACTCATCTTCAAATTCTAACGGATATATGTATTTCGTTTCAATTGTATCCGATTTAATCGGGATATCCTGTCCGTTGATTGATGCCGAATAGCCAACCAATGTCATTTTTTGTGCATTCTTTTTTGTGTATTGGAATACGTCTTCAATTTGAACAGGGAGTAAATTTCCAAACTGGTTGAGGGGCAAATCTGTAAACGGCAGGTAATAACTTGAGCGATATGCTGTAACTGCTGTAGGTCCATAACTCAAATTAATCAGAAACGGAACTCCTGAAAGGGGATTGTGCGTCCGTGTTACCTGATCTGCAAAAGTTAAGTTGGAAAAATCCCATTGATAGTCAGGTCCTGTGGACGAATAATCAATCGTCAGGTCTGCTGTTCTGCTAACAGTAATAACGTCTCCTGCAGCCGGAAAATCTGCATCTGTGATTGTAATCTGGCTATTTCCTGTATACGGAAATACCGGTATCAGCAATAGTGATAATAATGTTAGTTTCATGTTTTTATAGTTTTCAATAAGGTGATTCTATAGCAAAGATCACTTCCAGTTGCGAATGTACTAAATTTCCTGATAATAAACCCATTGCACTTCCTTTAATTGTACCTGCAACTTTATATATCTTATTTCCATTTGGTTGCTCCTTGAATAAAGAAATAGAATTCACCGTGAAACTTCCCGGAGTACTGGTTGACGCATAACCGGTATATACATCTGTATCATTTTGGAAAGACATCCGTACTTTAAAATCGTTAAAATAAACCTGTTCAACTGCTGTTTTATAGGTTTCCATATCTAACAAATAACGCCCTTGTCCATCTGTATCCACCAATACCTCATGTTCCCGGACAATCCCGTTTGTGAACGTCGTTACCGCTTTTACTGACACAACTCCTGCTCCCGGACTCAGTGACATTTGTTGTTCATCTGATGCCCATTCTCCATTGACATACCACTTCACTCCCGCGATCGGAGTACTACTCGACTCCAGCCATAAATTAGTTGTCCCGGCTCCTTGCTGCGGGTTGAATTTAATTTTATACCCGGCCAAATCTTTATATCCCAACAATAATTTATTGCAAATGGTTCGGGCAGTTCCGTCATTGAAAACAACAGTGGCACATATTGTGTGGAATCCTGCGCTCAATATACTCAGATTGTTCCCGATTTCCATTCCGTCAAGTGAATAGACAATTGATGCAATCTGTTGGTTGTTTGGTAGATTTTGCTGATTCACCGTATACCAGTTCTGCTCCCCGTATGCAAATGATAAACTGGGGGTCATCATCTCCGAAAATGTAGGAGTTACCCCAATTTCACCGCTGGAAATCGCTAAAGAAAAAACCGTTGATTCCTTGATCATTTTTCCTGATAAAAACTCAATCCCATTGATTGTCATCACCGAAGTTTCCTGGTAAGCTCCATCCACTCCTGCGGTCATATTAACCGGATGTTCACCGATTGTACCTTTTACACTGAAAACAGGAGTTTCGCTAACTGCCTCTTCAGGCTTCTGAAACTCTTCCTTTCTACACGCGGAAAATAAGAGTGTACCGGAAAATAAAATAAAAAATAAATTTCTTTTCATCTGTTAAAATCGTTTTACGAATCCCAACTCCAATCTCAACGGGAGTTTGTTGTGTTCTCCATTAAAGTTCGTGTTCATCAATAGTTTATTGACTCTTGCTCCTACGCCCAACTCCAGAAGCATCTGGTGTTTAAATTGGTATTGGAAAGACACCCCTGCATCCAACCCGAATGCATTGAAATTGTCTGATCGTACGTATTGTTTTTCGGTTGTGTGTGTCATAGAACCATCCACTGGTTTTCCATTCTCTTCCTGGGTCTGATCCATCTTCGCACGCGCACTGATCAGATAGGAAGGTGAGACATCTATTCCTACCGCAAATTTTCGGAACACATAATGTGCATGAATGTTCAAATCCACAAATTGCAGTCGGTCATACGTAACCGACTGATTCACACTAATCAGTCCTAATGAGTAGTATTCACGACTCCATTGCACAGTCAGGTCATTCAGCATCTGTTGCCGGAATCCAAACCCTCCCCCCAGTCGGAATCGATTCCTGATCGTATAGTCCACTCCTGCTTTCACACCCCATTGGATATACAAATTGGTCGGTTGACGAAGGTATGAAGTTCCCGCTCCTGCATCTGCAGCGACATAAAATCCTATTTTTTTCTTCAACAGCAGTTCATCCACATCAACAGCATTCACTACCGCTACTTCTTCAATTAATGGAGTTATTTCCTGTTCTTGCTCTTGCTTTTCATCCGTTAAGTCTTCAGATGAAATTATCTGTTCATTGTGTTCCGGAGACTCAAAAGCAAGCAGCGGCTTCTCCTGATTTAATACTGTCAATTCGCTCACATCACGGTTGTCTTTTACTGGAGAAACATCTGTTGCATTGATTGCTAAATTTTCTTCTTTCACACCTGTATTGTGTTCCTTACGAACAGGTGCTTGTGTTTTTTCAGAAGCAGAATTTGCTGATTTTTTAGTCGTTCTCACCGGACGCATTACACTTTGTGCCATCACTGGATCTCCCGATACAGTAGAAGTTTCTGCGTTTACCTGACTATCGGATATCGGATTATTTTTTTCTGTTTCCGAAATGGTTACAGGTAGATGATTGTTTTGTGCAACAGGTGTCTTTATTTGCTGATCCGTTCCATTTGTTGCAACAAAGTAGTAACTTAACCCCATTGCTATAACAATCAGAGCAGCCCCGAAGTACCACCAGACAAAAACGCGCTTTCTGGCTGGTTTTTCTGCATCCAGCAGGGCCTCCATCTCTTTCCAATATGCATCACTATAACCAACTGATTGCTGATTGGATGCATTCTTGTAAAGGTTGTCTATTTCTTCATCTGTCCATCCCATATTATAAGGCCACTTTAAGTCGATTTGTTTTCATTTTTTCAATTGCTTCCAGTTTTTCTCTCAATATTTTTCTTCCTGTCGAAAGGTGCCATTTAGAAGTCCCCTCTGACATCTCCAATAGTTCCGCGATTTCCTTGTGTGAATACCCTTCTACCACAAACAGGTTGAACACCCTGGCAGTCAGTTCGGGCAGTTCAGCGACTAATTTCAGGATCAGTTCGTACCCGATTTCCTGTTCACCGTCATTCTCAAAATGACTCCCGTGCACCTCCAGTTCTCTTTCTGTTTCTTTTCCGGTAACTTTCGATGAATAATTTCGTTGTTTACGGTATTCATCAATGAGTGTATTTATAGTAATGCGTTTGGCCCACGGTACAAAATTCAGCTGTGCAGGTGAATCTTTCAGGCTTTTCAGAATTTTCATAAAGGCCAGATGAAATGAAGAACGTGCATCTTCTTCATTGGTATGGTACCGGAAACAGACAGGCATAAGGATTCCGAAACATGTCTCGTACAAGACTTGTATGGCTTTCCGATCATCCTTCACACACTTCGCCAGTAGTTCAGGTGTAATATTATCCGGTTTCTTCAAAATCCTTATAAAATTGTCCGACTGCAAGTTACATCTTTATTAACAATTATCAAAAGTTCTTTTTCCTTAACGAAGTCAACAGATAAAAGGTTGGGTGCAGCCAAAAAACGGGTCGCGCTATGTCGAATGATACACTTCCGCCTGATCTACCAATGCCTCTCCCTGCATTCTCAAAAAGAGTTGGATCAATGCCACTACATCCTTCTCACAATACACCTTGATACGTTCCAGGTTTTTTTCTTCGTAGTATACGCGGGCAACATCCGCTCCTGAAATATCGTCTTTCGGTGTCGGTATTTTGAACACATGACACAACAATGCCAGTGAAGTATATGCTTTGTAATCTCCGAATTTCCACAATTCCATTGTATCCAGGTGTGCAATTTCCCACGGTTTTTTTCCTGCCATATTGAGGATGTTCGGCAATTCAATTCCGTGAATCAACATTCTGCGGCAGATATAAGGGAAATCAAATTCTTTGGCATTGTGTCCGCACAGTAAATGGTAAGGTGTGTTGTAGTGTTCATCTAACAGTCGCTTGAATTGTAGTAACAGTGTTTCTTCATCATCGTGGTAAAATGACTTTAACCGAAGTTGTCTGCCTGTACCTGTCTCGTGCAGAAAACCAACAGAAATACAGATAATTTTTCCAAATTCCGCAAGGATTCCTGCTCTTCTGAAATACGCTTCTTCAAAATTTCCGATTTCATCAGGAGATACATTTAACTTGGTGCCGAATAATTTTCGGGTTTCCTCATCCAGATCCTGGGGCAGGTATACCTGTGGGACTGTTTCAATGTCCAGAAAAAGTACTTTCTCCAGATTTAGTGTATTTAAAAGCATGTTCGTGTAAATTTTTAATTCTCATTTTAAATATAGGTAAAATAATTGAGAGCTGACGAATTTTGACATCGGATGTG
>DHNG01000029.1:163553-174934 GCA_002409405.1 Flavobacteriales bacterium UBA5422 | reverse complement strand
ACGAATTTTGACATCGGATGTGTTCCAATTGATTTGGCAACTCCGAATCATCCGGAGGATGAATGATCACGGTAAGAGACTGAAATATTTCTTATATTCGCTCCTCAATCAAACGAACATGAAAAACATTCTGGTTACAGGTGGTGCAGGTTACATCGGATCTCATACAGTTGTCCAACTCATTGAAAAAGGATACACACCTATTATTATGGATGATTTCCGGAATTCCCACCAAACTGTTATCCGGGAACTGGAAGCAATTACACATCAACAGATTCCTGTTATTTCTGTTGATATATGTGATCAACAAGCGGTAACTTCTTCCCTGGAAGGAATTCGAATCGAAGGAGTTATCCATTTCGCTGCCTATAAAGCCGTTGGAGAATCTGTTCTAAATCCGTTGCAATACTACCGTAACAATGTGGAAAGTTTAATCACGATCCTCGATTGGTCTGTACGGAATCAGGTAGCTAATTTCATTTTTTCTTCGTCCTGTACTGTTTACGGAGAAGCAGAAGGTATCAAAGAAGTTACGGAGGAAACCAAACCCGGAATTGTACGTTCTCCATACGGGCAAACCAAAGTAATCGGCGAGCAGATATTGACAGATTTGAAAAAAAGCGGGGCGGCATTAAACATCCTTGCGCTACGTTATTTCAATCCGATTGGTGCGCATCCTTCGGGATTAATCGGTGAGTTCCCAATAGGAAAACCAAATAATTTACTGCCGTTTATTACACAAACAGCGGTTGGTATTCAATCGGAATTAACGGTTTTCGGGAACGATTATCCTACACCGGACGGCACCTGTATCCGCGACTACATTCATGTCATGGATATTGCAGATGCACATGTTCAGGGACTTCATTTTCTTGAATCAACTCCGTTGCGGGGTGTAGAATTCATCAACATTGGCACCGGAAAGGGGACTTCTGTCCTCGAATTGATTCAAACATTTGAAAA
Source organism: Flavobacteriales bacterium UBA5422 (assembly GCA_002409405.1). GTDB lineage: Bacteria > Bacteroidota > Bacteroidia > Flavobacteriales_D > Crocinitomicaceae > Taishania. The sequence goes on along the minus strand of DHNG01000029.1, from coordinate 173,971 downwards.
AGTATCCGGACAATCGGTCAACTGGAAATTCGGAGAAAAAAGGCAGGGAGATGTTGCTGAAATCTATGCCAATCCTGCTAAATCAAAGCAATTGCTAAACTGGAGTACAAAATACACGACCGAAGATGCTGTGAGAGATGCCTGGAGATGGGAGTTAAACATTCGCAAATGAAATCGCATTTTGATCCAAAAGAATGATTAAATTTGTTTCCCGTTGTTACACACGATGATTTTAAAACTCAAAATAGCTATCGTTTTTGTCTGGATTTCCACCATCGGATTCGGGCAGTATAATTCCAGAGGAGAAAATAAATCACGATTCCGACCGGGAGTTATGTGGTACAATACCGGCTGGAAGCCTGCACGCCCTGAAATGCTGCGAAAATACGATCGCCTGATGTTTGATGTCACCTACAACGATTGGATCGGTGATCGTAAGACCTTCAAAATGAAAGGACCTTCCCTGGGGATGAATGTCAGCTGGCTGTTTGAGATTCCACTGGCCAGTCAAAACGTCGTCTCACTTGCAATCGGGCCGAGTTATGGTTTTCACAAACTTCGTCACGACATGCCTATTGTATACGATCATGAGAACAGAACAACGATTTTCGGTGATCAACAGGATGTTGGTTTTTTTGGAAAACGAAAATTAATCGGTCATCAGCTTTCAGTACCTGTCGAATTTCGCTTCCGAACCAAGGGGTGGAAACACTTCAAAGTACATATCGGTGGAAAAATCGGTTATCAGCTGAGTCTTTTTGAAAAGGCAAAATTTGAACAAAACGGAGTTCAGCATGTCGAAAAAGTCAAAAACTCCCCTGACATTCAACGACTGATTTATTCGGCTCATGTGCGAATAGGTGTCCGGGATTTTGCCTTGTTTGGTTCCTATAATTTCAACCCGATGTATTCCGGAGAAGGTAGTACTCAATTACATTTATTACAACTGGGACTGACCATTTCCTTATTTTAATTTTTTGTTTTCCGTATGTTCATCGATACGCATACTCATCTATTTTCCGAAGCATTTAACGAGGATCGCACTGAAGTGGTAAAACGCGCGGTTGCCAATGGAATTACACAATTATTGCTTCCCAATATTGATGTCGCATCCATTCAACCCATGTTTGATCTGGCAGCACAATTTCCGAATAACTGCCTGCCGATGGTCGGGTTGCACCCGGGTTCCGTTGATGCGGATGTGGAAAAAGATTTACTGATCATTAAGGAAATACTTTATACACGTAAAGAACAATGTGTTGCCGTTGGCGAAATCGGTATGGATCTCTATTGGGATAAAACATTTGTTGCTGAACAGGAATATGCATTCCGGGAGCAAATTCAGTGGGCGAAGGAGCTTCGTTTACCAATCGCTATACATGCACGGGATGCATTTGATGAAATTTTTGCCGTATTGGACGAACTCAATGACGACCGGTTAACAGGTGTTTTCCATTGCTTTACCGGAACTTATGAACAAGCACAGCATGCCCTTTCATACGGTGGATTCAAGCTGGGAATCGGAGGAGTTGTTACTTATAAGACATCTGAATTACCGGAAGTACTCAAACACATTGATTTACAACACATCATCCTGGAAACAGATTCCCCGTTTTTACCTCCTGTTCCTTATCGCGGGAAACGTAATGAAAGTTCTTATTTACTTCATGTGGCGGAAAAATTGACGGAAATATATGGTGTTACACAAGCTGAAATAGCTGCAGTCACGACGAAAAATGCACAGGAATTGTTTCACTTGTAATGCGATTTGGTGTTACTTTTTCTGAATGGTTTCGTTATATTCAGAAACAGCATGAAACTCATTACCAACTACTTATTATTTGTTTTATTTTCTGTTGTTATCAATGTGAGCAGCGCTCAACAGACAGCACGTTTTCATTCGTTGTGCAATCAGGCATGTGAAGCATTGGGATCCGGAATGGTTGATCATGCGTATGTATTACTGACGGAAGCGTTTGCAATTCCCATTCCTCCCAAAGCAGCGGATTACCTGAACATGGCCAAATGTTATTCTCAACAGAACGAAGCTGACTCAACGGAAAAGTATATTTACCTGGCAATGGAACGAAATCCGAAAATTCGTGGAATTGTACGCATCCATAGCTTGTGGTTCGAGCCGGTTGTAGGAACGATGAAATGGGCTGAAATCCTGGAAAAAACAAGAGGTCCCGTCGGTCTTTCCGCGGAAGCGCAACGAGTCGTTGATGAACTCCACGCCATTGATTCACTCAATATATCGTCTTACAGGCAATTCCGAGCAAAAGAAGACCCGAATCAACCTGTAGATACAGTTGCTCTTCACGCCAGTTGGGACAGTTCATTCCATGAAGCATTGAAAAACGCTCCGAAGCTGGACAGTATTCTTTTAAGCTTACCGGACTCTCTGTTGATTCACCCTGCCGTGGAAGAAACATTTATGCTCCTGGACAACCTATTGCGAACAGATTATTGGAAACCACGGAAACATATGTATGAAGGATTAATTGAAAAAGGGTTCCTTACACCAGATGTACTCATACCTGTTTATGTAGAAGAAAAATTCGGAGACAAACGTATATATGAAGTATTCAACGTTTCAAATGAGCACACCGATTTTTTTAGTGAATATGGCCTCATCACCAACCTGTATACACATTCATACAGAGTGTTGAACCTCTGGAATTACGATGATCAAGAAAACTAACCGGTATTTTTCTACGCGGGAAGAAGGATATGAACAACGTCCCTGCGATAAATAAATCCGGATTCCTATTGCCCATTTCTCAAAGCTTTGTATTTTCATCGCTTGTTAAAAACTAACTATGAGTCAATTGGTGAACGAACGTGAGCAACACACAAATCACGGAGCCCTTACTACACTTACAACTGTCTTTTTTTTCTGGGGGTTCATTGCTTCCGGAAATACGGTGTTCATTCCGTTTTGTAAAGAATATTTCGGGTTGGATCAATTTCAGAGTCAGTTAGTTGATTTTGCATTTTACGGTGCCTATTACCTTGGCGCTTTGACCCTATTCCTGATCAGTTCTTCGCGGGGAAAAGATTTAGTTGGGTCCTGGGGATATAAAAAAACAATCGTCATCGGTTTGTTATTTTCTGCCATCGGTGCCGGTGCCATGATTCTTTCGGTGTACAACAATGTTTTTTCAGGAATGCTGTTCGGTTTGTTTATCGTAGCGCTTGGATTTTCATTGCAACAAACATCTGCCAATCCCTTTATGATTATTCTGGGAGAAGAAAAAAGCGGAAGTACGCGGATTACACTGGGAGGAGCTGTCAATAGTTTCGGAACGACCATTGGTCCTTTGGTTATTTCTCTGGCGTTGTTCGGAACAACTGCTGCAATAAGCGATGAACAAATCAAATCACTCGAATTAGATAAAGTGAATATTCTGTACGGTTGTGTCGGCTTGTTATTTTTAGCCGTCGCATTGCTCTTCCGATTTTCTAAAAATGTTCCTGAGGGAAAGATCGCAGAGGAAACGACAGATAAACTCTCCGAAAGAAAGGCAATCACCAGCTTACTGGTCATCACCGGATTACTTATCGTTTGTTTTTCCCCGGTATTTTATAGTTACAGCAAGCGTTTTAGTGGCGATGAAGAAAGCGCGGAGCACATTCGGATTATCGGGTGGATTGCCGGATTATTGGTAGTTATTTTTGGAATTTTGTATACCTATTTCAGAGGATCGAAAGTCAAAACAGGTTGGGGTGCCATGCAATATCCTCAATTAACCTTAGGTATGCTCGCCATCTTTATTTATGTTGGAGTCGAGGTTGCAATTGGTAGTAATCTTGGTGAATTACTGAAGATTGATCACGGGAAAGATGCGTCCGGCATTGCTCCTTATGTCTCTATGTATTGGGGAAGTTTAATGATCGGGCGGTGGACCGGTGCTATTGCTGCGTTTGAGTTTTCTAAGAACGTAAAACAAGTTTTACGGTTCATTGTTCCACTCATCGCATTTGGAATCATTATGACCATCTGCAAGTTGTGGGGATACGATGTGCAACCGCTGGCATGGTATATTGTGTGTGTTATTTTTCAAATTGTTGTATTTTTTCTGACACAGGACAAACCGGCACTTACACTCGGTGTATTTGGAATATTGGGGGCTACTGCAATGATTGTGGGCATTAATACGACCGGAATTGTTTCTATCTATGCTTTCCTGAGCGGCGGGCTGTTCTGCTCCATCATGTGGCCGTGTATCTTTTCCCTCGCATTGGGCGGTTTAGGTAAGTACCAGACACAGGGATCTGCATTTTTGGTCATGATGATCCTCGGAGGTGCCATTATTCCACCACTGCAAGGAAAATTAGCCGATATCTTCACGATTCAGTCGTCTTTTATTGTAGGAGTTTTGTGCTTTTCGTACCTCGCTTTTTTTGCATTTGCTGTCAAACGAATCATGGCAAAACAAGGAATTCATTTTGACTGATCTTACTCTACAATTATTGGGTATCTTTTCCCTCTGCTTTGGATGATATAATAGCCTTTATCCAGGGTACTGACATCGATTTGAACAAATGTTTTACTATCATTCACAAACGTGATTTGATTGGTAATGTCTTGTCCGACCAGATTCATGACACGAATTTTGCCTACATTCTCTCCTCGTATTGACAGAATTCCGGAAACGGGGTTCGGAAATAATTCGATGGCTTTCCCTTCCACATTCACAGCAACAATATTGGAATATGTATAGTTTCCGTCAAAATCCGTTTGTTTAAGGCGGTAATAGGAAACGTCTGCCAGCGGGTATTTATCAACTTCTTCGTACTGTAATTCTACCTGAGAATTCCCGGCTGCATCTCTTCGTACAACCTGTTCCCAGTTTTTTCCGTCAGCACTTCTTTCAACGACAAAATAATCGTTATTAATCTCTGTTGCTGTTTTCCAGCGAATACGCACTTCATCCTGTTCATACTGAGCTTCAAAACTCATCAGTGTAATCGGTAAAATAACAGCGGAAATTGTATTGTATGCAACAAAGGCAACATCACTATCAGAAGTAAGAATATGCTGAAATCGGGTAATTGATGTGTAATTAGTTGCTGTTATCCCTAAATCGGCAAAATCAAAGGTCAGTAAACGTAGATCTCTTGTCCCGGCACCTGATGCACCGCAAGCACCTGCCAGTGTATAAAATTTCCAGTTGGGGCGTGCAACTGTAGCAACACCTGAAAAATTGACATTAACTTCTGTTCCCACTACCGTATTGGATGCGTTCAGGAATCTGAATCGATCCGAAACGGAGCTCCCGATATCTCCGGCCTGTGTTACAACAATGTCCGGAATTCCATCTCCGATAGATGCGGGATCAATCATAGAAACGGTGTAGAGGATATTACCACCGATGTTAAATACAGCTGTCGACAGGTCTAGCCCATGCACCCCGTCTGTCAGGTAATCAGAAACGTTTCCTCCGAAAGGGGGAGTAACTGCCGGGTAACATCCATTCGCAGACGGAGTAGTACTAAACCCTCCGTACTGCCTTCCAAGACCGATGAGCGCACTACTGCTACTCCCGGAGACCGTTGCTGGCATTGCATTGAAATTAAGCGGAACAAATGCCACTCCATTTGCTGTCAGCGCAGCGTTGTTCACACCCGTTGACCACACAGTAGATCCCGTTCTGAATGCAATCAGGTGCTGTGTAGCAACATCTACTGAAACAGGTGCGGATGTTGAACTGGTAAAATATCCTGAGTGATCTGTATAAATGCGGGTGACAGGCGTCTGAGAAAAGCAGGCGATGCCCGTATACAATAACATTAGTATTCCAACTTGGAAGCGGGTGTAAGTGAATCGCTTTTTCATGTAAATGGCTCCTTAAATGGAACTACAAAAGTAGTTTTTTAAAAAAGAAGCACAAAGAAAATGACGCACTCAACTGTAAAAATCTAAAAATTTAATCTTTCGATAACAATTAAAGCGTCTGCAAATCATTGGCTAAACGATTTACAGACGCTTCAACAGAATTGATTCGCTACTGTTTATTTTCCAATCACCAGCTGGCGAATAGACGTTCCTTTTTCTCCTGAAATTTTTATCAAATATGTCCCTGTAGCAAGCGAAGAAATATCCAGTTTTTCGCTTTCTGCTGAAGTGACATTACTACGGAAAACAACGACACCTCTCAGGTCTGTTAGTTCAATCCGGTCATTGACTACTGCTCCCGTGATATACACCAGTCCTGACGAAGGATTCGGATAAACAGTCAAGTTATTTTTCTCTACTACAGAAAGACCTACTCCTGGCTCCACAGGTTCTTCTGCCGTTGTCGTAAGAATTTTAAACTCATCAAAATAGAATCCGTCATTTCTAACTCCTCCGTCGGATTCCAGTATAAAACGAATCCGGATCGTTTCTCCGATGTAATCACTCAAGCTGATTTCTTCTGCAACCCAGGTTGTTTGCGTTCCGTCCCATACCGGTTCATTATCCGGTTGAACGGAGTTATTTGCAGCAGATCCTGCATTGGTATACAAACCGCATTGCCCGATCCACGAAGTCCCTCCATCCAATGAAACCTGGAATTGGCAGTAATCATAATCCGCTTCAATCTCCCATTGTGCGTAAAATGTCACTTTTGCCGTTTCCGCATCGGTCAGATCAATCGGATTTGAATACATGATTGTCCGCGTCGTATTGTTTTGGTAATCAGATCCCGGAGAGTCGGTTATGGAACGAGTTGGTGAATAATATTTTGCCGTTGTTGTACCCCAGTTTCCGGTCCAGTTCGTCGTACTTTCTCCATTTTCGGACACCACTTCATCCATTGCCGTTCCTGATCCGTAAATCTTTGTAATGGTATCCCGCTGTATCCAGTTACCATCATCGGTTGTCAGCACATACTTGATTTCATCCCCATCCTGAATACCTGCTGTCAGTACATATGAAATGTTACCATCATCCGTTGCCGTAGCTGCCAGGTTATAGGAAACGGCGTTGCCAACGCTCTGAATGTTTAGCAGAGGTTCCAGTGATACGCTAGCAGGTCCGTTTTCTCTTCCCAAACGTTTGATCGTGTGGTGAAAATTCCCGGTTGCTGTAGTCACTGAGATCGGATCATCTTCTTTTACAATGTAGTATTTATGTACCATGTGAGCCAATCCTAAATTGACAAACAACATTTCCTGACAGGTAGGAATAATTTCTGAACTTGCCGGCCAGAAGCTTCCTCCAATCTCAGGTGTCATTGCAAAAACAGTATCCTTCACTCCTACTCCCACATCTACTTTGTACATGTAATCATCTGAATCTCCCGAAGCAGGATACAGTCCACTGCTTTTCGTTGCTTCAAACCCGTTGTACTGTGTTAAATGATCACCCAATGCCTGAAAGTAATCGTGGTGATCTGCATATTCTTCTGCTGTGGTTCCAATCGGAAACAACAACATGTCCCCATAGGTGTGTGCGTTCAATGCTGCTTCAATCGGCAAGTTCTGTACCAACCAGCGCATTGCCTGTGTTTCCGGTTCTGAAAAAGCACTTGTGCCCGGATAGGTATCGTTATTTTGATTGGGGCTAACACCGGTTGTTCCCCATCCGTAAGAATAATTCCGGTTAATATCTACTCCTTTATTTGTCGTTCCGATACTTGGATTTCTATTTTTCCGGTGCATTCCACCTCCGTTCGGATCGGTTGTCTCATTGTAGATGTATCCATCCGGGTTCAGGCATGGAACAAAAAGCATTTGCGTATGGTCGATCAGGTATTTTACTTCCGGATTGGTGTCATAATTTTCAAGCAAGTACCACATGTAATAAATCAATTGTGACATACTCATTGGTTCACGGGCATGGTGAATAGCAGAATAAAGTACCATCGGGTCTCCATCATTCGAATTCGGATTATTGGAAATTTTCACCTGGTAGATTGGTCGGTTTTCCCATGTCAGAAAAGTATGAATCGGCGCTTTAACAGAAATAAGATTGGGATATAACGCTGCCATTTCATCCAGTTCCTGCAGCATTTCATTGTATTTGTAATAACCTCCGTAAGTTGATGGCACATGAAAATTTTCAGGAACGGGAGGTGTGTTTCCTGTTGAAGTTCCTGGGCAGGTAGCATTTTTAGGCTGCGAAGAAAAATTCTGTTGTACGTAATAGTTCTTCACATCATCAATCACCACTTCATATGGGTAATTTAACGCTGCAACCCGCTGAATATCCTGCTCAGACAAATCGGTAATAATAAACTGCCCGATTTTCCGGTTTCCATGATCCACAGGTATTCCTTCGTTGAATAAATGTGCCAATCCATCCCGGTCAGCATAAATTTTTACTTTGGAGAATTTTTGAGCACTGACTGTTGACACAACAAAGAGTAGTGCTACAAAGAGTATTGTTTTCATCATTTATAAGTGTTTGATTAGTTGTGAAATTACAAAAAAATTGAACACATTCATAAAAAAAACCTTTTTAACAACTCCCGCGATTCGATTATTTTATTTGTCCGAAAAAGTGTAATTTTGCACTATGAAAAGAGTGGTTGTAGGGCTGTCAGGTGGTGTAGATTCAAGTGTCACTGCACATTTACTGATTCAGCAGGGATATGAGGTAATTGGTATGTTCATGCGTAACTGGCATGATGAGTCCGTTACGCTTTCGGACGAATGTCCGTGGATTGATGATTCCAATGATGCACTGCTTATTGCCCAGCAATTGAACATTCCTTTTCAGGTGATTGATCTGAGTAAAGAATATAAAGAACGGATCGTCGATTATATGTTCAGTGAATATGAAGCCGGAAGAACTCCCAACCCGGATGTATTATGTAACCGGGAAATCAAATTTGATGTGTTCCTGAAAGCCGCAATGGAGTTAGGCGCCGACTATGTGGCAACTGGTCATTATTGCCGAAAAATTGAACACGAGGACGGAACATTCGGATTACTGGCAGGAAAAGATCCGAACAAAGATCAATCCTATTTCCTTTGTCAGTTGAGTCAGGAGCAGCTTGCAAAAGCGCTGTTTCCAATTGGTGAATTATTGAAATCGGAAGTGCGTCAGATTGCAAGTGAAATCGGTTTGGTAACTGCAGATAAAAAAGATTCTCAAGGACTTTGTTTTGTCGGAAAGATTAGTCTACCTGTCTTTTTGCAGCAACAATTAGCTCAAAAGAAAGGAAATATTGTCGAAATTCCGGATACGCTTCCTCAATTTTCGGAATATCATTCATTGGCAGCTACCGAAGCACATTTAGAGCAACTGGTTCAACCGTTTACGTTTCACGAAAGTGACGGAATAAAAGTACATGAACATATCGGAGCGCATTATTATACGATTGGTCAACGTAAAGGATTACATATCGGAGGAAGACCTAACCCTTCGTTTGTGATCGGGATTGACACAGCTACCAATACCGTTTATACAGGACAGGAAGAAACGCACCCCGGCCTGAATAGAATCGCATTGTTTATTTCCAATGATGAAATCAACTACATCAATAGTAAATACATATTAAATACTGGTGATTCGTTGGTTTGCACTGCGCGAATTCGTTACCGTCAACCCTTACAAAATGTCACATTGTACAAAAAAGAAGACGGGCTATATGTGCTGTTCGATGAACTTCAGAAAGGGATTACTCCGGGGCAATTTGCCGCATTTTACCTCGGAGAAGAATTGATTGGCTCGGGAGTAATCATGCATTGACACGCATCTTTTGACACTATATATCAATAGATTACGTACTGTAATTCATTTATTTTTAGTAGCTTTGGTTCTATTCATCAATATTAATCAATATGAAAAAACCATTACTACTATCGGCAATCTTATTAGCTTCTGCCAGTATCTTTGCTCAACCGACCATCCAATCTTCTGATTTTTATCCGACGATCGGAGAAGTATTTACTCTCAATTACGGTACATATATTTCTCCGGGAGCAGCGGGAAATAATGTCACATGGGATTTATCCGGATTAGCTGCTTCATCGACAGTAACAGTAAGTGCACTTGCAGCAAACCCTGGTTTTCCGGGAACTGATCTGACATTAACCTATTCAGGACAATCATCTCTTTATGTTGACCTTACCCCTACCGAATACCTCATTGATGGCATGTTTCAGATCCCAAGCAATACAACAATTACCTATTCGGATCCGATGAAATACTATGAATTTCCAATGAGTATGAGTGGGTCTTATACGGATAATTTCGCTGCAACTTTTACATCCAGTGGATTCAATTTTTCACGATCGGGGACCATTACCTGCGAGGTGGACGGATATGGGACACTGATTACACCATCCGGAACCTATACCAATGTATTAAGAGTTCATTCTGTTCAGGACTATACAGATTCATATTCAATGGGTTCTCTTGATGTAACAATTGACAATTACACCTGGATCAAAGCAGGATTTCACCAGGAACTGGCAATGGT
>DHNG01000029.1:154232-163428 GCA_002409405.1 Flavobacteriales bacterium UBA5422 | reverse complement strand
CAGGAACTGGCAATGGTACAAACCATGGCATCTGATGTCGGATCCGGTTCCTCTGCTTATTATGCATCTAACACACTCGGTTTGGACAACAATGAATTCTCATCGCTGAAGCTATATCCGAATCCGGCTCAGTCAAACCTGAAGATCGATCTTGATACGCCGGTTGATCAGATTCAAGTTACCGACCTGAATGGTCGTTTGGTTGACGTTTCTTTTGATAAAGGAACCAGAATGTTGGATATAAGTCAATTGAATTCCGGAATTTATTATGTGGTAATCTACTCGAACAACTCCAGCAGTGTAAGAAAGATTGTCAAGCAATAATTGGACACATGACAACTTAATCTATTCTGAATGCTTCGTTTTGTTGGATTCTCCTTTTTTATTTGTAGTTTTAACAAATTATTAAAATTATCACATGAAAAAATCATTACTATTACCCGCCATGTTATTGGCTTCAGCAAGTATTTTTGCACAACCAACTATTCAATCAGCTGATTTTTATCCAACAGTTGGAGAATCGTTCTCATTGAACTACGGAAATTACGTTTCTCCCGGCTCAGCAGGAAGCAATGTTACCTGGGATTTATCCAGTATGTCATCCAGTTCCGTAATTACGGTCAATGCTTTAGCTCCGAGTTCGAGTTTTCCGACCAGTACCATGAATCTTGAATATGTAGGTCAGTCGAATCTACATGCCAATTTAACTTCGACAGAATTTTTAATTGTTGGTGAAACAACTTCTTCCGCTTCTGTCAATTACACGGATGCGAAGAAACTATATCAATTTCCGATGACCAATGGTGCATCTTATTCCGATAACTTCAGTGGTAGTGTTCTTTCCAGTGGAGTTACATTTTCGCGAACAGGATCTGTAACTTCCGAAGTTGACGGATATGGTACTTTAATTACACCTTCCGGAACGTATACAAATGTTGTACGGGTGCATTCCGTTCACACAAGTAATGACACATATATGGGGCAAACCATTACCGGAACAATTGACATGTATAGCTGGATCAAGGCAGGTGTTCACATTGAACTGGCGGTGGTACAAGAGATAACAGCAATGGGGAACACTCAAACAGTTGGTTGGTATTCGTCCAATACATTAGGTATTTCAGATAATACCATCAACACGCTTGTTATGCACCCGAATCCTGCGCAGGACATTGTTTCCTTGCAACACGAGCAGGGTATTGATCGTGTAGAAGTACGAGACTTGAACGGACGCCTAGCCGCTGTTGAATTCAATGCAGCAAACAATTCGATTGATGTGAGTAATTTGTCTACGGGAGTTTACTATGTAACCGTCTATTCAAACAATGCTACAGCTGTACAAAAGCTCATAAAGAAATAAGAGTCGTTTTTTTAATAAGATAGAACGGGGATCCAATCGATTCCCGTTTTTTTTGTTCCATGGTTTTGTGTTAAAAATCAGGGGTCATTGTTACCACAGACTCCAATAACTGTCGGAATCTGTAATTATAAAACCACATAGAACATAAAGGTATATAAGCGTTGTATACAAAACAGATACAGTGACACCTAGCAGCTCGCTTCGTTTGCTGTTTGATTCCCTGTTTTCAATTCATCGATACTAGCTATTGAATCTGATACATTCAAGTAGTTACGTAATTCGTCCAACTCTATTTTATTCACTAATTTTTCAGACCAAATCAGAATGTACTTGTATTGCACAAAAAAAGTCCTTCGGAATCCGAAGGACTTTTTACTATATAGAGAAAATTACTAGTTATTTTTTTACCGCGTCAACAACAGCTTTGAAAGCTTCAGGGTGGTTCATTGCTAAATCAGCAAGTACTTTGCGATTCAACTCGATTCCACTTTTGTTAACAGCTCCTATGAATTGAGAATAGCTTAATCCATTCTGACGTGCACCTGCGTTGATACGCGTAATCCACAATGAACGGAAGTTTCTTTTCTTTTGTTTACGTCCGACATACGCATATCCCAACCCTTTTTCAACGGCGTTTTTTGCTACTGTCCAAACATTTTTTCTACGTCCAAAGTAACCTTTGGCAAGCTTCAACACATTCTTACGACGTGCTCTTGAAGCAACATGATTGACCGATCTTGGCATAATTTTTAAGTTTTTTGATAAAAAGTGCGTTATTGTTTCAAACGACTTAGGTACTCATTACCGGGTTAAACAATTAATAAACCTGGGGTTGATTATTTCAATCCCAATTGTAATTTAACATTTGACTCGTCAGCTGGGTGAACCAATCCGGCGTATGTCAAGTTACGCTTTCTTTTTGTCGACTTCTTTGTCAAGATGTGACTTTTGAATGCGTGTTTTCTTTTGATTTTACCGCTTCCAGTAACTGTGAATCTCTTCTTCGCACTGGATTTAGTCTTCATTTTTGGCATCTCTCTTCAATTTTAAAGTTACCTCTATATAGCTTCTTTTAGAATTTTGAATGATGAGTATTGATTATGAATAGAACCGATATTCAGTATTCAGTATTCTTAATTCCTTATTTCTTTTTCGGGTTGATCATAATTGTCATTCGCTTCCCTTCCAATTTAGGCATTTGTTCCAACACTCCTAAATCTGCCAGTTCCTGTGCGAACTTCAACAACAAGATTTCACCTCTGTCTTTAAATACAATTGTACGTCCGCGGAAGAATACGTAAGCTTTCACTTTACTTCCTTCTTCCAGGAACTTTTTAGCATGCTCCAGCTTAAAGTTAAAGTCGTGGTCATCTGTATTGGGACCGAAACGGATCTCCTTGATGACAATTTTGCTTTGCTTCGCTTTGAGCTCTTTTTGTTTTCTTTTTTGGTTGTACAAGAACTTACGATAGTCCATGATTTTACACACCGGCGGAACGGCATTTGGAGAAATTTCCACCAAATCCAGTTCAGCTTCTTCGGCCAAAACCAATGCTTCTCTTACGCTCATTACTTTCGGTTCTTCACCGTCTACGATCAAGCGTATCTGAGGAGCAATTATCTTTTCATTAATTCTATGTTCTTCTTTTGGTTCCTGACGAACCGGTTTACCACCTCTTAATTTAGCCATTCAAAAATTAAACTATACGTTAAATACAAGTTCTTGTTCTACCAATTTTTCTATCAAGTTCTTAAAATCTTCCACGTTCATTGCTCCCAAATCACCTTCTTTTCGCTGACGAACGGAAACCTGCTGATTTGCTTCTTCCTGTTCTCCAACAATCAACATAAACGGGATTTTGTTGAGCTCTGCCTCACGTATTTTCTTCCCGATTTTCTCATTTCGGTCGTCAACGGAACCGCGAATATCGTAATTATTTAGGAATTCTGAAACTTTTTCTGCGTATGCATTGTATTTTTCCGAAATCGGAAGAATCGTAAACTGACTGCCAGTCAGCCACAAAGGAAAGTCTCCGGCACAATGTTCCAGTAATACAGCCACAAAGCGTTCCATTGATCCGAACGGTGCTCTGTGGATCATCACCGGACGGTGCTTTTCATTGTCTGCACCAGTGTATTCCAATTCGAAACGTTCCGGCAGGTTGTAATCCACCTGAATTGTCCCCAATTGCCACTCACGCCCTAATGCATCCTGTACCATGAAATCCAGTTTCGGACCATAAAATGCGGCTTCACCGTATTCTACAATTGTCGGCAGGTTTTTCTCTGCAGCAGCCTCAATGATTGCACGTTCAGCTTTCTCCCAATTCTCATCACTTCCGATGTATTTGGAAGGGTTTTCAGGGTCACGTAGTGAAATCTGTGCCTTGAAATTCTCAAAAGATAATGTTTTGAAAATATACAGTACCAAATCGATTACTTTCTTGAACTCCTCCTTCACCTGATCCTGTGTACAGAAAATATGTGCATCGTCTTGTGTAAATCCGCGCACACGTGTCAATCCATGCAACTCACCACTTTGTTCATAGCGGTAAACTGTTCCGAACTCTGCAAAACGAGCCGGCAATTCTTTATATGAACGTGGTCGTGATTTAAAAATTTCACAGTGATGCGGACAGTTCATCGGCTTCAACAGAAATTCTTCATTCACGTCCGGTGTTTTGATCGGTTGGAATGAATCGGCACCATATTTCGCATAATGACCGGAAGTCACATACAATTCTTTGTTTCCGATATGCGGTGTAATCACCTGCTCATACCCTGATTTTCGCTGTGCTTTTTTAAGAAAATTCTCCAGTCGCTCACGCAACGCGGCTCCTTTTGGCAACCACAACGGCAATCCTTGCCCAACAGTCTGAGAAAATGTAAACAATTCCAACTCTTTCCCCAGTTTTCTGTGGTCACGGCGTTTTGCCTCCTCCACTTTCTCCAGGTACTCTGTCAACTCTTGTGCTTTCGGGAATGTAATCCCGTAGATTCGTGTCAACTGCTTGTTTTTCTCATCACCGCGCCAATAAGCTCCCGCAATGGAAGTCAACTTCACGGCTTTGATAAATCCTGTATTCGGGATATGCGGCCCGCGACACAGATCGGTAAAATTACCTTGTGTATAAAATGTTATCTGTCCGTCGTCCAACCCTTCGATCAACTCCAGTTTGTACGGATCTTGTTTTTCTGTAAAATAAGCAAGTGCATCTGCTTTTGACACTTCTTTGCGAATGAACGGGCTTTTTTCTTTTGCCAGCTCTTTCATTTTTTGCTCAATCTTTTCCAGGTCTTTTTCCTGAATGGAATATTCCATGAAATCGACATCGTAATAAAAGCCATTTGCAATCGGAGGTCCTATCGCCAGTTTGATTCCCGGATAATAGAATTCCAGTGCCTCTGCCATCACGTGAGCAGATGAGTGCCACATAGTTGATTTTCCATCCGTATCATTCCAGGTCAACAACTGTAGCGTGGTATCACCATTGATCGGTGTATTCGCATCTACGACTTTGTTGTCAATCTTTGCGGCAAGAACATTGCGAGCCAATCCCTCTGAGATGCTCATAGCTACGTCCATAGGAGTGATTCCTTTGTCGTACTGTCTTACCGATCCGTCCGGAAGAGTAATGTTAATCATTGTGTTTAATCCTATTTATCTGTTTGTTTTGGATTGCAAAGATAAGGATACGGATTTTAATATTGATTAAATTATGTGGAAATAAATGAGTGAGTAGAAGGTTGAAAGCTATTAGTGGAGAATAGAGAATGAATTAGTAGAGAATTGCAATGGAAAATAACTTGTTGAAAGTGGGAAATTGAAACTGAAAATAGAGAATGTTCAGTTATCAAGACTCTGTAACAAAAAATTTCATGATCACCATTTTACATTGACAATTCAGAGTTGAAAGGAAAGAGTTGGTTCGTTTTATGGAACGTTGGCTGTTGAAAAGTTTCAAACGGGTGCTCAACAGGCCATTTTGCATTCCATTACCTTTACCGTTAAGAAATAATAAGGAACATGAAGATTACCTTTAATTCACCTTTTGTACTGACCTTTACCTTACTTGCTATGTTTGTGCTGATTATCAGCATGAGTATTGGCGGAACATTACAAATCCTAGCGCTCAATGGCAATTTTGATTTCGCTAGCTGGCAATCGTATGTCGGGTTGTTTTTATATCCGCTTAGTCACTCCGGAATTCCCCACTTGACAGCCAATTTCGGAATCATTCTACTCATCGGTCCCTTACTGGAAAAGCAATATGGTTGGAAGAAATTGCTTTCAATGAGCATTATCACTACGGTTGTCATCGGAATCGCACATATCATCTTATCGGACAGTGGTTTAATCGGAGCCAGTGGTCTGGTGTTTTTATACATTATCCTCGCAAGTTTATCCAATGCAACGAATAAAGAAGTTCCGCTCACGTTTATACTTGTTGTCTGTCTGTTTCTGGGACAAGAAATCTTCAGTAGTTTTCAGGAAGATCAGGTTTCACAACTGGCGCACATCGGAGGTGGGCTAATGGCGATTTTGTTCCGTTATGTGTTTAAATCTGCCTAGCAGACGGCTTCATTATTCAATCAACACCGATTCTTTCTGAAGGAATTTTTTTCCTGCTGTCCAATACTCGCAGCGAAGTTCATACATCCCTTGTTGCAACGTTTTCAAGGGGATTAAAAAAACATGTGTCCCTGTTACTGAAAATGACTGATCCAGTTGCTGATTATTTGGCCGCCACAATTTCAATACAACAGAATCGGGTTCAATATTATTTGCAAACTGAACAATCAATTGTCCGTCTTTCTGAGAAACGACGAGCGAATCCAACATTTTTGCAGAATGAATGGCATCAATTTCATGTTGATACGCCATTTCTTCCTTATAGTAATCTTCACTCACCAGATCCACTTTTTGTCCCGCCAAAACAGAGACTAACACGCCAATAAAGACGATAAAAAGTCCCATTACAATCATAATTCCTTTTCCCCAGTTCATATCCTTATTTTTTAAATTAATGCATTCGTACGATCAGAAAATCGGTCCGATGATTTTTATTTTTTCGTGATCAATCCGTCGACCATTTCCATATACCTGCAAATCAAATTCTTTTTTTCCTGCTGTTATTTCAGAAAGTGGTATCCGAATAATGAACCGCTCTTTGACTGTTCCTTCTGCAGGCAAAACAAGGTTTTTCACAACTTGCTCCACTTCTCCCTGTTGTCCTTCCGGCAATTTCAATTCTACTTTATACGTATGACTTGTTTTATTGACAAGGCTGATCTCGAAGATATTTACCACATTTCCATTATCAATGCGATACGTTGTTCCCCGTTGCCGCAGAATGATACTTTCAAAGTCTTTTCGAGTCATCATCGCTGTTGCTACCAAGCCCAGCAGCAATACCAGTAATGCGGAGTACGCTTTGACACGTGGTGTCCATTTGAATGCTGTTTTCTCTACAATGTTATTTTCCGATTTAAACGCGATCAATCCTTTCGGCAGCCCCACATTTTCCATCATGTGGTCACAAGCATCAATACAAGCCGTACAATTAATACATTCCAATTGTGTTCCGTTGCGGATATCTATTCCTGTCGGACACACATGCACACATTGCCGGCAATCGATACAATCCCCTTTTCCTGCACTCGGACGGTCTTCATTTTTTTTGAACTTCGCACGTTCTTCTCCCCGGACATGATCATAAGAAATCACCATGGAATTGGCATCAAGCAACACTCCCTGCAATCTTCCATAGGGACAGATCGTTGTACACACTTGCTCTCTCAATTTAGCAAAAACCAGGTAAAAAACGGTTGTAAAAATGACAATCGAAATCAGTCCTCCGATGTGCTCATTCAACGGATCTGTCTGGATTTCCCACAACCTGTCCGACCCGATAATATAGGCCAGAAATGTATTCGCAATGAAAAAAGAGATGATCCAAAAAATCAGGTGTTTGAGAAATTTTTTCCGGATTTTTTCTTTCGTCCAGGAGGATTCACGGAGCCTTTTCTGGTGCGTATAATCCCCTTCAATCCAGTATTCGATTCTGCGAAAGAGCATTTCCATAAAAATTGTCTGTGGACACACCCATCCGCAAAACAACCTTCCGAAAATGATGGTAAAGAAGATAATAAATACGATCCCGAGCACCATTACCAGTGCGAAAATCCAGAAATCCTGTGGCCAGAAGACACTTCCAAACAGAATAAACTTCCGTTCCAGGATATTGAAGAGCAGTAATTGCTTTCCTCCGACTTTCAGGTGAGGAGCAAAAAAGAGGAAGGCCAAGAGAAGATAGGACACAATTTTACGGTAGTTATAAAATGTCCCACTGGGTTTTTTCGGGAAAATCCAGATGCGTTTCCCTTTGTCATTTACGGTTGCTATATGGTCTCTAAAACCTTCCTCCAAACTCATATCTAATGTATTTAGATAAAACTCCCCTTCAATTATTTTTATGTCACACGCGACGCATGATGTATATTTTATGGACGTGTGATCTTACCTTCCGGTTCTTTTCCGTTGGCCGCTGCTTTGAAATGCAGGATATACGATGCAACCTGCTGAATCTGTGTCGGCTTCAGTTTGGAAGCGTGTTCCGGCATCCCGTTCGACGTTCCGTATTTCACCACTCCGAATACTTCTTTGATGTCATATCCGTAAATCCATGTATTATCGGTCAGGTTCGGGCCGATTTTCCCGGATCCGTCTTCGAGGTGACAGGCCACACAATTTACATCAAACAGCGCTTTCCCTTGTTTCAGATCGTTTTCATCTTCCATTAATTCAGCAGATGTTTCATCCACATTCATTGCCATTTTGACCAAGTATGCCTCTACCTCTTTTTGCTTGGCAATCATCTCCTTTTCATATGCTGTGTTTTGCAAATCTCCCGTTCCAAGGATATGGAAATGGAACACGTACACCACCGCGAATACAATTGTTGCATAGAATCCCCACACCCACCAAGGCGGTAAATTGTTGTCCAACTCCCTGATTCCATCGTATTCGTGGTGCAGGAGGATGGTATGTTCTTCTTCTACATCAACCGCGTCTGTCAATACTTTATTCAATTTTTTCGACACCGGAGACTTGATCACTTTTTCTTTTGGTTTGCGCACCATTTTCATGAAGTTCATGAACATACTTCTCAGGTAGAAAACAACCCCCAGCAACACCAAATCAATAGCCAGAAAGAAATACAAATCCTGATTTTCTACAAGCAACCATGGTTGTCCTTCTTCCGCCATTCCCGGTCTGTTGAATGTAAGTGCAAACAACTCATTCCCTGCAAATAAGAATCCGACGAGCAAAAGAACTGATAACAACGCAGAACCTCCGTCTTTTTTCTTTCCGATCCGCTCTTTAAAATAATCGGACTTAATTAAGGAAGAAATGGACCCTGAAAGCACAATAATTGCCAGTAATAAAATAATTGTCAAAGTAATGAACCAATAAAAGATGGTCAGGTTCTTCTGATAATTCGGCACGTATTTGATTTCAACCTTTTTTTCGCCTGTTGTAAGTTCATCTCCACCAATAGGCTCCGGAGCAGGTGTCCATGCATCAATGTAATCAAAGACAGCTTTAATTTCTTCTGTGGATAACGATTGCGGATCCATGGTTGTCGGAGAAAAACCTTTGATGGCATTTGCCATCGTACTTTTTCCGGAGGTGATCAATGCGTTGGAATTTTTCACCCATTCAATCAGCAAATCTCCTTCTCCTGCAGCTTCCCATTTTGCACGTACTCCCACCAGATCAGGGCCTGTTGATTTTTTACCAAGGGTATGGCAGGGAAAAAATTTTTTAAACAA
>DHNG01000029.1:148155-154164 GCA_002409405.1 Flavobacteriales bacterium UBA5422 | reverse complement strand
ATTAGATATTGCATCTGCCGGTCGTTGACCAAGGGTATGGCAGGTAAAACATTTTTTAAACAACTGTTCTCCGTTCTGAGCAGCAACACCACCTATTTGGATTAAACATCCGATTGCCACCACTAGTTTAAACAAGCTTCTCCTTTTCATTGATTCTTATTTTCTTGATGAAACGTATTTCTGTCTTCAGCATCCATTGGGATATTTCTCAACTCCTCCACCTCTGCTTTCGACATCCGGATAACCCTTGTCAGAACAATGGCGAAAAACAGGGTGAAAATGAGCAAGGAAATTATCGGGTAAATATCGATTCCTTCAATGGTCGTCAAATTGTGTTTTATAAATCGCAACATAAGTTTCTATTTTGGTACGTCACTCGCTTTAATATCTGTTCCCAATCGTTGCAGGTAAGCAATCACAGCAACAATCTCTTTTTTCTCAATGTCTTTGATCAGGTCTTCTTTGTTAACATCCTTCAAAACTTCCGGTTCAAAATTGTTGACAATGTCTTCTGCAATGATGCGTGCCTGTTTTTTCAGATCAGCTACTGCCTGATTCGCATATCCTTCTTTGTATGGAACATTCAGCTTCTGCATTGCTTCAATTTTCTTCCCGGTTAACGAAATATCCAGATCATCTGTCCGCATCCACGGATAAGCCGGCATGATGGAACCTTCAGAGACATCTTTCGGGCGAATCATGTGTTCATAGTGCCACAAGTTGCTCCGCAATCCTCCTTCTCTTGCCAAGTCCGGACCTGTACGTTTGGATCCCCATTGGAACGGGTGATCATATACAAATTCTCCTGCCTTGGAATATTCACCGTACCGCACCGTTTCGAATCGCAACGGACGAATCATCTGTGAGTGACAGTTGTAGCATCCTTCCCGGATATAAATATCACGTCCTTCCAATTCCAGTGGTGTGTATGGTTTCACACTTGAGATCGTTTTTACATTGGATTTTACAACCATTGTCGGCACGATTTCAATAATTCCCCCGATTGCCACAACGATGATACTCAGGATCATGAACTGAACCGGTTTTCGTTCGATTTTTCTGTGCCAGTACTCTCCTTTTGAAGACACGTTCAGATTTTTAGTCACCATTGCTTCTGCCGGTTCTTCTGCCTGGAATGAACCTTGTCGTGCTGTTTTGATCAGGTTATAGAACATCATCACCGTTCCGACAATGAACAACAGTCCTCCGATGGAACGCAACACATAGTATGGTCGCAGTGCTTCAACTGTTTTCAAAAAGTCTCCGTTCACCAATGTTCCTTCAGGTGTAAAATCCTGCCACATCAATCCTTGTACGAACCCGGCCACATACATCGGAATCGCATACAGGATAACTCCCAATGTTGCAATCCAGAAATGTTGGTTGGCCAATTTTTTCGAATACAGTTCTGTGCGGAACATTTTAGGAAACAACCAGTACAGCATTCCGAAGGTCAACATCCCATTCCATCCCAGTCCTCCCACATGCACGTGTGCAATTGTCCAATCAGTAAAGTGAGAAAGCATGTTGACATTTTTCAAGGACAACAGCGGTCCTTCAAATGTTACCATCCCATAACATGTCAAGGCAACCACCATGAATTTCAAGGTTACATTGTCGCGCACTTTATCCCACGCTCCACGCAATGTCAGTAACCCGTTGAGCATTCCTCCCCATGACGGAGCAATCAGCATGACAGAGAATACAACTCCTAAGCTTTGCGCCCAGTCAGGAAGGGAGGAATACAACAAATGGTGAGGTCCAGCCCATATGTAGATAAAAATAAGTGCCCAGAAGTGAATGATGGACAACCGATACGAATAAACGGGACGTTCTGCTGCTTTCGGAACAAAGTAATACATCAGTCCCAGATAAGGTGTCGTCAGGAAAAATGCAACCGCGTTGTGTCCATACCACCACTGTACCAATGCGTCCTGCACACCCGCATACCACGAATAACTTTTCAGGAAAGAGACGGGCAATTCAAATGAATTAAAAATATGGAGAATGGCTACTGCTACGAATGTTCCGATGTAGAACCAGATTGCAACGTAGAGGTGCTTGACCCTTCTAACAAGAATAGTGGCAAACATGTTCCATCCGAATACCACCCACAAGAGTGTAATTGCGATATCTATCGGCCATTCCAACTCAGCATATTCTTTAGATGATGTAATACCCAATGGAAGGGTGAGTACGGCAGAAAGAATGATCAACTGCCATCCCCAGAAATTAATGTAACTTAACTTGTCACTCCACATTCTGGTTTTCAGTAACCGTTGAAGTGAGTAATACACCCCCGTAAAGATTCCGTTTCCTACAAATGCAAAAATCACTGCATTGGTATGCAACGGTCGGATACGTCCGAAAGAAAGTACTTTAAATCCTAAATAGTCATTAAAAAACTGTGGAAATGCCAATTGCAAGGCAACAATCAATCCCACAAGCATACCTGTAATCCCCCAAATAATGGTGGCGTAAGCAAAATACTTAACAATTTTGTTGTCGTAATTAAACTTCTCTACTTCCATCTTCTTCTTCTTTTGTTTCGTTACTTTCGTCTTCAAACAGAATTCTTACGGATGGCGCATAATCATCTTCGAACTGATTATTTTTTACTGCCCAGATAAAACTTATCAGAAAGAACAGTGCAATCAGCAAACTAACTACCAGCATCACGTAAATAATTCCCATGGTGCAAATGTCATGAGATTGTCATAGAGAAAATATGAGCCGGGTAGGGTAAAAACATGATTTATGTCATGTTTTCTTCAAGGCATTCATTCCAAGTCATATGGATATACTTAACCTGCCTTTTTTCAGATGTGAAATGATTGTTTTGTCGTTTCCAATAGCCCGGTTCTTTCTTTGACAACAAAAGCTGTACGTCAGAACATAAATCAACGTTGATTCATTTAGCAGCCTTCAAAAAATACGGTCTATATATAAGGTATATAAAATAAGGAAATTACGTTCGAAAAAACAGTTCACACATCAGTTGAAAATAACAACCGTTTAATCAATAAAAACGTACAATAAAGCAATTGTTAAAAAACCTACGCTTTTAAAATTTACTTTAGTGAGGTGATAATGAACTGCATTATGAATAAAAATAACTGTTTTTCCTACAATCTGAAAACAATATTTTCATGAAATGGTGCCTGATTCATTCCCAAAATGAAAAAGTTTTGTATTTTTAACGCAAATTTAATGTAATTATGAAGAAACTATTATACTCATTTGCAGTTGTTTTGTTTGCTGGAAGTAGTGTTATGGCGCAACAATTCTCCTGTGCTACGGACCATTATCATCAGCAATTGGTGGAGAAAGATCCGACCTTAATTAAAGACCTTAAGCAGTTAATTGCCAACGGTTATGTTGAAAAAGCAGATGGAGATGATTCTACTGTTTTCGTAATCCCTGTTGTGTTTCACATCCTTCACCAATATGGAGTTGAAAACATTCCGGATGCGAATATTTTCGATGCAATGACTGTATTGAATCGTGACTATAGTAAAATGAATGCTGACACCAATACAGTTGTTTCAGTATATGACACATTGATTTCAAACACGAAAATTCAGTTTAAGCTTGCAGCTTATGATCCATGGGGAAATTGTACCAATGGTATTGATCGTATTTACACGCATGAGACATACATTGGGGACAACTTTGCAAAACTGAACCAATGGGATCGTTCCCGTTATTTGAACGTATGGGTTGTAAATAACATGGAAGGCGGAGTAGCAGGTTATGCTTTGTACCCGACAGCTGTTAACGGTTATGGTTACTGGTTGGACGGAATCGTTCTTCGTTACAATTACATCGGAAGAATATTACCGGGAACTGAGTACAATTCAAGAGCCTTGACGCACGAAGTAGGCCACTGGTTGGCATTACCGCACGTTTGGGGAAGCACCAATGATCCGGGAGTAGCTTGCGGGGACGATGGAATCAATGATACTCCAATAACAAAAGGACATACTGATTGTACTGATCCGATTAGCATTGTTTGTGATGTTCACAACCTGACAAATGCTAAATATGATTTCCGAAACGTGACAACAACCTCAGGTGTCATCGACACTACAAGCCCTCCAGATCAGGTAATCATCAATACTGACCGTATCGTATTCAGCAACTTTGAAGCAATCGGAGTTTCAACGAACTCAACTGCTGATAGTGTATTTTCTTTTACAGGTTGGGGTACAGGTGCAGCTGACGGAGAAACAAGCTATGCGAACCTGACAGGTACAATCAACACAGGTAAATATTATGAATTTACTGTTACTCCTCAGTATCTTCAAGGATTAACTATATCTGAAATCACATTTGATGCAGGAAGAAATGATGAAGGAGCACGCACATTTGCGGTTCGTTCAAGCGTGAATAACTTTGCTTCTAATTTGACTGCTGTAACAACTCCTGCAACTCATCCTGAATTAGGTGTACAGACAGGAAATGTATTTTTCATCAAAAATGATGCGGATAATTCATTCTCCGGAGCAAAAATAACATTATCAGGAGCAAATTACACAGAGTTCCATGACCCGATTACATTCAGAATTTACGCGTACAATGCTGAGTCTACAGCAGGTACATTTGAAATCGACAATGTAAATCTTGTTGGTACATTCGGAACAATTGAGAACGTTCAAAACTACATGGAATATTCTTATTGTTCAATTATGTTCACACCAGGACAAAAGAACGTAATGAGAAATGCATTACAAGGTACCGATGGACAACGTAAGAACTTGATCACAGCTCAAACACATGAAGCAACCGGGATTGATTTAACAACTCCTCCGGTATGTATCCCTACTGTAGATATCACATCAGACCGTAAGTTTATTTGTGTTGGTCAAACAGTTGCATTCCAGGATAAATCATACAACGGACCTGTAACATTCCGTGAGTGGTCTTTCCAGGACGGAACACCGGCAACAAGTACTGCTGCAAATCCATCTGTTTCTTTTAACTCTTTTGGAAGAAAAACAGTAACACTTACTGTTGGAAATGCTTCAGGACAAGTTACAAAAACGTTTACGCAATACATTGATGTTCAGGAAGACTGGGCAGCTTACACAGGGCCAAAAACATTTGACCTGGAACCTGCAAACCAATACCAGGAGCTTCGTTATGTAAACGACGGTAATAACTTCAGCAAGTTTGAACCTACAGGTGTAGGATACAACAGTAATCGTTCTGTGAAGTTGACAACATACAAAAACGTTTCAACGGCATTACCAGGAACAGAAGAATCTCGTTATTACAATAACCTTGGAGGTCAGGTAGACGCGATTATCACACCAAGTTTTGATTTGAGACATACAAGTGGTGTTACATTTTCATTTGATTATTCTTATGCAACAAATGCCGTACAAACAGCAGACATGACTGAAAATATCCGTGTATATTACTCAAGAGGATGTAGTGAGACATGGACTCCAATGGGAACGACTACACAGTCGACTATTTCCGGAGCTGCATTGGCAAGTGCAGGATTTGCAGGAAGCATTAACTTTGCTCCAACAGCAGCAAGTGAGTGGAAAAACTACTCTCGTCCATTTAACACAGCTTCTTCAGATAACAAAACACGTTTCAAAATCGAGTTTACAGCATCTGATTATTCAAACAACCTGTTCATTGACAACATCATGATTGGCGGGACACTTGGTTTAGCTGATGATTTTACATCTGAGCATGAATTGATCATCTCTCCAAACCCGGTTGTAAGTGGTAATGCATTGAACATTCAATACGTTGCAGGTAACGAGCCGATCACATTTACATTGAGAAACCTTCAAGGTGAAGCAATCACTTCTGAGGTTAGAAACGAAGTAAATCAAGCGGTATCATTCGGATTTGAAATTTCTGAAAACATCGCTGCAGCATATTACTTCCTGGAAGTGAAGTCTGCAGGTTCTACAACAGTTAAGAAAATTGCTGTTATTAAATAATAGTATTCTTCGTAAATAGAAAAAGGGGTTCAAAATTTTGAACCCC
>DHNG01000029.1:147161-148050 GCA_002409405.1 Flavobacteriales bacterium UBA5422 | reverse complement strand
TTCAAAATTTTGAACCCCTTTTTTATTTTATCACGCTGGAACGTTTGTTTCTTGTGTCGATAGAAAACTATACAATCAGATAATATTCACTTCTCTTTCCAGAGTTACACCGAATGTTTCTCTTACACTTTCAATGATTTGATCGGATAACCGGTAAATTTCGTTTCCGGTAGCTCCTCCGTAGTTAACAAGTACCAATGCCTGTAGTTTATGTACGCCATATTGATCAAATGTTTTCCCTTTCCATCCGGTTTGTTCAATCAGCCAACCGGCCGCAAGTTTGATCATTCCTTCTCCAGCGGGATAAGAAGGTATTTCCGGGTAAGTTTCGCTTAATTGTTCGTATTGCTTTATCCCGATAACCGGATTTTTAAAGAAGCTACCTGCATTCCCGATTTCTTTCGGATCCGGTAGTTTACTTTTTCGGATTGCAATCACCGCATTACTCACATCTTTGATTGTCGGAGAGGAAATTCCTTGTTTTTTCAATTCTTCTTCAATCGCACCATAGCTTGTATTCAAGTGATGAGATTTAGAAAGTTTATATGTCACATTTAAAATCACATATTGATTTTTGTACTTGTTTTTAAAGACACTTTCTCTGTATCCGAACTCACAATCACTGTTGTAAAAAGTATGAATTTCACCGGTTTCAATGTGGTATGCTTCCAGGGAATGAAATACATCTTTTATTTCCCTTCCGTAAGCACCGATATTCTGCATCGGGCTAGCTCCCACATTCCCGGGAATCAGCGACAAATTTTCCAATCCACCGAGGTTCAATCCAATTGTTCGAATCACAAACGAATGCCAGTTTTCTCCGGCTCCAGCCTTCACATGTACAGTTTCACCTGCGCTCTCCACAATTTCAAAACCAAGGATTTCATTT
>DHNG01000029.1:145280-146997 GCA_002409405.1 Flavobacteriales bacterium UBA5422 | reverse complement strand
AAAGTCTTTTGTAAACAATACGTTACTTCCACCTCCGAGGATCATGAATGGAAGATTTGTTTCTTTTTGTGACAAGATCAGTTTCAGCTCTTCGACAGACGAAAACGCAGCAAATTGAGCGGCTTTAACAGTAATACCAAAAGTGGTACAGGAAGTAAAATCTATGTTGTTCTTAATCATACAATCAAAAGTATTGGATTAGTTCAAATGAAGTCAAAAAAACAGTTTGTTTTACTAACAACTCCACGTTCAAACACAAAAAACGCCCCCCATTGTCCGGAAGAGCGTTTAAAAAGTTTCACATAAATAATCTTTTTAACGTTCTGTTTTGTCTGCCATTACCAACGTAGATGGAATATCGGAGAGCCATACACTCTTTGTATCCAACAATTTTTTCCAGCTTTCAATACTGATAATCATCAAATCCTGCTCGGCCAGAAAATTCTTTTCAATGGTTTGTTGATTCAGCAACGAAATATGATTGGGTGCAAACTGTTCAATCGCACGGATCGTTTCTTTGATCCCCGGATTGTTTTTGATCTCACCGGCAGCATCTAAAATCACCACCTGTGCACCGGAGTTGTGAATCAGTTTTTGGGCGTATGTAATCAGATGTGCATCCTTTGGACTGAAAATAGGTACAAAGACTCTATCAGATTGATGAAACCCTTTGTCTATTAATATTCCAACAGGAATCTGTGATTTGGCGATGATCAAACGCGTATCGTCATCGAGTGGTGACTGATCAAACATGTTTTCTTTCCCGGTAACTGTATTCAAAATGGTCTCCGGGTTTACAATACGGGTTGTAAAACCCAGGATTTTTCCCAAAAGTGTTCCTTCAAAAATGGATTGCCCCAATTCAATCAATAGTAAATCATAATTTCCTTTGTGAGCCACGTTGGTGATCTCGTCATCGATACTTCCGCCGGAAACTTTAAACAAAGTCGTTACTTTCTGTTTCAAGTGCTCCGATTCATCCGATATCGGTGTGAAGTACTCTTTTTCATATTCATCGTCGTCATGCGGATGCAATTCGTTTTTGGGTGCCAGGTGCATTGCTGTAACGGCTGCATTTCCTTCCAGCTTTTTTGTCAGGGAATTTGCCAGCTTAAACAGCGACCTTCCTGATTCAGGTTCTCCAAATGAAAACAAAATCTTATACTTCCCTGCATCTTTCAGTTCACCAATCTCTTCTTCTGCCGGGGATGACTTGAAAAACCAGTTGATTACATCCAGTGCCGGTCCTGTCATGAATGTTGTTGTAAGTGCCATAATGACCAGCATCGCGAAGATTTCCGGAGATAAAACTCCCAGGTCATACCCGATGTTGAGAACCACCAGTTCCATCAATCCCCTGGTATTCATCAATGCTCCGATGGTCAGACTGTCCTTCCAGCTTTGTCCTACAAATCTCGCAGCAATCGCACTACCAACAAATTTTCCTACGACGGCTACCAGGATGATAATACCTGTCATTTTCCACAGGGACCATTCGTTCAGTAATCCGATTTCAGTCCGCAATCCGGTAAATACAAAAAACAAAGGCAACAACAGCACCAGCGCTACATCTTCCACTTTTTCCACAAAAATGTGTCTGAATTTTGCATTTTCAGGCATGATTGCTCCCGCCATGAACGCTCCGAACAGTGCATGAATTCCGATAACTTCCGTCGCGTAAGAAGAAATGATTAACACTAAAAAGAAAATAGCAACG
>DHNG01000029.1:112194-145141 GCA_002409405.1 Flavobacteriales bacterium UBA5422 | reverse complement strand
GTTTTGTCAAACTTGCTTTGGTACTGTATAAGTCTCCGATTCGTTTTAAGAACGGACGTACTACTTTAATCATCACCAGTACATAGACAACTGCCAGGGCGATCACGTACAACGAACTCACGAATGAACCTGCTTTCACGATTGCAATTACTGCCGCAAGCAAACACCACGCTGTGATATCATCTGCCGCCGCACATGTAATTACAATGGTCCCCAATCGTGTCTTGTGAATTCCACGCTCCTGTACGATTCTTGCCAAAACGGGAAATGCGGTAATGCTCATTGCAATTCCAACAAACAGGGCAAACGATGTAAACTTCACGTTCGCAGGAGCAAAAGAATCATAAACAAAGTATGCCAATCCGATTCCCAATGCAAATGGTATGATGATGCTGGCATGGCTGATCACCACTGCATCATGTGCCTTGTTCCTCAAGACTTTCAGATCCAGTTCCATGCCGACGATAAACATGAACAAAATCAGACCGATCTGGCTTAAAAACTGGAGGTTCCCCAATGATTGTGCAGGAAACAATGCCTGTGAGAATTCCGGGAAATACATTCCCACCAATGATGGTCCCAGTACAATTCCGGCAATCATCTCTCCGATTACTGTCGGTTGACCTATTTTGGTACAAATCCACCCGAAAAGCCTTGCGACCAATACAATGGTTACAATCTGTGCGAGTAAAAGTGCCAGCGGATGCTGTAAATTATGTGTTAATGTATCTAAGAAATCTTGCCATTGTCCCTTTCCTGTTAACTTAACAGCGATGTCTTTTCCGATCTCCAGTTTGGATCCGAGAATCAGAATCCAGTAGATCAATACCGAGAATCCTCCAATTGTGCCGACATAGAAAAAACTGTTTCTAAACCTTCTCATATACTACCTGATTTTAATTAGCATTCTTATTTAAACTTGTATCCCATCCCCACTCCTATTGTCCAGTGTCCGTTTTTGCTGGCAGTTTTTGCATTGTAGTAGAGCGGTACCTGAAAGGCAATCTTCTTATAGATATAGGTCACTCCCCCACCTAAATTGGGCGTCACAGGTGCGTTTTTAGGCGTAGATGTATCTTCTTTAAAGCGTAAAGAAGGAAGCATCCCAAGCACAACCTTGTGTTTGCCCTTTGTAAAACTAATATTGGGTCCCAAAAAATTCAAATAGGCTCCTCTGTCAACATATCCGGCCACTACGGTTCCCTCAAAAATCGTAATTTTAACCTTGTTAGGTTCTTCCTGAGCAGATACATCTGACCATCCAAACAAGAACAAAAATAAGAAAAGGAAATAGCGAAAATTCATCTGAAAAAAAATTATTTCAACAAAGATGAACACTCGCCGGAAAATAGAAATTAGAGTCGAAACAAATGCAGTGTATAATGTAATAAAAGGGAGAAAAAATGTAATAAAATCTACACCTTTACCCGTTTCAAAAACCCCTCCCGGTAGACTTCTCCGAGAATTAACCGCAAGGGATGTCTACTGTTCGGCGCCGTAATAGTCGTTGTAATTTCATCGAACGAAAACAACTGTACGATTTTAAGTGCGATGAGTTCCTTTTTATTGACACGCACAAATCGATCTATGGGAAGGACTGTCTTTAATGCCTGGAATGAAATGTTTTTCAACACGATTGTGGAACCATCCTGTAGTTGAGCTATTTTATCACGGCTATCTACTTCCGATGCTTTAACATACACTAACTGGTCAAAGAAAATAATGGCTTTTCCTTTATCCGTATTCAGCTGAATAAAGTTCTTTTCGTTTTTCTGCTGATTCAATCGTATTTTGGCCTTTTCAATTGCTTGTTGCAGCCGTTCCATACGCACTGGCTTCCGGACATAGTCAATGGCATCAATGTCGAATGCTTCGGCCGCATGGTCGCTATATGCAGTTGTAAAGATGACGGGTTTCCCGTGAAGCAAGTTGGCCACCTGTAAGCCGTTCATTTCCGGCATTTCAATATCCAGAATGCACAAATCAAACTCTAAATCCGGTAATTCCCGCAGCAAATTCACAGGATTGTCGAATGCTTTTACAACTTCCAGATCCGGGATTTGTTCACACAGCATTTTCAGGTACGTCAGTCCCGGCAGCTCATCATCCAGCAGCAAGCATCTTAGCTTTGTACTCACGCAAATTAATTTTTAAATTTGAAATATAAATGTCATTCTCAGCATGTCGTTCCAGTTTAAAATCTTCTTTATAGATGATTTTTAACCGCTCTTCAAATGTTGCGGACCCGACTCCCCCCTTTTCTTTTTTCATCGGACTTTTCGGAGAAATTTTGTTGGTTACCGTCATGGTGAATAGACCGTCTCTAAATTCAAAAACAATGGAGATAAACGCATTGGGACTTTGCAAATCGGCATGTTTAAACGCATTTTCAATCAGATCAACCGAAACGAGCGGAGCAAGCAAATGTTGTTCAAATAACGGATCTTCTTCCTCAATTTTCGTTTTTACCTTCAGTTCAAACAAAGGACTGATCTTAATTTTATTGATTTCAACCAGATTCAATGCAAAATCGATTTCTTCCCGCGGTGTTACATACCTGTCTCTGCTTTCATACAAAATGTAATCGAGTACATTGCCGAGCTTATCCATCGCAAAATAAGTTTGATAAGCATGTGACTGGATCGAATTCAGGATGTTTTTAAACAAATGTGGATTTAATTTCGATTCGAGGTTTTCCAAATGAAGTTTGTTGTAACTGCTCTCGTACTTCTGAAACAGCTGTTCCATTTTCTCCTGTTTTGCTTTACTTCTTCTCAATTGAAGAAATGAATACACCAGTAAAACCAGTAATACCACAATAAAAATGGTCGCAAGAGAGGTGGATATGTAAAATGAATCATTCACAACAAGAGCAATTAGCATTACTACAAAAATAGCTTTTTCTTTTTTTGTCCGGTTCTAAAAAAAATTCGATGACGAACGATTTTGACGACTTCCCTTCGCTTTGTCAGCGGAAGAATCTGTTTGTTTCGTTACCCCAACCGGAAAATTGATTGTATCTTCGCAGGGCGTATAATGCAATCGTCATGAAAAAAATCCTCATCAAAAACATCAAAGGTTTAGTACAGGCAGGTGAAGAAATTCCAGCTATCATCAAAGGAACCCACATGCATGCACTTCCGGTCATTGAAAACGCATTTCTTGCACTGGAAGACGGTGAAGTTGTAGCATACGGCCCGATGGATGAGTGGCAGGGTGTAACAGACTGGAGAAACCTGGAGGTTATTGACGCAAGCGGAAAATATGTATTGCCTGCTTTTGTGGACGCGCATACACACACGGTGTTTGCCAAAAGTCGGGAAGAAGAATTTGTGGATCGCATCAACGGATTGTCTTACGAAGAAATTGCGTTGAAAGGAGGAGGAATTCTGAACTCCGCACGTCGACTGGGAGAACTGTCAGAAGACGCATTATTTGAAGCAGCAAAAGTACGCATCGAACGACTCATTTCATACGGAACAGGAGCACTGGAAATTAAATCCGGTTATGGTCTGACGGTAGACGCAGAACTCAAAATGTTGCGTGTTATCAAACGGTTGAAAGAACACTTCCCGATTACAATCAAAGCAACGTTTCTGGGTGCGCATGCTTTCCCCAAGGAATACAAAGAAAATCAACAAGGATACATCGATCTAATCGTCAACGAAATGATCCCGGTTATTGAAGCAGAGCAACTGGCAGATTACATTGATGTATTCTGTGAACGCAATTACTTTTCTGTTGAGCAAATGGAACAGGTGTTGACTGCCGGAAAAAAAATCGGTTTAAAACCAAAAGTACACGTGAATCAGTTTTCCATCATGGGGGGAATCCAAAAGGCGGTTGAACTGGGTGCTGTATCTGTTGATCACCTGGAAGAGATTTCTCAGGAAGACATTGACGCATTGAAAAACACCTCGACCATTCCGACAATTTTGCCGAGTTGCTCTCATTTTATTTCTATTCCCTTCGGAAATGCCCGTTGGATGATGGAAAATGACCTTCCTGTAGCGCTGGCAAGTGACTTCAACCCTGGAACAACACCTAGCGGAAACCTGGGATTTGTCTGGTCGCTGGCATGCGTGAAAATGAAAATGACACCGGAAGAAGCCTTCAACGCGTTGACAGTAAACGCTGCTGCTGCATTGGAATTGAGTGAAACGCACGGAAAAATAGCATTGGGGAGAAAATCACCTGTTATCATTACCAAAGAGATCCCGAGTCTGGCTTATATCCCATACGCATTTGGAGACATGCACATCGAACGCATGATTGTTTAATTCATCCTTCGTTTCTTTGACTCATTTTTTTAATTAACACTTATGAAGAAAACACTCTATCTATTATTGTTTACCATTATCTTGTTCGGCTGTAATGACGAAAAAAAAATAAACCGTTCCCTATACAGTAAGGGCGGAAAATGGGAAATTGTCAGTTACGAACGATACATGTGGTCTCCCTCAGGGACAAATATCCCAGCTGCTTACTGGTGCTCAAAGTGCGGTACAATTGAGTTTAAAAAAGATGGCTCAGGCACTTTTACCTTATCTGCTTCGGACGGGAATAGCAATGCATTTAAATTTACGTATACAAATACAGATGATCTATTAACATTGTTTTCAGATAATGACGGGACGATATACGACATGACATGGAATTGGGAAAAGGATCAGTTTACATTGAAACAGAATCTTGGGGAAGCAGGTTATATAAGTGTGATGACTTGCAAGAAAAAGAAATAATCCATTAACTAAATCACATAAAAATGAGGTATTTACTGTTTTTCGCTTTCTTTATTCTACTCTCAGGTTGTAATAAAGAAAAACAAATCAATAAAAATTTAAGTGGGAAATGGACTGTTTCCAGAAATGACACATTTTGGACAAATGGTTCAAATAGTGCGCCATCAATAATCAGTCAGTCCAATTATGCCACCATCGAATTTGATAAAAACGGAAAAGGGCAAATGATTGTCCCTGCAGGTGTTTATTATTACAATGGAGACCCGATATATTATGAAGGAGAGATCTATGAGGTCGAATATCTGAAAGAAGATCAGGAACAAGTAATTTTCAACGGTCCCGTATACACTTTTACATGTAATTTAAAATGGGGATGGGATAAAGAGTCAATCACGTTATCTGAAGGAGGGATGAAGTACACTGACAATTCATCTTACTATTCAGAATTAGAATTTCATTGCGAAAAAGAGGATTAAGAAATTCCCTGTAAAGAAGAAAGGTAGGCATACGTACCACCTTTCCCGATCAATTCATCGTGGGTTCCCCGCTCGATAATTTCTCCTTTGGAAAGCACAATGATCTCATCTGCATTGCGAATGGTACTCAACCGGTGAGCGATCACCAGCGAGGTTCTGTCTGCCATTAGTTTATTGAGTGCTTCCTGTACCAGTTTTTCCGATTCGGTATCCAATGCGGATGTTGCTTCATCGAGAATCAGAATGTCCGGATTTTTAAGAATCGCGCGAGCAATACTCACTCGCTGCTTTTGTCCACCCGACAATTTATTTCCACGTTCACCAATCTGGGTATCGTAACCGTTTTCCAGTTCTTCAATGAACTTATGTGCGTTGGCAATTTTCGCTGCTTCTATGATTTCTTCCCGTGTAGCATGTGGTTTTCCAAACGCAATGTTTTCAGCCACGGTTCCGTTAAAAAGAATTGATTCCTGGCTCACGATGCCGATTTTACTGCGCAGGTAGTCTACTTTCAGATCGCGAATATTCACATCATCAATAAAAATACCACCGGACTGCACATCGTAAAAGCGCGGAAGCAAATCTGAAATAGTTGATTTTCCACTTCCCGACTCCCCGACCAGCGCGACGGTCTTTCCTTTGGGAATAAAAAAGGAAACTTGTTTTAAGACTGCTTCTTCATTGTAAGCAAATGACACATTTTCATACTTGATTCCATCGTGTAACTCTACTGAAGGAACAGGATGAGCTACTTCGTGAATTTTTTCATCTGTATCCAACACTTCGTTGATCCGCAATTGAGCTGCTTCTGCCTTGTTTAGGTTGGCCACAGATGTTGCAATTCCCTGAATCGGTCGCAATAATTGAGAAAAAACAAGAATAAACCCGATAAACTGTGGTCCGTCAAAACCGCTGCCTGCTTTGTTATCCAGAATCATACTTCCTCCGTACCAGACAATTCCCAGCATAACGACCACCGCCAGAAATTCATTCAGCGGAGGAGAAAGATCTCGTTTCCGGAATGCTTTTGTTGTCAACTGCTGGTGACGCAGGTTCGTTTTCCCAAACGATTCCCGGATAAATTTCTGTGCATTGAATGCTTTGATAATCCGAATTCCTCCCAATGCTTCTTCCATTTTAGAAAACAGCACTCCCAATTCAATGCGTTCCTGTCCGGCAGTTCGTTTCAAACTCTTCCCGATACGGGAAATAACAAAAGCGGTCAATGGTAGCAGGATAAACGAGAACAGTGTCAACTGCGGACTCCAGTACAGCAATGCAGCAACGTTGAGAATCACAGCAATCGGTTCCCGGAAAAACAATTCGAGTACAGCAACCACGGCAATTTCGATTTCACCGACATCGCTTTGTATCCGCGCCATCAGGTCTCCTTTTCGTTCATTACTGTAATAAGAAAGTGGTAAGGACATTGCCTTGTCAAACAAATTCTGACGCACATCTCGTACAACTGCCATTCTCAATTCTGACTGGTGCCAGATAGCTCCGTAACGAAACAAATTTTTAAGGAAAAAAGCAATCAGTACCGAACAGCAAACAAATAACAGCGCATTTTTAGGATTCTCTGCAACCATACTTTGGGTAAAGTAATTGTAGTATTCCGAAACATAACGGATTCCACCGGAGAACGTTCCGTCAAAAACAGGTTTACTGATTGTGACAATTTCATCTGAACTTTCAGGGAAAATCAATTGCAGGAACGGGATAAACAACACCATTGAAAGGAGGTTGAAAATCACAAACAACAAATTGTATACAATCACCAGTACAGCAAGTCCCTTGTACCTGAATGTCTGCTTGTAAATCTCAATGGTATTTTTCATTGCGCTAAAGTTACATAAAATGATTTGATGGAAGTAACAGCCTTCTGAATGAAAAAAACAAGATTGGAGAGTCTCATTCCAAAATATTTGATAATTTTAGTCATCCAATCAGGCAACAGGCATTCAAATGAGCACGATAAGTTTTGAATCTTCACAATATGTTTCTGTAGAATTTTCGCTGGCAAATGCGGGACAACGCCTGTTGGCAGCCTTCGTTGACATGGCTGTCTTCATTGTTTACTTCATCGTGATGATTGCCTTCTTCGGTGAATCACTTATTTTCAGTGTTGATACCTACGCCGATTTTTTCTGGTTGCTGCTCATCAAAGCACCATGGATTTTATACAACCCGGTGTGTGAATATTTCATGCATGGACAAACATTGGGAAAATACATTGTAGGAATCCGGGTGGTAACCTTGAACGGCGATCGCCCGAAATTGAAAGAGGTGTTTACCCGGTGGATTTTCAAAGGAGATTTCCTCTGGATCAGTGCCAATATACTGGTGTATGTCTGGTTTGGAATGGGACTCGTTGCCATTGCCGTAATCAGCCTTTCCAACTACCGGCAACGACTGGCGGATGTCCTGTCCAACACCATTGTGATCAAGACAAAAGGGAGTAACGCATACAGCCTGAAAGATATCTTGTCGATCAAAGACACCAATACACACGAGGTGCAATATCCGCAGGTGATCCGCTTTACCGATGAGGATATGATGCTGATCAAAAACACGATTTTACGCCTGCGCAAACATCCGACTTCGGAAACCATCAAATTCGGCAAAGAGCTCTGTGATGAAACAGCACGACTGATGGGGATTGAACCTGTTCAATCGAAACGCATGGAGTTTTTACAAAACGTACTGCAGGACTATGTGGTATTGACGCGGTAGTTTTCTGAATACTGAATGTTGAATTATTGAAGTTTCATAACAACATTTAATCACTCCTGATTAATTTCCAGTCAAGACGAACTTTTGACTCATTGTATTTTGTTTGCCCTGTATGTTCACAAAATAGATTCCTGTATGATAATCCATCATATCAACATTCATTTTTTGTTCGGTAACGGTACTTTCGTAGACAATATTCCCTAAAACGTCAACAATCTGTAATTTTTCTCCGATCAGCAGATTATTAAATGTAACTATTCCGGAAGTCGGATTCGGGTATATTTCAAGATGATCCGCAGTTAGTTCTGTTCCTCCCAAATACATGCATACATCATCAACAACAACCCCTGTATACCCGTAATTTGTGAGCTTTTCTTCCAGCATCGAATGTTCGGCACTATCTGCACATATAAACTGGAGGTTGTTCAACCCATTGAATTCTATAAGCGCCAGGGAATTTCCATTTTTGATATTAAACGATTCAAGTGGATTATAGCCGCATATTAAGTCCAACAGGGATGGATTGTTACTTAAATCAAGTGTTGTAACCTGGCTGTTGTTAACGTTTAATGAAATTAAGTTCGGATTGTTACTCACGTCCAGCATTGAAATAGGATTGTCCGTGAATCCAAGATACCGTAAATTGGTATTTTCGGTTACATTCAATGCTGTCACCGAATGTTCACTGATCCACAATCGTTCCAGGTTAGAAAATGCTTCAATTCCTGTTACATCCGTGATCATGGCAGTAGAATCCGCTGGGACAGAAATTCCGAAAACCGTCAGGGCTTCAGAAATCTGTACTTCACCATCGTTATTGGTGTCTAGTTCAATTAAATTAAAATCTGCATCTGTTGTTATCGTACCACTTAACAGCACTGCTTTGAAATTAGCATCAGGGATATCAACAATTTGAGTATACGCTTTAAAGCAAAATAACATCAAAAAGAGTAAAGTAGTATTTTTCATATTCGTGTGTTTGAAGATTTACATAAAGATAATCCACACTAAAATGAGTTTTCGGGAAAACATTTTAAGTGGATAAATCGTCTACTGAACTGTTTGAAAAATTTTATGACGTGTTGTTATAAATATACAAACCGGCCTAACAATCAGACTATTTAATTGTGTTGATTTGATTTCATTGAAGAAATTTTCGTGTATTTATCGCAATTTTTCTTTCCGAAAAGATAATTAAAGATACATTCTGACGCATAATGTCTGGAATGATTATTGCTAATCGTTCCAAAACTTATACTAATTATAAAGCTATGAGAGGAATTCTTCTGCTACTCGTTTTGTTATTCGCATCAGAAGTAAAAAGTCAGGTTATTTTTTCGGATGGGGGAAAATATGGTTTAATGGATCTTGAGAACAAAGTAATTTTCCCCGCCAATTACGATAAGATAACGCCATATGCTGACCGACATCAAGGGTTAGGAAGCGAATTATTCATTCTGCAAAAAGGACCTGATTACTTCTTTGCGGTGAAACAGTTTTGGGAAACATCTGTCTCAACTACATCTTGGATAGACAATAAGATTGATTCAATAAAGTGGTTTTTTAACGAGCAGGCATATGATTCGTTATATGTATTAGGAGAATGTCTCCGCGACCAAGTTTTTCTTTCTCACACTCCAGCTAAATTTTATGACAAGAAAAAGAAAATATGGAAAGAAAACCATCTCTCCCAAGCGAAGTACCATTATCTTTTGGGGTATAAAAAAGCAGGTATGTATGGTCGTATTACCTATGAACTCAATAGCAAAGAAGTAGAAAAAAAGCATGAGCCGAGGGGTGGTGGTGGCGGGGATTGGGATTATTCGAAACGGCTTTCTTCATTAACAAATATACAGGTTCACCCTACAAAATACACTGGTGCATTTATTACAGCAACACATACCAATCCGGTAACAACCCTACATGACGGTAAATATGGGATCTTAAATATAAGTTATAATTATGAGGTTGCTCCTCAATTTGATTCCATTCCGATACGTTTCGAAGAGCTTTTCTATTGTGTTAAAAAAAATGGAATGTGGGGTCTCATTTTTTTACAAGAACATGATTCCATTCCCCTCGAAATAATCCCATGTCGCTATTCAACGATAAAACAACTTCAATTAGACTGTAGGGGGTTGGAGTTTTATCAGGATGGCAGCAGAGCATATCCTGCCTGTTTATATGCAGCAACCGAAAATACACTATTAAAATTACTGTTTGTCATCAACCGTTTTTACTTAGGTGGGCATTTCCCAATTGATCAAAAGCCCCCAATCAAGACCATCCATTTTATTCCCACGCTCGATGGCAAAGAAATTATTCAGGAGCATGATGATGAGTATTTGATAGTTACCGATCGTTTCTATATGGATAACAACACAGAAAAGGCACCCACCTTCTTCATCATTAAGATCCAACGAAATCCAAATCCATTTCCAAAAGCATGGAATTCTTATTCCTCGTATTCCAGTCATGGTATTAAATATAGAGGAGGCCGTCCCATTAAGAGTATCCTTACATATCAGTTTGAAAAAGACACGTTTTCCCATCTCCATACATTTCCCGAAGAATCAGAAAACACGCAGTATGAGATTGTGAACACGTATTGGTGGGGAAGCATTGTTTTAAAACAAACACATGTGCCAAATGATCTTTATAAACACGAATTTTATTCAACTACAGGAGAGAAAATACACGAAGTATCGTCCAAGTATCCGATTGACGAGTGGGAGGAAAATTACTACGATCCCATTATTGAATTTTTCGCGGAAGTTCCTCCGAAAAAGGGCTCAAAAAAAACAGATCCCATACGAAAAGTTATTTGTCGCTATAATTTGGCTGAAAAAAAGTTTCGTAAATGAACGAAAAATCCCGCTTGTTAAAAAAACAGAGGAAGGACAAATGCCCTTCCCCTGTTGCTAACTTACGAAACCTAACCACTAAAAACTATCTGTACTGGTGTTGTTCACTTTCAGTTTATCATCACCTGTAGAGATTACCTTAAATTCTGTTCGTCTGTTCTTTTCGTGCTCTTCTTCCGGGCAATCCGATTTTACGGTTCCTTCACATGCGCAATCATTCAACAGACGCGATTCACCGTACCCTTTCCCGTAAATACGCTCCGGATTAGTAATTTTCTTCTTGATATATTCTGCGGAAGCCTTCGCGCGCTTATCCGACAGTGACATATTGTACGCTTTCGATGCACGGCAGTCTGTATGAGATCCTAATTCTACCACCATATTCGGGTACTTGTTCATGACCTCCACAATTTTGTCCAGCTCTTTTGCTGCATCCGGGCGAATGACATACTTGTTCAAGTCAAAATTGATCGGGTTAATCTGTACCATTTCCGATAAATCTTTTACCTCCGGGTCCAGCCCCAAATCCAAAATCGCGTGAATGTCATACTGTCCCGGTTTATCAAACAAGGTATTATAGGTTACTGTTTTTGAGAAATATCCTTCTTTCTGCAATACCAGGTTGTAACTTCCACGCTCGTTCAGTTTTTTTCCGAACAATGCTTCCCTGAAATCACCGGATACAGGCGTCACAATCTTCTTTGATTTATCTGTCAGGTTGTCCACCAGGTATACCTGTACACCTTCCAGCGGCAATCCTGTTTTTTTATCGGTGATCAATGCATACAGCGATAAACCAGGGTCTTTTTCAAGAATTACATCTGCAATAACAACTTGCTCATTTGTGAATGTATTTGCTGTATTTTTCCCGTCAAAGTAATCCGTTTTCGTACCTGCCAACCCATAGTTTTTCTCGTATTCCGCTTCAAAAGAATAAGCACCGTTTTCATCAGCAGTAACCGTTTCAATGATGGTTCCTTTGTCGTCTTTCAGGTCAATTTTTGCAAACGGAATAATTTCTCCTTTCTTGTCTTTTGCGGTTCCTTTAATGGTAATTCCAAATACAAACGGACGAATCAATTGCACCGCGTAGATGTCATCTCCACCTTTTCCTCCATCGCGGTTGGATGAAAGGAAACCTGTTTTTAAATCGTTGGACAGGTTGAATGCAAAATCGTCAAACTGACCATTCACCGGCAATCCGAGGTTGTGAATTTTCCCGAATTGCTCTCCTTCCGGCAACGCAACAAATACATCCAGTCCTCCCAACCCCGGATGACCATCTGTTGAGAAAAACAACCTGCCTTCTCCGTCAATAAACGGGAACATCTCCTGCCCTTCTGTATTGATGTCTTTCCCCAAATTGATCATTTCTCCGAATGTTCCGTCCGGTAAAATTGCTGCTTTGTAGATATCTGCACCACCGTGTCCTCCCGGTTTATCCGATACAAAATAGATCGTTTTTCCATCCTTTGAAATCGTCGGGTGTCCGACAGAAAAGTCTTTGGAATTGTAGGGAAACTCTTGTTCATTGCCCCATTTTCCATGTTCATCCACGGTTGCACTGTACAACTTTAGGTTCTGGATTTTTTGTCCGTCACGGCGTTTACTTCCTGAAGCAATATTATTGCGGGTAAAATAAACCGTCTTTCCGTCAGGTGCAAATGCCAGCGGACCTTCATGAAACTTGGTGTTCACCTTCGATACACGCTTCGGTTTTCCCAACTGTTGCTGATCGACTGTCACCTGGTAAACATCCAGGAAGCGCTTTGCATCCCAGGACCATTCGTTTTTGACAAAGGCACGTTTTTTTCGTGCTGTAATGAAGTACATTTTGTCCTGTGAGGGGTTGTAGTATCCTCCAAAATCGGCAGCAGCTGTATTCAGGTTCAGGTTTTCCAGTGAAAAGAACGGCTGGTTCTTCTCAATATTGGATTTGTATCCTGTATTTGCCAAAAACAATTGACTCCGTAGATCGGCCGTAGCAGTCTGACTGTATCTATTCATCCACTTATCACTTTCCTGATAATTTCCCGCTTGTTTCAGCGCAGATGCATAATTGTAATAATCTTCCGGTCTGGCTTCCGGGGATGCAATCATTTGGCTGTAATAATCGACCGCTTTTGTATAATTGTCCATTTTCAGGTAACTCAGTGCCAACTTACTTTTCAATGCCGGACTGTCTACTTCTGAACCAATCAGGTCTTCATACAATTCGGCAGCATATGCGTACGACAACCGGTTGAAATAACTATCTGCTTTCTTCAATTTACCTGATTGTGCAAACAGGGCCATTGAAATACTGCAACTAATTGCTAATAGAACTATTTTCATGTCTATGTCTGTGTTTTTTAGAATTAGAAATAACGAGGTGAACGGATCCCTTCTTTTTTGAACAAACAGTCATACGACAGCATGATTTCAAACGATCCATTGTTGTAGTTTCTCAATCGTTGTGTTCCGAAATCACTGGCTACCCCGATTTTGAACTGCGGTGTGATCTGTACCTGTACAAATGCTCCAAACGCAGCCAGCAAGCGGTAATTTGCTCCCAACCACAGTTTTTCATTGTAAATGGCCGCTGCTGTCAAATCCAAGCTCAACGGAGCTCCTTCTGTTATTTTCAACAAGGAAGTCGGGCGGAGTTTCCATTTATCCGATAGGCGAATCACCCCTCCGATAGTTGCAAAATAATGGCGACGTTCCAGGTTGGTTGTACTCAGTTCATCATAACTTCGTTCCAGTAATTTCGGAGTACTCACCCCAATGAAAAAACCGGGTGTGTGGTAGTAAATTCCAAACCCGAAATTCGGATTGATGTTGTTGCGAATGTTTTGCAGTAATTTCGGATCGTTCGGGTTGTCTGTGTTCAGTCCGTCTCTTCCGATATTAATCAGGTTGATTCCTCCCTTCACACCAAATGCCAGTTTTCCCCGGTGGTTTTTAAACTTCACTGTGTATGATGCATCCGCATAAAACATTGTCTGGTTCATCGGACCGATGTTGTCATTAACTGCTGTCAGCCCTAATCCGATGGATTCGTACGATAGCGGAGAGTGAATACTAAATGTCGATGAACGGGGTCTTCCGTCAAATCCGACCCATTGCTCCCGGTGAATTCCTGTCATGTTCAACATTCCACGACTTCCGGCATATGCCGGATTGATAAACAGCATGTTGTCAAAATACTGGGTATAATGAGGATCTTGCTGTGCAGTTGCACTGGTGCTTCCGAGAAGCACCAGTGTTAAACAACCTGCTAAAAACTTAATTGTTTTCATTCTTATTTTTTTCAATGTGAAAAATTTCTATTCTTATCGCTGGATATACACATATCCTTTCAATACACCTACGTTGCTGTTTTTGGTGTCAATCACGTAGTAATATGTTCCCGTAGGCAATTCTCCTCCTCCGATGTTCAGATTACTGTTGGATGAACCATTCCAGGTATTGAGGTATCCGTCGGCTGTGTACACAACGTTCCCCCAGCGGTTGTATACTGTCAACTGGTTGTCCGGGTATGCTTCGATTCCGTTAATCACCCATACATCGTTGATCCCATCACCATCCGGTGTAAACGCATTCGGAATATCAATACTGCATGTATTCGGATCACATGGATCAAGCGGGTCAGATCCTCCTGCCAATTCATCGCCATTGGTAATTCCGTCACCATCACAGTCTGCATTCATCCATCCTGCTCCCGGAGTTACGGTCTGACTTGTCAGTATAAAATTACACGGGTTATTTGGGTCAGTTCCGTCTGTTACCTCATCACCATCTATCACACCATCGCCATCTGTATCCGGATTCAACGGATCGGTTCCAGCTTCTACTTCTTCTTCATTTGTGAGTCCGTCATTGTCACAATCAGCACTGTTCCACACACCTCCTTGTGTAAGCGTGATACTTCCGGTACTGTAATCACATGGATCATTTGGATTGGTACCATCCGCTACCTCATCACCGTTCGTCACACCATCGCCATCACAATCCAATGCATTCCAGTCTGCACCCGGAGTTGTTTGACTTGCCGCGTTGTAATCACACGGATCATTTGGATTAGTTCCATCGGTCAACTCGTCTTCATTGGTTACTCCATCACCGTCACAGTCTGCATTGTTCCAGATTGTTCCCTGGGAAAGTGTAATGCTTGAAACCTGATAATCGCACGGATCATTCGGGTTTGTACCATCTGTTAATTCGTCTCCGTTGGTCACTCCATCTTCGTCACAATCCGCACTGTTCCAAGCACCTCCTTGTGTAAGTGTGATACTTCCGGTACTGTAATCACATGGATCATTTGGGTTGGTACCATCTACCACCTCATCACCGTTCGTCACACCATCACCATCACAATCCAATGCATTCCAGTCTGCACCTGGAGTTGTTTGACTTGCCGCGTTGTAATCACACGGATCATTTGGATTGGTTCCGTCTGTCAACTCATCTTCATTGGTTACTCCGTCACCATCACAGTCGGCATTGTTCCAAATTGTTCCCTGGGAAAGTGTAACGCTTGAAACCTGATAATCACACGGATCATTCGGGTTGGTACCATCTGTTAATTCGTCTCCGTTGGTTACTCCATCTTCGTCACAATCCAGTGCATTCCATGCAGCGTCAGGTGTTTGCTGATTTGCCGCGCTGTAATCACATGGATCGTTCGGATCAGTTCCAT
The DNA here is from genome assembly GCA_002409405.1 of Flavobacteriales bacterium UBA5422. Taxonomy (GTDB): domain Bacteria; phylum Bacteroidota; class Bacteroidia; order Flavobacteriales_D; family Crocinitomicaceae; genus Taishania. The sequence continues at coordinate 129,642 of DHNG01000029.1, read as the reverse complement.
CTGCCAACTCATCTCCATTGGTTACACCATCTCCATCGCAATCTTTCATCGGATCAGATAAACACGGTACAACTGTAATCACAACGACTGCTGTATCACACAGCACCGGCATTCCCGTATCACAAATCGAATACACAAGTGTATCATTTCCACTAAATCCGGTAGCTGGCGTGTAGGTCATTTCTCCCGTAACAGGATCAACTGTTATCGTACCGTTCGTTGGTGGTGTTACAACTGTTACACTCGTTTCATCCAGGTTGCCATCCACATCCGTATCATTGGAAGGAACATCAATGACAACAGGTGTATCTTCATCTGTTGTAGCTATATCGTCATTTGCAACAGGTGCGTCGTTCACCGGGTTTACGGTAATTATAACAATTGCTGTGTCACACAACACCGGTATGCCCGTGTCACAAATCGAATATACAAGCGTATCCGTTCCATGAAAATCCGGGTTCGGTGTGTACGTGATTTCTCCCGTAACAGGATCAACCGTAGCTGTTCCGTTCGTTGGTGGTGTTACAACTGTTACAGTTGTTTCATCCAGATTACCATCTACATCTGTATCATTGGAAGGAACATCAATGACAACAGGCGTATCTTCGTCTGTTGTAGCTGTATCATCATTTGCAACAGGTGCATCGTTTACCGGGCTCACTGTAATGACGACAATTGCTGTGTCACATAAAACCGGCATGCCTGTATCACAAATCGAATATACAAGCGTATCCGTTCCATGGAAATCCGGGTTCGGTGTATACGTGATTTCTCCCGTAACAGGATCAACCGTGGCTGTTCCGTTTGTTGGTGGTGTTACAACTGTTACACTGGTTTCATCCAGGTTGCCGTCTGCATCCGTATCGTTGGAAAGAACATCAATGACAACAGGTGTATCTTCATCTGTTGTAGCTGTATCGTCATTTGCAACAGGTGCATCGTTCACCGGGCTCACTGTAATCACAACAATAGCTGTATCACATAACACCGGCATGCCTGTATCACAGATGGAATAAATTAGGGTATCATTTCCTGTAAAACCTGTATTCGGCGTATAGGTAATTTCTCCGGTAACAGGATCAACCGTGGCTGTTCCGTTCGTTGGTGGTGTTACAACTGTGACACTGTTTTCATCCAGGTTACCATCCACATCTGTATCATTGGAAGGAACATCAATGACAACAGGTGTATCTTCATTCGTTGTCGCTACATCTCCGTTTGCTATCGGTGGATCATTTACCGGGTTTACGGTAATTATAACAACTGCCGTATCGCACAGTGCAGGTATTCCTGTATCACAAATCGAATAAACTAACGTGTCATTTCCGTTGAAGTTCGGATTTGGTGTATAGGTAATTTCTCCGGTAACAGGATCAACTGTCGCTGTACCATTTACTGGCGGTGTTACGACTGTTACACTTGTTTCATCCAGGTTACCATCCACATCTGTATCGTTGGAAGGAACATCAATAACAACAGGTGTATCTTCGTCTGTTGTTGCTGTGTCGTCATTCGCAACAGGCGGACAATTAGAAGTATGTGGCAATGTGATATGAGAAGCCTGATATTCACACGGATTCAATGGATTTGTTCCATCAACCACTTCCTGGCTGTTCGTTACACCATCTCCGTCACAATCTGCATTATTCCATGCTGCTGTCGGCGGTAAACTCTGGCTTGCCAATACAAAATCACATGGATCTGTCGGATTGGTACCGTCGGTTACTTCTTGTCCGTTGATGACACCATCTCCATCACAGTCCGCGTTGTTCCAGATTGCTCCTGTTGGTAGTGTTACACTTCCCGTTAACAACTCACATGGATTCAATGGATCTGTTCCGTCTGTGATTTCATCACCATTCGTTACTCCGTCACCATCACAGTCTGCATTGTTCCACGCTACTCCCGGAGCTATCGATTGACTTGTCAGGTTAAAGTTACACGGATCTCCCGGATCGGTTCCATCTGCGATTTCATCCTGGTTGGTAACACCGTCTCCGTCACAATCTCCCAACGGATCGGATAAAATATCCACATCCAGGTAAAAATCTTCTACTTCACCATGAATAACAGATCCGTAGCTTCGCTCATCAATTGGTGTAGCAGCGTTATCCGTCAATGTTTCTGTTGTCATTCTGACACGCACGTATTTAATTCCGCAGGACGTAGTCACTCCGTTCCATTGAAGACTTACTGTCTGAGGTCCTGTCGCTGAAGGCACAGAGGTCTGAACTGCTTCATCCAAACTGAAAATTCCGTCTCCGTTCCAGTCTACCCATGCATAGATATTAGCCGCAGAGCCAGAGTTATTGACGTACGTCAATGTTGTTGAGAAATCAGGATTCGCAGTCGAATGTGACATAGGAGTCACTAATCCGTCTTCGTCTGCCCCATCTCCGTTTGTTCCGGTATTATCTGCTCCCCATGCAACATTATTATTCAATCCATTGTCCGGATCAGGTGGGATTGTTCCCAGATATAGTTCGTCACCACACACATAATAATGCGTTGCCGGATTCCCGTTTTCATACGAAAGTGGTGCATCACCTGCATCATACGTACTGGAACCACAAATCAACCCAAGTGGTGTATTGGCGCAATCAAACGTCGAAACGGTACTTGTTGTCGAAACGTTATCTCCCATTGAACCATCAATTTTATGCCCCACGTAACAATACCGTTCAGCACATAATTTCATACAGGCAGTGGTATGTCCTCCGACTTCCACATACGTAGCGATATCCGTTCCCAGTGTAAATCCGTTGGGAACCTGTGGCAAGCTGTGCGTTCCTGTACCTCCGGGTACACCGATCATCTGGTTGTTGTTATTTCCCCAGGACCACAATTCTCCGTTGGCAAGGATTACAGAAACAGCCGCACTTGCAGTCGTCCATCCATCCTGGTCGTTTCCTGATACAAAAATAACATTGGCAAGATCTGCTGTATTTGTTGCGTTTCGTACAGGTACCCATCCCAGTGAATGAGCAGTATTTCCCTGCCCCAACTGACCGCTGGCATTTCCTCCCATTGCATACAATTTATTATCAGCAGGATTAATGGCATAGTAGCTTGTTCTGTTGGCAGCATTGTCCCATGTCGTATTGGTATAATCGCTTGTAATGGCAATCATCACGGGTGTTCCCGTAAATGGTGTTGTCATTGGTGTTGCACGATCATACGTTGCAACAGCAGAGCCGTCTCCCAGGTAACATCTCGGTCCCCAGGTGTACCATTGTCCGGTAGAAGTTACAGCAAAAGCACCTGTGGGGCTCACACGAATATCGATGACTCCCGTAAGAGGTGGGTTTCCTGTAATGTTTCTGGTTACTCGCGACCAATAGTTATCTCCCGCTCCCGGAGTTGTTCCTCCGATCCCGTGAATGCTTGCATTGCGCCCGCTGACATATACTTCTCCCGAATTGGTCAACAACAAGAGTGATCCAAAAGAAGCAATCATGTTCTTAACATCTGCAGGAGTGACTCCGACAGGCATCAGAATTTGCTGAAAACCGGTTGTATTGTACAAGCCTGTTCCGATTGCTATATTGTTCGTTCCCCACGCATACAATCCGGTTGTAGATAGCACAAATCCTTGTGTTGCACTGGATGAATTCGTTGCCAGAGTAGCAAACAAAGGTGATCCCGTATAATTGTAATGTTCATGCGGAGCAGAAGGATTGGGAGCAATCACCACAGGTGTAAGGTGTCTGTTGGTACTGGTTCCGTTTCCATCAGCCCATGCTCCGGCACCCCAGATCAGGAATGAACCGTCCGGACGGGTTGCAATAGTGGTATGAAATCCTGATTGAATCTGGTCGTAGGCTTGCAAGGGATTACAACCTGAACTCTGAGCAGATGCATCTTGTGCCATTCCTAAAAAGAAAGGAATGCTCATCAAAAAGGATACATACGTTTTTTTGAAAAGTAATTGATGTATCATTATTAATTTGTTATTAGATAGTTGAAGAATGTAGGTCGTCCGGCAGTGTCATACACCCGAAACTGGACATTCCCTTGTTGCGGAACCGCTCCTGACAATTCAAAGGCAAGCTTATTTTCACCATTTTTCAGTGCTACCTGTCCGTTTTTTAACCGGGAAGAAATGTTGGCAGCTCCTGTTGTGCTGATTTCATTCGTTGTGTAGTTAACAACTTTACCTTCATACGTTTTAACCGTAACAGGTACTGTCAGGATTATTCCGGAAGCATCACCCGTAGCTAGCGGTTTTGAGAATTCAATGTTCTTAACATCAAATACCATCTTTACATTTTCCACTTCCACAGTAACCGTTTCTGTTTTTGCAGGATGATCTCCGTGCGCGGGAATAGCAAAGGTAATGCGGTATGTTCCCGGTTGAGAAAAAATCACATCACCGGTTGTTTTACCGGAACCGGAAAATTTATTGACACCTGTCTGCGGAGATACATTCCACGAAACGGAAAGCGGAAGTTCTGTAGAAATCCCTGCCGTTATCGTATCTCCGAAACTGATCTGAAAATGATCCTGAATAACACTGACATCGTCACCGCACGAAATGTGCGAAGGCCCTCCATGTGCAAGTAGACAGCACGAGAGTCCAATCATGGTTAGCATTTTTTTCATATAATAACGTTTTAAAATCGGGACAAAAGTATGCTTGTGACAGTGCTTTGGAAAGCGAAAGTATGTCCGGATTCAGGAATTCGGACAACATACACGACAATAAAACGCTTTAAACTTCAGTCAATTACGACTGTTTTGACAAAGAGGTGCTTTTTTCGAGGTAATCTAAAAATGTAGACGGGGAAAATCCGGTAACGGACTTAAAAATGGCAGAAAATTTACTGTGTGAAGAGAAACCTGCTTCTTCTGCCAGGTAGCTGATCTTGTAATTTTTGAAGACGTCGTTCTGTTCTATTTTTGCAATGATGTACCGAATGCGTAATTCATTGATATAAGTATTGAAATCTTTACTTTTGTGTGTTTTCAATACATAAGAAAGGTACTTTGTATTTGTATTCAAAATTCCGGCAAGCATCGGCAGTGAGATCTGGTTGTCCGTATACCGTGCTGTTTTCTCAAATTCATCAAGATCACTTAACAATTTTGCTTCAACAGCTTCGGAAATCAGCCGCTTTTTATCTTTTCCGGCAGGTTCTTCCTCCAGGTTTGCAATCGGGCTTTCTTCTCCCCTGTTTTGCTCTTTTAGTTTCTTCATGATTAGCTTGAACCGCTCAAAATCACGTTGCTTACTTTTTCGATGCCAGATTACCGTTGCAACACTCATCAATACCAAAAAAATGGAAACAATTACTAAAATCCGATAGTTGAATGATAGGGATTTATCGCGTTGCTGAATTGTATTGACAAAATTATCTATCGATTGTTTTTTCTTTTTTTCATTGGCCTGGAATGCGTCCATGTAGTTGTCATGGTAGACGGAGTAGTTCTTGTAGTCATCTTCCGACTTGTAGTAGTCTGAAAATGTTTTGTAGACTTCGATTTTCAGTTCCAGGTGATCCGATTGTTGAACAATCTGCTCCGCTTTTTTGAGGTGTTCCATTGCCAGTTCGGGTTCTTTTTTTTCAAAGTAAACCCTTCCCAGGCCGCTGTTAACAAATCCATTCAGCATCGCATCCTGTTGGGTGATTTTTTCCAGGCGTTCAATCGCTGTGTTGTAATGTTTCAGGGCTTCATCCCATCGTTTCAACCCGATACAGGTACGTCCGAACAATTCTTCATTCGTTGCCAGAAAATAATTTTTGTTGACTTCATCCGTCAAGCGAACAAAATACCCTTCTGCTGTTTTTACTGCCTTATGCGCCTGTTCATACTGGCTGTATTCCATCTCGTAATAGGCCGTCTCCTGGAAAATCAGTCCCAGGTACAGAATTTTGATCTGTTCATTCTCAATTAATTTACTGACATTTTTACCTTTTTCCAGGTACACTTCTCCCTGGTCATATAATCCCAATATCCGGTATTGGGTTGATAAAAAACCGGCGATCCGGGCCTCCCAGTCGTAGAATTTGTTTTTTACAGCAATTTTATCGGCCATTGTTGCATAACGGATCGATTTTTTCAGTTCCCCTTTTTGTTGAAACAAAGTAGACGATAACATCAGTGCTTTGAGCTGGTGAAGTTCTGATTCGGAATTGGTGTACAATGAATCTGCAATCGCAATTGCACGATTGATATCTGCAGCTGAAACGTGTACTGCCGTTTCAAAATAGATGCTGTCAAACTTATTCGCTGTTTTATTGGTTTGTGCCAATGCAGTTGCTGACAGTAGTAGTATCATAAAAATGCCTTGAACCGTCAGCAAAATTGTTGAGAACGGATCAAGGCAAATGTGTCTTTTCATATATTAGTTAGTGTATCGCTTAGGAAACGAGTGTGCAAAATTAGATAGTTTAAAAACAGAAACACATCAAAACTTTATAGATGAGTAATTTTACCGATAAGTGAGTTGTTTTTCTCTTTTTAACTCCGGAAATGCAATAAAAATCAATATTTTGACTTTAAGCATGTCCGTTTTTAATATTTTTGTCACATGATTTTTTACGTTTGATGAGACCTCAGTTCACCTGTTTTCTCTTTCTCACATTGCTGCTTGTTTTTGTGAATCATTCTCTTTCCCAGAAGTACAATTACTCAACTCAGGAGAGCCGATTCCCCTATGCTGTTGCACATTACAATGCTGAACACGGACTCCCCCAAAACCAGGTACTGGATATTGTAGAAAGTGATAATGGGATCATTGCTTCCACCGCGAATGGAATCAGTTTGTTTAACGGATCGTTTTTTTCCCTCTCTTCCACAATCAGCAGAAAGAAGGAAATGCAGATGCAATACAAGTTATTCTACGATCACAAAACAAAAGAATTGTATGGATGGACTCAGGGAGAGCGATACAACCTGATTCATCCTGAGGTTCGGCAATTGGCGACTTACACCTGTGTTTCATTTGACGAAGGATTCGTAACAGGTATCCAAGCAGACGGAACCATTACCACCTCCAGTTATGATACCAAAACAAGCTATCATACGTTAAAAACAAACATCCGGAATCCCATTGCTATTCTCTTGTATGACAATAGTTACTATGTCAGTACTGATCAACACCTGTATCAGGTAGACCGTTCAACAGGGCAATCCCGGATTATACTGGACGGCCAATTTGAAATAGTGGAAAAAAATCCATACACCAATACCATTTATGCCGTCGACAGGGATTTATTCTGCATTGAAGCAAAAGGAATTACACGGGTTGAATTATACAACCCGCCAACCTCCCGAAGACAGTCGTTCAGAGACCTCGAATGTCTGAATGCTCATGAACTGCTCATTACTTCTTCAGTAGGATTGTATCATGTAAAAAACGGAACTGCTGCGATGTATGATATCAAGGACGGGCTAGTTTCTTCTTCCCTGTATGGCATTCATTATTATCAATCTGAAAATTGTGTATTTGTCGGAACGGAAAACAACGGACTGATGATTCTCATTCCAAAGAAAGTCAACACTTATTTCGTGCAGGATCAGATTGGTGGTTCACAATCCTTTTCTTCTGTTGTGCAGGATGCAGGAGGAAACATTTATTCGGCAGCGGCAAAAGGACATATTATCCGCGTGAGTAATGGCATTCAGACGCTATATCAATCCGTTGACCGACACGTTCTTTCCTTGTCATACATCCACAATGACTTGTATGTCGGTACATGGGCAAAAGGGTTGGTTGTTTTCCGCAACGGAATTCTGGTTGATTCCATTCCGGCCGCTATACTACCTTCATCACATGTTCAGAGTACTTATATGGATTCAGATGGAACAATATGGATCGGAACAACGGAAGGTCTCGTTTTCAAAACAGCTACCGGTGAGTGGCAACGCAATCTAATTCCTCAACAAGCTGTTATCTCCTTTTACGAACTTAGTAACGGAGCTATTTGTTTTGGAAGTACCAATGGTTTTTTCATTGTGAATAAACAGGGGAAAATTATTAATCATTTCGGGGAGCGGGAAGGCATGATCTGCAAAGAGGTTCGCTCGTTTTATGAAGATACCCATGGGACACTCTGGATCGGGACTTACGGAGGAGGACTGTACCGCTACCACAACCGGAAACTTGAATCTGTTAACAACAAGCCCAATTGTCTGCTCAACCAGGATGTGTTTACATTGGCACGAAGTACCGACGGACAGCTGTACATGTCCTCCAATAATGGAATCTGGTCTGTCAGTGAAGAAAAACTCCGCGATTTCTGTGCGGAGAAAATACCGTATCTGGTGCCGGCTTATTACGGACGGGAAACCGGAATGATCAATACCGAATTCAATGGTGGATTTCAAAATAATTATGCCCGCAAGGGAAGCCGGATTTATTTTCCTTCTATCTATGGACTGGTAGCGCTCGACACTGATCAGCAGCTTCCCCGGAAAAAACTAACCACCTATTTGAGATCTGTTGTTATCAATGACACCATTATTCCCGGATCTACTGTATTTGAACGATCAACACACACCATTCAGTTTGAATTTTATACACCGGTTTTTACGGAACAATACAACGTTTACTATCAGTACAAATTAACGGGAGAAGGTCTCCCCGACAAATGGAACAAACCTCAAAAAGCCGGAAGTGTGAGTTTGAAAATGCTTCCTCCCGGAGATTACACATTCAGTGTCAGAGCCATTGATTGTTTTAATGACGCAACACCTCATGTGCTTTCCTATGGTTTTACCATCCAACCTTATTTTTACGAGACAACCGCATTCCGGGTCATTTTTGTACTGTTGATCATTGGTAGTATTGTATTGTTTGTAAGGCAAAAAATTCGAAAGGAAGCTGAAAAAAACAAGATCAATAATGTCCTACTGGAATTAAAACTCAATGCCATTCAATCCAAAATGAATCCACATTTCATGTTCAATACACTCAACAATATTGTGTACCTGTTGACCATCGAAAAATATGCAGCTGCGGAAGAGTTATTGCAGGATTTTTCTCTTTTGCTCCGAAGTTACCTGGAAAAAAATGACAGTTCGTTCATCACTATCGGAGAAGAAATGGCAATAATCGATCTGTATTTATCGATTCAGCAAAAACGGTACAACGGACAATTTGATTACTCCATTACGTATCCGGAGGAACTCAAAACCGCTGTAATACCTTCCATGTTGATTCAGCCATTCGTAGAAAATGCAATTATTCACGGGTTATCGCACAGTAATCGTCCGGGAAAATTGACACTTGATATTGACCCGAACGGGCAAACAGTTGATATCCGGATCAGGGACAATGGAATCGGAAGAAAGGAAGCGCAAAAAATCAATGCAAAGCGCACCGGTCATTCCTCCAGAGGAATCGCACTGATTCGTGAGAAAATCCGGGTTATGGAGCAAAAATACCTGATTCACGTTCAACTGGAAATAGTTGATGCGAAAGAGAACGAGGAGCCAGGAACATTCATTTTACTAAACATCCCCATTCATGATAAAGTGCCTGATCGTTGAAGATGAAATTGCAGGACAGACCATCCTTGCAAAGAAACTTGCTGCGTTTTACCCCGAATGCAGTATCGAAGGAATCTATGACAATAAGCCGGATGCCTTTGAGCACATTCACAGCAAAGAAATTGATTTGTTGTTTCTGGATGTACAGATAAAGGGAGGGACCGGAATTGAAATCATTGAGTCGTTGAAGGAGCCCGGGTTTGAAACCATTTTTATTACTGCTTACAAAGAATATGCAATGGAAGCGCTCAACAACAATGCTTCTTATTACCTGTTGAAACCAATTCACGACCGGGAGTTTAAAAAGGGAATGGACCTTGTACTGGAACGGATTAAACGGAAGAAAATCATTTCCACAATCCTTGTTTCACATAAAAACATGCAAGTTCCACTCAACATTTCCCAGATCCTTTACCTGAAATCTGAGGGGGCTTATTCGCACATCATTACTAAAAATGAGCATTACCTCTCATCGAAAAGTATTGGCCATTACGAACAACTGCTGACGCAATCCGGTTTTCTCCGTTCTCACAACTCATTTCTGGTAAATGCCAAACACATTACCCGATTAGTAAAAGGAAGAAGCGGAACACTTATCCTGTCAAACGGTGACGAAATTCCAGTCTCTCAGCGAAAGTTAAATGATTTTATGACTCTGATCCAGGGATGAATCAAGCTTAAACAAATTCTGACAATTCCAACCAGCGATTGGTTTTATCATCCAGTTCCGCAACAACCTTTGCCAGTTCATCTCCTGCTTTCATAATTGCTTCATTGGAACTATCAGCAGCGGATAACGTAATTGCCAACTCTTCTTTTTTTGCTTCCAGTTGCTCAATTTCCGCTTCCAGGGATTCATATTCCTTTTGCTCCTTGTAAGATAGCTTTTTCTTGTCTTTCGATTCAACTGCAAGAGCAACTTCAACAACTGTTTCTTCTGCTGCCTTTTTTTCTTCCTGCCGTTCAGCCGAAGCGATTTGTTTTTGCTGTTTCCGGTAATCCGAATAATTTCCAATGATGTCTTTCACTTCCCCTGCCCCTTCAAAGACAAATAAATGATCAACCATTTTGTCCATAAAATACCGGTCGTGGGAAACAACGATCAAACATCCTTCAAATGAACGCAGGTATTCTTCCAACACAGCCATTACAAAGATATCGAGGTCATTGGTCGGCTCATCGAGAATGAGGAAGTTCGGATTTTTCATTAACACGGTCATCAATTTGAGGCGCCGTTTCTCTCCCCCGCTCAACTTGTGTACGAAGTTGTAATGCATGTCGCGTGGAAACAAGAACTTTTCGAGGAAATGTGCAGCAGATAACTGTCGTCCTTTCTCCAATGGAATAAACTCTGCCACATCCCGGATGACATCGATCACTTTTTGATCATCAGCTGCAACCAATTGTTCCTGGTTGTAATAACCGAACACGACTGTTTCTCCAACAACAACTTTTCCTTTGTCAACCGGTTCTTTTTCGAGAATCATGTTTAGAAACGTTGACTTTCCTGTTCCGTTGTTCCCGACAATTCCCACACGTTCCTGACGCTTAAAAATATACGAGAAATCGTTGAGAATTTTTTTGTCTCCAAATGCTTTTCCTAACCGGTGAAGCTCCAGGATTTTCGTTCCCAGTCGCTCCATTTTTACCGGGATGTCAATTTCATCTTTGTCCAGGCGCTGATGTGCTGTTTTTTTGGTATCGTGGAATGCTTCAATTCTCGCTTTTTGCTTTGTTCCTCGTGCTTTTGGCTGGCGACGCATCCATTCCAGTTCTTTTCGAAACTGGTTCTTCGCCTTCTCAACCGTCGATTCGAATTGTTCTTCCCGCTCTGCTTTTTTTTCCAGGAAATACGAGAAGTTTCCTTTGTAGCGGTAGAGGGTTTTATTGTCTAATTCCAGGATTGTATCACAGATGACCTCCAGAAAATAACGGTCGTGTGTCACCATCAGGATGGTTGACTTCGATTTGGAAAGATAATCCTCCAACCATTCAATCATATCCAAATCCAGGTGGTTAGTCGGCTCATCCAGAATCAGAAAATCAGGTTCTGCAATCAATACTTTTGCCAGTGCAACACGTTTTTTTTGTCCTCCCGACAAGTTTTGAATCAACATATCCGTATGATCCAGTTTTAACACTGATAAAATTTGGGAAACACGTACTTCTACATCCCAGGCATTCAGTTCGGAAATCTGCTCAAATGCTTTTTGGACAGCTTCTTCATCATTGGTTGAAGCAGCTTGGTTGTATGCTTTAATTGCACGCAATTCCGGCAAATCATGCGAAAATACTTCTTCCAGAATTGTGTGTTCCGGATTCAGGTCTTCACTTTGCCCCATAAATACCATGCGGATGTCATTGCGAAAAACTACCCGGCCTTCGTCCAGTGTATCCAGACCTGTCAGGCAGCGCAACAAGGTTGTTTTTCCGGCACCGTTTTTAGCAACAATAGCTACTTTTTGTCCTTGGTCAATGCCAAATGTAATGTCTTGAAAAATAATCCGGTCTCCAAATGATTTGGTGATATTCTCAACTGAAAGAAAATTCATGTGTATCGTTAAAAGAAATTAAATGTGAAAATAATTCGGAATCAATTAACGAAGTCTATTCAATGAATCGATTGTCTTTTTGTCCTTTCGAATCCCCATATGCGCCAGGTGTGCCAACGGAAGTCCAATCACCAACAGGTAAAAGCTATGGGAGTAATTACTTTGAATAACTTTTCCTGTAACTTGTCCGGGTGCGATGAAATAATTCCAGACAACAATACCAACCAATACCAGCAAGTACAATCCCCACAATAATTTAGAATACGCAAATTGCTTGTTGAGTTTCTTATAGCTAAACAAGACAAACAGCGCAAACAACGCAAGAAGTAATGTTACACTATAAACAGGTAGTGATGTTTGTTCGATCAATTCTTTTCCGTCTAATGTATATTTGGAAATACCGAAAGCATTGAATCGAAAAAAGGCTTCATCTGTCATATAGTCGAAGAAATCTCCCCAAAAGCTGACAATTACAAGCATGGTAATAGCTCCTAATAAATAAAGTGATTGTACACGTTGTATCATGTTAATTTATTTTTTGCGAAGGTAGCTAATTTCGAAGAAACAGAAACAAAAACTGCCGACACATTCGTGCCGGCAGCCTGGATGTATCCATCTATTCAGAAGTTTTATCTGATTACTACTTTTTTCATTGCTTCTTTTCCGTCCGGAGCATTTAATTTCACCATGTAAATCCCAGGTTGAAATTCCGAAGAACGCACCTGGATTCGATTTTCACCGGACGTCATTTGTTCCGTCGCAATTACTTGTCCCAACATGTTGATAACGGACACATTCCACTCCCACTCGTTTGCAGGCACATCAATGTAAAATGATTCTTCCGCAGGATTCGGATAAATAGAGAACAGCACCGTTTCAGGATGTGATGCCAGCGAAAGTCCCTGCACACATAACTGCTCGTACATAAAATTGGTAATAAATTCTCCGCTATTTGCAGGAAAATCACAGTGTCCGTTCCCCGGCACACTCATGTAATCGCTAGTCACACCTACATTTAATGTACGGATATACATCAGGGAATCTCCATACAGCGTTACCGGAATAGACACACCGATATTCGGCTGACCGGATAAGTTCGGAACAACGTTGTCTCCCAGGTTGTGTATTCCTACATAAGGCTGGTCACCTGCCTCAATCCATGTCGTATCTGCGATCGCTCCACACCAGCTCAATGCCATTTGAGGCACACTGTTGAATCCACTGTTTCCTGAATTTCCTTCCATTCCACCTTGCGCAGCAACGTATGCAATCAGGTCTGTAGGTATTTTTGATTCTGCGTCAAAGTAGGTCGCATGATTCGCAAGAATAGCTCCTGCGGAAAATCCTCCTACAATAATAATATCCGGATTGATCCCGTATGGATTTCCGTCATCTGCAACCGATTTTCTGAAGAAACGGACTGCTGCACGCATGTCATGTACTGCACGCACTACTTCTTTCTGAAACTCAAGTCCCGGATTGGAAATAACAGCCGGTGAAATACTTAACAAACGGTACTGTATCGTTGCTGCTACATACCCCATTTTTGCCAGTGTTTGGCACTGAACTGCTAAATCGGTCTTATTTCCTCCGATAAACGAACCTCCATGTGCCAGTAGCACCAACGGACGATCTGTATCCGTGTCACCATCCGGGTAGTAAATATCCAGAAATAAATTAACGGGTGTTGTTTCATCCTGCGCTAAGTTGGAACCATACTGTACGTTTGGAACAGCAACTGTATTGGTGAAGATGGGCTGGTGATACCGATTCCCGGTACAATCCTGAGCAACAGAAACGTTACCCCAGGCCGTAGCAAGCCCGATAAAGAGTACTAGTTTTTTCATAAGTTTATAAAATCTAAAAAAGTTCGACTAAAATTAATAAAAAAGTAATACTCCCAACACATTAATTGCTGGCAATTGCTTTTTCATACTTGTTTTTCAGTTTGATTTTAATCGTTTTTTCCCAGTTTTTACCGGTTACATACATCGCATCCTGTGCCTTATTGTAAGCAATTCCGTTAAACACATCACCTATTTTCCCACGCCCCATCGTGACCAGGTTCGCACCGTCAATCACACCAATCACACGCCCTGTTTCGGGTTCAATTGCTGCAATGTTATTGGTCATCCAGATATTTGCATAAATTAATCCATCAATGTATTCAAGTTCATTTAAGCGGGTAACCGGCTGCTCATGTGTATACACTTCAATGGTTTTTACAACCGCAAATGTCTTGGGGTCACGGAATGTCAGGCGTTCTGTTCCGTCTGACATAATGAGGTATTTTCCATCGTTACACAATCCCCATCCTTCTCCTTGATATGTAAATTCTTTCGGCAAAATCTGCAATGTATTTTTATCGTACAAAAAGCATTTGTTTGTCTTCCAGGTCAACTGGTAAATCGTGTCGCCGAAAATCGTGATTCCCTCTCCGAAATGAGTTGCATCCAGCCCGATCTTGGAAAGGTCGTTTCCGGTCGGAATGTCTATTTTTGCAATTTTACTTTCTCCCTGTTGTCCTGTACTTTCATACAACTGGTCTCCACTAAATTCAAATCCCTGGGTAAAATTCGCAATGTTGTGCGGGAAGGTTGACACTACTTCATACGCCCACAATTCCGGCTGCAAGTCTGAAAGTACACGCACGGTCCGTTCATCTTTGAATTGCTCTCCACTTTGGTTGTGTGCAATCAGTACTATTTTTTTCGCTCCGATCCCGAAATCTGTACTTTTCAGCATATATTTCACCTTGCTCATACCAGGATTGCTCCATTTGGAAACAATACTGTCTCCGATCTGCAGTTCAATCAGTTTCAACCCATCAACAAGTGGCTCTATTTCAACTTCTGCTTCGGAATTATAGGGGACACCCAGGTTTTCTTTGAATGTGAATTTTGCAAAATCTTCCGGTTCATCTCCACATGCTCCCAGTATTAACACCAACGAGAAAGCGATCAGATAAATAAAACGGTAGTATTTGAAATTGCTGAATGTAAAATGCATTTCTATGTGAGTTTAATTAGTTACTGCTTCAATACTTTCCACCGCGGAAATTGCATTGTGGCTCTTGTGGTATTTCACTTCTCCGTCCTTTACTACGATCAGTTGCGGGGACTCGTGCCGGACTCCGGTCAACTCTTCAATTTTACTGGAAACAGGTCTGTAATTCAATAAATCAAGGTACAATAACCGAAACGGAAAGTCAGGTGTTTTCCACTCCCGTTCAAACCTGCTCTTCGCCATCGAAGAGATATTACACCGTGTGCTGTGCTTAAAAAGAAATACAGCTTCTGTATTGTTATTGAGTGCGTCCTGAAGCTGCTCTTCACTTGTTAATGCTTCCCAAGGGAATACTTCAGCGGAGGAACGAGAGAAAAAACCCATATTAATTAGCTTTAAAATTCGGAGGTAAACTGGCGAAGAAAACGAACATCATTCTCCGAGTACAACCGCAGGTCGTTTACCTTATATTTCAATTGTGAAATCCGTTCAATACCCATTCCGAAGGCGAAACCTGAATAGACCGTCGAATCGATTCCGGATGCCTCCAGTACATTCGGGTCAACCATCCCACATCCCAGGATTTCTAACCATCCGGTATATTTACATACGTTGCATCCTTTGGAATTACAAATTGTGCAGGAAACATCTACTTCTGCACTTGGCTCTGTAAACGGGAAATAAGAAGGTCGCATACGGATTACCGCACTTTCACCAAACAGTTCTTTTGCAAAATACAGCAAGGTTTGCTTGAGATCTGCAAAGGATACATTTTTGTCAATATACAATCCTTCTACCTGGTGAAAAAAGCAGTGCGCGCGTGCTGAAATCGCTTCATTCCGGTATACCCTGCCCGGAGAAATCGTACGGATCGGAGGTGTTGAATTTTCCATCACCCGCACCTGAACAGAACTGGTATGGGTCCGCAATGCCATTTCCTGCTCTCCTTTTTCAACAAAAAAAGTGTCCTGCATATCTCTTGCCGGGTGTTCCGGCGGAAAATTCAAAGCAGAGAAATTGTGCCAGTCATCTTCAATTTCCGGTCCTTCTGAAACGGTATATCCAATACGGGAAAAAATATCGATGATTTCGCTTCTCACCAGTGATAACGGATGTCGTGAACCAACAGGCTCCGCATTTCCGGGACGGGAATAATCCAGTTTTGAGTGCTCTGCAGATGCAGCAGACAAACGCTCTTTGCAAGCCTCGTAAAATCCTTCCGTCTGCATTCTGAATGTGTTCAACAATTGACCAACCTCTTTTTTCTGATCGTTGGGTACATTTTTCAATTCACCAAACAGTTCTTTTACAACACCTTTTGATCCCAAATACTTAATTCGAAACGCCTCCAGCTCTTGTAGATTGGAAACATTTCCGGATTGAATCTCTTCCCAAAGCGTATCTATTTTTTCCTTCATTTGTTCAATTTAATCCAACCTTTGCTCAATGAAATGCGTTAAATATTCAGTTTGGTTCTTAAAACCGTAACTTTTATCTATAATTGCAGTTTCTATGTCAGAGGCTACTATAAAACGATTTTGGATACGAAGTTAAGAAATATCTAATCAATTTTTGTTGAAGTCACGGAAAATAGGTTAACTTTATGCGCTTGATAAATATACGATGAAAACAGTCAAAAGTAAATTTGCTCTTTTAACAATCTCATTAGCAGTTGTTTTTACTCAATCTTGTAAAGACAAAGACCCCAGTTTTGCAAAAGTCTTTGTTCGTTCTTCCAGTAATGAGTTATTGACAGACGCCCGTGTTGTAATTATTGCAGATGTGGAAGAAAATGAGTCCGACATGGAATATGTGGACACACTAAACACCAATAGTTCCGGTTTTGCAGAATTCAACTTAAGTGAGTATTACGATCAGGTTGGTAAAAGTATAACTGTTGCTAAGTTTGACATCATCTGTAGAAAGTCAGGTCTTGAAGGTACAGGAACAATCCGTACACGTGTCAACACAACTGCTGTAGAGACGATTCATATATCACAATAATATTTAAGGACAGGAGATTATGAAAAATACCATAAAAAAAGTAGGAGTTTTCGGATTGATGATGCTCTTTGTTTCCATCACCAATATGGGATGTCGTAAAAAGAAAGATACAATTGCTGCAATAACGGTAAAAAATTCTGCGGGAGCAGTTGTACCGGGAGCAAATGTCCGACTCTTTCCCGTTCCGACACCTCCGGGTAACGGAACGTTATTGTGGGAATTTGAAACAACCACAAATGCATCCGGAATTGCAATATTTAACTTCAACGAAGTTTACCAATTAGGTCAAGCTGGTGTCGTTGTGGCGAATATTGAAGCTGCTTACGCAGGAAATTCAGGAACAGGGGTAATAAAAGTGGATCAGGAAACAACCTCTGCAGCAACGGTTTTT
>DHNG01000029.1:111604-112052 GCA_002409405.1 Flavobacteriales bacterium UBA5422 | reverse complement strand
ATGCCCTACTCACAACGGAGTATGGCATTTTTTTTGCGATCAAAATTCACGATATAAAATTTATAATTTATTCAATATGAAAAAAATCGTAGCAAGTTTGTTTTTGAGTTTAATGTTGGGAAGTGGATTACATGCACAAACTGTTAATCAGGGGGATCAAATTATTAACCTCGGATTCGGTTTTGATCCGTATTATTCATATTCATCTGTAAATGGTTTAAGGAAAGGTGCAGTTGGTCCGATTGTATTAGGGTATGAATACATTGTAACTGATAAATTAGGAATCGGGCGCATCAGTGCCGGAGGTATTCTGGGGCAGTCGTTTTACAATGAAAAATACACATCATTTTTGACGGATTATCATAATAGAATTTCACGAACAGCAATCATTGCACGGGCAGCCTATCACTTTGACTTACCGGTTAAGGGACTGGATTTATATGCCGGA
>DHNG01000029.1:111146-111493 GCA_002409405.1 Flavobacteriales bacterium UBA5422 | reverse complement strand
ACTGGATTTATATGCCGGAGTCGGCGGTGGAGTATACATCAATCATCGTGTAGAACGTGTTGTTACACCAAACGGGGTTGAACACAAATCAACCAGTTCCGGTGCAAGCGGAGGACATTACATTTTTGGTGGCGTTCGCTACTTCTTCACCGATGCATTTGGTATGTATGTAGAAGCAGGTCACGGATTCAATGCCATCAATGGTGGATTTGCCTTTAAGTTTTAATACCTATTTTCAATCACATTCATAAAAAAAGTCCGGAACTTAATTGCTCCGGACTTTTTACATTTATGTTATAATTGAATTATTTCGTAAACAACATTTCTCTGAATTTAGGCAATGGCCA
>DHNG01000029.1:110254-110924 GCA_002409405.1 Flavobacteriales bacterium UBA5422 | reverse complement strand
CAAAAGCCCGTTTGTGGTAATCGTCAATTTTATTGGCAACTTTTCTCGCTTCCAACATATCATAATTCAATGCGATCAGCTGGTTCAAATGCAACGCAATTTTTTCAATGATCCGGATTTGGGCAGTTGCCGCAGTTGCTCCAGCCTTCTCACCCAACAATGTTTTTAATTCCCGCACATTTTGAAGCAGTTTATTCTGGTATTCAACCGTTGCAGGGAGAATGTGATTTTGAGACAATTCGTTCATAATCCGTGATTCAATCTGAACTTTCATCACATAGTTTTCAAATTCGATTTCCTGACGCGCCAGCAACTCTCGTTTTGTCAGAACATCCATCTCTTCAAACAGGTCAATTACCGGCTGTGCACTCCATACCTGCAAAGCACTTGGTGTATCTTTGTGATTGGACAACCCTCTTTTCGCCGCTTCTTTCACCCATTCTTCACCATAACCATTTCCTTCAAAACGGATCTTTTTGGATTCTTTGATCAGTTTCTGCAATTCTTTCAAAATTGCTTCATCTTTTCCGTCTCCTTTATCAATACGTGTATCGACAGCAATTTTAAATTCTTTCAGTTGCTTCGCTACAATTGTATTCAACACAAACATCGCCTGTGCACAGTTTGCCGACGAACCAACAGCACGGAATTCGAATTTATTTCCGGTAAA
>DHNG01000029.1:89368-110161 GCA_002409405.1 Flavobacteriales bacterium UBA5422 | reverse complement strand
AATTCGAATTTATTTCCGGTAAACGCAAATGGAGAAGTTCTGTTTCGATCGGTATTATCCAACAGGATTTGTGGAATTTTTCCAATGTTTAGTTTCAATTCCGTCTTTGCTTCAGGCGTCATCTTTCCTGCCTTGATATTTTTTTCCAACTCATCCAGTAAGTTGCTCAGGTATGTTCCGATGAATGCGGAAATAATTGCAGGAGGTGCTTCATTTGCTCCCAAACGGTAATCATTTGTCGCAGAAGCGATGCTTGCTCTCAATAAATCTGCATTATCGTGAATGGCTGCAATTGTATTCACAAAGAACGTCAAAAACTGCAGGTTGGATTTCGGATTTTTCCCCGGAGCCAATAAATTCACACCTGTATTGGTACTCAATGACCAGTTATTGTGCTTACCAGAACCATTCAATCCTGCAAATGGTTTTTCATGCAGCAATACTCTGAAGTTATGTTTACGTGCAACTTTTTCCATCAAATCCATCAACAATTGATTGTGGTCATTTGCCAGGTTACACTCTTCAAAGATCGGCGCACATTCAAATTGATTCGGCGCTACCTCGTTGTGACGTGTTGTAACCGGAATACCCAATTTAACGGCCTCTGTTTCAAATTCCCGCATAAAAGCAGTTGCACGTGCAGGAATTGATCCGAAGTAATGGTCATCCAACTGCTGTCCTTTCGCCGACGTCTGCCCAAACAACGCACGGCCGGTCATCATCAGGTCAGGGCGCGCATTGTAATGCGCCTGGTCGATCAGGAAATACTCCTGCTCCCACCCCAGTGTTGCATTTACTTTTGTAACGTTTTTATCAAAATACTGACATACGTCGATTGCTGCTTTATCAATTGCGTTCAACGCTTTCAGTAATGGCATTTTATAATCAAGCGACTCACCTGTATACGAAAGGAAGACACATGGGATACACAGTGTTTTTCCAATCACAAATGCAGGCGAAGAAGGATCCCATGCAGTATACCCCCGTGCTTCAAAGGTATTTCTGATTCCCCCGTTCGGAAAAGAAGAAGCATCCGGCTCCTGCTGTACCAACAAATCCCCGTCAAAACGTTCAATTGCTTTTCCTACTCCTACAGGCTTGAAAAATGCATCGTGCTTTTCAGCTGTTGTCCCTGTCAAAGGTTGAAACCAGTGTGTGTAATGCGTCGCACCTTTAGTCAACGCCCAGTCTTTCATCGCAGAAGCAACCTGATCTGCTACTTTTCGATCCAGTCTGGCTCCCGTTTCAATTGTTTCCACTACCAACTTGTATGCCTCGCTTGGTAAATATTCCCGCATTGCTTCCGTATGAAATACATTTTGTCCGAAAAGTTCAGAAACTTTTCCTTCATACGTAATGGACCGTGGTTCTCTTTGTGATACCTCCAGGTTTGCCTGTAATCGTTTTGTCGCCATATAGAATCTTTATTTGGGAACAAAAATACAGCAAAGAAAGATATCACTCATTAAAAAATGAATAATTTTTCAACACCCCTATTAATTTTAACTAAAAACCGTCAAAAAAAATAAAAAAATAAAGATTGACCCCTAAAATAATAGGGGTCAATTAAAAAATTACTGCTTTATAACTTTCTTTACCGTTTTATGATTATTGTGAACAATGATCAACTGATAAACCCCCGAAGCCATGTCATCCAATCGAATGGTGTGTTCCACTTCATTAGCAACTCCGCTATACAATTGCTTACCATTCAGGTCAATCAACCAAATATCAGAAGTCCCCGGAAGATAGTTAATTGTCAGTTGATTCGTAAACGGGTTCGGGAATACAACAACTTGATCCAATTGATTCTCCTCCAACAGCAACTCATTGGCACTATATGTTTGTCCGTTTGAACTGATTTGTGCTACCAATTCCGCACCATTAACAGCTCTTACCGATATGTAATAGACTTGCCCGACCTCGCCGCTCATAAAAGCTGTGGTAAACATAGAATCCATTCCAGACGATGTCCAATTGATCACATCATCACTATTCGGATTGGTACCAACAGCATACAAGTATTCTGTGATTCCGGAATTCGGATCCGAGAAACTCCAGTTACCGCTGATCGTGTGTCCTTGAAAATGAGTCAGATCGTTCCCTGCTCCATCGTTTACTGCATATGAAACCGGTGTTGTTCTGTCAATTAAAAAATCAACGGTATCAATTAATGACCAGTTTGCCACATCTTTCGACTGTGCAAAAATCCGTCCTGCGGGCTGCGAACCTACACTTTCATACCGCATGTATCCACCTGTACCCAAGGTCATGTGCACCATGTTTCCTCTGCTTTGGTACACGCGTAAATCGTCAAACTCCACTTCTGCATTTGCAGTCCGGATTGAAATACTATTTCCTGACTGCAACGGATTGGAATCCTGCCAGGAGCTTACCAATACGCCATCTACATACACCCGTATCCAGCCGGTAGTCGGAGAATGCGTCACTCTTACTTTATAATCTACATTATTGTTGATTGTGAGCACATCATCTGTCCGCAATGTAAAAACGTTATTGGTCACTGTATAAATCTGTACTTTATCTCCCCCTTCCCGCAGAAAGACAAAATAGGATTCCCCTCTGTTGGACAGCGTCGGATCACTACACATGAAATGCAACCCGGCACGCTGATTTGACCCCGAACCTTTAAAACGTTGTGTCCACGTATACATGTAATCAACCGCATTTGACTGTGGCAGGTTAAAATAGGCATTTGTATTATCCAGAGTCGTATTTGCATTGTTCGCTCTTCCGTTTAAAATGGTGAATGTACCTGTCTGTTGCGTCCAACTACCCAGTGTATTAAAGTCTTCCAGCACGAATCCTTTTGACGCTTGTGCCTGCCATGCAGAAGAAGCATTTGGCCGATCTGCCACCAGGTAGTAACGCTCTGTAATACTCGATTGTGTGCTCAGATCATTGATGTAAACATCAAAATCAGCTGTTTTCCACGTCGATCCACTCAGGATTGTTGTAACAGGTAATACCTGTGAATTGTTGACTGAAGAATAATTAATTGCCCATCCTGCAGCAACCGTAGCACAATCCGAACGGAATTCAATCAACAAGCTCCCACCTGTTGATGTAATAATACCCGGAGAAGTTGTTCCTGTATATTTTCCAATCAATGGAGCATCCGTTGTCGCCCCATCATAAATAAACATAAAATCCCAGTTTGCCTCCAGGTTAAACTGCGTAAACTGAGCTGTAACAGAAGCTGAATTTGCAGGTTGAATCAACCATAACAAACGCTCATCATTGCTGTAATTTCCGCTTGCACCTCCGGAATCATAAAGCGTCCCGCTTGCTGAAGTAATTGTTGTAATTGCCGGATTATTATTGATCAATTTATAATATTTCTCCCAGTTCCAGTATATTCCCGGATCTGTGTGACTTTGATTCGGATAATGCTGATGTCCCTTAATTTTAGTACATCCCCCCAACGTATTCAACCCGGATGTTGCCGCTCCGAAGAATGTTCTCAGTCGTGGAATTCCGTAACCACTGTTTGTAATGTCACGCGATAAATCTGCCGAACTGACATACATTGCCTGTGTGTACCAGGACGCATCATTCACCCATCCTTCATGCTCATAACCAATTGTGTATGGATTTTCCGAGCCGACATGCCACGCCTTATTTGACTCCAATACCATTTGTGTTACCTGTCCGTCGGATGAACGAATCACGTAATGGAATGAAACATTGGATGCACAATTCTGCGACCAGGAAATGGCTCCGGCATATGATCCCTGAATGGTATGAATGGTAATCGCAGAAACAGCAACCCCACTTCTTGAACTGTAATTACAGCTTGGCGCAGGATTCCAGATAGCAGGTCCGTACTCCGTGGATTTCAGTGTTGAAAGCGCATATTGATCGCCTTCCTCGCTTTTAATCGATTCTTCAGATAAGATAACCTTTCCTGCAGCCAGTACTTTGAGATTTGCAACTCCAAAAATTGGCTTAAGGTCGTATTGTTTAACCGGAAACTGATGCAAAGCAGCAAACTCAGCATCCTTCATGTAGCGCATGATCTGGTAAATCTGCGCATCAATGGCATACTTGTTCACACTCCCCGAATCCGGGATTTCACTCAAATCATTCAATGTAAGATAAATCGATTGCGATTCTGAAAGTGATTGTCCGGTGTAAGTTGTATAAATAGTATTGAACGCACTGGCATACGCCAAAATCTGGTTCTCCGGATTCATTAACTGCTGATCAATTGACACCCCGGATAATTGCTCAACCAGACGTGCATTTTCACGAAAGTAATTGTATCCGTCTGAAAACAGCCCCATCACGCCCAGTGCACGTGGCATCCCACTACAGGATTCCATTTCACCCGCAGAGATGTTTCTCATGTGCGTATTGGACCAGGAAACTGCCTCCAACACTCCTTTCGGAATAGAAGGATATTGATTGTATGCGCTGTTAAAAACTGATGAGTATTGCGCAAAAACAAATGAATTCAAGGCAACAAGTGCCATAAGTAATAGAAATTTCATAGTATTTTTAGTTTAAGTTGTGCACATAAAAATAATCTATTTATGTAATAAATTCTCTTTTTTATAGTAAAAAACGTTTAAAAAATACATTTTAACACTCCCTGACAGGGTTCCAAAAGTATTTTGTAGCTTTGCTCATCACATCTTGTTTTCATTGCTATGATTCCAAAAAAATCCAAGTATGCAATCCAGGCACTTAAATGCCTTGCAAAGGTCTATCCCGATCAGGGGAAACTGTCCATTGCGCAGATTGCGGCAGAAGAAAACATTTCGCGAAAATTTCTGGAAGCAATCCTGTTGCAACTGCGACACAATGGGATTGTCGGAAGTAAAATGGGCCCTAACGGAGGTTATTACCTCTTACAATCACCGGATGAAATTGTATTGAGTAACATTATTCGTTCCACAGGAGGTCCGATTGCATTGCTCCCATGTGTCAGTCTCAATTTTTATGAACCTTGTGAAGATTGCCCACATGAAGAACTGTGTGGACTACACGATGTTCTGTTAGAAGTAAGGGAAGCTTCTGTTCGCATTTTGTCAAAGACAAGTTTGTCTGATTTGATTAACCGGGAAAAAAAGTTATCAAAAAAAAATAAAAACAAATAGCAATCAGCTTTTTATTTAATTATATATCATATTAATCCGATAGGATAAGTATAAAATAATTGGCGATTTCCTTGCAGAATCCATTTCTGGTTTTTTCCTTTGCAACAACCAAAACCTTATCCAACTACCCCTGATAAAATAAACGAATGAAAGAAAAACCAAAGTCCTGGTACGAATTCTCGGTTAAACGCGTGCTGATTAACTTCCTGATGGTAATCGGTTTAATGATAGCGGGACACATCTTCTTTACACTGCTTCCGCCGGAAGAGATTTGGAAGAATTTCAATTCCATGCTGAGTGAAATGAACGAAACATTCCTTTACTTTATGTTAGGGGGGTTCATTGCCCAATTAATTGACGGAGCATTGGGAATGGCTTATGGTGTTTCAGCCACAACTTTTTTACTCACACTCGGTGTAAGTCCCGCAGTTGCAAGCATGTCCGTTCACGCATCGGAAATTGTCACAAGCGGGGTATCTGGAATTATGCATCTGCGCTTTGGAAATGTCAATAACCGGCTCTTCAAAAGCATTGTAGTTCCGGGGATCATAGGAGCTATTATCGGAGCATATCTGCTGTCCGAATTTGAACAGTACAGTAACTACATCAAACCGATTGTCAGCAGTTATACGCTCTTTCTGGGAGCATTGATTATTTACAAAGTAGTCCGAAAAAAGCAGGAACGAAAAAAAGTAACCCGTGTCGGTTGGCTGGCAACGCTGGGAGGCTTTTTAGACTCCATTGGCGGTGGTGGATGGGGACCTGTCGTATCGTCCACACTAATTGCACGGGGAAAAAACCCACGAATGATTGTCGGATCGGTCAATCTTGCCGAATTCTTCGTTTCACTCGCCAGTTCTTTTACCTTTTTTACCATCCTCGGGGCAGCTGCATGGCAACCGATTCTCGGATTGATTCTGGGGGGTGTATGTGCTGCTCCGATCGCTGCCTACCTCACTTCTCGTCTCAACATCAAAGCAATGATGCTGTTCGTTGGAATTGTTGTCATTATTGTAAGTCTCCGCAACATATTCACCTTATTTATCTGACATGAAACCCGATCAATTTGCACACATCAACACAGATAACATCAAACAGTTACTTACTGAAATTGTAGCAACACCTGGTGTTTTCGCCGCATTTTCAACCAGTTTGAGTATCGAAGATCAGGTCATTACTGATGTGATTTTCAAAAACAACCTTCCGATCCGGGTATTTACACTCGACACCGGACGATTATTCAACGAATCATACAGCGTGTTATCATCCACCCGGAATCATTACAAACAGGAAGTAGAAACATACTATCCCGATGCGGAAACATTACAGGAGCTGATCACCTCGAAGGGACCGAATCTGTTTTACGAGTCAGTAGAGAACAGGAAAAACTGTTGCCAGGTACGCAAAGTAGAGCCGTTGAATCGCGCTTTATCGGG
This sequence comes from Flavobacteriales bacterium UBA5422, assembly GCA_002409405.1. GTDB lineage: Bacteria > Bacteroidota > Bacteroidia > Flavobacteriales_D > Crocinitomicaceae > Taishania. Next base: position 103,602 of record DHNG01000029.1, on the reverse strand, counting down.
CGTCAACGTGTGGATTACCGGATTGCGGGCAGAACATTCTGAAAACAGAACGGGAATGTCTGTTTTCGAATGGGACGCATCCCGGCAGCTAACCAAAGTCAATCCGTTGATTCACTGGACGACCGACGATGTCTGGAGTTACATCCGTGGCAACCACGTGCCATACAATGTCCTTCAGGACAAGGGATTTGTCAGTCTCGGGTGTCAACCGTGCACACGTGCAGTCAAAGAGGGAGAATCATTCAGAGCCGGAAGGTGGTGGTGGGAAGACAACACAAAAAAAGAATGTGGGTTACATACATAAACTGAATATCAGAAATTAGACACTATGAGCGATTACCTGAGCAGACTGGAAGCAGAAGCCATTCACGTATTGAGAGAAACAGCAGGACAATTCGAACGACCGGCATTGCTGTTCAGTGGAGGAAAAGATAGTATTTGCCTTGTGCATCTCGCATTGAAAGCGTTCCGACCTGGAAAACTTCCTTTCCCACTGGTACACATTGACACCGGACACAATTTCCCGGAAGCACTTCAATTCAGAGATCAATTGGCAGAAAAATTAGGCGAACAACTAATTGTACGACATGTAGAAGACACATTAAAACGGCGAGGTATTCCGGACGCAAAAGGAAAATTTCCGAGTAGGAATCCATTGCAGACACACACCTTACTGGAAACCATTGAAGAATTTGGTTTTGATGCATGTATCGGAGGGGCACGCCGCGATGAAGAAAAAGCACGGGCAAAGGAACGGTTCTTTTCGGTACGTGATGAGTTCGGGCAGTGGGATCCGAAATTGCAACGTCCTGAATTGTGGAATATTTACAACGGAAAAATACACAAGGGTGAAAATGTCCGTGTGTTCCCGATTAGTAACTGGACGGAATTGGATATCTGGAATTACATCCTGCGGGAAAACATTGAACTTACTTCCATCTATTTCACCCACGAACGCACCTGTGTACTAACAGAGCACGAACAACTCATGGCAACCAATGAATTCATCACACTGGATGAGCACGATGTCATTGTCAACCGATTGGTACGGTACAGAACCGTTGGAGACATGACCTGTACGGCAGCCGTTGAAAGCAAAGCCAACAGTGTAGAGGACATTATTGAGGAACTGAAAAATACAACTGTTTCGGAACGAGGTGCCACGCGAATGGACGACCGCGTCTCAGAAGCAGCAATGGAAGACAGAAAGAAAGGAGGATATTTTTGAGAAGTATGTGTCTTGAATTATGAATATTGGATTATCAATGATCAAGTGTTTTTAAATCACCTCCGCTTGATCATTGATAGTTCATAATTAAAAAATATGGAATTATTACGATTTTTTACAGCAGGAAATGTCGACGACGGAAAAAGCACACTCATTGGCAGATTGCTCTTAGACAGTGGGTCAATTTCTACCGACATCATAGAAACAGTAACCCGACAAAGCAAGGCAACAGGAGAACATGCAACAATTGATCTGGCACTGCTCACAGACGGGTTGCGAGCGGAGCGCGAGCAGGGAATCACCATCGATGTCGCCTATAAATATTTTTCAACGGATCGACGGAAATTTATCATTGCCGATACGCCCGGACATGCCCAATATACACGGAATATGTTTACAGGAGCGTCAACTGCAGACATGGCAATTATCCTGGTAGATGCCCGCAACGGAATTACAGAACAAACCCGACGCCATACCATCATTTCAGCTGTTCTGGGAATTCCACACATTTTGGTTTGTATCAATAAAATGGATTTAGTCAACTACAGTGAAGCACGGTACGAAGCAATTAAAAGAGATTTTTCAGCCGTAACAGCTGCACTCTCGCTAAATCAAGTATCCTTCATCCCTACCTCCGCATTATCCGGAGAAAATGTTGTACACCCTTCCACACATATGCACTGGTATACCGGACAGTCATTGCTTTCGTTCCTGGAGCAAATACCTGTTCAGCCCATTCAGTCTCATGATAAAGCCCGTTTTCAGGTACAATACGTCATCCGCCCCCAGACAACTGAACTCCATGATTACAGGGGATACGCAGGAACCTTGTGGAGTGGGAAACTACAGGTCGGTGATAACGTACAAGTACTTCCGGGAGGATTTTCTACCCGCATTCAGACTATTGAGCACAACCTGAAAACGATCGAATCTGCAGATGCCGGTCAACCTGTTGTAATCCAACTTGAAGATGACATTGACATCAGTCGTGGAGCATGGATTGCTCCGGTTTCGGAATTACCGGTCATGTCTGACTTTGTGCAGGGTACAATCTGCTGGATGGATAATAAGCCGTTTCAAACAGGCGGAATGAAATTACTATTACAACAAGGAAGTTTCAGCACCAAAGCGTTTATCAAAGAAATCACCTATAAAATTGACATTGAAACATTTGAAAAACGTCCTTCTGATGATGAATTAAAACTGAATGAACTTGCTTCTGTACTCATCCGGACAGCAGAACCAGTAGTATTTGATAATTACAAAGAAAACCGCACTACAGGAGCATTCATACTGATCAATGAATACACCAACCAGACAGTAGCTGCAGGAGTGCTGGAAATCAATTTGCAACACTAGAGTCGCATTCCGGACTTCACTGCCATTCGCGTTAAAAATTTGTCAATTTGGCAATTCTGCTATAAGTTTGACGGATTTTCTGTCATACTGTCCGAAAAACAAAGGATGGCAAGTTATTTGAGTGGCAGGAAATGCATAAAAATGAAACAGCGATGTCAGAAGAGAAAGATATTTTAAATCAAGAGCAGGAAGAATTGAAGGATTCAACGGAAAATACAGTTGAAAACGAGAAAAGCGGAGAGCAAACTCCTGAGGAAAAGTACAACGAATTGAATGACAAATTCCTTCGTTTATATGCTGAGTTTGACAATTACCGCAGAAGAACCAATAAGGAAAAGGTTGATCTGATTGCCAATGCCAATGAGAAATTATTGTTGGATTTGATTCCTACACTTGATGATTTCGAGCGGGCAATCGCCAACAATGAAACGGTGGAAGACATTACTGCCGTAAAAGAAGGATTCAATCTGATCTACAACAAATTTAAGTCAACATTAGAAGCAAAAGGATTGAAACAAATGCAGGCCAAAGGAGAACACTTTGACAGTGACCTGCATGAGGCAATTGCCAATATACCGGGAGATGACGCACAAAAAGGGAAAGTAATTGATGATGTAGAAAAAGGTTATTTCCTGAACGAAAAAGTCATCCGTTTTGCAAAAGTAGTGGTAGGACAATAAGTGGCAGACAAAAGAGATTGACCAGATGAGTGAAAAAAGAGATTATTACGAAATTTTAGGTGTATCCAAGGGTGCTGACGAAGCCGAAATCAAAAAGGCATATCGCAAACTGGCATTGAAGTATCACCCCGACAAAAATCCGGATGATGCGAGCGCTGAAGAAAAATTCAAGGAAGCAGCTGAAGCATACGAAGTACTGAGTGATTCGCAAAAACGTGTACAGTACGACCGATTCGGACACGCCGGAATGGGAGGCGGTGGCTTCGGAGGTGGTGGTATGAATATGGATGATATTTTCTCTCAGTTTGGTGACATTTTTGGCGGAGCCTTCGGAGGAGGTGGAAGCTTTGGTGGATCCAGAGGAGGTACCATGCGTACACGGGGAACGAATCTTCGTGTCAAAATAAAACTGAACCTCGAAGAAATTGCCAACGGTGTCCGCAAAAAAATCAAGGTCAATAAGCTGGTGAATGCAGACGGTGTTACTTACAAGACTTGTTCAACGTGTAACGGAACAGGGCGTTTGACACGTGTAACACAAACGTTCCTGGGAGCCATGCAAACACAAACAACCTGTACAACTTGTCAGGGTGCCGGGAAAATGATCGACAAAAAGCCTGCCGATGCAGATGCACAAGGTCTGAAGAAACAGGAAGACGTCATTGAGATTGACATTCCTGCTGGTGTAGAAGAGGGCATGCAATTAAGTGTTTCAGGAAAAGGAAATGCCGGTCCGTTTGACGGAATTCCGGGAGATCTGATTGTTGTAATTGAAGAAACGCCGCACGAAGAACTGAGAAGAGATGGTGAACACCTGCATTTTGATGCGTATATCAATTTTGCAGATGCGGCATTGGGAGAATCCGTTGAAGTTCCAACCATTTCAGGAAAGGCAAAAATTAAAATAGAGCCGGGAACACAAAGTGGGAAGACTTTGCGTTTGAAAGGAAAAGGATTGCCGGTTCTACAAGGATATGGGCACGGCGATTTGTTTGTTCACATCAATGTCTGGACACCAAAAAAATTGACCAAAGAAGAAAAAGAAATACTGGAGAAATTACGTGCAAGCGAAAATTTCAAACCAAGTCCCGATGCCAATGAAAAAGGATTTTTTCAACGCGTGAAGGACATGTTCCACTAACGAACATAAAATTACAAAGAAGGAAGATTGAAGTCAGTGGAATGTGCTGATGGAAAGTGGGAAGATTTTTAATCTTCCTTCTTTTTTTGTACTCGCCCCGCATTTCGATTCACTATTTTTTCAACTCATGCTTTCTAAATTATCCGATCTTTTCCTATCTTTGCGGCAACTTTTTATTTAAAACAAACATAGCATGCAACTGTGGAACACATTAAGTAAGGAGGAGTTGGAACAAAAATGGCGTGCGAAGGGTTACGAATGGGTAACTATTTCATTCTATCAATACGCTAAAATTGACAACCCTCAGATCTTTAGAGATTACTTGTACGGCATCTGGCAAAAAATAGATGTGCTCGGGAGAGTTTACGTAGCAAAAGAAGGAATTAACGCACAAATTTCAGTCCCCAAACACCATGTTGATCAATTCCGAGCTGAATTGTACGACATTTCATTTTTGGAAGGAATTCGTCTGAATAGTGCTGTTGAGAACGGAGATGCGGAGTTCCCGTTTCTGAAATTGAAGATCAAAGTGCGCGACAAAATTCTGGCAGATGGCTTGAATGATGAAACATTTGACGTCACCAACAAAGGAAAGCATTTGAATGCAGCCGAATTCAACGCATTGACAGATGATCCGAACACCATTCTGATCGATTTCAGAAATCACTACGAATCGGAAGTGGGGCATTTCAAAGGCGCAATTACACCGGATGTAGATACATTTCGTGAATCACTACCGTACATTGAAGAAAAATACCTGAAAGGCAATGAAGACAAGAATTTGGTAATGTATTGTACTGGTGGAATCCGCTGCGAAAAAGCATCTGCCTGGTTCAAACACAGAGGATTCGACAACGTACACCAATTGGAAGGTGGTATCATCAAGTATGCCAACGATTGTAAAGACGCGGGCATTCCGAACAAATTTATCGGGAAAAACTTTGTATTTGACGAACGACGTGGTGAGCGTATTTCCGAGGACATTATTGCACACTGCCATCAATGTGGAAAACCTGCAGATGTACATGTCAATTGTGCCAACGAAGCATGTCACCTGCTATTCATTCAGTGTGATGAATGCAATGCACACATGAACGGATGCTGTTCAGATGAATGCAAGGACATCTCCGCATTACCGGAAGATGAGAGAAAAGAGCTGCGCAAAGGATTTGTGCTCAGCAACAAGATATTCAAAAAAGGGCGTTCGGAAAAACTAACGTTCAAGCCGAACAATGAAAAGCCGCTTGATTTATTGGAATTTTGATTCAAAAAAGGTGGTTCCGTTTTAGTAACCACCTTTTTTGTGTTGTTATCTGCGTTAGATAAGTGTAACGCGTACAGCAACCCAACCTTTTGTTCCTTTTTCTTTTTCAAAACGAACCTTAGCACCTTTCACAGCTTGTCCGGAAATATTATTTTGATGAACAAAAAAGCTTTCATCATCAGCTGTTTTGATGAATCCATATCCTTTTGTATCATCAAAATAATTGATCACTCCTGTAAGAGTCGGATCAAAATCTTCTTTTTCGCGTCTTGGAATTCCAATCTCGATGTGTTTTGCCTTGACTTCTTTTTTCGCGGCAGGATCCGGCGGAGTATCCCGAAGGATTCCGTTTTCATCCACATACGCCATCATACTTTCCCAACCTCCACCGGTTGGATTTTCTTTCCGCGCTTCCTTTTTGGATTGCTTTTCCTTTCTACGTTGATCTCTCTTTTTTTCCCTTTCTTTCTTATTGAAGGTTTCTGCCATAATTTATTGTGTGATTTTAATTGAACATTATAGTGTTTTCATTTTCCCGAGAACACGAAGGGTTTTTATATGTCCCGAAACAGCAGCAAAGAATGTCTTATTCACATAGTAAGGAACCTGAAAATCTCTTGCTGTTCGCGCAACAATTCTACTTATATTCCGATAATGCACATGACAAATATTCGGAAATAAATGGTGTTCTATTTGATTCGTTAATCCTCCTAAATACCAAAACAGAAATCTGTTTTTCGGAGAAAAATTACTTGTTGTCTGTAACTGGTGTGTGTACCAGTTTTCCTTGATTTTTTCATCCTCATCCGGCTGAGGAAACTGCATCTCCGGCATTACATGTGCCAATTGAAATACAACACTCAAGAGAATCCCCGCAAGCACATGCATCAGTATGAAACCAAGCAGGATCCAATAAACCGAAAACGGAGCAACAATCATTGGTATAACCAGTGCATACGAAAAGTAAAATGCTTTCAACGGAATCAGCTTTATTAATCGCATCCGGTATTCTCTCTTTGTTCTGATCAACCCCATCTTCCGGTAATCTCCCGCTTTTTTAAAATCTTTTACCGTTATCCAGTAAAGTGTCATGATTCCGTAGAAGAACCACACATAGTAGTGCTGAAACCGGTGTATTTTATAACTCTTGCTATAGGGAGAAAAACGCAGTAAAAACAAAGGAGCATCAATATCTTCATCGTGTCCGTGAATATTCGTATAGGTATGATGAAGAACATTGTGCTGTAATTTCCACATTTCACTACTGCATCCCAGGTAATCCAGGGTATAGCTAAGTGTGCGATTCAACCAGGAATGCTTCGTATAAGCACCGTGATTCGCATCATGCATTACCCCCATTCCGATGCCCGCAATTCCCAAACCACTAATGAGATAAAGCAAAATTGTAACAACGGGGGATGTAATAACACCAAAATTTAATAAAACAATAGGTATTGTATAAATCAACAACATCGCGACGGTTTTAAAAACCATTTGTACATTCGCTCGTTTATGTGCTTTATTTAATTTAAAATATAGATTAACTCTTCTTTTTAGTGCTTTGGAAAATTCCTGCTCGACAGTCTGTGAAAATTTGAGATGTTTGATACGCTTCGTTATTATTAATCATGAATACTATATGAGTCCTACTGCCAAAGTGCGGATTTTTCAATCGGCTATCTCCCTGAAAAAGGGTGCATTGAACTATATTCTAAAATAAAAATGAAATAAAACAGAAAGAAAAAACGACCAAACGTTTCGACAAGACTAAATTATAGCACCACTTATTTAACAGAATCTTACCTGATTATACAAAGATAGTTGTTTATTTTGATATAACCGAAGAAACACCTAAAAGAAAATAAATATTTTACTATCAGAAAATTATGTATATTTGCACCCGAACAAGTTAATTCTCAATTTTTGGAAACAATTTCCGTTCAATTGTTTCAGGGGCCTAAAATCGGATCAAAACACCCTTTACATTTTTCAGAATTTTCGTGTAAATGACTCCAGCCAAATGACTGGTTGACGGTTAATAAAAACTTCAGGTAAATAGTTACCTGCCGAAAAGCGTTATTGAATGAGAAATGTAGTTTCAGGAATCCCCTCCCGAAACAGAATGACAAGGCAACACAGTAAGACAAGCCTTTAAATCAGATACAATAAGGATTCATCCTTTCTTTTAAGCAACACATTTTCGGAACTTTAGTCAGAATACCGGTACTGTAAATAAAGTCACCGGGGAACAAATGTATTGGTAACGCAACACATTTGTCCATGACCACCAAACCTGGAAAATCCAGGTTTGTAAACAATAATAGTGTCCCTGTATAGGGATAAAAAGAAGTATATGCAAACAAGTATAAATAAACAAAAACCTGTAAAAACGAACACCAATAAACATCGATTTTCAGGAAACAGACAACGTAGTAAAGCACCTAAAATATCGACACTGAACCCCAACTTATTGATTCAGAAAGCGACGGTAGTTGCTTCAGAAAGAACAATCACGGTGGAAACAAAATTTGAGGACATGCAACTGCAACCTCAACTTAAGACCAACATACAAAAAATGGGATTTGTTTCCCCCACAGAGATTCAGGATAAAACCTTTGACCAGCTTGTAGAAGGAGTAAATCTGATTGGTATTGCCAATACAGGAACCGGAAAAACAGGTGCATTTCTTATTCCTATTTTGGAAAATCTGTTGCGTAACAAAGATCAAAAATTTCAGTCATTGATTATCGTCCCAACGCGGGAATTGGCTCTTCAGGTCTATGATGAATTTAAAAAATTGTCAGAAGGATTAAAACTTCGTGCAGCTTGCTACATCGGGGGAACCAATATTGAAAAAGATATCCGAAGCCTAACTAATTATTTTGACCTGTTCATCGGGACTCCGGGGCGTTTACTCGATTTACGCAACCGTGGAAATCTGAAACTGGAACGGTTTGAAGTATTGGTGCTGGATGAATTCGATAAGATGCTGGACATGGGATTTATTCGGGATGTTCGGGAATTGATCAATGGGATGAAAAGGCGCAAACAAACGTTGTTGTTCTCCGCAACAAAAGATCCAAAGCAGCAGACAATTATCAATGAGATTGTTACGAATCCTTTCCTTGTAGAGATTCATTCGGGAGATACCAGTTCTAAAAATGTAGATCAGGACATTATTCGGGTACAGGAAGGTCAGGACAAGTACAAACTTTTACTGGAATTATTGGCGAATCCGAAATTTGATAAAGTGATTTTGTTTACGGAAACAAAACATTTAGCCAACAGATTATCTCAGAAACTCATTGGTTCGGGAATTACATCGGACCGGATTCATGGAAATAAATCGCAAAATTACCGGATTAACGCACTCGATAAATTTAAGAACGGTGATGTCCGTGTGTTGGTTGCAACGGATGTCGCTGCACGCGGTATCGATGTCAACAATGTAACATTGGTGATTAATTATCAGTTGCCAATGGATTTTGACACATATATTCACCGGATCGGAAGAACCGGAAGAGCAGGAAAAACAGGAACAGCCTACACATTTGTAGACTAGTCCTTATTCAAATAAATAACATATAATTTAAAGACAAATGCAAGAAGGAACAGTAAAATTCTTCAATGAAACAAAAGGGTTTGGTTTCATTAGTGACGCAGCAAGCGGAAAAGACATTTTCGTACACGTATCAGGGCTGGTAAATAAAATCCAGGAAAATGATCAGGTGAGCTACGACGTAGAAGAAAGTCCAAAAGGATTGAATGCAGTGAATGTAAAGGTAATCCGATAATCAATTACCTTAAGAACAGAAAAGGCGGTTCATGAATGAACCGCCTTTCTTATTTACAAAACTTAAGATTACTTATTTAGCATCACCGGCATCACCAGCATCAGGATATCTTCATCCTGGTTGGTACTTTCTGCCGGCATCAACAAACCTGCACGGCTTGGAACCGACATTTCCAGTTTCACCTCTTTTGTGTCAATGTTATTCAACATTTCCAACAAGAAACGGGAGTTAAATGCGATTTCCATGTCTTCTCCGTCATAGTTACATGTCAAACGTTCATTTGCCTCATTTGAGAAGTCCAGATCTTCGGCAGACAATGCCAGTTCAGAACCTGCCACCTTTAACTTTATCTGATGTGTTGTTTTATTGGCAAAGATCGAAACGCGTTTGATAGAACCCAGAAATTGTGTTCTGTCGATGATCAATACATTTGGATTTTCCTTCGGAATTACCGCTTCGTAGTTCGGGTATTTCCCGTCAATTAAACGACACACCAACACGATGTCTCCAAAAGAAAACACAGCATTTGATTCATTGTATTCAATCAGCACCTCAATATCCGATGTTACATTTGAACGCAACAGATTCAACGGTTTCTTTGGTAAAATAAACGAAGATGTTGTTTCTGCAGATGAATCAGTTCTGCGGTAGCGCACCAATTTGTGTGCATCCGTTGCTACAAAAATAATATCCTGCGGGGAAAACTGGCAGAAAACGCCACTCATCACCGGACGCAGGTCATCATTTCCGGTTGCAAACAATGTTTTATTGATCGCAGAGCTGATGATTTCTCCTGAAACGCGAACAGATGAACTGTTCTCAATTACCGGGATTTTCGGAAATTCGTCACCGTTAAATCCAACCATTTTTGACTTCCCGTTATCGTATGCAATCTCAATACCGAATGTTGCATAATCAATGGAAAACGTACACGGCTGATCCGGTAAGTTTTTGAGGACGTCCAGTAACAATTTGGCAGGAATGGCAATTTTACCTTCTCCGTTTGCCTCTACTTCCATGGATGTACGCATGGTTGTCTCCAGGTCAGAAGCAGAAATTGTTAATTGATTGTCAACGATCTCAAATAAAAAGTTATCCAATATCGGCAACGTATTGCTGGTACTCAATACACCTGAAATGCTTTGCAGGTGTCTCAAAAGTGCCGTACTCGATGTTATAAAATTCATATTTTTTGTCTAATGTTATTCAAAACTATAAAGGATCGCAATAAAAACAGCGAAAAACAACTAATTTTTATCCTATACTTATTAACAATAGTTACTTCTATTTTTTGTATTGATCCGGGGATTTTACGTCGTAATTATTCAGATCCAGCGACTTTAAATCCAACGGGAAGTACATGTGTCCCAATGTCAGCGGGTCAAACACAAAATACTGGCACTTGACGATATCTCCGTTGGTCAACTCAGCCCAGAATCGATCTACTTCATACGTAACAGGTTGCCCCAGTTCATTCACCTGCGGGGCTTCCGAAGCAATACGGAACATGCGGATGCGCTCGGATTTTCCATTTTGCAGATCAACTTTCAATATACAGAAGGGTGATGATTTTTTCAAGCTGTCAATCTGTGTAGCATTGAGCACGTAATTCGGCATTTCATAGTGAATCTTTTTAAACTTGTTCAGATACAACATCACATATTGTGTATCGACAGCAGGTAACGGGATATTTTGCTGACGAACGCTGTAATTGTTTCCTCCTCCCAATCGTTCTACAGAGAAACTTCTTGCCGGTTGCAGCGGAAAGTTGACATCGACCTTCTTGATGTCTTTCGGGCTGATTTCAAAAATTTGTGTGCATCTCCATTTCAGCGGATCTGCATAAAAACGCGGTTCAATGATTCCATACATTCCTTTGATGCTCATGATCACCGGTTTAGCGGAAAGTCCCTGTTCTGCTGATTCGAGTAGCATAACCTGTCCTAAATGATCCGGAGATGCCGGTCCGACATACCACGTTTTGTGCCATTTCCCGTTCAGGAAATACTCTACTTTGGTATGTTGAGAAAGCATCATTTTTCGATGCGTTTCAACCGAATTATCTGTCAGGTATCCTTTAAATTCAATTTTTTTACATGCATCCAGGATATAAAAAATCCCTTCCTGAGAGATACAGCCTCCATCTTTATCGGTCCATGTATCACTTCCTTTTTGGCGGCGAAGATCCATCACCCTTCCAAAGTTATCGGTAATAACAACCCGGTCAATTTTGTCTGTATCGGGAATTGCAAATTCAATCAGTTCGGATTCAACGGAAGAACCGGATCCTTTTACGATTTTCCAACCGAAATAAGCCAGCAGTCCTACAACTACGACTACAATGATCAGAATAATACCTTTTTTCATATATTCACTATCTGTTTAAATACGTTGGTCAACTTATGATTTAACCGAATATTTTCGTTTTCTAAAATAACCAAAGCCAATTGCAAAGATGATCAGGAGTGAAGAAGGAATCAATAAATTAACCACCTTGTAGAAGCCGGCATGGCTCTGCACTTTTGCATTGTCAATTTCCCGGATATCAATTTGACGGCTACGGATGTCCAGTACCGAATTATCTCCCATTACATAATCAACCATATTCTGGAAGAATTCCTGATTTCCAAACAAGAGCGGAATGTTTAATTTATATAGTTCTTCATCCATTCTTAAATCCGGGAACTCCAACGGGCGGTACATCATTTTTCCCGTCATATTGTTTACCATTGAATCATACCTGTTGGCAATGAAACGTCCGTTTCCTACCAATACAACCTTTCCTTCTTTCTCACTGTCCGTAATAAACCGTGCATCCGGATTACTTGTGTATTCATCAACGATGCGTGTTTTGAAATACGACTGATACATCCCCTCAGACAATCCGGCAAGGCATTTCTTATTTTCTTCCGCATTCGGATTCTGAGCCAATTGCGGGTTGTTACCGTAATTCAATGGAATTCCTAAACTCACCAACGGAGCCAATCCTGTTACAGTAGAATTGGTTGACGACGTCAGAATCGGAGTCAGTGCAGCTTGTACTGAACTAACAAACTGAATTTCGCTCGTGTACTTCAATGATACGGGTTCCAGATTTCGTGAAATCGGATGCGATGTAGGCGTTGCCAGCACGTGAAAGAACCATGGAATAATCGGCTGGTTGGCAAATGGCACTCCCTTTGGTGCACAACGCGCATCCATGACGTAGTTTTCATTTAACTTCAATCCGTAATCAAACAGCATGCTCTCCAAACCTGTTTTAATCCGAGTGGTGTTCACCATTCCCTTCGTATTCAATGTATCTTCATTGATAGAAAGTGCATCCATAAAACACATCAGACGGCCACCTTTCATCAGAAACTGATCAATTACAAACAAATCTTTGGGGTCAAATGTATTCCGTGGATTCGCAATGATCAATCCCTGGTATTGATCTAATGCGTTCAATTTACCGTCAATGGTCACGTCTTCAACGTTAAAATACGGTGTAATCAGTGCTCTGGCCCGTTGTGTCTGCGCATAGCTTAACTCACCATGTCCCTGTAAGAATCCTATCTTCTGTTTTTCTGTCTGAACAGCACGTCGGATAGAACTTGTGAGAATGTATTCCAGGTTGTTGATCGAATTTTCAATGGATTTGGAAATCCCTTCCAGGCGGTTTGGTTTTCCGGCAGGAGTTCCCGGTAAAAACTGGATCACGTTCACATCCGTTCCACCGTAATTAATCACTGCACCCGGCCACAGGAGAATCTGATTTTGTCCTCCGTCTTTCTGATACACCAGGTTCAGCGGTAAAATACCTTCTCCTTTATTGTACAACTGATCTTTCAGCTCTTGTTGCTCTTCTTCCGTTCCGCCATTCGGATCGATGAATTTGTACTCGATTCTGGAACCTGCATACTGCTTGAACTCATTGAGTTTATCTTCAATCGCATTGCGAAAATGTTTGATTTCAGCAGGCATTGTCCCTTCCAGGTAAATCCGGATCGTCAGTCTGTTGGAGATTTTCTTTTCATCCGACAGTAATTTAATTGTCCCTTCAGAAAGGGAATAACGTTGGTCTGCTGTCATGTCAATCCGTTTGTACACAAACGCACTGATTACATTTACCGCAATGATTCCGACAAGAATCACCAGCAATAATGTCCAGTTGAATAATCCTTTGTATTTATTGGTTGCACTCATGGCTCGAAATAAGGTGTATTATTTTTTTAATGTTTTGATTACCGTCAATGCAGACAGAATAAAGAACAGAATGAGTGATAAAAAGTAAACAACATCACTCGTATCGATGACTCCTTTGCGGATTCCATCGTAGTGTTTCACCATTCCGAAATATTGCAGAACATTATCGAAACTTCCCATTACGTTAAATGCTCCCAGCCTGTTTAACCCGTCAAAAAACAACCAGCACAGGAACATGGAAACAATAAACGCTACAATTTGGCTACTTGTCAAAGCAGAAGAAAAAATTCCGATGGCTACAAAAACCGATCCCAGCAGAATCAATCCGATATAGGATGTAATCGTTGCCCCGTGATCAAATTTTTCCGGTTCAAGTGACAGGTAATACATCGAAATGTAATACACCACTGTCGGAATGATTGCCAGAATAAGCAGAGTAATTCCTGCAAAGTATTTCGCCAGAATGATTTTCAAATCGCTGATCGGGCGGGTAAACAGTAATTCGATGGTTCCTGTTCTTCGCTCCTCTGCGATACTTCTCATGGTCAGCGCAGGAATCAGGATGAAAAACATGATCGGCGCG
>DHNG01000029.1:88625-89229 GCA_002409405.1 Flavobacteriales bacterium UBA5422 | reverse complement strand
CGGCGCGAGGTTAAAAAAGGGAATCAAATCTGCTTCAGTCCCCTCTAACAAGTTCGTTCCTCCCGGTACAATCCAGTGAAAAATTCCTGTTGCAACAAGGAAAATAAAAATAAAGATGAACCCGATAATGGAGTTCAGAAAACTGCGTATTTCTTTAAAATAAAGTGCTCTCATTAACCAATTGGTAATTTCAAACTTCAAAAATAAGATTTAGTTTTGAAACACAGCTATGGATAGGGTAACAAACTATTTACATTCGTCTGTTGGTTGAGTAAAGTGTCCTGCCTGTTCATCCAACGGCCTGCATGACCAGTTAAGTTACAGAATCGATGAAAGTAATCCCACCAGTTTTTTTCGTTGTTGTACATACTCCAACTGCTGCAATTCCCACCTGTCAAATTGTTCATCCAATGCGTGTGTTTTCACAAATCCCAGCAATTGGTTGTATTGTTGAGCTTCACTGTTCAACGTGTTAATTGTCGCTGTTACTACCCGTAAATGCAATTTTTCAAAGGCAAAATCAAGCAATAAAACAGAAGCTCCCAATGCAATTCCTGTTCCGACAAAATTCGTATTTCCGATCAACAACCCGGCTTCTGCCGTT
>DHNG01000029.1:66090-88502 GCA_002409405.1 Flavobacteriales bacterium UBA5422 | reverse complement strand
GAACCCGGCTTCTGCCGTTTTATTTTTTTCATCTATTTTTTTCAAATCAATCAGACCCACTGGAACAGTTTCGGCATAAATAACAAAGTAATACGCCTTTTCAATGGATTTGAACCATTTCAGTTGGTCTTCCGGGGTGATTTGCTTACGAAATTGCATAAAGCGGGAAGTTTGTTCATCATTTCGCCATGCCCTCACCAATTCCAGTGTTGCTTCAGACAACAGTTTCAGTTCAACTCCAAAGCCCTTCATGAGGTTTGTTTTTCAGCAATGACGACACGCTCCAGGTGATTTTGATGCACCCAAATGCGACGGATGTATTCTCCGATAATTCCCAGAGAGACCAAAATCAACCCTGTCGATAAAAAGATGGAAACGATGATGGTAGTAAATCCCATTTCCACATCATTGAACAGTTTTTGGTACACATAGTAACAACTCAGTCCGAGAAAAACGATCGACATCAGCAATCCGATCCGCACAATCATTTTCAATGGTAACGATGAATGGAACAAGAAAATTCCCAGGGTCAGTTTGATTAGTTTTCGATTGGAATAGGTGGAAACTCCCGCAGCACGTTTCGCATGATTCACCGTACAGGTTTCTACTTTACCTGCACTTTCCAGCAGGTAAACATCTACAAAAATAACTGGTGATACCTGGTACTTCAGTGTCGTCAAAACAGAAGATCGCATGACTTTGAACGAAGTCACACTGCTAAAATCCACTGTTTTACTTTTGGTAATCCGTTTCAGCATACGACTGGCAAAATTCCGCACTAAATTGTGTTGTTTTTCTTTGTACGTTCCATACACCAGATCCGCACCACTTTCGGTCATTTTATCGATCAGATCAGAAATTTCAAAAGGGTCGTGCTGTAAATCATCGTCCATTACCGCAACGATATCCGCTGTAGCCCCTGCCAATCCGACTGAAATAGCAGTATGTTGTCCATAATTCCGGTTGAGACGAATTGCTTCAAATGAAAAGTTTATTTGAGACTTCAAACCGATCAGAAAATCAAAGGTTCCGTCCCCGCTTCCATCTTCCACAAAGATCACCCGGGTGGCATATCCTCCACTCCCCGATTCAACCCATTCGTTGAGCCGGTTAATCAATGCTTCAAGAGTTAACCTGGATTTGTAGATTGGAATAACAATATCGAGTGTTTTCATAGTGATTCGTAACAGTTAGTATTCTTCAGGTGGTTCACAAAACAGGGGATTAAATCGGATCAATGCGGATGCAACAGAAAAACCGACACCAAAGCCGGAAACGACGATCCATCCGGAATGTTTTTCAGTATTTCTCCAACCCGTCCCTAACGTCAACGGGATACTTGCTGAAGCTGTGTTTCCATATTCAGAAATGGAATAAGGTACTTTTTCTTCCGGAATTCCTAGTTTTCTTCGAATGGATTCGTTGATCAGTTTATTTGCCTGGTGAAACACAAAAGCATCCGGAAAAGTTATTTCTTTTTGAGAAAACTCTAATAGTTTCTGAATGTTTTCAGGCACCAGTTTCACCGAATATCCAAAGACATCAATCCCATTCAATTTCATGGCTTGTTTCCCGTCTTCTTCTTCCTGCATTTCAATGGCATGTTGCCCTTTTCCTGCTGTTCCAAGGTTAAAATACCCTGTAATCTCCTCATTTTCTGAATTCCGCTCAACAGCAATTGCTGCGACTCCATCCGAAAAGATCGGACGAACACTTTTATCTGTTGATGTAATCAAGTGTGTAGAGAAATCACCACAACACAGAATCGCTTTGGGATTTTTATTTTCCATTCCCGAGAGCAAAGCTCCGACCGTATTGAGTCCATATACAAACCCCGAACAGCCCGAATTGATATCAAAGCATACGGTTGATTCAGGAAATTCCAAATCTCCATGCAAGCGGCAGGAAACAGAAGGAATGATCATTTCAGGAGATTGTGTGACGCAAATCAGTACGTCTACCTCTTCTTTTTTCCATCCCGTCTTGTCCAATAGTTTCACAATTGCAACTTCAAACAAATCACGAATGGTGAGAGATGCCGGTGCCACTTTCCGGAAACGGATACCTGTATGATTGACCAGAGCTGCCCGTTCCTCCGGAGTAAGTAACTCCAATTCGAGGTTGTCTTCTGTTGTTTGAGGAACAACATTAACAATCCCTGTGATTTCGATGCCTTTGTGTTTAGTAAGTGCCATTTGACCGGGAAACAATCAGTTGATGAAGATCTGTTACCGTTTTGCACCCAGCCAGGTCTCCGGCTGTAAGCAAAATACTTGTTTCATCATTGATTCTTGCAATTAAAATCAATGCATTCAGTGACCCCCAGGTTCTTAAAGAACGGATTTCAGCAGTGGCATATACTTCTCCTGTGGAAAGCAACAACTCACTTTCAAGAAAAGCAATAAAATCAGTCAATAACGTGAATTTACTCATAGTGCAAATGTAACATTCTTACAATAATTATCACATGGGTATAAAACGATCAAATCCGGCAATCCGTTGCTTCATTTTAACCGGTAACTTCCCTCACCATTGATACGGATTTCTTTCACTCTGACAGCATCATCTGGTTCAAACTCTTTTTTAAACGTAATCACGTGTCCGAAACAGCAATTACAGCCACAAAACATTCCATAACCGGTATAGATCAAATCCAATACCCCTTCGTCAGTCAGCTTCGGATCCCACAAATAATCGTAGCAGCAATTGTCATATATTCTCAAATGAACTTCAATTGTGCTATCCGTAACAACAACCTGGTCGATTTTATCCTGTTCTTTGTAAACCTCTTCCCCATGATCAGAACAATCTGCTTTTTGAACGTTTGAAGCTCTGTAACCGGCATTTAAAACAGACAAATAATTATGTGTATAAGGTAAAATAATCGTTCCGTTTAAAGGCTTATTTCTAAGCACTCCGTTTTCATCAACATACGACAAATCGTCTTCATCCGTTGTTTGAGAACTCCCAGAAAAACCGGCAAAAGCGAAGAGCAGCATCAACAAAACGCGCAGCATAGGAATTGTTTTTAGGTGATAATCTAACTGAAAGATAGTAAAAAAGTATACATTTGCAACAATAATCTCAGGGAAACCATGAAAATAACAGACGAAATAGTAGATCACATTGCGCACCTGGCGCGATTGGAATTTGAAGGAGAAGCAAAAACTGCCATCAAACAGGAAATGGAAACTATTATTTCATTCATGGAAGTCCTGCAACAGGTAGATACGGAAAATGTAGAGCCATTGATTTTTATGAGCGATGAAATTAATCGTTTACGTGATGATGTTGCAGAAGTAACATTAACTCAGGCTGAAGTACTGAAAAATGCACCGAAGAAAGATTCCGATTATTTTAGAATTCCAAAGGTATTGGATAAGTGATTATTAGAAGTTAGACATTAGACTGTTAGACGCTAGATTACTAGGTTTGTTTTTTGCAGCTATTGAATTATAAATGATCAATTATCAAATGAGGAGACTCAGTTTTCAATCGCGAAGAATTGATCGTTAACGCACTTGAGAAGTCCTATTAGTAACGATTAGAGTTAGATTACTAGATTTATTTTCGGCAGCTAATTGAATTATAAATGATCAATTATCAAATGAGGAGACTCAGTTTTCAATCGCGAAGAATTGATAATTGATAATTGATAATTGATAATTAAAGCATTACTAATTCAAAGCTCAATAATTCCGATAATCATTCCACAACTGACTTCTGACACCTATCACCGGAATGTAATTTGTTTGCTTTGTATTGGCTTGAATGATCAGGTGGTTTTCCAAGAAAACATGTAGTTGAGCAGGTTTCCATACTTCATAGTCAAACGTCACAATTGTTCTGCTGGTATTTCTTCCCAATCCTTGTCCAATGCGATTTCCATAGTCTCCCGGGCGCAACGTATACGGCTGATAAATGTCTCCTCCGTAACTGAACCCATCTTTGTCCTCACCTTTCAGGCGATAGGTTGTGAAAAATTTGACCAGGTATTTATTTTTCTGCCATTTTAATTCTGCCAGGATCTCATGAAAATTTCCCCCTAACGGATGCGCAAGTACATGCCCCTGATTTCCGTATGCTTGCATTTCATTCACATGAGAATACATATATGGTCGCATCATGTTGTATTCCAATCGGTAAAACAACGAACCGAACGCAGGATGGAAACGTCCTTTAACTCCCAGTTGTGCTCCGTACTTATTGGCCCACCAACTCGGATTGTTTTTTATTTCCTTTAGGTTAAATTCATCTAAAATCCCCTGAGAATAAAACATGTGATTTCCCAATTTTATATCCAGCGACACACCGATTAATACGTTGTCTGATGATCCGAGGGAATATTCCTGGGGACGAAAGAAAATAACCGGATTCAGATATTCCACATCGTATCCGCGATTCAACAGGGTATCTTTTGGTTGGAAAAGTACCGTTTCAAAGATTCCGATGTTTAACCATTTTGTCGCATTCAGACTGATGTGATGAGACGTCGCGTACTTTGATTTCCATGCTCCCGGAACGTGCTCCCGCATGAATTGATACAAAACAGTGTATTCCAGTCGCCAAAATGCAGTACGGATCTGAGCAAATGGATGCGGGGTACCATAATCACCTAAAAACAAGGAACGGCTTCCTTCTCCGATGAATTGGTTATCCAATCCAACCTGAAAATTGAAAATCTCATTCGGTGTGTAGCTGATTCGACCTCTCACATCTGCATAATAATATGTGTTGCCTTTTGCTTCATAATAATAGGAACGGGTATTGAACAATGAATCAACAGAACCGGCCCCTCCCATTGCACCCACCTTGAAAAACCACTTCCCAGCCTGTGCCTGCATGTTCACTCCTAACCCGGTACGGTAATTCAGTTGCGAAGTATATCCACCGTTGACATCAAGAGCAGGAGCAATGAAAAAATAATTAGCTGTTTGTTGTGCTTCCCGCCTCAGCGACAGAAAATTTGTTTGTCGAATCGCCGGCTTGAGTGCTGTATGTACATCAACTGCAGATTTGGAAACACGATCTCCAGGCAGTTCTTCATATAGCTGACCGACACCATACTGTCCGTACAAAGAAATGGTACCGATCATCAAAAGAAGTACTATGTGTATGAACTTAAACATCAGAAATCCGTATAGCTATTGATTAATCCTGTTTTCATTCCTACCCCAATGACATGTGTCAGCTGGCTGCCTCCTGCGGTATTTTCAGTTCTGAACAGGTAATTGACAAAAACCGAAAAATTCATTTTTTTATTGAAACGATATCCTGCTTCAACTGCTGCGTGTATAATTGTTCCGTTTGTTCGTACTCCAGAATTGTACAATGACAAATGAGATGTAGGGGAGTAATTTTTCAGATTGTAGAAAATCGTTTTTAAATCGGCATACATACGTTTGAACTCGTAGTTGGCACGCACAACAACCTCTGTGAATCCTTCTCCTTTTACATGGGCTAATGGAAGATTGAAATGGCTGTAGTTCAAGCGCGGATTTGTCGAACGGTATAAGTTTTCAGACGTATAGCTCCCTTCCAGTTGCAAAAACAGGTTTTTTACCTTCCACGGCTCCATTACCCGCATTCCCAATTGTGCTCCCCACCCATGGTGACGGGAATTCCAGGCTCCCTGTGCATACAAACGAATAGCTGGAATCACTGTATAACCCATGTTTAGTCCTACCACAGAATTGGCTTCTGATGCATTCGTCACAAATGCCCCTACAAGTGGGATCGGGTTATACATCCACGGTGACGCACGCCTGGAGACAATGGAATCACCTTTTGAATAAATCGTCCCTTCAAACAACGAAAGTGTAAGCCGTTCCGTCGCCTTAAATGAAATATAATTCACCGCCATTACTTTGGGGTCGTAGTACGATTCCACCGTTGTACTTGCCGGACGGCGCAGTAAATTCATCAGTCGACTACGCAGGTATACGAATTCCCAACGTGGTAGAAACCGGTAATTTGCCTGAAAAAACGGTGCGCTGAAACTATTGTCAGACAGTAATAATGAGCGGTAACCATCGCCGATAAATTTTCGGGTATTTCCTGCCGATAATGTCAAAACTTTGAACGGCCGGTAAATAATATCTCCCATTGCAAATGCATAGTCATATCCATCTGTTTTAAATGGCTTTGTTCGCCCCAATCCCGGAACAACCGCATTCTGGGTGTAATAACTCGAGTCTCCGTGATTAACATACGATTCACCTATTGCATTGAAGTACATAGATTGATAACGTGGATTCCGCGATTGGTTTTCATAGAAACTGGTTGAAAATGAAAAATTGCGGAATAAATCTCCTTCAATGTGAAATCCTCGTGTATTCTGAAACAACCTTCTTCCAGCAGTATCTGCCAAATCCTTTCCCAATGAAAAATCAAAAACAGGAGAAATTGTCAGGTAATAATTTTTCCCTTTGAATTCCAGGAAATGTTTCTTGAACAAATGTTCAGTAACCGTATAATAGTGTTTGGAGGTGTCTTGAATTTTGGAATGTAAGTCGTAGTCACTTTCTGTTGCCGGAAAAAAACTGTTACCGGTATATCCTGGCATTTTAGTCGTGGTGTGATACATCCGGTCCTTGTAGAAGTGATTCAACGGCAAATTGTTTTGCTGTGATACAGCACTAACAGTCCAACAGGTGATCCATAGTAGCAGTATATATTTTACCATTCCGTTCATTCACCAAAGAAATTGATAAATCCTTTTGTCTTGGCAATAAAATGAGGATTCAGCAGTGACTCTTTATTATATGTAAGGGGTTGTCCCGTTTCCACATTTAAAACAACTCCCTCCAAGGATTCAAGAATGGCCTGTCCTGCTGCAATGTCCCACTCCATTGTGGGAGCAAAACGGGGATACACATCTGCCGTTCCTTCTGCCAGGTCAAAAAATTTGAGTGCGGAACCCTTTTTCACATAATCAATTGCATCCTTTGCTTTGATTGCTTCGATCAACTCTACTTCACGACCTCTGTAAGGCGTTCTGGAACTCGCCAGTACAACCGGGGAATTGATTTCCGAAGCCGTCAGTTGTTTCCATTTATCCGGATCATTGAGATCGCTAAAGTTCGTCACAAAAGCTCCTTGCTCCATTCCACCGAATAAAATGGTTTGATTGACAGGACTTGCAATGAGTCCGAAAACCGGTTTTCCATCTCGTACCAACGCAATATTCACGGCAAATTCTCCATTTCTGCGAATAAATTCCTTGGTTCCGTCCAACGGATCGACTAACCAGACGTCTCGCCAGTTTTTTCGTTCATCGTAGGAATGATTCGGATCTTCTTCACAAATAATTGGAATTCCAATAGTTTCCAGATTTTTGATAATTACTTCTGCTGATGCGGTATCCGCTTCTGTCACAGGTGAACCGTCTGATTTAAAATTTTTGAGAAAGGAAGTCTGGTAAATGCGCATGATCACACCCGATGCCAGAACGGATGACTCTAATGCTTTAAAATAGTGATCTTCCAATTTTTTCATTTCAGGAATTCAAATGTAATTATAATTTACAAAAAAAGAGACCGCCGAAACGATCTCTTCAAAAATATCTGTATCACATCAAGCAATTAATGCCGTACGACTAATTTCTTTGTAAATCCTTTATTGGATTCTCCCTGAACAGTCACAAAGTAAACACCGCTTTTAAATTCAGCAACACCTAATTTCTTTGCATTGTTAAATTCACCTGTATAAACAACATTTCCCAGCACATCCACAACACGGATTTTTGCATCTGCCATTCCTTCTGCGTTGATCATTACATAATCAGTTGCAGGGTTTGGAGACATGGTCAATTCTACACTCTTCGGAGCTGTTGAAATGCTCAGGTTATTTACATAATTAATCACCAATGTAATGGAATCATAATTTGTATTCCCGGTAGCATCTGTTACAATGTATCGGTATGTTGCAGATGAACCTGGTTGCCCCGGATAAATTTGCGGCTTGATTTCAGCAACAGCACCGTCCAAATCCGTTGTAGATCCTCCGTCAATAATAACAGGTGCAGGATTGGCAACGGTGTTTGGTGTTAAATACATTGCTCCACTTGTCGGGTAACATGTAGGAGGCCAACAAATCTGGTCATCCCAATCAGAGGGAACGGAAACCCTTACTCGCTTTAATC
This sequence comes from Flavobacteriales bacterium UBA5422, assembly GCA_002409405.1. Classification (GTDB taxonomy): domain Bacteria; phylum Bacteroidota; class Bacteroidia; order Flavobacteriales_D; family Crocinitomicaceae; genus Taishania. The sequence continues at coordinate 80,359 of DHNG01000029.1, read as the reverse complement.
TGAATTGCTGGTCTGAACCGGAAAAGTTAAACACATGAAACTTACTTCCTGCCCAATATGCCCATTCGTCATCGGCAGGCACATCGTTTAGTGTAACATTCTCGGTAATTGTTGTACCCGAAATATCCTGAGTTTCTCCCGGCTTTCTAATCTCAATTTGAGAATAAGCCGTTAAAACTGTAAAACCAAAAAGAAAAAGTACTAATTTTTTCATACGCTTCAACTATCAATCATTTTGTTTCTTCCACTGAACTTAATCACAAATCATTCCAGAAATTAAGTCCAATTGTTTTCTGTTGTAAATTTAATAAAAAAATAGCATTACCGATACGATTTTAATTTTTATTAATTGCTTTATTCTCAGTTGGGATTCCAAGAAAGGAAGATAGTTTAACCCTTGTCATTTATGAATTATATAAAAAATCTATGTTACCTTTGGATGAAACGGCAAGCTGATTGCTTCTCCATGCACAAACTATAAAAGAATGATAATGAAAAAATTAATTGCTGCATTTATTGCATTTACATTGCTTTCCACTTCTTTCGGACAGGAGTCGGGAAAAGATAAAAAATTACCGGGAGTCCAATTAAAGGACATGAACGGAAAAGTAGTTAACACATCTGAACTGGCCGCAAAGGGTCCTGTAATCATCAGCTTCTGGGCCACCTGGTGTTCCCCGTGCAAACGAGAATTAAATACCATTCATGAAGTTTACCAGGACTGGCAGGAAGAATTCGGAGTTACGCTGGTAGCTGTTTCCATTGATGATGAAAAAACAAAAAATTCCGTTCCCGTATATGTCAATGGGCGTGCATGGGAGTACGTTGTATTAATGGATACGAACAGTGATTTCAGAAGAGCAATGGGTGTGAATAATGTACCACATACATTCCTGGTTAACAAAGACGGAACAATTGTATACTCCCACAACAATTATGCTCCGGGAGATGAAGAATTATTGTATCAGGAATTGATTAATCTCAGTAAAAAATAATAATCTCTGTTACTCCTTATTACCTTATGAAAAAATTACTAGCTTCCGGCTTTATTGCGCTGGCTCTTACTGCCAACGGACAATTAGACAGAGGAAACTTCACCGGAAACATCGAGAGTATTTTCCAGTACCTGAACGAAGATTCACTGATTGGTGCAACTCAACCAGCTTCTAAGGGCTTGCTCAATTCATACATGAATGTTTACTATACACACGGAAACTTCAGAGGTGGATTGCGTTTTGAATCCTACCTCCCTAGAATCCAGGGATATCCGACTGCATTTGAAGGAACCGGACTGGGTATGCGGTATGTTGGTTACGGAAACAAATTCATTGATGTGACTGCCGGAAACTTTTACGAACAATTCGGAAGTGGACTCGCATTACGTGCATATGAAGACCGGGCACTGGGCTATGATAACATGCTGGACGGAATTCGTGTCAAACTAACTCCATACAGAGGTGTTACATTAAAAGGAGTATACGGATTACAACGCCTTGCTTTTCGTAGTGGCATCTCACACAGTAGTGGTACTGTAAGAGGAGGAGACATGGAATTAAACATTAATCAGTTGTTTCAGAAATTGCAGGACAAACCACTGGAAGTTGTTATCGGCGGATCATTTGTAAGCAAATTCCAGGAAGACAATAACGAATTATTGATCCTACCTCAAAACGTTGCCACCTATGGTGGAAGGCTGGGACTTCGCTATAAAGGATTTACTCTTGACGGAGAATATGTTGAAAAAGGACAAGACCCTTCGCAGGATAATGCTTACATCTACAACAAAGGCTTTGCAACTGTTATCAATGCCGGTTACTCAACAAAAGGATTGGGAATCCTTCTTTCTGCTAAATCTGTTGACAATATGAGTTTTCGTTCCGACAGAACAAAAGTCATGCAGGATGTGTTGATTAATTTCCTTCCTGCAATGAACAGAACCCATACTTACAACCTGGTTTCATCACTATATCCTTATGCCACGCAACCAACAGGTGAAGTTGCTTTCCAGGGAGAAGTTGTTTACACCATTCCAAAAGGAACAGCGTTAGGCGGGAAATACGGTACAACAATTAACGTAAATGCTTCAACCGCTTTCAGACCAAAACGAACTCCCAACCCAACATACGGCACCGACTCCACAGGTATTTTATACTCAACCAAACCATTTGCGATGAGTGATTCGTTGTACTGGCTGGACATCAATGCCAGCATCTCCAAGAAATTCACCAAGAATTTCAATGGGATTCTGAGTTATTATCACATTGTATTGAATAACAACATTGCCGCAGTGACAAAACAACCGGGAGATATCACCTCCAATACTGTTGTACTGGAGTTGGGATATAAATTCAAGAATCGTTCTTCATTGCGCGCAGAATTTCAGGTGATGTTTGTCAACCGAATTGATTCTTTGGATAATCGGGTTCCGTTTAACACAGCAGGATCCAGAGCCACGGACAATGGTGACTGGGGAACAATTTTACTGGAATACACCATTAATTCTCATTGGATGGTAAGCGTTATGGATCAGTACAATTTCGGGAATTATGACAAGAAAAAACGGGCGCACCATCCTTATTTTACAGTTGGTTATGTAACAGGGGCAACCCGGATCATGGCATCTTACGGACGCCAACGAGCAGGAATGTTTTGCGTAGGTGGTGTCTGTCGTTTTGTGCCTGCATCCAATGGATTAACACTCTCCGTAACACATAGTTTCTAAAAATAGAATTTGATAAAACAATTAATTATGAATCGTTTATCACCCATTTATTTGATCGGATTACTACTCACCACCTTGATCGCGGTGAGTTGTGACAAAGTAGAAAAGATCTATCCGCCAAGCAGCTACAACACTGAACTGGACATCAGTCTATACCCCGGAAACTGGCAAACATACCTGGACACGGAGTGGCCCAACTTTGACACCATCTCAGCCAGCACGGAACGCAATGTGCTTATTGACGATTTTACAGGACACAACTGTCAATATTGCCCGGCAGCAGCAACGGCAGCTCACAACATTCACTCACAGTACCCCCAACGGGTTTTTGTTAGTTCCGTACACTCATCTCCAACCGGAATCACCGGGTTTCAGGCAGTAACTGCACAATACCCCGTTGATTTCACAAATGCACAGGGATTAGAACTCGGTCAGTTTTTCGGAGCAATGCCAAGCAGTGGCTTTTTTGGAAATCCAAGTGTAGGAAGCAACCGCATTCAGGTAGAAGGAGGAACAGAACTTTTTTACCCTTCCGGAATTCTGGCATCGCAGGTCAACACTGCATTAAATAGTACATTAAGAGTCGCATTAAAAGCCGAAGTCAACTACTATGCACAAACAAAAGGAGCATTTTTACATACGGAGATAGAAGTTCTGGATGCATCACTAACAAACCTGGGAACGATTGTCATTTTACAACAAGACAGCCTCATCGCTCCTCAGAATGTAAACGGAACATATACGCCGACATATGTCCACAGAGACATCCATCGAAAACACATCACCAACAATCTATGGGGACGTACATTGACAGATGATCTTAAAAAGGAAAACGGCAAGTACTACCTTGACTATAGTTTTGTGGTTCCGGATGTATTAACACTGGACGGAAGCGCTTCTCACGACGCCGGGAATATGCACTTACTGGTTTACGTCTATGACAAAACAACGTATGAAATCTACCAGGTTGTCAGAAAAACATTTGAGTAACCGTTGGAATTGAGTGGAGAGTTGAAAGTGATTAATTATGAATGATCAATTATCAAATGTTGCAAGTAAGATTTCCTATCTGTAGTTTTGATAATTGATCATTTATAATTCCGTATGCAATATCCAACCTACCTGCAACTTCCCAAAAAGTCATGGATCAGATAAGCAATTGTTTTTCCTGCAATTTTTTCATCCTGTTCCGTCAATGGCGCTGCTTCCGGCAAATGGAGATACGCAATCTTCCGCTTGGAACTAGCCAACTTCATGATGTACAATCGCGCGTGTTCTACATCAATTCCACTTGGTGTGTATGCCGATGAAGGCATTCCTTTGATGGAATCCATATCTAATTCAACTCCCAGGTAATCATCACTTCGAATAATGATCGTTTGAAGGTCAGCCGGCATTTTGGCAGGCAATTTCATATATTCTTCGAAATAGGAATAATAGAATCCTTGTTCATTCAGGTAATTCAGCATGCTTTCACTATTATAGGCTCCGTGAAGCCCCAGGACAGTATAAAAGGACAAAAAACCCCTTTCTCTGGCATACGAAAACGGATTCCCGCTATGTCGCCCCTCCAATCTCCTGCAATCTGCATGCGGATCACAATTCACTACTTCCAGTGGATATCCGTGTGCTTTATGAAATGCTGCAATCAACGGATAGGCATTATTGTGCCCACCTCCGACAAGAATCGGAATTTGCCCGTTTTGATAAATCGGCACTAAAAGAGTGATCAATAATTCATCCAGTTCTTCTACCTGTTTCCTTCCTTGCTCAACGGTTGTGAACTCAGTCAATTGCTTCACCACGCCTGCGCACGACAGATTTTCACCGGAATACCGTCTGTTGGATTGCATATTGAGCAGTCGGGAGAACGCTGCTCGAAACGCATTTTTCGCCCCCGGATTTCCTAAATTTGCTTGTGGACCGATATCTTCCTCCACACCTATCAATACATATTTTGTCTTTGCAGACAAACCAGCCTGCACCCGCTCCCCGAGTTTCACCTCACCTTCCCGGGTGTTGGTAAATTTCAACACGTCGCTTTGCGTGAAGGCAATGAATTCAAAATGTTCGGTTTTCATCTGCTGTATGGTTTGAGCATTTCTAAAAAATCTTCCGGGGCTTTCGTCGGACGCATTGTATCCACAGTTACAAATACAAGTGTTGTATGTGCTTTCGCAACCAAATCTCCCTTTTCGTTGTGAATTGTATAATCAAATAACAATCGCGCTCCTTTTACCGCGACAATAGATGTTGTAATCGTAAGTTCGTCATCATAGCGTGCAGGAGCATGATATTTGACTGAGAAATCAGAAACAGGCAACATAATTCCCCGCTCTTCCATCTCCCGGTAGCTCATCCCTACACTTCTCATCGCCTCTACCCTGCCCACTTCAAAATACTGCGCATAGTTTCCATAGTAACAGTACCCCATCTGATCCGTTTCTCCATAACGAACTCTAAGCTTTGTTTGATTATCAAATAGTAACTCCATCTGTTTTTAATTATTTTCAAGTTTAACAAACAAAAAGCAATCATTGACACGGAAAAAAGTTATATTTGAAAAGGAAATTGTTAATAATATCAAACTATTTTTTCCGCACGAATAATTTCAATTTTCACCAAACCAACGTACATTCCGCTATTTTAAAGACTTATGACTATTTGATTAAATCTATTTTAAACGTGAAGTAAAAAAATCGACAAAGTCAATAGCATTTCGACTTTTTTTTTAACTTTTTTATGTAAATATTTGTCCTGTCGAAAAACAATTGCAGTCCGTACAACTAAATCGGGCAAAGAACTAAAACACTTTTGTTTAACCATAACTAACTAAAAAGACTAAATGAGCAATACACACGCAGTCATATGGGATTCTTGTTTAAAAGTCATTAAAGATAATGTCTCGTTACAGGCTTTTAAAACATGGTTTGAGCCAATCATTCCTGTTAGACTGGAGGATAATGTCCTGACCATTCAGGTGCCATCTCACTTTTTTTACGAGTGGTTAGAGGAGAACTACATTACGTTGCTCAAAAAAGTTATCCGTAAAGAATTGGGAGCTGAAGGGCGTTTGGAATACAGTATTATTATGGAAAATAATTCCACAAATACGACTCCATACACCGTAAAACTTCCGGCACTGAATAAAAAATCGCTTAAAAACGTACCTGTTTCCATGCCACTCAATGTGGACGAGAAGCAAATTCGCAACCCGTTCATTATTCCCGGGTTGAAAAAGGTAAACGTTGAATCCAACCTGAATCCTTCTTATTCGTTTGAGAATTTTGTAGAAGGAGATTGCAACCGCCTGGCAAGAGCATCTGGTTATGCAGTTGCCAACAAACCGGGAGGAACAGCATTTAACCCTTTGTTAATCTACGGAGGTGTCGGACTGGGAAAAACACACCTGGCACATGCAATTGGTATTGAGATTAAGAACCAATTTCCAAATAAAACCGTTTTGTATGTCGGCTCTGAAAAGTTTGCACATCAATTTATTGATGCCTTGAAGAACCAAACATCCAATGACTTCATTCATTTTTACCAGATGATTGACGTACTGGTTATTGACGATGTACAATTCTTTGCAGGAAAAGAAAAAACACAGGACGTTTTCTTTCACATTTTCAATCACTTACACCAAAACGGAAAGCAAATCATCCTCACATCAGATAAACCACCTGTAGAAATGCAGGGAATGGAACAGCGGTTGTTGTCCCGTTTCAAATGGGGACTTTCTGCTGATTTAGGAACGCCTGATCTGGAAACACGGATCGCCATTCTTGAGAAGAAGATGTATGGAAACGGTATTGAACTTCCGAAAGATGTCGTTGAATACCTTGCTTATTCCATCAACACAAATGTAAGAGAAATGGAGGGAGCACTGAACACTTTACTGGCACAAGCGTCTCTGAACAAGAAAGCAATTACGCTGGAGTTGGCTAAGCAGATGGTGGACAAGTTTGTAAAAAATACAGCCCGAGAGGTTTCCATCGAATACATTCAGAAGATCGTATGTGATTATTTCGATTTACCGATTGAAATGTTGAAATCAAAGACCCGCAAGCGAGAGGTTGTTCAAGCACGTCAGATCTCCATGTATTTCTCTAAGAAAATGACGAAATCTTCATTGGCAAACATCGGTGCACACTGCGGCGGAAAAGATCACGCAACGGTATTGCACGCATGCAGAACTGTCGTTAATTTATCCGAAACAGACAAGCAATTCCGCAGCTACCTGGAAGATTTGGAGAAAAAATTGACTATACAATAATCAAATACTAAAAACGAAAACCTATGGGAGACCAAGTAGAACTACCTTTGGGGCTTTTCAGTAACATCTTTTGGATCGTTATCGGAATTGTTCTGATTATCAAAGCATTTATTATTGTTCGCGAGCAAACAGCTGTTATCGTTGAACGATTGGGAAAATTCAACCGGGTTGCAAACTCGGGATTCGGATTGATCATTCCGTTCATTGACCGCAAAACTGCAACTGTCAACCTACGTGTTCAGCAGTTGGATGTAGAAATTGAGACAAAAACAAAAGACGATGTATTCGTTCATTTGCAGGTTTCTGTTCAATACAAAATTGCACGTGATAAGATCCGAGAAGCTTATTATTCACTGGACAATCCACGTAATCAGATTGCTTCATACGTATTTGACGATGTACGTGCAGAGGTTCCAAAATTAGAATTGGATGACGTGTTCGCCAAAAAAGAAGACATCGCAATCGCTGTTCAACAGAACATTGCTGAAAGCATGCAGGAATACGGATATGTTATCATCAAAGCGTTGATTACAGACATCAATCCGGACGCAAAGGTAAAAGAGTCGATGAACCGGATTAATGCCGCAAAACGCGAGAAAGAAGCAGCTCTGGAAGAAGGAGAAGCGAAAAAAATCAAAATCATCAAGGAGGCAGAAGCAGAGGCAGAATCCAAGCGTCTGGCAGGAGAAGGTATTGCACAACAACGTCTGGAGATTGTCAGAGGTTTCAAAGAATCTGTTGAAGACTTCAAACGTTCTATGGACAATGTGACCCATGAAGAAATCATGCAGTTCGTTTTGATGACACAGTATTTCGATACGATAAAAGACATCGGATCCAACTCTAAGAATTCTGCGATCCTGATGCCGCACTCACCCGGAGGAATGAAAGATTTCCAGGACCAGGTGATTCAGGGAACATTTATCGGAAATCAAATGAAAGATTTCAGTACCGCCAGAAAAAGCAGCGAGAAATAATACATCAAAATCCCTCCCGATAAGAGGGATTTTTTCTTTCCGGAAACGAACAAACAACCACCTTTCATCCAGCTGTAACTAATACATACAAAAGGGCATCCCCGGGAGTTTGGGAAATAATCTATATATTTGCACCTCCCAAACACCTATCAATGAGCGAGCAAAATAATCCTTTCACACAGGAAGAGAAAAAGTTTCTAAGCGGTCCCCGAACACGCTGGCAGGAATTAAAATATACACTTGGAATTGTTGTACAATTTATCAAAGGTTTCAGAGCACTCCATTTCTTAGGTCCTACCGTCACTGTATTCGGTTCTGCACGTTTCGACGAAAATCACCGGTACTATCTACTTGCCCGCGAAGTTTCAGCCGAATTAGCACGACAAGGCTTTGCCATTATGACCGGTGGAGGTCCCGGAATCATGGAAGCAGGTAACCGGGGAGCCAGAGATGTCGGAGGAGTTTCTGTGGGGTGCAACATTGTGTTACCGCACGAGCAAAAGGAAAATCCCTACCTGGATAAACTCATCACAATTGATTATTTCTTTGTCCGTAAAGAACTATTACGAAAGTATTCTTTTGCCTTCGTTGTACTTCCCGGAGGTTTTGGAACATTGGACGAATTTTTTGAGACCGTCACACTCATTCAGACGGGGAAAATCGAAAAATTCCCCATCGTCATTATGGGTGTAAACTTCCATCAGGATATTAAGGATCATATCGAGCGGATGGAGCGCGAAAAAACCATCAGTAAAAAAGACCTTGAACTGTTCTTATTTACCGATGATGTAGATGAAGTTGTAGCACACATTACAAAATATGCAAGGGAACATAAAGGTATTAAACTAAAACCTGCCATCAAAGCAATGAAGCTATTGGGCGAGGACTAACTAAAAGCCAACCGTATGGAACGGTGAGAAAAACGGTGTTTTATCAATCCTAACTCTTTTTTCGTGAACAGTTTGGTTAGAATCCAACACAATTGGCTACTAAAATCACTTTCATTACAACCTTACTACCCGGGTAACTAATAACCCTTCCGGTCGATTTTCATGGATGCAAAGATGATCTGTTTGAATTTCATATCCAAGAAACTTAGTTCTACACATCGACTACTTCACACTAAAAAAATGACTACTAAATGACTACAAACCTTGTAAGACCTACGAGTCAAAAGCAGGACATTTTCAAATAACTGCAAGAAATCGAGGTGTTTCTGTCGTTTCAAATCAATTATTCCCTATTTTTGCGCCATGAAAATTACATACACTATTTTTTTCGTTCTGTCATTTATTTCATCCACACAATTAAGAGCACACAATCCATACATTGACAGTTTAAAGAATCGCTTAGCAGCAAAAAAAATAACTTCTGAAGAAAAATATCAGCTCTATGCCACATTGATTGAAAAATATCGGAGTGATCAGGAGTTTTCAACGGCTTTAGTTTATTCTTCCAGATTATTAAAGTTTGCTCAACAAGAAAAGAATTTTTTTCAGGAAGCAAAAGCTTACAGCTTTACAGGGCTGATTTATAACAACCTGAAGGAGTTTGATACTGCCAACAAGTACCTCGACTCAACAACAGTAAGTGCTTCAAAATCTTCCAATCCTATTGCTGATCTGTACGCTCAATACATAAAGGCATATCAGTACTTTTACTTTGACGAACGTGAAAAGGCGATGCCATACCTGGTAAAAATCCTGACGGTCCTGGAGCACACGGAAAAAGATTATCACCTGGAATACAAAGTCAACTACCTTGTATACAGCATCTATTCGGATTGGGATGATGTTGAGAACTCGTTGAAATACGCGAATAAGTGTGTTGAAATTGCAACAAAATCCGGGAATAAAAATAGCTTATGTTATTCCTATACTGCATTAGCTGTTGCCTATACCAATAAAATTGATTTTCAACAACAGCATCAATATACGCAATCAGCTTATGACTGTTCTGAAAAAGCCTGTCAGCTCTATTACGATTTCCCGGGTCAGGTTTCCCATTATGCATATGCAATTGCCCGAAATAACTATGCTGGTTACTTATTGGAATATTCATCCAAACTAACACCTGAACTTCGCGAAAAAATTGAATACAACCTGAATGAATCGCTCAAGGTAGCTAAATTTGTAAAAGAAGGCGGTCAGCAATTACAGGCAGGGAATTATGGCGTCCGTTCGCAGCTGGCAATGTTGGATAATGATCTGAAGAAAGCGGAAGAATACTTACTCAAGGCCAAGGAAGTTCTCCTGACACAAAAACCGCTGTATTACCCCTTAATGATCAACGTTACAAATGAGCTTTCCACTGTATATGAAAAACAAGGAAACCTTAAAAAGGCACTTGAATACCAAAAAGAAGCTGCTGACTACAGTGCAGAATTGTTTAATCAACACCAGGCGGAAACTGTCAGCAAATTGGAAGCACAGTACCAGTCAGAAAAAAAGGAACGAGAACTTCAGATTTTGTCTGAAAAGGCAGAGAATCAGAAATTGCAGCAATCCATTTATATCGGACTGGGAATAGCAGGCACGATTGTCGCATTTTTTATATTCAGGTTGTACCATTACAAGTTAAAGTATTCTCGTGGGCGTGAAAAACAATTGAACGCGGAAAAAACAGAAGCGGAATTACAACTAAAATTTGAACAGGAAGAACAAGCACGTCTGAAAGCGGAGCAAGAGTTACTTACCATGCGGCAGCAGAAACTCCAGGATGAAGTAATGGCCAATCAGTTACATATCCAGCGAAAAAATCAGGTATTGAAAGACCTGGAAAGCAAATTAACAGAAGAAAACAACATCAATATTCAGCAAGTCATTAAAGAAGAATTGCATGTAGATAGTGATTTTGAAGATGCAACGTTTCGCATCCAGGAAATTCATCCTAATTTCTTCAATCGTCTGAATGAGCATGCCGTTCAGAAACTGACTTCTCTTGATTTGAAATACTGTGCATATCTGTACCTTGGGATGGATACAAAACAGATTGCCAAGCAATTGAATGTGGAACCTAAAAGTGTCCGCATGACAAAGTACCGTCTGAAAAAAAAGTTCGGATTGAATGAAGAAAATGACCTGACAGCATTCATCAGTAAAATCACCGCATAAGAACTATTTAGCCTGTAACTCAAACAAAATATCCCGCAAACGTGCTGCTTCGATAAAATCAAGCTCTTTTGCAGCTTTTTCCATGGCTTTTTTGGTAGAAGCGATTTGTTTCTCAAGAGACGCTGTATATTCCATCGATGATTCTGCCGCAGTTGTAACACGTGTAGGACTCCCGTATTCATCCCTTTTCGATTTATCCGATTGGATAATGATCATTTTTTCTTTGGATTTCATCAACGGTTGCGGAACTTTTCCATGCTTCTCGTTGTACTCTATCTGAATTCCTCGTCTTCTCGCCGTTTCATCAATGGTTTTCTGCATTGATTTTGTAATGGAGTCGGCGTACATAATCACAAATCCATTGACATTTCGGGCAGCCCTTCCGACGGTTTGTACAAGGGATCGTTCATTTCTCAAAAAACCTTCTTTGTCTGCATCCAGAATTGCAACAAGGCTGACTTCCGGCAAATCTAATCCTTCCCGAAGCAGGTTTACCCCGATCAACACATCGAATACTCCCATTCGCAATTGGTGCAAGATCTCAATCCGCTCCAATGTATCTACTTCACTGTGAATATAACGGCAGGGAATCCCCAGTTTATCAAAGTATTTCTGTAATTCTTCTGCCATTCGCTTTGTCAATGTTGTGACCAGCACCCGCTCGTCCCGTTCACGACGCACCTGAATCTCTTCGATCAGGTTATCAATTTGATTGAGACTCGGACGAACTTCAATTTCCGGATCTAATAATCCTGTAGGGCGAATCACTTGTTCAACAACGATTCCTTCTGATTTTTCCAACTCGTAATCTGCAGGAGTTGCTGAAATGTACAATGCCTGATGTATCATTCCCTCAAACTCTTCAAATTTCAGCGGACGGTTATCGATAGCTGCCTGCAAGCGAAATCCATAATCCACCAGATTGATTTTCCGTGCCCGGTCTCCTCCGTACATTGCACGAATCTGAGGCATTGTAACGTGACTTTCATCCACGACCAACAAGAAATCATCCGGAAAGTAATCCAACAAACAGAATGGGCGTTCTCCTGGTTTTCTCCTGTCAAAATAACGGGAATAATTTTCAATTCCTGAACAGTATCCCAATTCGCGAATCATTTCCATGTCATAGGAAACCCGCTCTTCGAGCCGCTTTGCTTCTTCTAGTTTTCCTTCTCTTCTGAAATTGGCAACCTGTGTCACCATATCCTCCCCGATCTGATCCAGTGCCTGTTTTGTATTTTCAGGACTGGAAACGAAAATGTTTGCCGGATAAATATTAATCTCTTCAAAGGTTTCCAGTTTTGTATTCGACTCCGGATCAATTGCTGTAATTGCTTCAATCTCATCTCCCCAGAATTCGATGCGAAGTGCATAATCTGCATAGGCCAGGAAAATATCAACGGTGTCTCCTTTTACCCGAAATGTTCCGCGTTTAAACTCATCATGCGCTCGGGAGTACAGATTTTCAACCAGTTTGAACAGGAATTTATTTCGTGCAACTGTTTCTCCCTTTTTGAGGTAAATAATACTGTTTGCAAATTCATTCGGGTTTCCGATACCATAAATACACGAAACAGAGGCGACTACTACAACGTCTGTTCTTCCGGAAAGCAATGATGATGTTGCAGAAAGCCGCAATTTTTCAATTTCTTCATTGATCTGCAGGTCTTTTTCGATGTACGTATCTGTTACCGGCAAATAAGCTTCCGGTTGGTAATAGTCATAATAGGACACAAAGTATTCCACCGCATTTTCGGGGAAAAATTGCTTGAATTCACCATACAACTGTGCAGCTAATGTTTTGTTGTGCGATAGAATCAATGTTGGTCGATTGATCTGTTGAATTACATTGGCAACAGTAAATGTTTTTCCACTACCTGTTACACCAAGTAATGTTTGGTGGGGCCTGCCCAAGTCTATTCCTGCAACAATTTCTGCAATTGCTTCGGGCTGGTCGCCAGTCGGTTTGAATTCGGAAACGAGTTGAAAATCCATCTTGTAAAGTTAGGAATTATTATGGATGAATTTTGGATTTTGAAAGTGGAAAGTGAAGAATTGAAAGTTGAAAGCAAAGCGTTAAGAGTGAGTATTAATTATTAATGATGAATTATGAATGTTCAATTATCAAGACTTCGTAAGAAGGTATTTTAAGCTCAACATTTGATCATTGATCATTCTTATTCTGCTGCGTCAAGTGTAAATACGAATGTTGTCCCCATACCCTCCGTACTTCTGACGTGAATGGTCTGTTGATGGGCTTCAATAATGTGTTTTACAATCGACAATCCCAAACCGGATCCACCGTCATTCCTGTTGCGGCTTTTTTCAACACGATAGAACCGTTCAAAGATCCGTTTCATAGAAATATCATCAATTCCGGGGCCGTTGTCTGACACTTCAATGGTCACGCTGTCATCTACCGGGTAGAAACGAACAGTCGTTGCTCCTCCTTCGTTTCCATACGCAATGGAGTTTTTAATGAGGTTCACAAATACCTGGGAAATTTTTGCCCGGTCCGCTTTCACATAAATTGGTTCGTATTGCTTGGCAAATTTCAGAGTAATGGATTTATCTGCTGATTCCGCTTCCAGTGATTCAAAAATTTCTTTTACCAGCTCTTTTAAGTTGAACGTACGGATATCCATCGGCAACTCGTTGACTTCCATCTTCATGATGGAATCCAGGTCCTCAATCAGATTCACCATCCGGTCAGTCGCCTTGGATGCGCGCTCCAGAAACATTACATTGACATTGTTGTCTTCCAGACCTCCTTCCAGCAACGTCAGCAAGTAACCCTGGATAGAAAAAATAGGTGTTTTCAACTCGTGGGCAAGATTTCCTAAAAATTCTCTTCTGAATTTCGCCTGCTCCTGTAATCGTACAATTTCAGACTGTTTTTCGGAAGACCATTCTTCCGTATCTTTTTCCGCTCTTGCGATTGAATCTTCAGACAATTTAAATTTAAAATCGTTTTCTGATGTAATTTTTCCTTTTCTGATCGATCGATACAATACTTTTAACCGTTCATTGATAAATTTGCGGACAATCAGAAAGAAAATAAGGTAGCTGATCAATCCCGCCGCCAACGGTAAAATTCCATAGACAACAAAAGACACCGGTACAACTGCCAGATCTATAAACAGCAAACACAAAAAGCACGAGATTGCAACCCCGATGCTTC
>DHNG01000029.1:41186-65951 GCA_002409405.1 Flavobacteriales bacterium UBA5422 | reverse complement strand
CCCGATGCTTCCGATAAACAATATTTGAGATGGACTTAAATTTCTCAACTTTCCTTGAATGTATAACCGACACCTTTAATAGTGCGAATATAATCATTTCCAAGTTTCTCTCTTAATTTTCGGATGTGAACATCAATTGTTCGCTCACCAACAATGGTTTCATCACCCCATACCTGTGCCAGAATCTGATCGCGTGTATATACTTTACCCGGATTATTTGCCAACATCTCCAATAATTCAAATTCTTTCTTTGGAAGGGTAATCTTTTCCCCGTTGAATTCAATAAAAAACTTCTCTCTGTTAACAACCAACGCACCTGCAGCAGTAGCAACTTTTTGTTCTCCGTTCAGGTCATATCTGCGTAACAGCGATTCAATTTTGCTCATCAGTAATCGCGGGCGGATCGGTTTGGTAATGTAATCATCTCCTCCTGCGGAGAAACCTGCAATCTGCGAATAGTCTTCCGAACGGGAAGTTAAGAATGTAATTAACGGCTGTTTGATTCCGGGTAACTCCCGAATAATCTGACAGGCTTCGATTCCGTCCATTTTTGGCATCATCAAATCCATTAAGATCAATGACGGTGAGTGCAATTTTGTCAATTCCACTGCTTTTTCACCATCTTCTGCACAATAAACTTTGTATCCTTCTTTTTCTATATTATATGACAACATCTTTAAAATATCCTGTTCATCATCTACTAGAAGAATTGTATGGTTTTTCGATGCCATATAGTTATGTTTTATTTACGTAACAAAATTATATCGAACAAATAGCCATTCAATTAAGGAAAGTTTAATGTTAGGTTAAATGAATCAGATTGTTTTCATGGAAAGGTTACTGAAACATTGTCTCAATGTTATGTAAAGATTAACTACTTATTACCTGAATATATCCTCTTTATTAACCTTGTATTATTTCGATTTAGCAGCCACGCTGCAATACCTTGAATTTACAACTGAAACATAATTTTAACAAAAGGTTAAATTCAGTTTACAATGGGTTCATTTTAGAAATGTGTGCCCATTTTTGCCCCTGTAAAAATACAACCCGTGAATAATAAACATTTAATATTCTTACTATTTTCAATTGGTCTTTATTGCATTCCGAATCAATTAACCGGTCAACAGGATACACTTCAAAGTGCACCAAAAAAAGAACGAAAATGGTTTCAATCAATTTCAATAGGAGGATATATACAAGTCCGCTACAATGGTTTATTTGAAACAAATCGCAACCTGGATTGTGATCAATGTGACAAAGCATGGGGAGAGGGAAGCAATTTTTCAATCAGACGGGCACGGATTGTACTCTCCGGACAAATTCACCCGCAAATTTATTTTTACATTCAGCCGGATTTTGCCAGTGCGGTAAACGGAGTAAAGAATTTTGCACAGCTCAGAGACGCGTATTTTGATATCGGAGTAGACAAAAAAAATGAATTTCGTTTCCGAATCGGCCAATCAAAGGTTCCATATAGCTTCGAAAACCTGCAATCAAGCAGGAATCGCTTAAGTCTGGACAGAAATGACGGTACCAACAGTTCATTTACAAATGAGCGTGATTTAGGTGTCCATTTTATGTGGGCTCCGACAAAAAGACGGGAATTATTTAAATCGTTGGTAGCAGACGGATTGAAGGGAAGCGGAGATTACGGTGTCATTGCCTTGGGAATTGTAAACGGGCAACCGCTCAATACGAGAGAACTGAATGACAACAAACACATTGTTTTCAGAGCATCTTACCCGTTCAACATTAAAAAGCAGACATTCGAAGCAAGTATTCAGGGATATACCGGAATCTACCGAATGATGGATGATGATATCAGTGCAGGAGTAAAACACAACGGCAGCCTGAACTATAAAGATGAGCGTGTAGGCGTTACAGCAGTCTGGTACCCGAAACCATTTGGAATCCAGGCAGAATATAACATCGGCCGGGGACCTGAGTTTAACAAATTAACAGATTCGATTGAAACACAAAATCTATCCGGAGGATATGTGCTACTGAACTATCAGTTACGGATGAAAGAGCAGCTACTGATTCCATTTGTCAAATACAAATATTACGATGGCGGAAAGAAATTTGAGCAGGATGCACGCAGCTATCACCTCAATGAAATGGAATTCGGAATCGAGTGGCAGCCATGGAAGCACTTCGAATTGGTTGTGATGTACACCATGTCTGAACGCCGATACGAAGATTTCACATTGCGTGACAATTTTCAACGGGGAAATGTATTACGTCTCCAGGCACAATTCATGTTCTGACGTTGTACGAATCAGTTCAATAAAAACACTGACTTTCTTTTATACGCACATTCAAGAACAATCATCAAAAAAAACAGCCCGGTTGCAAACTGTCAATCGGGCTGTTTTTAAGTAAAAGCTCCTGTTACTAATCTTCGATAACCTGGTATCCCGGATACTTTGATTTGTCAAAAACGAATTTGGAATCAGGCGCATCCACATTGAATTGTAATTTGGTAACTGTATAAGTCATAACAGTACCGTCTTTTCCTTTCAATGTAGCTTTTTTCAGCTCGTTATCGGTTTTCCCGATGTACAACGTGATTGTATGATAATCTGCTGTTTTCGGGTTCTTCGGATACAGATTGATCATGTGTACCAAATCCGCCCCGTTTTTCGTTTCTTTTTCGTATTTACTCTTAAAACCTGTATCCCACAGTGTCATCAACTTTTTAGGATTGACAGACTCTTCGTCTCCATTTTCATCTGATACGTAAACGGATTTTTCTTCTTTTAAGATGGTCCATGTCTTCTTTCCGTTGGAAATACGTGTCAATTCACCGTAAGAAGCATAGTACTTATCTCCTTTCACCCATCCCTTTCCGGTATTGTTCTCATTTGTTCCTGAACTGGCGTTTTTAATATTCGCTGAAAACTCCAGGTAGAAAGAAGAGCTTCCTTTTACTTTGCTTGAAAATGTATTCAGAATTTTGTCTGCTTTCTCATCTTGTGAAAAAGAAAAAGAAACGGCAAACAAGGTTATCAATACTAATAAATGTTTCATAATCATTTTTTGAGTGGGCTTAATTCATAAAGCGTGCCAAAATTATAGTTTTTATAGGATATCTTCCAAAGTTTTTTCATCAATATCGTGATTTCCTTCAAAAGACACTGTTTTAAATCCCAGTTCACGGAAAAAGGAATGTGCTTCTTGTTGCTGTTCCTCGTTAAAAAACAGGTCTTGCGTCCCGAGCACAAATGTATTTTCAAATGTATCGGATTGTCGCGAAAATAATTGAGACTTATCAATATCGGGGGGGAAAACAGATGCCCAGATGATCAGCCGGTTTACGGCATGATTACCTGTATAAAAGTAGCGTGCAGCCGTTGCTGCTCCCTGGGAAAATCCTAATAATACAATTTCAGTATAGTTGCGTGCAGTTGTCAGGTGTTCAACTAGTTGACCAATCCAACCAATAGTGTCTTCAATATCACTTTCCCGGGATTCCTTTGTCATCCAGGATGCTCCTACTCTACCTGAATTTCCATTGGTGTAAAAACGGTGCAAACCTTCAGGCGCAACAACATGCCAATTGGGATAAAAAGCAGAAAATTTACGAATAAAAAACGCTGGTAATTGCCCGTAGCCATGTAATACGATCAGCAGCTTACCTGCGTCCGGGTTTCCTTCAGAAAAATACCGTGCAGTCTTTTGAATGCGAATGAATTCTTCCATTTAGTTCGGCGTATAATATTTTCTGTCCGGAGCATTGAAGAAAAAGCGTTTCACCAACTGATCTGTACAGGTAATTTCCTGCTCAGCAGTATCGTAGTTATCTTCTTTCCCGATATTTTTCATCACCGCCCTGTTGATGACAATATCCTTTATTTCTGAATATGTTCCTTTTTCGTATTTAAAACAATATGCTTCCAGCTTATCTGTCCCCCACCCGTCGTACTGCTTCCATTGAAACGCATAATTCGGCGTATCATCCAACATCAGATAAATGCGGCGGAACTGAGAATTACGGATCGGGAAATCAACGATGATATCCTTGTGATTTTCGGAAGAAATGTTTTCAAACGTGATCGTCAGTTGTCGTTGGGGAGTAGACGACATGGTATACGGTCCCATAAACTTGTTTGTAATACTGCTGTAATAAAACATGTGATTGTGGTTTCCGAAAAACCCAACAGTTGCCGATTTTGTTACCAGGTGCTTCTCTTCTGCTGTTTTAATGGCATTTTCAAGACGGTTAACAGTGATTACCATATCCATTTTACCATCATCATTGAGGTGTTCCTCGTAGATTTTTAAACGGTAATCTTCATTGGGGCGCGTGCTCAATTTTCCTTCAATGTAGTGTTTCAGCCGTTGATCAAAAGGCAGTTTCGGATCGTCATACGTATCCTGTTTCGGGGATTTAATCCCAGCTGCTTCTTTTTCTTTTTCCGTTGGTTCGTTGTTCTTGCATGCTGCCAGAAAAAATGACAAAATTGCTACCAATAGAATCTGAATAAATGTTATTTTCATCTGTATTATATGTTAGTACCTGTTGACAAATATAACCGTTCCTTATGAGACGATACACGTTCATTAATCAATGATTCATTGTCTCCGCTCAATGAGTTAGACCATTATTTTTTCCGATTTGTTCTTCTTGATGTGACTGGCAATCATTCGCTGAATCATCTCATCTTCAGAAGAGTAAGAAATAAATCGCTTCCAGAACAACGGACTGAGTCTGTTCATATGAAACGGTGCAAATCCATATCCTGAGAAACTTCCGTTTTCAATTAAAATCAAACTCTTTTCCTGTTTATTCCTCCCCTTTCCCAACAAATAGAACGATTCCCCATTGAAATCCAGCTCTTTCAGCCGGCCGGAAAACAAATCCTCACCGGTCGTGATTTTTGCACGTGTGGCTCTATTGTACTTTGGTTTTTTACTTTTTTTCACCTGGTGCTCCAAAATGGCAGCAATTAAATCCGTTCCTGTCAGTTCAAATTCAACACGAACGATTTCACTGCACCATTGTGCACTTTTTTTAGTCGATGTATCTTTCAGATGCTGCTCCACATGTGAACGAATTGTTTTACTCTTTCCAAGGTAAATTAATTGATTGTTCTCATCAAAAAATTTATAAATCCCTGCACGGTTCGGAATCTCCTCTACTTCTTCCAGGTTGAGCGCCGGATGCAGGAAATTGGGATTGAGTTCATGCTGAATTAATCCTGTTAATTCATTGCTGTTTTTCTCTAACAACAGGCTTAACAATTTTGCCGTTGCCAACGCGTCACCTCCTGCCCTATGGCGACCGACCAATTCAATTCCCAATGACCGGGTCAATTTCCCCAAACTATATGAATCTTTTCCCGGAATAATTTGCCTGGAACCTCGAACAGTACATAAATGCGGTAAACGAAAATCGTATCCGAGTCTGCGAAACTCACTGCGAATCATTCCATAGTCAAACCCGACGTTGTGTGCCACAAAGATGGTCCCCTCCGTAAACTCAATGATTTGCTTGGCGATTTCATAAAATTTAGGTGCATGTTCCACCATTGCATCACTGATTCCAGTCAGGTTGGAAACAAATTCAGGAATCGACATTTCAGGATTGACCAACGTTACAAATTCGTCCGTCACCTGATTTCCGTCATGACGATAGATGGCAATTTCCGTAATCTTGGAAGATTTCGGACTGCCTCCTGTTGTTTCTACGTCTATAACGGAATAAATCATGCAACAAAATTAAATTATTTATACGAGAAATAGCATTAAATCCTATTTTTACCTGATGAAGCAGGCAAATTCCCTCATCCACGAAAGCTCTCCCTATTTGCAACAACATGCGTACAATCCGGTCAACTGGATTCCCTGGAGTGAAGAAGTATTTGAAAAGGCAAAACGAGAGAACAAACTCGTGCTTATCAGTGTCGGGTATTCTGCCTGTCATTGGTGCCATGTGATGGAACACGAGAGTTTTGAGGACGAAGAAGTTGCAAAACTCATGAACGAATACTTTATCAATGTAAAAGTGGACAGGGAAGAACGACCGGACGTGGATCAGGTATACATGACTGCGGTTCAATTGATGACGCAACGCGGAGGCTGGCCGTTGAATTGTTTTACCCTTCCGGACGGGCGACCGTTATACGGAGGAACGTATTTTCCGAAAGAACAATGGAAGAATATCCTGAGCTCATTACAGCATTTATTTGCCAACGACCTCGAAAAAGCGGAAGAATATGCAGCCAGGTTACACGAAGGGATCGTTAACAGCGAATTGATTGCTATTCCTCAGGAAGCAACTCCGTTTGAGCAACAAAAACTCCATGAACTGGTAACGCGATGGAAACGACAATTTGATACCATTGAAGGAGGAAATGCACGGGCCCCGAAATTCCCGCTGCCTAATAATTACTCCTTTTTGCTGCAATACGGTACCCGGTTTTCAGATGAACAGGTGCTAAAACACGTGGAACTAACCCTGGACAAAATTGCTATGGGCGGAATCTACGATCATGTTGGTGGAGGTTTTGCACGCTATGCTGTAGACATGCTGTGGAAAGTTCCGCACTTCGAAAAAATGCTCTACGACAATGCACAATTAATCTCGCTTTACTCACAGGCATACAAAGTATTCAAAAAACCACTGTATAAACGCATCGTTGTACAGACAATTGAATGGTTGCAACGGGAAATGATTCATCCTGAAGGTTGTTACTATTCTGCCATTGATGCAGACAGCGAGGGAGAAGAAGGAAAATATTATTGCTGGACACTCAAAGAATATCAAGATGTATTGTCAGATAATTTTGCATTTGCTTCCGATTTGTATAGTTTCAATGCGAGAGGGCATTGGGAAGAAGGGAAATACATTCCGCTACGTGTCCTTTCTGATAAAGAACTAATGCTAAAGTACAAGTTGAGTGAAACACAACTGGAAGAACGCATTGCTACTGTTAACGAATTGCTTCGAAATGAACGCAAAAAACGTGTATTCCCGGGCATTGATGATAAGTCATTGACCTCGTGGAATGCATTGTTGGTAACAGGCCTGTGTGATGCCTATGCCGCTTTCGGAGAAGAGGAATACAAACACCTGGCTCACAAAATCGTCCGATGGATTGCAACACATCAACTGAAATCTGATTTTTCACTTTACAGAACACGAAAGAACGGTACAAGTACAATTGACGGATTTTTAGAGGATTATGCAACTGTCATTCAGGCATTCACCCGGTTCTATGAAATCACTGCCGATGAAGAATACCTCCTGAAGGCACAGCAATTGACAATGTATACAATTAGTCATTTCCAACATCCGGAAAGTAAGATGTTTTATTTTACACCTGACAGCACCACGCTCATTGCCCGAAAAATGGACATCAACGACAATGTTATCCCTGCAAGCAATTCCATCATGGCCAACAACCTGTGGAACCTGGGACATTTGTTTGAACAACAGGAATGGCTCAAAGATGCGCGCCAACAATTGATGAACCTGTACGATGGAATGGAGCAATATGGTTCCGGATATAGTAACTGGGCGATACTCTTACTCAACAACACCAATCGTTTCTACGAGGTTGTTGTTTCGGGTGACACCTCCGGAGAACGATTATCCGAATGGCAGCAGATATATGCTCCTTATACAATTACAGCATACAATTCAGAGGTAATTCCATTGGGAAAACACAAAAATACAGCACAAAACCTGTTCTATATTTGCTCAGAAACCGATGGATGTCTTCCACCGGTCTCTGATTTGAAAGATGTATTGGAGCTGATACAACCATAAGTTGTATTATTTTACCAGTACTTTGAATGTTTTGTCTGAATTCTCTGTGATTACTTTCACAAAATACGTCCCCCTGTTCAATGCATTCAGGTCGTACGAAGTTTGTGTTTTTCCAAATGTAATCACTTCTTTCCCCAGCAGGTCATAAATTACAACTTTTTTTACCCCTGTTCCGTCAATGTATAATTTATCGATTACAGGGTTGGGGTAAACAGAAATAACTTCTGCTGCAACGGTTTCTATACTCAAACATGCATCCACAACAATTGAAGCGGAAGTTGTATTCACACAATTATTGGCATCTGTATATGAATAACTGATTGTCCAGGTTCCTGTTCCCGCTACAGAAGGGGTGAATGTATTTCCACTGACTCCTGTGCCGAAATAATCTCCTCCTGCAGGTGTTCCGGTTGTCAATGCAAATGCCGCGTGATTGACACATACGTTACTGAATGCCGGTAACGTGACAGTTGGAAAAGGGTTAATTACCAGTCCCACTCCATTGTCAGCACTAACAGCCACTTCATTGGTAGAGCGGACCCTGATTCTGTAATTGGATCCTGCTAAAACAGTTACCGGGATGATTGATGGAATTGTCAATGTTCCTGTTGAAGAAGAACTCAACGAACCAATAATTTCAGGAGCGGTAAAGTTTCCCGAACCATCTGATAATTCTACGTAAAAAACGTTATCTGACTGGTATGTTCCTGAAGCGGTAAAGGAAACATCCATCGTCTTCATAATACTTTCACACCACGGATTACTGTCTGAAAGTGTAACGTTTGTAATTTCGGTAGCGGCGCCGACGTTTTCTGCAGTAAGTAACACATCATCTACTGCAAAGGAAGGATCATTCCCGGTTCCTCCGTTCGTCCAGTTGAATTTGAATTTCAATGTACTTTGATTATTCCAGGCAGGAAGTGAATGACTTGCCTGCGTCCAGTTTGTGACGCCTGAATGCGTTGCCAGTAATACCCAGTTGGTACCATTATCAACAGAATAATACACTTTTCCTTCACTTACACCGGCAGCTCCTGCACACACGTACCAGTAATTGAATGTAACATCTGTTTTCCCTGTTGTGGAAACACTATTCATCTGAACAGCATCCTGGTTGGAATTGATTCCTGCTACAAAATTGGCGTTCAATGCTCCAAACATCGGTCCGTAAGTACTGCTGTAAATGTGTAAGTAATAGGATTGCGGCGAGTTATTTATTCCAGCCGGTTGATTGGGTGTATCAGGAATTGAGATCGGTGTAGTAATTCCCTGGTATGCGTTGTTGACAATCCACGCATTGTCGCCAGTACCTCCGTTTAAGGTCCAATTGGATGCTCCAGATTCAAAATTATCCTGAAAAAGTGTTTCCTGTCCGAACGAAACAGTACTAAGAGTCAGTAAAGAGATTAGTAATCTTTTTTTCATAAGTAGCTATTTGATTAGATCTAAGTTAGGAATATTTTTTATTCCGGCAAACGTTACTAATGTATCCGTTTATTTTTGGGAGTATTCGTCATGAATACGTTTCAATTCCATTGCATCATTGGCATCTATTCCCAGACTATCTGCAATTTCCTTGGCACGCAGAATATCCTGTACGGATAATCCGGTAGAGTCTTGCTCCGCTTTTAATGAATTGGTGAGGAAGATGGTACTTTCCTTGATCCGTGGAATGGTCGTTAACGAAAGATTTTTAACCGGTTCGTATAACAATGAATCTTGTTTTGTTTCTTCTTTGATAAAATCGCCTTTTTCATCGTACGATTCTAACAGTACAATAAACACACTCAGCAAGTAGAAGATCTTTATCAATGCAAATAAAATCCCCAGAAATTTATTCAATGGCGTCAGATTGGCAATATCCACCACTTTTTCCAGCATTTTTCCGCCGAAAAACACCAATGCACCCACCCCCAGGAAGGTAATGGTAAAGGCAATCACGGGTAAATATTCTGAGTGAATGTTCCAACTGGTTTTTAGCAGGTTGGCTGTTCCGTCTGAAAAATGAATTCCGGCATAGATTCCCACAAGCAATGCCAGCAATGTACAGACTTCAATGATGAAACCGTTTTTAAATCCTTTGTACACAGCATACCCGATCGGGATCAGAAACAGGATATCAATGAAATTCATACCTGATTAATTGATTTCTTCGAAATCATCAAAGTGATTATCATCCTTTCTGTTATCGGAACGTTGATTATTCTGAAACGCTCTTCCCGACAACAGCATCATGATGGAGTTGATGACTTTTATTAAAATATTCAACAGGAAAAAGAACCCGATTACTTTAAAGATGAAGCCAAAAATTGGTGTGTCTTCAATGTTGAGAATGCTGGACTGAAACCAAAGTGATACTGGATTTTCCGCCCATTGCGGGTAGAACCAAAACAGTACAAATACGGCAAGAGACATAACGATCACTGCAATTTCTGCACGTACATTAAATCCAAAATCTGATTGAAGCATCCCGTTTGTATAGAGTTTAAAGAGTTGCTGCTTGTTTTTCCGGTTTTGGAATTTCCCCATGAAGTACATCAGTAAAATGATACTTCCAAAGACCAATTGACTGGTCACATCCAATCCTTGTATGTTCTGGTCATAACAAATCAGAAAGGTTACATTGACGAGCAACAGGTACTGGACAGCTTTGAGAATATAAATCTCTGCTGTTTGTCGTTGTCTGCCAATTGTCAATAACCGGATACCGACCTGAATCAGTCCCCAGATGAAACCAAAGATGGCAAATACCACTCCTAAACGAAAAATAAAGTTCAATAATTCCATACTACAAAAATGCTAAAACTGATTGAAACGGTAGTCATCTCCTTGTTAAAGTTACTAAATAATCACCGTTAACAACCTCCTTTTATTCGGTATAATCAAGGTCTTTATTATGCGTTTCTGCAACTGTCAGTGTGGAATAGATTCCGAATCCGAACGATAGTACTCCCACAACAACCGCCGCCCAAATCACTCCTACTGAAGGTTTAAATGAATTAAACAGAAAAATCATCAGGATCAGTGCTCCGCGCACCATATTGGGAATCGTTGTCGCTGCGGTAGCACGGATATTGGTTCCGAACTGTTCAGCTCCCATTGTCACAAACAAAGCCCAATAACCGGTTCCCAGTCCCAGCCAGACACAAAAGAAATAGTACATATTGACCGTTTTAGCAGCTCCGAACAGCATCAGGATAACACCTACAACCGTAAACAGCATCATGTAAAAAATAGCCTTTTTTCTGGACTGCAACCAATTGCTGATAAACCCGCTGGCAAAATCTCCTACAGAAATTCCAACATATGCCCACATGATCGCCTTACCCGGGTCAATTTCTCCCTTGATTCCCAATGCAGGACCAAATTGGTTGGCGAAAACCGCCAAAATTCCGATGCAAAACCAGGTAGGGAAACCAATTGAGATACATTTCATGTACCTGACAAAACGGTTGTAATTGGTAAAAAAGGAAAAAAAGTTCCCTTTGGCAACTGATTTGTTTTTTTCAATTCCTTTATAAATTCCCGATTCTACAACACCAATTCTCAGGATCAGTAACATCAATCCCAAACCACCTCCGATGAAATAAGAAATGGTCCAATCGCTGGCCAGATCGGCTGTTAAACTTGCAACAACGGCTCCCATTAATCCAAAACCAGCAACAAGTGACGTCCCGATTGCCCGTAATTCTTTTGGCAACGATTCCGAAACCAACGTGATTCCTGCTCCCAACTCACCTGCCAATCCCAATCCTGCAATGAAGCGAAACAATGCATACGCGTTTTGTTTCTCCATGAAATTAACATGAGGCAGCAATCCGCAGGCAATATTTGCCAGTGAATACACCAAAATGGAACCGAATAGAACAGATAAGCGTCCTTTCTTATCACCAAAAACACCCCAGAGAATTCCGCCAAGCAATAAACCGGTTTTCTCCCAGTTCAAAATCATGGTGCCGTATGCATCCACGTCCAGTCCCATGCTGTGAAGGCTTGGTAGCCGGACAATTGAGAACAATAATAAGTCGTAGATATCTACAAAATAACCTAGTGCAGCCACAATAACAGGCAGACTAAACAAATAGTTTAATTTCTGTTTTCGAGTTAATTCCATGCTCCGAAGATACATAATCGATTGAAATATCGGTCTTGCAAACTATTTTTCCCACACGATGGTTGTTCTGCCTCTTTGTGCAGATTATTTTCAATGAAATTAATTACCTTTGATATGCAATGAAACGTTTTGACATTCCGGAATATTATCGTTCGCCCATTATCAGTAGGGTAAAAACAATACGGAAAGAACTAGATCCGCGAAAAAAGGATTTCTTGCCGACATTACTGGATTTTGGTTCCATCAAATTTTACATTGCCCGTCATTTTGGATTTTGCTACGGAGTTGAAAATGCCATTGAAATCGCTTACAGAGCAATCTACGAAAATCCCGGCAAACGTATTTTTTTGCTAAGTCAGATGATCCACAATCCCGGCGTCAATGAAGACCTGTTAAATCACGGGTTGCAATTCCTTCAGGATACGAAAGGCAATCAATTAATTGCATGGGAAGAACTGACACCTTCCGATGTGGTAATTATTCCTGCGTTCGGTACGACTCTTGAAATCATGAACCGACTGACAGCCATCGGATTGAATATTGAGCAATATGATACAACGTGCCCGTTTGTTGAGAAAGTTTGGAATCGTTCTGAAAAGTTAGGACAAGACGGTCATACGATCATCATTCACGGAAAATTTAACCACGAAGAAACACGTGCTACGTTTTCACACAGTAGTTCAACTGCTCCGTCGTTGGTTGTCAAAGATATGGAAGAAGCGACTTTATTGGGAGACTATATTCTGGGAAAGATTGATCGGGAGGTATTTGATAATCGGTTCGGAAACCGGTATTCGAACGGTTTTAATCCTGCAAACGACCTGGAAAAAATCGGTGTGGTAAATCAAACGACAATGCTTGCAACCGAAACACAGGAGATTGCAGATTATCTCCGTTCTGTAATGATTCAAAAGCATGGAGAACATGCGATCAGAGAACACATTGCAGACACACGTGATACCCTTTGTTACGCCACCAATGACAATCAATCCGCCACCTATGGTTTGATGGAGGCACCTGCAGATCTGGCAATTGTTGTCGGAGGGTATAATAGTTCCAACACCACGCACCTCGTTGAATTACTGGAACAGAAATTTCCAACCTATTTTGTCAAAGATGAACATGAACTTATTTCAGGAGATGCAATTCATTCGTTCAACATTCACACAAAAGAAGTGGAAGCATTCGTCAACTATATGCCTTCGGATATTCCTGTTATTGCCATTACTTCCGGAGCTTCTTGTCCGGATGCAGTTGTAGACAGAGTGATTCAGAAATTACTATCACTGAAAGGTCTTCATAAATCAATTGATGAGGTTATCGCATCGATTTAACTACCAGATAATCGCACTTTTTCCTGTTTTCAGCAGGTAATCGTTGGCTTTACTAAAATGTTTATTTCCAAACCACAATCCTTGATTGGCGCTCATCGGAGACGGATGCCCGGATTCCAACACAACATGTTTTGTCCGGTCAATATTTTTCCCTTTGTTCCGTGCATAGCCTCCCCATAACATGAATACGACTCCTTCATTTTCATCAGAAATTTTCTGAATAACGGCATCTGTAAATCGTTCCCAACCTTTTCCCTGGTGACTTTGAGGTGTTCCTTCACGAACTGTCAGAATTGAATTCAAAAGAAGTACTCCTTGTTCTGCCCAGCGGGACAAATCTCCGTTTGGAGGTATTGGTTGACCTAAATCTGTTTCGATTTCCTTAAAAATATTAATCAGACTTTTTGCAAACGGGCGTACGTCGGGATTAATAGAGAAACAAAGTCCGTTAGCATGTCCCCTGGTAGGATATGGATCTTGTCCCAGGATTACAACCTTCAGCCGGTCTACCGGACATGCGTCAAATGCTTTAAAAATAGCTCCTGCGGGAGGAAAAATACTTGTGCTATTATTTTTATATTCTTCTTTTACAAATCCTACCAACTGTTGAAAATAGTCTTTTTCAAATTCTTGTTGTAACAACTGTTTCCAACTCTCTTCTATCTTAACATCCATAGTACAAAAATAGACATTTACTACCAACAAAAAAACCGCTGATTGCTCAGCGGTTTTCCAATTTATTTATCTTATCCGAATCTTATCGAACAACTAATTTTCTTGTAACTGAAGCGTCGTTAGACTTGATTACAACTGAATACATTCCAGAAGCATATCCTGCAGTATTCAAATCAGCCTTGTTTGCTCCTGCGGCAACATTTGACAAAGAAATTGTTTCAACTACTTTTCCTGTAATATCTGTTACTTCAACAGATACGTTAGAAGCATTTGCCAAGTTGAATTCAACTGTTGCTTTCTCTGTTGCAGGGTTAGGGAAAATAGAAACACCGTTCAATACTTCATCGTTTGTTTTCAATCCTAATGTAGGATCAAAGTTCATACGAATAATTGGCGTCAAGTTTTGAAGTCCCAATGTGTTATTATTCCACAAGTACGAGAATCCTTCAGAGCTTCCTCCTGTAGCGATGTTCAACAAACCATCAGTTGAAACAACTACCAGGTAATACACATCTGTTGTATTCAAACTTACCGGGTTAGGGAATTCTAACGTAGTTACTTGTCCCAACATTGAAGTTGTAACTTGTGCGATGTCTGTCTCTGCAATAAAATTCATTGCATCTGTATATGTTGCTCCTGCTACTTCTTTGTATAATACAGCGTAAAATTCAGCGTTAACATCAGAATTTGAATGCAACACTACATCTACTCCGTACAATGTTTGGTTTTGAGCAAGTTCAAAATAGTTTCCAACTTCATATTGTGTTGAGTCATTCACGAATGTATAACCATCTCTTGCATCGTTATCACGTGCAAAAATGTGGTCTGTTACCGCGAAAGAGAAACCTGACAATTGGTTATTAGTCGGATCATCATCAATTGAATCGTGAACAAGTGCTCTTGTAATGTTGTATGTACCAACAGTGTTCGGAACCGAATAAGCTGTAGTAAACAAACTATCTGTTCCATTAGGTGCAATTGAAGCAACTGTTCCTGACTCACTCCATACTCCCCCATTAGACTCAACTGTAA
This sequence comes from Flavobacteriales bacterium UBA5422, assembly GCA_002409405.1. Taxonomy (GTDB): domain Bacteria; phylum Bacteroidota; class Bacteroidia; order Flavobacteriales_D; family Crocinitomicaceae; genus Taishania. The sequence continues at coordinate 51,019 of DHNG01000029.1, read as the reverse complement.
AAGTTGGGTTGATCAACGCATTTCCTCCTGCATTTTTAACGTTAACAGAAAAGTCAACTGTAGAAACTTGTGTTGTAGGGATTTGGTAATACTTCAAGTTTTCAGTTCCCCAATAGCTAGATGCAATTTGAATATCATTATCATTCTTCGTAACGATTGCAACGTCATCGATTTTCCATCCAAACGTTGTCCATGCATTCGGAGTTGTGTTTGTAGGGATACGTGAAGTCCATCTGAAACGAACAAATACTGTGTTTAAGTCAGGAGCACTTTCCAAGTATGTGGAAATATCAACTGTAATTACTTCCGGGTTTGTATATACAGCTGTAGGGTTTGTACCATTAAATACTGCTCTACCTGCATTTGAAAAAACAGTTGTATATGTTGTTCCATCTGTACTGATCTGAACTTCTTGTGCATCGTTAAACAATGCTCCGAACTGTTCAAATTTAAGGTTTACCTGACTTGTTCCTGCTAAAGAAGTCACATTAATCGGTGTTGTATTCGTCATTGTATAAACCACTCCGATCGCCTGTGTGTTTGTTCCGTAATTTCCATTTTGCAACTTCGCGAAGCTTCCTCCTGAAGTTGAGTTAATCGGATTTGACAAACCAGCCATTGTAGTCCATACAGTACCACTTGTACCGATAGACCAACCACGATCAGCTGCTGTCTGTCCGTTGTTATCAAATGTCCAGTTTGCTGCTGTAGAAAAATTATCAGACCAAACTACTTGTCCTAAAGCTTTTTGAGCACCATTATTAGGAGCAGAAGCCTTATAGTTATCTAACTCACTATTGACAACCAATTTATGAGGTGTTTGGTCAGCATTAGCTTTTGTATTGTTTACCTGAGCATAAGAAGCACCTACAGCCAGAAAACAACCTAAAGAGAATATAATTTTTTTCATGTTATAAGGTAATATAAAAATTAATAGAACTACAAAAATAAACTATTTTGAAAATTATCCGCAATTTATCGAAAAATTAACACATTTAATAATTAATAATCTTAGGATTCCTAATTACTGAACCCCTGCAAGGTTATATCTAAGTTTGATACCTGTACTCATGTTACCTGTCGGATACGATGTCGCAATCTTCGGTGTATTGATTACCTGATCATAATACAACTGAAGAATTAAGAATCGTCCTACGTTGTAATCGATTGAACCTTTAATCGACATTACTTTCTGACCTGCTGTAGCCTGGTTTGTATTCTCAACCACTTTTCTGATCACTGTCAGGTTATCGCGAAGCGAGAAATCTATCCGCAAGTTCATATCGCTTGGTTTCAGATTTTTGATTGGTAACCTCACTTGTGAGAATTTATATCCCGTACCAATCACATATGTTGTTCCCAATACTTCTGTAACCTGATTGTTATTCAGAGACAGAGTAGAACTTCTGTCTTTCGAGATTTCAAACTTCGTAATCAATCCTTGCTTTTTGATCAACCACGTTGCATCGAAACCAATCAACGGGTTAAAACGTTCTGACATCGTTACGTTTTGTACCTGCATTCTCGTGATGTAATTATTGTTGATGTCCAACGCGGTCGGGTTGTCGTTTCCATCAAAAATGGCATTCAGATTTGTTTGCATTCCTGAAATGGACACTGTTGATGTATATGCGTGTTTGATCACAAACGTACGTACGTATTTTTTCATGAATTCCATTTTGGACAATCCGTTGTAATTGATTGACCAGTTCGGAAGCGGAACGTTTTTGATCGGGTTGATATTTTTATCATTCACTTTCCTGTTTGTATAGGATGTTAAGAATGCTCCGATCAACACGTCTTGTTGACTTCCGTTGTATCCCGAATAATACCCCGAACCAAGCTGAGTCGCATTTGAATTTTGCGAACCGACTAACCTGGAAACTTCTTTTCTGTTATCCAATAATTTTTGGAAGACATTTGAACTATAATTATCTCCAAGAGCCGCAAATGCGGAACCGATCGATACATTGGTGTATGTCAACTGGGAAATATCAACCCGGCTCTGACCTTCATATGAATTTGTCAGTGAATTCCATCGGAAGAACTCTGTTGAACTATTTCCATACGTTCTGTTCGCTGTCAGCTCAATCGTCAAATCCTTCAACGGTTCTAAACCGGCACGAATCGTAATGTTTTGAACATGCGTGTTCGTATACTGTCTGTTGATGTTCTCATTTTGCACCAACCATCCATTCTGAGCAGCTGTCCGCGCAAAGTCAAATCCGGTATCTTTTCCGGTTACACTGTATCGTTGTTTACCGAAAATAAATCCGCTCATCGGAGCATCAAACCCGGAGTCAAATCCTAGAATTCTGGTCTCTTGTGCATATCCCGGTAGTAATGTACCATTATTTTGCGTGTACGTACCTCCCACATTTCTCACAGACATTACCAAACGGGCAAAGAATCCGGTAACAGGATGAACTTTGTCTTTTCGTTTTTTCGCACGTTCTACCTTTCGTTCCCATCGTTTGATAACCTTGTCCCATTTTTTCTTTTCCTTTTCTGTCATCTCCTCTTCCGGTTTCGGCGGAACAGGTTTCGGGTATTTTTCTTCAATGGAAGGTTCTTTTTTAGGCTGCTTTGTCGACGAAGTTTCCGGTTTGGCACCATCTGTAGTTGCCCTTCCTCTTGCCGAAGCTGTATTTCTCAGCACATTTCCATCTGCGAGTACTTTCTTAAAAAACGGCAGTTTGTTGTACAGATTCGTAAAATTCAGCTGTGTCTGCGCGTTGATTGTTCTGTTATTTTGTATCGTATTTCCAAATTCTGTCTGTGCAAGAGGAGCTCGTTGCCAGTTATAAGTACCACCATAGGTAATTGTCGCCGTGGTCCAATCCAATGCAGGGATTTTATTCAGTGGCAACGTATAATTGATGTTATAATTATGTGTGTAATCAACCGTTTTTCCAAATGTCGCCATCTGTGTACGGATGGAGTCTTTAAACTCTCTATATAAATTCGGATTTTCTTTTCTGTCAACCTGACCATCTGCTTCTTCGAAGATTGCCCGGTTATTGGCTGTAAACGTCAGTTTTAAATTTTTGGTAATATCGTATCCTAAATTATAACTTCTGTTCCAGGTAAATCGCTTGATATAAACCGGTTGGAATTCATAATCCGGAACAATATTATTTTTCACCTGACGCTCGTTATAGCTTCTTAATACATCGTTCGAGAAACTGAAGTTCTTAGGAAGGTAATATAAATTCACATCACGCACCAACGCCAGCCATTTTGACTTTTTGAGCTTGTCTTTTTTGAAGACATTTTTAAACGGTTCCCAAGGTTTTGCCTGGAATGTGTAGTTATAGTTCAGGTTTCCTGACCAAATGCGCGTACGATCGTACTTGATATTAAAATCGCGTTTTAAATCTTCAGAATATGAATAGGAAGCCGACCAGTTGGCAATTCTCCAGAATGCAGGTTTCGCTCCCGGTGCCAGTTGTTTTCTGACATTTGTAAAGTTATATGAAATGCGTTCTGTAAAATCCTGTCCCTCTTTTGCTCTTCTTCTTCTTTCCTCTCCTCCGTAATCTGATAATTTAATATCCGGGTTATACGGGTCGAATTCCGGGTTAATCACACCGATGGAGTACCCAAAGAAAAACGGCAGTGACAGTCCGAATTTTTTACCGAAAAACTGTCCTAATTGCCAGTTGGAATTAAAATTCGCATTGATTCGCTGATCCCGTTGACGTTCCTGAACGCGGCTATCGACTGCCCCCCAGTTATAACCGGAATAGCTTCCGGATGCAGAAATATTAAAGAAATCTGCTCCCTGAATCTGCATTTGGGCAATTGCTGCCGAACCTCCTTCTGAAACGAAGTCTGTTAATCGCAATTCATTCACCCAGATGATTCCACAATGTGCCATTCCATCGTCCTGCCATGGATTAGCTGCATTATTTTTCGGGTTTCTCACCCCGATCATAATGGTTTTAATTCCCTGAAAGTTTGGATTTCCTTTTACACGAATACGCTTGTTTCCATAATTCGGATCCGGTTCACTGTATTCTAAATTATAGGAAAGCGTGGAACTTCCTCCTTCAATCAGGTTGTTTCTTTTTTGCTTTAGTTTTGTGAAATCATCGAATACGATTTCAATGTTATTTGCTTCCGGCCATACATCCGTATCTAGAGTGGCCTGAGCTGCTGTCACTGTCAACGGGACTTCGTATTCATAATAATTTTCGGTAAAGTCTGTTCCCAACCGGACAAATACAGTCAGGTCTTCATTATCAATCGGAATCTGATTCACCATTGATTCAGCGTGAACAAACAATTTCATTTTCTTGTAACCACGCACATCAAATGTTACATTTTTGTATGCAGCTCTTGCGTCTCCATCTTGCAAACCACATACTTCCAATGTCAATGATTGCTCATTCATCTGACGCTGTACCTGCTGAGAAGGATCTATTTCCCGTTGGATCCCCGGAGGAATAATGTATTTGATTGGCGATCTGTCAGAGTTTTCCTGAATGTTTACCGCACCGATATCAAAGCTTGTCAGGTTCGGGTCTGTTACGACTCCTTCCCCCGGCTGACTCAAGTCCTGCAAATACCTCCTCCATTCTCCGCGCACCAATTCCAGTTTTGCAAAACGCAACAACACTTCTTCGTCAAAATCTTTCAGGAACATCCGCATAAACCGAATGGAACGAAAATCTACGATTCCATTGATTCGGGAAGAGAAATCACGAACCGGAATTTTAAATTGGTACCAATATTCTTTAACATTATTTCCCTTTTCAAATTCTTGTTTATTCGTAATGTAATTCGTTCCGACAACCATGTCCTGAGGTCTCAGACTGATTTTATACTGGAAATAATTTTCTGTTTCCTGCAGGTTGTTATCCTGGTTGATATCTTCCCGGTCCGGGTCCAGACGCGGACCAACAGTACTATATCCATTGACATTCATGGTATCATACATTTCCGGAGTCGGGGAATTTCCTTCCATTCCGTTGTATTTCTTATACCGTTCCAACACACCTAATTGTTGTTGATCATAGTTGTCATCCAGGTAGTAGTTGTAATCATCTGAAGAAGGATCGGCAATCATTCGTGCTTTTGCTGCTGCAGATAATGTAGAATTTCCGTTTACCCAAGCCAGGTAATTGGCAAATTGTACCTGTTCGCTCGCATTATTAAATCCATCCAAACCAACATCCTGGTTGATTCGTGACTGTGGGTTATTATCAAACGCGTTGACTGTGACCTGTGCATTCGGAATTTGTGCCCAATCAGTGGTATCCATATCATTGAGTCCCGGGCTGTTGCTCGGAGACAATCCGTTTTCGTAACTTTTGCGGGAATCCGGTAAAATATCTTCTGAAATGTTCCCTAAGTTAAAATACAAATCTCCTCCTGTCATGAATGTGTTCGGATTTGCATCTTCCGCATCCTGGTTAAACGGGTCCAATACCCAGAACTGAATGTATTCGATATTTGCCAACTCAAAATCTGTTGTTGTCATGGCACGCATTATTCCTCCCCATCGATCCTGCGGATTGGTAAACAACCCGTCTGCGTCTACAAATCCCGTTGTATCGTAGTTATACATTCCCCTTTCTTTCGGGTAATAAGCGACTTCCAGCAACTGCAGGTTTGGTATTGCTCCATATTGTTGTTGTTGCAATGGAAATACGTCCTTATAGATTACATTTCTCGTTCGACTATCAGAATTGACCATTGGGTCATTAGCAATGTGTTGAGGGGTATTGGAATTTTGTCCGTAGAAAATGTTGTCAATCCGATACCAGGCAATTTTAGAACGGTTGAAGGTTTTTGTAAGTCCCAAACCTGCTGCTTCAGGGAATAAACTCGGTTGTCCCATTGGCACGGACGCCATATACCATGCATTCAAGCTTGTCAGATCGATGGTACTTTGCGAGCCTTCAAAATCATCTACATATGAAATACCGGAACTACTGATTGCTCTGGGTTGTCCCGGAATCAAATGCGCAAATTCTCCGGAAAATGTCAGGATTGATTTTTCTTTGGTCGAAATAACCGGTAATTTATCGATTAATTTCGTCAGGAAAGGAAGTTCCGTACGGTATTGAACATCAAATCCAATAATGTTATTTTTATACGGTTCATTACCGATATCTATCTTTTGGGTCACCGGACGCTCCATCATACGCATCCAGGTAGCACCGACATTAAAGTCCTGGCTAAACCGGTGGGCGACGCGTGCACCGAATAATGATTTTGATTGAAATCCGAATGCAGAATTACTCTCAACGGAAACTTTGATTTCCTGATTAGAAGCCAAAAGACCTTCGTTCAAAATCCGTACGCGTCCTAAGTTGTAATCAACCGTATAATCAGTCCCTTCTGTCAATTTAACTCCTCCTGCAGTAACAGAAACAGCACCTTCCGGAACGTTTAATGAGTTGAGAGGAATGTCACCTGTCACAGACGATTGGTATTCTCCCCGGAACAAGAATCTGTTTTTCGAAGGAATTTGTTGTGCAGCTGTCTTTGTTGAATCGTATAATTCCGTAAATGCAAGTCTGTCGACGGTAGTTTGAGGAATATTCGCATCGATGAGTTTCTGTGCAAGCACCTTCCCGAATGGTTCTACCGTTGTAAAATAAACCCGTCCGTTTCTCGGATTAATGGTACCTCCGTTTTCAAAACGACTTCCGCTCTGTGTCATTGGAACATAGTCAAAGACCCCATCAGAGAAAGGTTGTCCCATCTGATTGAGTTTATCCATTTCCAACAATGTCACAATTTGTCGATCATCCAATCCATCTTGCGGGAAGAACGGGATGTACAGTGAGTTTTCCGGGTTATTGTACAAGATATCCAATCGAAATCCAACTTGGTCAACCTGATAGGCACCTAATGAATAAACGTTTTTCATCATCAAATCCCACAACTTGTTGACAGGATTGGTCATGGTTGGCTTCAATAATTTCAGGATCAAGGCATCTGTTCCCTCAACTCCGTCTGTTGACAATTCACCCACACGATATGTTTGTCCTCTGTATGTATATTCGTATCCTACAGCTAATACTTCATCGTTGTTGAGCGGAATATTAACGGATATAAACCCGAGCTGGGCGTTATAGGTAAATTCTGCGTCATTTAATTTCTTGGCACTTTCTACTTTTTCGTAGTGAATGGATTGTGTAAACGGCCCCGGAGCGACAGGCTGTGATGCCAATGTTGCTACCGCGCCTGAAAAATTCCGGATACCCGGCTGTGCTGCAGCCCATTGATACAATGCGTTCATATCGTTATCCGGCAAGGGGTTGGGTCCCGGAATAGCCGGATATCCTCCTGGCGTTCCTTCTACATTTTCAACAAGTCCTTCCCCCAAGTCTGTGAATGCAACAATATTTCTTGTATTTTCCGTCGTATTTGTACGGTTGGTTACCCATACTTCAATCCGCGAGATGTTAATTCCAGAGTTAACGATTGGCAATGTTTTCATTGCTTCATCATAATTGTTCCGGTGGTAAAAGTTCAGGAAGTAGTGGCGGTTCGCTTCGTACTGATCGGCTGAGAGTTCAAAGGTTTGTTTTTGTGCCCCTCCTTGCACTTTAATTTCTTTTCGTTGCCCTTTTGATGAAGCTGCAATCAAATCGACTGTTGTCCGTCCGAATTTCAATTTGGTACTTGCACCAAAAAGAGTTTTAGAACTTGGAATCAACGTGGTAGGAAGGTCGAGTGATACGTTTCCTAACGCGATACTCTGTATAATCTGATCTTCGTCTCCGTTGTATTCTAGTTTTGTAACATTATCGAATTCAAAATTGGCCTGTGTGTTATAACTCATCCCCAATTTCATTCGGGTACCGATCTGTCCGACCACACTAAAATTGATGTTCTGGTTGAAGTCAAAACGGGTAATTCTTCTCTGTTTAACAGGAAGAAGCGGGTTGTCATAACGGGAAGAGTTAACTCCCAGTCCTATTTCTACAGTTCCTTGTGGCTTGATCGTAATCTGATCCGACCCGAAGAAACTTTTAAATAATTTATTGTCAATTTTTATTGGCAAAGCAAATGGCTGACTGTCTGCTGTTTGCTGATCAATGCGATCTTTCCAGTTATCCTGAATTGATTTTTTCCGTTCGTATTCCAGGTATTCCTCCAATGTCATCATGGAAGGTGGGCGGTAGTCCATTCCTGAAGCACCGATTGTTTCTTTAAAAACATATGTACCCGTCACAGGATCGTATACAATCGTCTGCTGAACAGAAGACGGATCTCCCAGGTCGAAGCTGTTTTGCTGCGTCTGAGTAGGGTCAAATGTTGGAGGGATTGGATAACGCAATGTATCCTGAGCTTTCAAATTTGATAATACAAGTACAAACTGAATCAAGAAAATGATTCTTACAGTTTTTCCCATAAGTAGATGATGTGCCTTATTTTTCAACACTTATAATATTTTCAACGCTTCTTTAATTATTTTTTCAACGGAGTCATCGTCCTGTGTCACTTTATCAATTGCCTTTTCAGCAGATTTTTTGTCAAAGCCGAGCGAAACCAATGCTGTTAACGCATCAAATCGGTTTGTATTGTTCTGGACAAATATATTTTCAGTTGAAAAGTTCATTTTTAACATTTTGTCCTTCAAATCGATAATTACACGCTGAGCCGTTTTAGCTCCAATGCCTTTAATACTTTGGATTGTACGCACATCTTCTACCTGAATTGCATGTGCAATTTCTTCCGGAACCAACGATGAAAGCATGATCATAGCTGTATTCGGTCCTATTCCGGAAACAGAAATCAGGTGTTCAAACATCGCGCGTTCCTCTGTGGTAGCAAATCCATACAACACATGTGCGTCTTCACGTACAATGAGTTTGGTATAAATACGAATTGCTTCATTGCTCCCGAGTCCGGAGAATGTATTAAGAGATATATTCACAAAGTAGCCAACCCCGTTGCATTCTACAACAATATTCGTGGGATTTTTTTCAGCTAGTTTTCCATTCAGGTGCGTAATCATGTCTTATTTATTTCCAGCGTCAACGACAGCAACTTTGACCATGTTGATGATTTCCCGTACAGAAGCTCCCATTTGCAGTACGTGTACTGATTTTTTCAACCCGATCAGAATTGGTCCGATTGCATCCGCCTCTGTAATTTCCTGCAACAATTTGTAGGCAATATTTCCTGATGAAAGGTTCGGAAAAATCAGTGTATTTACCTGCTTATTGGCCAACAATGAAAAGCTGAATTTTTCATTCATCAGATCACTGTTCAAAGCAAAGTTTGCCTGTAATTCCCCGTCTACTACCAAATTCGGATATTTCTGATGCAAAATCCCGGTCGCTCTCGACATTTTTTCAGAATCTTCTCCTGGTGAGGAACCAAAGTTAGAATACGCCAGTAATGCGATGCGCGGTGTAATTTTGAACTTCCGCATTGTCTTCGCTACATTGGCAGTAATCTCTGCAATTTCCTCAGCCGTAGGATTGAGGTTCATCGTAGTATCTGCCAAAAACAGCGGTCCTCGTTTCGTGTTCAGGATGTACATTCCCGCTACGGTATTCACATCTTTTTCCAGTCCGATTGCCTGAATGACAGGACGAACAACAGAGCGATAGTTTCGTGTCAACCCGGAAATCATTGCATCCGCATCTCCGTTATCAACCATCATTGCTCCAAAGTGATTGCGTTCGCGCATGAGCTGAATTGCTTCAAACTCAGTAACACCTTTTCGTTTGCGTTTTTCAAAGAATTTTTTCCCGTAGCACGTCCTTCTCTCCAATTCTTCTTTTGATTTCGGATCAATGATCGTTACATCATTAAAGTCCAGGCTATATTCGTCAATGAGTTTTTTAATGACTTCCGTATTT
>DHNG01000029.1:32462-41065 GCA_002409405.1 Flavobacteriales bacterium UBA5422 | reverse complement strand
TTAATGACTTCCGTATTTCCTAATAAAATCGGGTATGCCGTTCCTTCTTCGCTCGATGTTTGAGCTGCTTTTAATATTTTGATGTTATCTGCCTCCGCAAAAACAACACGTTTCGGGTTTTGTTGTGCTTTATCCGTTAGGTTTCTGATCAATTTATTATCCAACCCCAATCGGTTTTTCAGTTCCATTTCATACGCATCCCAATCCGTGATCGGTTCTTTTGCCACTCCTGACTCCATTGCAGCTTTCGCTACTGCCGGTGCCACATAATAGATCAAACGCGGGTCCAGCGGCTTTGGAATAATGGATTCACGTCCGAACGAAATTGATTTTTCATTGTACGCTTCGATTACTTCTTCGGGAATTGTTTCTTTTGCAAGGGAAGCAATCGCATGAACAGCTGCCAGCTTCATTGCTTCGTTGATTGTTGTTGCTCTTACATCCAGTGCTCCTCTGAAAATGAACGGAAATCCCAATACATTGTTTACCTGGTTCGGATGATCAGAACGACCGGTTGCCATGATGATGTCCATTCGCGTGCTTGTCGCTTCCTTGTATGAAATCTCAGGTTCCGGATTTGCAAGTGCAAAAACGATCGGATCTTTCGCCATGCTTTTGATCATCTCTTTGTTTACGAGCCCCGCTCTGGAAAGTCCCAGGAATACATCTGCTTTTTTAAACGCATCTGCAAATTCAGTATCTCTTTTATGAACGGCAAACTCTTGTTTATTGCTATCCAGATCTGTTCTCCCGGCATGAATCAATCCTTTGGAATCATACATGTAGATGTTTTCTAATTTTGCGCCAAGTGCATGGTATAAACGTGCACATGATAAGGCTGAAGCTCCGGCTCCGGATACAACTATTTTAACTTTTTCTATTTTCTTTCTGGCTAATTCCAGTGCATTCAGCAAAGCTGCGGATGAAATGATTGCTGTTCCATGCTGGTCATCGTGCATAACAGGAATATCCAATTCTTCCTTTAATCTTCGTTCAATTTCAAATGCCTCCGGCGCTTTGATGTCTTCCAGATTAATTCCTCCGAATGTTGGTGCAATTGCTTTTACGGTTTGAATGAACAATTCCGTATCTTTTGCATCCACCTCAATATCAAACACGTCAATATCTGCAAAGATTTTAAACAACAATCCCTTTCCTTCCATTACTGGTTTTGATGCCTCCGGACCAATGTCTCCAAGCCCCAGAACAGCTGTTCCGTTTGATATTACAGCAACTAAGTTACCCTTCGAAGTATATTTATACGCATCCTCACGGTCTTCGGCTATTTTTAAGCACGGCTCTGCTACACCCGGAGAATACGCTAATGACAAATCACGTTGAGAAGTATACGGTTTTGTTGGAACAACCTCTATTTTACCAGGTCTCCCTGATGAGTGATAATCCAATGCATCCTGTTTCTTTAGCTTTCCCATACTTTTTATTTTAAGAGGGCAAAGGTAACAAATAGAATTGAGATAGGAATTCTTTTAAACGAATCAATTATAAACAATCCATGAGAATTTAACGGTCATTTTTCCGTATCATTGTTATCATTTTTGAACGGATCCGAGGGAAATGGACAACACGGTTTTAAATACAATTATTTTCTATGACGGGGAGTGTGGTTTGTGCAATCGCAGCATTCAGTTTGTACTGAAACATGAACGCAACTCCGCCATCTACTTTTCCGCTTTGCAATCTGAATTTGCTGTCAATTACTTCCAGTCACATCAGTTCCCTCTACCCGATCTGACAACGGTTTACTTTTTTGAGAAAAATTGCTTGTATGAAAAATCAGAAGCTGCATTCAGAATTATACCTTATCTGAAGTGGTACTGTCAACCTTTACGTATGTTTTCTATTTTACCGACATGTATTACAAATCGGATGTATGATTTCATTGCCCGTCGCAGAAAAAGAATCGGGGGGACATTTTGTGTCATTCCTTCTGAAGAAAATAAAAAGCGGTTTATCAGTTATTAAATTACAGAAATAAAAAAAGGGATCTTGCGACCCCCTCTTAGTAACTATTAAATTATCAGATTATTTAATCGTAATTTTTTGTACTGAAGCTTTGCCGTCAGCAATCACCTTTACAGTATACATTCCACTTTTTACGTCGTTCAGCTTCACAGAAGCACCTGCATTTACTTCAGATGAATAAACCGTTCTTCCTGCAAGGTCAATTACTTCTACAGTTCCTTTTGCAAATTCACCTGAAACAGTAAATTCACCATTCGAAGGGTTTGGATACAATACCAAGTTGTTAATTGTATTGTTTTCCAATCCTAATGTAGAGAAGTTTTTAGACAATACCTGACGTTGCTGTCCCATCCCTGAAATAGAAATAAATGCATCTACGAAAATCGGAAGGTTCTGATCTGCTAAATCGTAATATTCGTGTTGAATACGAATTACTTCAACCGCCATACCTGATACATTTGCTATCGTTGTATCAATTGTTGTCAATCGGAACAAGTTTGTCAAATCCGCATCCGGCAATCTCAATGTACCTGTACCATCAATTGTTGAATACACCTGACCGTCAACAGTTGCCGGCATTGGGCCTAAACCGATATCTACCGTAGTACTTCCCGCATATATATCAGTAGATGTACTACCGAAAGCGAACGGATATGTCAACTGAATTGCTTCATTCTGATCAAAAACAATGACAACTTCACCAAATGTTGGATCTGTAAAAACAAAACCTTGTGAAACACGTTCTGTTGCAGTAGAGTTAAAATATTGCAAAATTGTCCCTTGTGTGATTGCTTTTGTTGAAGTCGGGTATGAAGAAGCATTCGGAGTAGATGCAGCATCGCTCACCGAGATCGCTTCTGTTGTCGCCATATTCATGTGTACTGTTGAGTAATCCCATGTTACACCTGTTCCTGTAACAGATGAAATGGATGCCATAGTAACAGTACCTGTATCAACAACGTACATAGAAGAAGAAGCACCGATTGCAGGTTCATTTGCTTGTGTCAACTGACCAAATGATGCCTGGGAAGTTAAAATAAGAGATGCAAGTAAAAATCTTTTTTTCATAATTTTCTTTTTAAGATATTCAAAACTAATTAAATTATTTCTAATTACAACTAATTGCGAAAAACACAATTTCAGGTTGATACATACTTAACGAAGGGAAACTAAAAAAGGTTGACATTTTTTATCTTTTTCTCAGAATTCATTATTAAACACTTCTGATACAAGTGCTTGTCATTCTTAACATATATCAATGCCCAACCGTTAATTCTCCCGTAACTTTGTACTGTTATTAATCAATAAATCATTATGTTATGGCAACAAAAAATATAGAAATTGTTGTTTCTCCACGAGAACCACATTTCGTAGGTGACGGCTTCAGAGTACACAATTTTATTCCGAGTGCTTATCGTTTAGATATGCAGCGAATGACTCCTTTTATTATGTTGGATTACAATTCAAAATTCCGGTTTGCGCCCAGCACACATCCGAAAGGTGTTGGTGTTCATCCCCACAGAGGTTTTGAAACCGTTACGATCGCTTACAAAGGAAGAGTAGCACATCACGACAGCAGCGGCGGTGGCGGAATCATCGGGGAAGGAGACGTTCAATGGATGACTGCAGCTTCTGGTGTTTTACACAAAGAATACCACGAAGAGACATTCAGCAAAGAAGGAGGTATTTTTCAAATGGTGCAATTGTGGGTCAACCTTCCGGCAAAGGACAAAATGAGCACTCCGAAGTACCAGGCAATTAAAAATGAAGCTATTCCACGCTTCCAATTAGAAAACAATAGCGGTGAAGTGGAAGTAATTGCAGGGGAATACAACGGCGTAACGGGAGCTGCATCGACATTTACACCTGTACACATGCTGAATGCTAAATTAAAAACAGGAGGAACTGCTTCATTTAATTTCCCGGCAAACTACAACACTCTTATACTGGTTATTGAAGGGAGTGTTACCGTCAACAACACCGAAAAAGTACCGACAGATCACCTGGCGTTATTTGAAAACACCGGTGAAACGTTCTCCATCACAGCAGATGAAGATGCAGTGGTTTTGGTATTGAGCGGGGAACCGATCGATGAGCCGATTGCAGCGCACGGACCTTTTGTAATGAACACACGGGAAGAATTAATTGAAGCGTTCAACGATTTTAATCAGGGAAAATTCGGTTACTTGGAGGATTGATCAAAAACAGTTATTTTTAGAAAAAATACAGTATGTCAAATATTCAGTTAATCATAGAAGAACGAGCTGCCGACATTGGAAATTTCCTGGTCGGCCGCTTGCTCCCTTTTCGGGAAAAACGATCTGTGGGACCATTTGTCTTTATTGATCACATGGGACCGGCTCAGTTAAAAGACTATCAAAACCTGGATGTCCCCCCTCACCCGCACATCGGATTATCAACATTGACGTATCTCTTTGAAGGTGCTATTTTTCACCGCGACAGCCTTGGAACTGAGATGGAAATCCAACCGGGAGCGGTCAACTGGATGACTGCAGGGAAAGGAGTTGTACATTCGGAGCGAACACCGGAATACTTACGAACTTCAGAGAAACGGTTGCACGGACTTCAGATTTGGGTGGCATTGCCGAAGCATCTGGAGCAGAGTGAACCTAGTTTTCATCACATTGAAGCAAAAGACATTCCTCAGTGGGAGCAGGACGGTGTACAGATCAAATTAGTAGCCGGTGAAGCATTTGGAAAAACATCTCCGGTACCGGTTCACAGTCCACTGTATTTCATAGAAATAAAAAGCACTGCTGCCGTTTCTATCAATATCGGGGAACATTTGTTCGGGGAAAGTGCATTATATATCCTGGAGGGTTCCATTAAAAGTGACGGGCATGAATATGGTCCGAAACAAATTTTAATTGCAAAAGATACCAAGTTGTGTCAAATGGAACTAACGGAACATACCACTATTTATATTTTCGGTGGGGATGCATTTCCTGAAAGTCGTTACATTCACTGGAACTTTGTCAGTTCAGAACGGGAACTCATTGAACAGGCAAAACACGACTGGTTGGAACAGAAATTCCCGAAGGTACCGAATGAAACGGAGTTTGTTCCTTTACCGGATTACTCACTCAAAAAATAATCTATGGAACACATAACTGCAACGACGGGGAAAGCACGTTACAAAACAATCATTCACTCATCTGACCACGCAATTACGGGTGATGAACCTGTTCATCTGGGAGGGCAAAATCTGGGAATGAGTCCCGGTGAATTACTCTGTAGCTCACTCGCTTCCTGTACTTCGATTACTTTACGTATGTATGCAGACAGAAAAGAATGGAACGTAACTGAAATCACTGTCAAGGTTACATTACATGATGAAGATAAAAAAAATCCGTCGATGCACCGGGTCGTTGAAATAAGCGGGGAAATTGATGAACAACAACAAACACGGCTGTTGGCAATTGCAAACGCGTGCCCTGTTCACAAACTGTTGAGTAGAGGATTGGAAATTCGTACGGAGATTAAATTTTGAATTATTTGAATTAATAGATAAATTAAAAAGACATGGAAATAGAACATATCAACAACGAAACGAAAGGATTTTTCAAAGCGGTTGAAGACGGTAAAGAGGCAGGCAGAATGACCTACTCATGGGCTGGTGAACACAAGTTTATCATCGATCATACAGAAGTAAACCCTGCATTCAACGGAAGAGGTGTCGGAAAAAAAATGGTGCTGGCTGCAGTTGAATATGCGCGGAAAAATGACTTAAAAATCATTCCGTTGTGCCCGTTTGCAAAAAGTGTATTTGATAAAACGGAAGAAATCAGGGATGTGCTTTCGTGATGAAAATCACATTAATATTCTTTATGTGAAGCAGGATAAATCGGGTTAAACCGCATTCCTGCTTCTTTCATTTTATCGTAGGAATACTGAACTGCTTCCTCGAAAACACCGAATATCACAAATCGAGAGGATGTCTTAAAGCGGTTTGTATAATATTTTGCCAAAATTCTATCGGCCATGTTCTTGGCATACATGGAAATACTCAATACATGATCTTTGAATGGCAGCTCCGTATGCTGGACAACATCATCCGCAATAGAAATAAATTCGCCGAATTCAACAATCGCCGGATATTTTCGCTGATCTCCGTTTTTCAACTCGATGATTGAATGAATAATGTTTAGCTGCATTTGTTTGTTTACAACTGCTTCGCTCTTTACGTAGGCATGGATAATACCATCTGCACGAAGCCCCATTATTAAGTCTTCAAACTCAAAAAAATTTACTAAATCTTGTTTTTCTTTCACGTCTTTTTCCTTAGTACAAATCAACAGTGAATGCAGTAGTTTTTGTGTTTTTGATGTTTCAGTGGCGAATAAAACAAAGTTATCTATTTTATTTGAAATAAAATGTTAAAAAGCTGATTCATGGATAAATATATCCTTAAAAAGAAAAAAGCCACGTCCGAACAACGTGGCTTTTTCAAGAATATAAAGACTAACTAAAGATTATTTCTTAATCAACGTCTTAACGAAATTTGGTGTCGCGAAACTTGCTTTGTGAATATCCGAATTGTAGTATCTCAATCCTTTCGCATCGACAAATGCATCAATTGCTGCTTCGTTTGTAATTGCTTTCGGAGCGATTCCTCCTTTGATTCCATATTGGAAACTCCACATTCCTGTCGGGTATGTCGGAACATAGAACAAGGAAACCGGAGCATTCTCTTTTCCAAAGATATCCTGCAACGTATGGTTTAATTCTGCAAATGCTTTCTCGTTAAATTTAGGTGACTCTCCCTGAGCAACAAGGATACCTCCCTCTTTCAATGCATTGAAACAGTTGGTATAAAACTCTACTGAAAACAAACCTTCCGCCGGCCCCACAGGATCTGAACCATCTACGATGATGATATCAAATGACTGAGGTGCTGCGTTTTTAATGTACGCGATTCCGTCATCAACTTTCAAGTCCAGTTTCGGATTATCAAAAGCGGCAGCAATTTGCGGCAGATGCTCTTTACATGCCTTGATTACTTCTCCGTCAATTTCTACCATTGTTACTTTCTCAACTCCTTCATGGCGCAGGATCTCTCTTACAGTCCCTCCGTCTCCCCCACCGATTACCAGGATATTTTTAGCATTTCCATGTGTAAATAGCGCAGGATGTGAAATCATTTCGTGGTAATGGAATTCATCGTTGATTGTCGTCATGACCATGTCGTCCAATGCCAGCATTTTTCCATACTTTGTCGATTCGAGGATGCGAACGCGTTGGAAAGGTGACTGAACATCGAAGAATACTTCACCTGTAAAACGCAGTGAAAGTGCCTGGTCTTCATCCTTATCTGTGAACCATACATTTCGTGTGTAAAATTCCGGATTTCTCCATTCAGCAGCTTTTTCACGCATTGTTGTCATGTCAAAATCATTGCGTGTCAACAAGTTTACAGAACCTCTCTTCATTTCCAATGCTGAATAGGATTTTGATTTGAAACATTCTTTCAAATAGTCAAATGAAATCCATGCATCCATTTCCCCGCATGTAAACAAGTCAACAGCAGCATATCCGTATTCCGGCCATGTATGTATGGCTAAATGGCTTTCTTGGATAACCACTACACCAGAAACTCCATAAGGAGAAAAATGGTGAAATGTTGAGTTGATAACCGTTGCTCCAGCTTTTCTTGCTGCATCAACCATGTCACGCTCAATTGTTGCCACATCATTCATAATGTGTGGATCACAGTTCATAAACTCTACGAGAATATGATTACCAAGTGCTACGTTACTCATTTTTCTTTTCGATAAATTTTAAAATTAGAGGGCAAAAATAGTGTATTTTAACGACTTTGCATTATTTTTTGGTTAAATAAACATTATCCTTCGGCAGTGGATGAAAAGAAGGGGTTGATAAAAAATGTCTGATCTTACGTCAGGGATTTATACTATTAATCTGGAGTGGTGGAATGTGATTTGTAGTAATTGCTCGCCAAGGCGCTAAGACGCGAAGGATGCATTATGCCTAGGGGAAGAAGGAGATGTTTAATACCCTAATGTAAAAGATGCTTTACCATTGATACACATCTATTTAGAGTCTGTTCACAATTCTTGTAATTCCGTTCCTGATTAATCCTTCATTAAAGTTGATTAACAATCCTAGTTTCAGGTCTGTGATTTTTAGATAGGTGAGTAATTGTTTTTTATGTGTCAGTGTGATTTTCTCAACTGATTTTATTTCAATGATTACCTTGTCTTCAACGATCAGGTCTGCGCGAAATCCCACATCCATTTTCAATTTTTTCCATAAAACGGGAATTGTTTTTTGTCTTTCTACACGTAATCCTTTTTCTTTTAGTTCGTGTGTCAGAATTTCTTCATAAACGGACTCAAATAATCCAGGACCGAGGGTTAGGTGGATTTTATAAGATGTATTTACAATAATTGCTGCTATTTCATTCTCAATCATCCTTTTAAGTTAATGATATTTTTTTTGATTTACAAGGATTTGAAGTATTCTCGTTCAAAAATTCATCGTGGCTTGGCAAGAAAAGGTGCAATCAATGTTGGAGCTGTTAATCGGCTCGCTAAGGCGCGAAGACGCAAAGGAAGCATTCAAAAGGAAGATGATGGAAT
>DHNG01000029.1:32136-32279 GCA_002409405.1 Flavobacteriales bacterium UBA5422 | reverse complement strand
GTATCTGTTAACCGCGACTTGGCGACTTGGCGAGAAAAAGACACAGTCATGCTAGCTTAGTTTCAGGGAAATGTTGGAGCTGTTAATCGGCTCGCTAAGGCCCTAAGACGCAAAGGGTGTATTCAAAAGGAAGATGATGGAAT
>DHNG01000029.1:25692-31952 GCA_002409405.1 Flavobacteriales bacterium UBA5422 | reverse complement strand
GTATCTGTTAACCGCGACTTGGCAACTTGGCGAGAAAAAGACACAGTCATTCTAGGCTTAGTTTCAGGGCAATGTTGGAGCTATTAATCGGCTCGCTATGACGCGAAGGAAATCGTCAATCGCACTGCATTCACATGTGAAAAAAAGAAAATTCTTTGGAATCGTAAACTTCTTCGAACAGATGAGGATAGTGTTTTTTCATCTCACTGTTCATTAACTCTACAGGAACATCATCAAATTCACCATAGAAATGAACGTATTCCATGAATTGCTGATTGCCTTCAAACTCCTGAAACATTGAGTCTGTTTCCCCATCCCAATTCAAGGGAGAAACTTTGTTGATCCGGCACACTTTCTGATCAAATGCAGGGGTGCACTTTACCCATTTTCCATCCAGAAACAGGGACACATACCCATGAAATACAATCTCTTTCTTCCGAAGGTAGCTTTCCAGTTTATCCGTCCCGATGTGATTGACCACAATTGCATACCCCAGACTGGAAGGAATTCCTTGCTTTCTTGCACAGGCAGCCAGTACAATTGCTTTTTCCACACACCATGCCCGTTTTTTTGTGAGAACACCAGATGCCGTTAACGATTGAGGACGCAAATCCAGGTGGAACGGGTCATATAAAAAGGAATCCCGCACCCGGTAATAGAGCTGTACTGCTTTGTCGGTTTCACTTCCATGTAATGCCGTATCCTTCAGAAATTCATCAAATGCAGGATGTGAATAATTTAAATATGCTGTTTCTCTTAAAAAGTTTTCCATTTTGGTGCGCTTTCACCTATTTTTGTGACAAAACGTTTAATCCGATGTCCGATCAGGAAGTGACAAATATAGAAAAGAATGACGAACAACTCTTTCGTCCGCACCTCAAGCGGGCCAGAAATTTCGTTTTGGGAGACGAGCCTCCGGGTCTGTATACACAAATTGTTTTTTTCACGGGACTGTTGATTACCTCGATCTTTGGAATCTGGAATACTATTTCCTATCTCATTCTAAAACACCCCTTGTTCTTAAAGCGCCACAAACAGGTGGATGTAGAAGCCATTATTTCACTCCGGGGACGGGAGCTAGGATTTGAAGGGAATGATTTTTACAATTATCTTGAACGATTTCACCTGATAGGGATCGCACTTTGGTTTTGCGTATTGATCGGGTTCATTTTTCTCTGGAGAAAACAAAAGTGGTCTGCTTACATTATTATCGGTGGTATTATTCTATACACCTCCATCATGACTTTTCTTCTGGGGGCAACTTATTTTGTGGATGATACTACATTGTTTGATAAACTCTCGCTACTGATTCTTTTTTTATTGGTATTGATTCATCATTTTGTAATCAGCAATAAAAAAACAGTTATCGAGCAAAGCATCACAGAGGAATAATTTCTTTTTTAGTGATTTGGTTCTCCTGAATGTGACATCTCAACTGCTTGTTGAGCAAAGTCCAAACCTACTCCGCTCAACAAACAATTGATTCATGTAACTATTTAATGTTCATGGCAATGCACATCGTAAACCGTTCCGCCTACTGCATAACCGCTCGCTTCCAGGTTTTTCAGATCGTCACCGCATCGCTCACCCAACTCGACTTCCTGTCCGTTATACTCGTAATGACATTCATGACATTCTTCTTTTTTGCACGACGCTAGTGCTAACGTGATTACCGCTCCGGCAACCAACGCTCCAATTGAATTGATTTTCATATTATTTAAAATTTAAATTGATTACTAATTTGACATAGTAGGATCTTCCCATGTTTGCTAATCCAAGTGTCTTCAAACGGGAAAGGTGATTGATGTAACTCGTATTGGTCAGGTTTCGAACCCCGAATTGTAGTTGTACAGGTACGCTGCTCGCAAAGGAACACTGCACACCCAGATCAAGCAAGCTATAATCAACAGATGGTGTTTCAAAGGGAGAAACCGTCTGTTGCGGAAGGTAATAAGCATGTTGCAACACCACATTATCGATTCTGAACTTACTTTTCATCTCAAACCGGGCACTGATTGAATTGGTCCAGCGCGGTTGCGGGATGAGTGAATACGCGTCTGAATCAGGAGACATCATTGTCAGGTACGAAAAGGTACTTTCAACGTGCAGAAAATGAGCAAAATGCGGATGCCAGTGCACTCCCAGATCAGCACCGGTTTGCAGGACAACAGAATTGGCTTGACGGTAATTAAACACTTGAACGCCGCTAATGAATGAATCCTGTGGCTGCACAAAGATATAATCACGGATACCGTTGATAAACGGATTCACAACAACTGATAAATGTTCTCCCGCATACTCGTATGACAAATCCAACTGCAATGCTTTTTCTGTTGTCAGGTTCACATCACCGATTTCATACCGGAATGTTCCATGATGCACTCCTTCGGACAACAATTCGGATAAATGAGGGATCCTGAATCCGGTTGTAGCATTCAGTCGTAAAATATGTTTTTTAGAAATGGTGTAATTTGCTCCAAGCGAGAAATTATATCCGGCATATGTTCTGGAAAACGATTCTGTAAACTTACTATCTGCTGCGGCAGAAAGCGAACGTACATCAGCACGTACGCCTCCTTTCAATTTCCACTTATTCTTTGTCCAGGCTGTCAGGAAATAGAGTCCGTTATCACTTTGCCGGGCATCCGGAACAAGTCTGTCTTCAGCCTTTGAACTGTTTTCCTGGATCAGGTACATTCCCTGTAGACCGTATGTCAGTACTACATTATTCTTCAGCCGGGATTCCACATTGAATTTATATGGTACGTTGTAGGTATTAATCAACAACTCAGGAATTGTTACCTTTTCATCGTGTTCAATGAGTTGATTCATCGTGAAAGCTGTCAGTAACTGAATGGTATGTTTTGATAAAATAAATTTATTCTCCCAGGAAGCAATATGGTTACTCAGATATTGTACCGGCAATGTTTTTTTTCGTTGTTGTGTTGCCGAAAGAAAAGCAGCTGTTTCCGGAAGAGAATCGTGCGTATGTCCCGGAATTCCCAATGTAGATGTGGACCAGTCATAGCGAATATTTCCAACCCATTTCCCTTTATGCCACCCCAATCCCAGTTTTGCATTGATATCCTGAAAGCGAGAGTTCTTCACATACCGTCCGTCCGGAATCTGGTAATCTGCGTGTGATGCAAAACGCCCTCCTGCAAGAATTTTCAGGTTTTTTGTCGTTCCTTTATACAACAATGAACTGGCTGATCCCATAGTATTGCTTTCAAACAGGGATGAAGCGGTAACAGAATGACTCCCCTGGTTTTCGTATTGTTCATTGGACAAGTAAAATACTCCACCTAAGGCATCCGCGCCATATTGCAGTGAAGCAGGACCTTTCAGCACTTCGATTGTTCCGATCCCCAATTCGCTGATTCCCATTCCGTGATCACCACCCCATTGCTGTCCTTCCATACGAACACCGTTCAGCAGTGTTAACACGCGCGTTCCCTGCAATCCGCGAATTACGGGTTTTGAAATTCCCGGACCGGTAGATAAATTATATACCCCTGGAATGCTTTCCAGCATTTGCCCCAGTGAAGCTTTTGGCAGCTCGTTGAGCTCTTTTATCGATTTCAACTCCACGTAACTAACACTGTTACTCTTCAATTCATTACCGGAAGCCGTTACTGTAACCTCATCGATTTCCAGGTGAAGTACTTCCATTCGAATGGACACAAAACGCTGTTCATTGTCAAATACAGCAGTGAGTGTTTGGGTTTCATAGCCGGTCGCATTAACCCGAATCTGCAGTGTCAGGGGAAACGTTCCACGGATCGTGAATTTTCCGTCTTCATTACATTGGACAGTCGTATGAAAGTCCACCAATGTAACCTGGGCAAACGGAATTCCATCCTTTGTTTCTTCGTCCATTACTTCTCCCTGAATGGACTGAGCAAGTGTCTGACCTCCCCAAAAAAGGAGTACAGCACACATTATAAATTTAATCATGATACCTGTTGATTATAAACGAATACAAACATATTACAGCCTACAAGCTGTTGTGCATTAACACTTATTTGTATCAACAGGAGGTCCACGGAGGGTATGTACAGCAACATCTGACACGTCGACTAATGCAAGCGCAATTGCTGCTGCAACGTAATTGTCAGGGACAGGAAATTGAAAATGAAATGCAACAGGCGTCAGTGCCGGCTGCAAGGTGAAATCACAAACATAACAATCTTCATCTGCGTCAGAATGATCGTGATCATTATCGTGCGTACATGATTTTTTCACTTCATCGTGACTATGCCAGATACTTCGCGGAGAAAAAATGACCGCAAAGGCAAAAAGCAATGTATATGTCAGCACTTGTTTTATCATAAACGCTAAAAAATAATCCTATGAGACTATTAATGCAATTCTGTTGCGAAAATAATTACTATTTTTGTATTTGCAACAATGTTGCGTTATTTTTTTAAAAAAAAGATGAAACAAACCAGGAACACAGCTGCTAAGACAGAGATCTTAAAATTGATCAACCATTCTCCCGTGGCTTTATCTCACGCTGAAATTCAATCGGCATTGAATGGCCTATGTGATCGTGTAACGATTTACCGTGTACTGGAACGTCTGATCACAGAAGATGAAGTACATAAGGTTGTCAACCTGGAAGGTGTCGTAAAATATGCTTCCTGTCATTCCTGCTCTTCAGAGGAAAAACACATTCACACACACAATCATGCTCATTTCAGCTGTGAAAAATGTAAAGAAATTACATGTTTGGAAGACATTGAACCAAGTTTTAAGGTTCCGAAAAACTACCAGATCAACGAAATGAATTTCACCTTATCCGGAATTTGTCCGAATTGCAGGTAAATTTAATCAAAATGCTTCTTTTGTCAGTTCCATATTAACCATTGCTCCAGCCATGTTTCCTGACGCTACAGCTCCGGCAACTGAACGCATCATGGATGTATTATCACCACAGGCATACACACCCGGAACTGTTGTTTTGTAAAAATTATCCGTTTTCAGGTATCCCTGTTCTGTGAGCTCACACCCCAATTGTTGTGGAATTGTTGAATGTTGCTCAAACGGTACAGCTGCATAAACAGCATCCACATTCAATTGACTTCCATCGTTAAATATCACACTTTTTACAATTCCGTTTTCATGCTGTATTTCTAAAACCGGTGCTTCGATAATCACGATCTGGTTCCGTTTCAATGTGGCAAGTTGTTCTGTGTCAAAATCGGCTTTTCCTGAAGTCAGAATTGTCAAATGCTCCGTCAGATTATTCACCAGGGAAGCGACATGAAATGCCCGTTCCCCATTCGCCATAATTGCTGTTTGTTTCCCCCTGTATTCATAGCCGTGGCAATACGGACAGTGGATGACTGAAATTCCCCAACACGCCGAGAATCCGTTTATTTCCGGCAATTTGTCTTTGATCCCGGTCGCAAAGATGAGTTTTTTAGCTGCTACAGCCCTTCCGGAACGGGTTTTTACTTCAAATCCGTTCTCCGTTTTATGTGCATAAACTACAAAATCGGATAGATAACTAACAGTCGGATAAGCAAGCACCTGCTCTCTGGCTTTTTGAGCAATCACTGCCGGCTTTTCTCCGTCCTGTGTGATAAAATTGTGTGAATGTGGTGTCTGTTTATTACATGGATCTCCTCCATCAATGATCAGGATTGTTCTCATCGAACGCCCCAATGCCATCGCAGCTGACAACCCGGCATAACTGCCACCGATAATAATTACTTCTACTTGTTGATTCTCTTCCATTTTTTTCCGTTTAACAAACGTTGCCAGTGGAACAGGTACTACTGCTGACAGTACTGCCAAACTCCCCGTTTTGACCAACGTTCTTCGTGTTATTTTATTCATGTCCTCCTTTATGACTTTTTGCATTTGATCAAATAAAACGGATAATTCTCATTGACTTCTGTTACTTCAACTAATCCTGCTTTTTCAAATTCTTCCCGGATTGTTTTACGGTCATAGAAAAACAACTTTACACCACCAAACAGTTCAAACCTGTCTTTGCTGATATACGTTCCCTGCCCGTATGTATCTGCCTCTTTTGAAATAACGGTAAACACCATGTATCCGTTTTCAGCCAGTTGCTTGTAACATTTCCGGATCAGTTGCGCCCGCTCTTCCTCGTCCAGCAAATGGATCAATGCGTGGCAAAAAATACCATCGTATTTTGCTGCATCAAATGGCATATCATTAACAGAACCATGGTGAATGACGATGTCTGTTCCGTAGTGCTGTTGTGCTAATTTGATGGCTGTTTTCGA
>DHNG01000029.1:17675-25559 GCA_002409405.1 Flavobacteriales bacterium UBA5422 | reverse complement strand
TAATTTGATGGCTGTTTTCGAGATTTCAATTCCGGACACCTTCATTCCGTTGTTTCGGAAAATTTGAGCATTTCTACCATAGCCGATTCCCGGGATCAATACACTTTTAATTCCTTTTTCTACAAAAAAATTGTTGGCCAGTACCGCAGATGTAGCAGGTTCCAATCCCCACATTTCCTGTTTATCGCTAAAGTTTGCTTCCCAAAATTCTGTCATCATTTTTTGTATTAAATTACGGTACCGTTCTAAAATTATCTATTACAGATTAACAGGAAACGGATCGTTGATCTTTATTTTTTTCCTGAACAATTCCTCTTCGTCTTTTGTAATCAGGCAACTTTCCAAATCACTGACCAGTTGCTCCTTATCCATGTTTTGTCCAATAAAAACTAGCTCATTCACCCGATCTCCCCATTGTTGGTCCCAGCGGTTTTCAATCATTTCACGATTATGAACAAACGAAGGATAGCGCATCCGTTCTTCAAACGACATACTACACCACCATACACCTGCCTGCTCCAGGCGGGAAGAACCGCCTGCCTGTGAAAAATTCAGTGCTTCATCCGGCCGGGACAAAAGCCAGAACAACCCCTTTGCGCGGATGACACCTACAGGATATTCTTCATTCAAATAACGCCAAAGACGCTCCGGATGAAACGGTTTTTTATTCCGGAATACAAACGAACCAATGCCGTATTCTTCCGTTTCAGGTACATGGTGTTCTGCTTCCAGTTCTTTTTGCCACCCTGCAGCATTCTGTGCCTCTTCAAAATCAAACAACCCGGTATGAAGCAATTCTTTAGGATTCACACCGCCAAACGTAGCCGCAATTAGTTTTGCGCCAGGATTCAATTTTTTAATGGCTGCTTTTAACACCCCAACCGTTTCAATATCTACCAAATCAGTCTTGTTGAGAATAATCACATTGGCAAACTCAATCTGGTCAGTCAGCAGGTTGACAATCGTACGATCGTCTTCTTTCATGTCGGTCAATTCGCGGTCTTTCAACAATTCATTGGTACTGAAGTCCCGAAAAAAGTTAAAACAGTCAACAACCGTTACCATCGTATCAATATAACTGAATCTTGATAAATCAATCCCATTTTGTTCATCTACAAATGAGAATGTCTGTGCCACCGGAACAGGTTCGCTGATTCCGGTACTTTCAATCAACAGGTAATCAAACCGACCTTCACCGGCCAGTCGTTCTACTTCAAGCATTAAATCTTCCCGCAAAGTACAGCAAATACAGCCATTACTCATTTCTACCAGTTTCTCTTCTGTCCGTGACAAGGTATGTTCGTTTTCAACCAGTCGTGCATCCACATTCACCTCACTCATGTCATTGACAATTACAGCAACCTTCAATCCTTCCTTGTTGTGAAGAATGTGATTGAGCAACGTTGTTTTTCCTGCTCCGAGAAACCCGCTCAAAACAGTCACCGGAAGTTTTTTCATTGCTTTCATACCTGTTTCAACCAATAAATAATGTTGTTCAAATGCTGTTCACCGTACAATGCTATAAATCGATGTGTTTCCGGATTTTTTTCATTCCGATAAACGCTTAATCGTTGTTCAGCAAATTCTTTTGTCAGGTTGATCCGGCAATCCTTGACAATGCATTGCTTCCACTGCTCGAATGTTTGAGGTATCATAGAATAATTTTATTAATGCAATTTTGTTGCAATAATAATTAAAAAGATTCATCTATTGCAACTAAGTTGCGATTATTTTTTTACTTTAATCGTTGCTCCCCTTAATTCTCCTCCAAAGGGGATGCCATGCTGAATAACAAAAAATCCCCGGACGAATGCCCGGGGATTTTTTATGCGTTATTGTATACTTGTTTTTACAATGACTTCGTTCTTCCACCATCAACCGGAACATTAATTCCATTGATGTAAGAAGCTTCCGGAGATGCCAGAAAGACAATTGCGTTGGCTATTTCCACCGGCTCCGCAATTCGTTTCATTGGAGATTCTTTTGCCATTTCGTCAAAGATTTCAGTGGTTGTTTCTCCCGTTTTAGAAGATTTTGCTTCGGCAATACTTTGTAAACGTCCGGTATTGGTTGCTCCCGGAAGCACATTATTGACAGTGATTCCATATTGTCCGAGTTCATTGGCCAATGTTTTACTCCAGCTGGCAACCGCCCCGCGAATGGTATTGGAAACTCCCAGGTTGTTCAATGGTTGCTTGACACTTGTTGAGATCACATTAATGATCCGTCCGTATCCCGATTCAATCATTCCCTTGTACAATGCCTGTACAAGGATGTGGTTACAAACCAGGTGTTGGTTGAATGTAGAGGTAAATTCTTCAATTGCCGCATCGATAATCGGTCCGCCTTTTGGTCCTCCGGTGTTATTGACCAGGATATTTGCATGATTGCCCGCAGCAACCCAATTTCCCACGATTGTTTTCAACTCTTCAGGTTTACTAAAATCAGCTGCTAAATAGGTATGCTTCTGCCCTTCAGATGAAGAAAGTTCAGCTACTCTTTCTTTTAATGTCGCTTCATTTCTGGCAACGAGAACGAGTGTAGCTCCTTTATCTGCTAATAATTTTGCTGTTTCCCATCCGATTCCCTGTGTACTTCCACACACGACTGCAGTTTTATTTTTTAATGACATGCTTCTGTAAACTTCGATTTGGCATAAAGGTATAAAAATAGCACAGATGAAGTCGGTCGTCCTACATATAAATTCGCTATTTTTGAACCTGTCCCCTGATAATTAACACCTCATGACGTTTGCCTCCATTCGTTTTCTTCGAGCAGTTGTACTATCCATATTGCTCTTTTTTATTTGGATTCTTCCTGGTTTTTCTCAGAAACAGGTAGCCATTACAATGGATGATATTGAACAGCGCAATGCATACCTTCCGGAAGATTTCAAAGCAACAATGCTCGACTCCATCGTTGTATTAAACACACCCGTTATGATCTTCATTTCCGAAGGACGCTTGTTTGCAGATGACAGCATCAAACGATTCCGTAACATCGAACGTTGGATTTCCAATCCGCTGGTCAGTGTAGGGAGTCACACCTACAGTCATTTGTACTACAGTGACACTACATTCAGCTTTTACGCACAGGATATTGAACGGGGATTGGCTGTTTCCATGCCAATCGCACAGAAATACAACAAAACCATCCGTAGTTTCCGGTTTCCGTTTAATTGTCTGGGAAAAGACAGTCTGCAACATCACCAGATGCGAAATTATTTTGAAGCGAAGGGTATAACAATTGCTCCATTTAGTGTGGAGAGTGAAGATTGGGCGTATAGCGCCGTTTACGAATATTATTTATCAAAAGGTGACACAGTGAATGCATCCGTCACCGGGCGTCGGTATGTAAATCAGACACTGGCCATGTTTCATTACCTTGAAAAGGTGTGTCAATTGTTTTACAACCGGAATGTCAAGCAAATCTACCTGTGTCACGACAACCTGATCAATGAACATTACCTTCCACAGATCATCCGGGAATTGCGCAATGAAGGATATGAAACAATTTCTTTTGATGAAGCATTGAAAGACCCCGTTTACCAATCATCAGATCAGTACTACAAGAAGTGGGGAATTTCATGGATTTACAGATACAATTATCAGCAGTTGAAAGAATTGTTCAAAGAAGAACCGAATGATCTCATTTACACGGAATATGAAGCATTGATGAACGAAAAGAATAAGCAGTAATCATTACATATACAAATCCCTTCATTCTTCACTCCACACTATTCATTATTCCGAATATTTGATTATTTTTGGAAACCGTTGATAACCTTAATTATACTATGTTCGGATTCTTACAAAACCTTGACTCACTCCACCAGACATTCTGGTACATCGCTATCCCCGTCAGTGTTATTTTCATTATTCAGACCATTCTGACATTTATCGGTGCAGACGGAGCGGACGGAGTTGAAGCTGATTTTGACGGAGACCTGGACGGAGGAGACGCACCGTTTCAATTATTTTCATTGCGCAACCTCATTAACTTTTTGATTGGGTTTAGCTGGACAGGTGTCTTGTTTTACAATAAACTGGAAAATAAAACCATCCTGGTGTTACTGGCAACTGTAGTCGGTGCGGCATTTTTATTTCTCTTTTTTCTATTGATCCGCCAAATCATGAAATTGAGTGAAGACAATACATTCAAATTAGATAATACAGTCGGTAAAGTCGGGTCTGTTTATCTCTCGATTCCGGAAGAGCGCTCGGGTAGCGGAAAAGTACAGGTATCTGTCAACGGTACAACACATGAATTGGATGCTATCACATCCGGTGAACGGATTCCTTCCGGAAACATGGTTAAAATCACGGGGATTGAATCGGGAAAATTATTAATTGTAGAAAAACTATAAACACAGAAACACTATGGAAGGATTATTATTGATCGTAATAGCGGTTGTCGTTGGATTTGTTATCTTTTTAGCTCTTATCTCCCGGTACAAGCGTTGTCCCTCTGATAAAATTTTAGTTGTATACGGGAAAACCGGCGGAAGTTCGGCAAAATGTATTCACGGAGGAGGTGCTTTTATATGGCCGGTGATTCAGGACTATGCCTATCTTGATTTGAAACCGATTTCCATTGAAGCGAATCTGACAAATGCACTGTCACGACAAAATATTCGCGTGGACGTTCCATGTCGTTTTACGATTGCCATTTCAACAGAAACAGACAGTATGAATAATGCGGCAGAACGGTTGTTGGGATTGGCTCCCGGAGATATTCAGGAACTGGCTAAAGACATCCTGTTCGGTCAGTTGCGTCTGGTTATTGCAACAATGACCATTGAAGAAATCAATTCTGACCGGGATAAATTCCTGGACAATATTTCTAAAAATGTGGATACCGAATTGAAAAAAATCGGTTTGAAACTGATCAATGTCAACGTAACCGACATCAAAGATGAATCCGGCTACATTGAAGCATTGGGGAAAGAAGCTGCTGCAAAAGCAATCAACGAAGCGAAAATTTCCGTTGCAGAGCAAGAAAAAATCGGGGAAACAGGAAAAGCAATTGCCGACAGGGAACGCGACGTACAGATTGCAGAAACACACAGAGACCGGGATGTCAAAATTGCCATCACCAATAAAGACAGAGAGGTTAGTATTGCATCAGCATCCAGAGATGAATCAATTGGTAAAGCGGAAGCAGAACGGGATACGCGTGTAGCAACTTCCGAAGCAAATGCCATTGCCGTAAAAGGAGAAAACGAAGCCAAGATTGACATTGCCAATTCAGAAGCTGCACGTAGAGAGAAAGAAGCGGAAGCACTACGCATTGCTATTTCTGCTGAAAAAGTGCAACAGGCAAAAGCACTCGAAGAAGCGTACGTAGCAGAACAAAAAGCAGAAACTGCCCGTTCAGAGAGAGAGCGTTCAACACAAATCGCAAACATTGTGATACCGGCAGAAATTGCCAAGCAACGAGCAATCATTGAAGCACAAGCAGAAGCAGAGCGCTTAAGAGAGCAGGCAAAAGGGGAAGCTGATGCCATCTATGCAAAAATGGAAGCTGAAGCGAAAGGGTTGTATGAGATTCTGACTAAGCAAGCAGAAGGGTACAGGGACGTTGTTGCTGCCGCTGGTGGAGATCCGACGAAAGCATTCCAGTTATTGTTGATTGAAAAATTACCGGAATTGGTGAAAACACAGGTGGAAGCTGTTAAAAATATTAAGATTGATAAAATCACTGTTTGGGATTCCGGAAACAACTCGGAAAACGGTGCAAATTCGACCGCTAATTTCGTGTCAGGAATGATGAAAACCGTACCACCGTTGAATGATTTGTTTAACATGGCTGGATTAAACCTCCCGACCTATCTGAAAGGAGCGGATGATGCAACTGAGATCAACAAGCCTGCTTCCGAGGGAACTGAAAACAGTGGTAAAGACCAGCAGCAATAACAGCATTCTGTTTGATCGTGTTATTTTGGTCTAAATTGATATCGAACGATTCATTTTTGTTCCATACCTCGAACAGTTTGCGCTCAATCTGGTTGAATACGAGATCGTAATACAGCTTCGCTCCTGAATTTTGCTTATATTTAGTGTTTCGTACATACTTATGAGCAAAGACACTTCTCACAACGAGCTATCCCGGACATTCGGATTAAAAATGGCCATTGTTATTGTCATCAGTGCCATTATCGGTTCGGGTGTTTTTAAGAAAGTAGCACCGATGGCAGAATTACTGCACGCGCCCTGGTTGGTTATCCTTGCCTGGTTGATTGCAGGAATCCTTATTTTATTCGGAGTCTTTTGTATCGCAGAACTCAGCGCATTGTTTCCTCACTCAGGCGGTCCCTTCAACTGGCTGGAAAAAATATACGGGAAACTGATTTCTTTTCTCTATGGCTGGGCTTGCTTTACCGTTGTTCAAACGGGTGCTGTTTCTTCGATCGCATTTGTATTTGCAGGCGCATTAAATACGTTTATTGAACTACCACGACTGCCTGAGCAATACGAATCCATCTCCATTTTCGGATTGTATCCGCTAGCTAATTTCGGAGCTAAACTGGTTGCCTGCCTCTTAATTATTGCCTTGACGCTTGTCAATATTAAAGGAACAAAAAAAGGAGGCCACCTCAGCCTGCTGTTTACCTTTCTGATTCTTATCTCTATACTTATCGTCATCATCGGTGCATTTGGAAGTGCTACCGGAAACATTGAAACATTTGAAACCTATTCTTCCAATTATCCTGCCGGAGGATTTACGTTTTTTGCGTTTATCAGTGTGATGGTACTGGCTATCCGATCTGCGTTCTGGGGATATGAAGGGTGGCTTGCACTTGGATTTATCGGGGAGGAAATTCAAAATCCCCACAAGAATCTGCCGCGTGCTCTGGTCATTGGGATTTCCATTGTCATTTTCGTTTACCTGCTCATTAACACGGCGTACCTGTATGTTCTTCCTGTTGATGAAATGCTGGCTGACATCCGTATGGATGAAAACAATATCGCAGCAGTGCTGGTTGTTGATAAATTATTGGGAACGGGAGGAGCTTATGTTGTCAGTGCCATGATTCTCGTTTCTACATTCGGATGTACCAATGCAACTATTCTTGTTTCTTCCCGCATCTATTATGCAATGGCAAAAAAAGGATTGTTTTTCAAAAAAGCAGCACAGGCACATACAACGAATCGTACACCACATTATGCATTGATTTACCAATGTATCTGGGCATGCTTGTTGGTGTTTTCAGGATCGTTTGAAGTACTGACGGATCTGGTGATTATTTCTGCATTTATTTTCAATGGATTGATTGTATTCGGCGTGATCCGTTTGCGCATAAAACTGAAAGACATGCCACGCCCCTATAAAGTACCTCTTTACCCGATTGTACCTGTTGTATTTGTACTTTTTTGCATTATCTTAATGATTATCTCTTTCTATGAATCCCCGTTCAAATCCATGATTGGTTTGTCTCTCATTTTATCCGGACTGCCTTTTTATTACTATTGGAACAAGAAAAAACGACAAGAGGTAAATTCTCCGATTATTGTTTCTCCGCCGGACAATCTCCGTGAAGATCAATGATGCACGAAACAGATTGTTTTTCAACCATTCATGAATTAACCATGTATATTACCGAGAAAAATTGCTACAAAAATTACATTTTTTTTTATCCGGATGTGGCAAGAATAAAATTCTTGTATATATTTGCACTCCCAAAGTGATTTTTTCATTTTGAAACGTTCTTTCAGATAACAAAATAATACCAACAATAATACGCCGATGTAGCTCAGCTGGCTAGAGCAGCTGATTTGTAATCAGCAGGTCGTGGGTTCGAGTCCCTCTATCGGCTCCATTTTTAAGCGGGAGTAGCTCAGTTGGTAGAGCGTCAGCCTTCCAAGCTGAGGGTCGCGAGTTCGA
>DHNG01000029.1:5855-17560 GCA_002409405.1 Flavobacteriales bacterium UBA5422 | reverse complement strand
CGAATCTCGTCTCCCGCTCAAAAAAGCATCCTTTTCGGGGTGCTTTTTTTGTTTCTATCCGTTTTTTACTCTCAAAATGTGACCCACGTCATTTTTATCCGGAAGCAGGCAACCTACTTTTGTACTATGAATCGGTCGCTTATTTCCAAATACAATGTTCAGGGTCCCAGGTATACTTCCTACCCGACTGTCCCTTACTGGGACGAAGCATTATTTTCGGGTGAACAATGGGAAACAACAGTTATCCAATCGATTCGGGAAAGCAATCAACAAGAAGGGATCAGTGTGTATATTCACCTGCCGTTTTGTGAACAACTATGCACCTTCTGTGCTTGCCACAAACGAATTACGAAGCAACATCAATTTGAACGTCCATATATAGAAACCATTCTGAAAGAATGGCAATTGTACCTGAAACTATTCCAAGAAAATAATCAAACACCAGTACTCAAAGAACTACACCTGGGGGGAGGAACTCCCACCTTTTTTTCTCCCGGAAACCTGCGTTTTTTAGTGGAAGAACTTTTTGCGACTGTTGCCATTGCTGAACATCCTGAATTCAGTTTTGAAGGACATCCCAACAACACTACTTATGAACACCTTCAAACACTATTCGATCTGGGGTTTACGCGTGTGAGTTTCGGTGTACAGGATTACGATCCGGTGATTCAGCAAGCCATCAACCGTATTCAGCCGTTTGAACAAGTGGAACGCGTAACAAAATGGGCACGGGAGATCGGCTACAAAAGTGTAAGCCACGACCTGGTATTCGGACTTCCGTTTCATACCTGGGAAAAAATGGAACAAACCATCCGAAAAACACTGGGATTGCAGCCTGACCGTCTTGCTTTTTATTCCTACGCTCATGTTCCGTGGGTAAAAGGTGTCGGACAACGCGGTTTTTCAGAAGCAGATTTACCAAAAGGAACGGAAAAACGAATCCTGTATGAAAACGGAAAATTATTACTGGAAGAATTGGGATACTTTGAAATCGGAATGGATCATTTTTCTCTAGTGCATGACGACCTGTACTTAGCCATGCAGGAAAACAGATTGCATCGTAATTTTATGGGATACACTTCCGGAGCAACACAACTGATGATCGGACTTGGGATGTCTGCTATTTCTGACAGTTGGTATGCATTTGCACAAAATGAAAAAAGTGTTGAAGCATATCAATGCCGCGTTGAGAAGGGTAAATTACCTGTCTTCAGGGGACACCTGCTAACACAAGAGGATTTAATTATTCGTCAACAGATTCTGAACATCATGTGCCGGTTGGAAACCTCCCGGAATTCTGAATACTCAAATCTATTTGGTCCAATATGGGATCAATTGCACGAATTAGAACAAGACGGATTAATTGAATTGTCTGAAAACAACCTGAAGGTTACTGAAAGCGGAAGGGCTTTCATCCGCAATGTTGCAATGGCTTTTGACAAACGCATGCTGGAGCGATCGCCGGAAACACAACTTTTTTCTTCTGTTGTGTAATCAGACCCGGAGAATTTTTCCTTTCTGATATACCAGGAACGCATTATTCGGCAATTTCACCAATACGGAATTTCCATAGATTTCAAACTCTGCATTCTGGAGATTTGTCAGTTCGATAACTTGTCCGTCAATCACCGCAGATACTCCTCCGATCATGTTCCGGTAGGCCAGTGTTGCATTTTTGATTTTGTATTCTGTCAGTTTAAAATTAGCCGCCTGCACTGCTGTCCCATTCACATCACAATATGTAAATCCATTGTTCTCATACACGACAATATCGTCTACCACATCCCATTTCCCGGGAAAAGAAGACAATTGTGATTTTTGTCCGTTGCGGTATACCATCAGGTTCCCTCCGACATCTTCGTATACAACAAATCCTCTTCCGGCTTTATAACTTTTTACCCATTGATCTTCTACATCTACAAAATTCCCTTTGTCAAATACAGCAAATGTTCGGGTTGTCGGATCATTAAAGGCAACAATATCCGTTCCACTCTTAAAATCAATATCACCATTCCACACACCGACTTCTGTAGTATTTCCTTTATAGAAAATCTTATACAGTCCTCCATTATCTGCAAATGCCATGATATTTTCCCCGATTTTTCCGGAATTCGTCAAAAACAGGTCAGTTGTACTTGTCTGCAATGGGTATTCAACGCCATTCCAATGAACCAGCATTGAATTGTAACGGGTATCCATAAATACAATAATATCGTCTTTTACAATGTACTGCCCACCGAAAAATGACAAGGTTTTCGTTTTCCCTCCTCTCCACATTCCAAGCGTTGTTCCGATGTTCCAGCCAACCATGTTATCGGAAATTTGGTATTCAAGGTTCATATTGGAAATGTCCTGTCGTTCTTTTCCGTCATACACACGGAGGTTTCCACGAATATCCAGGTAAGCAACCACGTTATCCCCTGCTTTGTATCCTTTGATTTCCTGAAGTTCAATGAATTTAAACTCTCCGTTTTCTACTGTTCTGAACCAACGGTTAAAATCAACAAATGGAATCACTGCCTGCGAAAAAGAAAGCGTGGCAGTTAATAAAAATAAAGAAAATACAATTTTTTTCATGTCTCAAAAATAGTCAAATATCGCGCCAAATGAAAATCTCATTCCACTGACTCCATCACATTTAATAGTTGTTGTTCAATTTCTTTTGCATGACTGATCACCATCAGATGCCCTCCTCCTTTTACGACATAATCAGGTTTCACGCTTTTTAGCGGAAACAATCGATCATCGCTTCCGTGAATTCTAAACGCTTCAATTGTTTGCGTATTGTCCCACCGGGCAATTGCATTGAGTGCCCACCGGATGTACTTCGGGTCGCTATCCTGTAATATTTCGGAAAGCAATTCCTGTTCTCCCTGCGATTTGGCTCCAAACAACCTGAATGCGATGGCTGAAGGGCGGTTAAAATAGGCGGAAGGAATGAGGTTATATAAATTGAATAACTTAGAAATTTTCATTCGGAACGGTTGCTCGTGTTTTCCCGAAATGGTAGAAATCAGAATCGTTTTGCGCGGATTCATGTACATGGAAAGTTCCTGTACCAGCATTCCTCCGAATGACAATCCCATCAGAATAAACGGTTCACGTTGATCAACAACTGCTCCCATTCGATTCGCATAGCTTTCCAATGTTTCATTTTCTATCGGATCGAGCCATTTCACATGTACAACTTTATGCGGATACAAATCCAGGTATTTGAACGCCCGTTCATCTGCACCTAATCCGCTGAAACAATAGACTTTCATTTTGACGAGGGAGATAAAGCGGGCATTTTCGTTAAAAAGTATTCATCTTTCCCTCCGTTTCTTTCCAACACAATCTGGAGCGTCTCCACTTCTTTTATACGAACCAGCTTAATGATCTTACAATATTCTTCTAAAGTTGTATGTGCTACATCCACATCATTTACGCGTAGCACAACATCCCCGACTTTAATGCCCTGTTGTTGTGCCGAACTTCCGTCAGCGATCAATGAAACGACCATTTTATCTCCTTCTTTGAACAAGGAAATTCCAAACGATTCCGCATACGCGTTTTGAAATTCTCCCTGAGGATACAGGTATAACAGGTTATTTTTCCAGTCAATAGTTACCAGGTAATTTCTTAAAAATGACATCCCCAACAGAGAAGATTTCGAGCGTTTCATGTCAATCACCTGATTGGGAACAGACAAGTTTCCCATTGATACGTCTTTTACCAATACCTGACGAATGGTATCATTTTCAGATGTTCCGAATAATCCTACTGAACTTGCTCCGTATGAAGCACGTTCTGCCAGAATCTGGTTATCTGACTTTAATCCGGGATAGGATTCACTATCCGTAGAAAGAAAACCGACCGAACCTGTGTCCATTTTCAGTTTTTTCACATCAACCTGTCCCATTTTCAGGTGAATGAGCGGTGTCCCGGTCACTTCTGTTGTAAACGGTATAACGTATCCGTTCACTGGCCGTGTCAACTGATCAAAATCGGAAGCAATGCGAATCACATTTTTCTGGCTGTCAATTTGCCAAAATGCTTTTTTCATCAGATTAGCTCCAATCAGTCCGTCGATGTTCAGACAAGCAATTGCTTCTGCTTGCTTCATATCCGCAACAGCCGCTGTCGTATTAATAAAAGCGGCTCCTCCGATCGTGATTTTTTGCACTTTCACATAATCCAGTAATGACTCATTCCCTTGCGAATCCACTGTTTTAATACTTCTGCTTTTCTTCAACTTCAATCGTTCGGACAATTCTGTCGAAACAACGTTCGGAGCTCCCGTATCGAACAAAAAACGATACGTTTCACCTTCAATATCTACCGGGATAATCATCAACCCGTTTTCAACTGTAAAGGGAACTTCAATCACTTCATCGTGCCGGACGGACTCACCTTTCTGGAAAAGGCCAATAATTTGCTGCTGGCAGGATGTCAACAACAAGAGCGAAAAAATAAGGAAACGTTTCATGTTCAATTTCACCTGACTAAATTACTTAATTTATTTCACAATAAGAATAGTATAAACAGGTATTAACACTTCATTAAATATTACCCTATGATTATTTTGTAATCATTTTTTTGATTATTATTTAATTTTATTTGTTATTTTTACACAACAAATTAGTAAACCATGAGTGTCGGAAATAATTTAAAGTTGTTGAGAAAGCGTAAAAAGTTGTCACAGGAAGAAATTTCCACGACACTGGGACTGACGCGATCCACTTACAGCGGTTATGAAAACGGAGTTGCACAACCAAATATTGACAACCTGATTTCTTTATCTGAATACCATTCCATCCCGATTGACGAACTGGTCAAAAAAGATTTTGAACAATTTTCAGAAGCAGACTGGCAACGGATCGACCAGGGAATGTATACAGATGTAAAAGGCATGAAACTCCGTGTTCTGACAGCTCTTGTCAATGAAGACAACGAAGAACTGATTGAACTGGTTCCACTGAAAGCTTCTGCGGGATATACTTCCGGATATGCAGATCCTGATTATTTAAAAGTACTTCCCACCTTTACACTTCCGTTTCTTTCCAAAGATAAAAAATACCGATCATTTCCTATCAAAGGAGATTCAATGCCTCCTGTTGTAGAAGGCTCATATGTCGTGGCGGAATTTGTCCAAAACTGGATGTCTGTCAGAAACGGGACTCCGTGTATTGTTGTAACAAAAGATGAAGGAATTGTTTTTAAAGTACTCAACAACCTGTTGGATACGGAACAATCATTTCAGTTGTGCTCTACCAACACCTTTTATCAACCATATTTGGTTCACGTTAATGACATCATTGAGATCTGGAAATTTGTTAACTACATCTCCCCTGAGTTGCCGGATGTACAAATGGATAAAGAAGGTGTTTCCCGCTCCATCATGGAATTACAACAAGAAGTCAGTGAATTAAAAAACCTGTTGATTAAAAAAGTATAATTCATCGTTATTTGACAATATATAACAGTAAAAGTTTGCTCTTTCGGGCAGACTTTTCTATTGATTATTCGCAATGATCCAATTGTTATTTTCCTGTCTCCGGAGAGTAATTTCTTTGAAAGAAAATTACGATTGCTGGAATAGAATTTTACAAGGAATTACTGTTATTCCCTTTACAACTATTATTTGGTATGTTTTTCTCATCAGGCATTTTGTTTTGTCCCTTATAAACTAGAAAAATACACGTAACAGTCTGGATAAAAAAGACTTATTTGATTAAAAATTTAAAGTAGTCCAATTAAAATCGTACTATTGTAAGACATAAACAATTATAATTATGAAACATCTTTTACTTTTCTTATTTGCAGGTACGTTGAGCTTGCATACATCTGCACAAGTTTTAGCAGATTCTTCTTTAGAAACCAGCGGCCCGAGCAATGCCCCCTGGTCTTCTACTTCTTCAAACTTTGGAACATCATTCTGTGATGCGGCTGGTTGCGGAACTTGCGGTGGCCCCTGTGTTCCCAATACCGGATCATGGTTTGCATGGTTTGGAGGAACTACAAGTCCTGAAGTCGGGACAATAGCACAGGACTTCAATGCAACAGGAGCAGGAATCGGTACTTTAACTTATTATCTGAAAGTTCCGATGAAAGGTGCTGTCGGCGATACTCTTTCCATTATTATGGACGGTACTACTATCAGCAAAACAAATATGGTTGATTCCATAGGCGATTACCAACAAGTAACGGTAGATATCGGTGCCGTTACAATGGGTTCACACACCCTGACAATCAGCTTTGAAAAACAAGCAAGTCCCGCGGTTGTAAACGTTTTGGTTGATGATGTCCAATTAACGATCGAAAGTAATGTGAGTGTTGAAGAAATTGATTTCAGCAATGGAATTCAGATTTCCAATAACATCGAATCCGGAAAAATCAATGTGGCATACAACTTCAATGAAAATCAAAATCTCCGTTTATCTGTAACAGATATTACCGGTAAAGTTGTGTACAATGGCCAATTTAGCGATCAAACAGCTAACCAGCACTCCATTGATTCGAATAACTGGTCTTCCGGAATGTATAATGTTACTTTAACATCTGACAAGGGTTTGGTAAAAACCCAAAAAGTGGTTGTTAACTAATTTCGATCAAAGTCGATAATAAAAGTCGGAGTGAAAGAATTTTCGCTCCGACTTTTTATTTAATCCTATCACAACATCAGATTCTAACTACTAAATACACTCAGGGATTCTCCAAACACATTCGAGTTTAAAAAACCGATGAAGAATATCTCCATCGGTTCTATTAAAGCCTGTTATTCTATTTCTATCTTCTTCCTGGAGAAGGAGCAACCGCTGTTCCTGTTCCACTCGCCTTTGTTGTGGTCGTTTTAGTACTACCAGGTGTCACCGTAGTCGTTTTCGACGGAGTTGTTGTGGTCGGTGTAGTCGACGGTTTCCTCTCCACAGGAGTGGTGACTGGTTTTGTTGTTGTTCCTGAAGGACGTGTTGTCGTTGTTCCGCTAGTTCTTTCTGGCTTTGTTGTTACGGTCGTTGGTTTGCTAACAGGGGCAGGTGTCGGCGTAGAGATGACAGGTTGTCTTTCTTCTGTCGTCACAGTGCTTCCTCCCACAGGTTTACGAACCGTTTCTCTATCCGTAACGATCGGTTTCTCTCTTTCCGAAGAGATTACTTCTCCTTTTGCAGGGTTTACCGGTTGAGAACCTGTTGTTCTTTCCCCGGAAGGAGTTCGTTCGAATGTCCGTTCTTCACTTGTTGTTACCGGTTTTCTTCCTTCAACAGGCGTTGCCTCACGCTCAAGTGTCGCTCCCTGTTCGCCTCCTGTTACACGCCCTGTCGAGCCTGTTGTCGATGGTGTTCGTTCTCCTGTTCCACCTGAAGAAGGTACCCGCTCATATGCATCCGTTCTGTTTACATTTGGCTTTCTTTCTGATACCGGATTCAAGTCACGGCCTGTCGTTCTATTTGGTGTTGACGGTCTTGGAGCAGGTTGAATATTTGCATGCGCCAGATCCATTACACAACCGGACATATCATCTGCCAAAATTCCCTGACGCTCACATTCTCTTCTCGCTCTGTCGCGATCTGCTTGTGTCAAATCTCCCAACGTAAGGTGCTTTCTCGGGAAAGAAGGATCATAAAATGTCCAGCTGCTTTGTCCGAATCCATAATCAAATAAGGATGTCTGATCGTTTACCAGAAACTGATTTCCAAAATCACGTGCTAAAAATGCCAGGTGTTCGCGTTCCATTGCTGATGTAGATCCTCCGAAATCACGTGATCCGAATGGGTCAAAAATTGTAGAACTAGCCAGATTTGTTCGGTTTCCACCACCGGAAAAATCATCATCACTCCGCCCGTTGGCATTTCCCATCAATCCGAAGTAATTTCCATTGCATTCATAGACATACACAGAGATATTCATAAACCGCATCCCTGACGTACTGGACATTTTCGCCTGTACTTTTTCGCCTGTCGGCCAGGTGACTACGTATTCATTTCCTGTGTTCTGAATGGTTCCTCCGCGCGGTAAATAAAATGTTTCATTGTTCAGATAAACAGCTCTTCCGTTTACCCGCACAGGTGTTCCGGCTTGTCCGTCAGGTCCTTCACTGGCATAAATCCCTACTCTGTCTCCGTAAACGTTCATGGCCACAGCTGTGTTGAGTGACACCTCATTGGTTTGCGGCCGCTGACGTGCCTGTACTTCAAACATTCTGTCAGGAGAACTTGACAAAACGTATTCTCCGACCGTCTGAAATGAGTACGATTTTCCATCAAAAGTGCGAACGTGCGGATCGCCATACGTTCGTCCCATTGTTAGTGGACATCCGGGGCGGGAAACATAAGTTGTGTACCTGTTTCCGTTATCCGGAATTCGTCCGGTTGCTGACGTCGTTCCTCCAACGGGAATACGAGTAGTGCCGGATTGAGTAGTCTCCGAAGCACGGTTTGGGGTAGTGGATGGCTGTTGAACAATTGTTCGGATGCGTTCCTGGCGTTCAGCGGGAACAAGGGCATACATTTCGGCAGGCGTTAAGTCCTCCGGGAATGTTCTGTCCGGAATCGGCTGATCATTAGCCATTGCATTGAAGCTTTCAGCGAGCCATTCTCCGCGAACGGCATCCCACTCCACTAATTCAGCCTTTACACGCTGATGATTATCCTGTGCAAAGGAAATTACTGATCCCAGTAAAAAGCTAAAAAGTATTGTTTTATTCATAGGACGGGGTTTTAGTTTATTTCTTCAGGGAGAAATGCAAAACTTGTGCCAAAGAATCAATATTATTTTTACTAAACGGTTTAGGTTGGAAAAAGTTAAATTGTCAAGTTTTGAATTATCAATTATCAATTATCAAATGTTGTGAATATAGTTTTGATAATTGATCCTTCTCAAATAATCGTTCACGATTCCCTCTTACTTTATCCCGAACTGCTTTTCTGCTTCGTCGGCAATGTATCCTCCGATTGAAAGAGACGCAGTTGCTGCAGGAGACGGTGCATTCAGTACGTGAATGGAATTTCCGTGGTATTCGATTCTGAAATCGTCGCGGGTATCTCCGTCTTTGCTCAACAACAAGGCACGCACTCCCGAACGTCCGGGTTTCAGGTCGTTCATTGTCAATGACGGAATCATGCGTTGCAATGTTTTCAGGAATAATTTTTTCGAAAACGCCCGACGGTATTCATTGATTCCGAAACTCATGTTGTTGAAGAACAATTTCCACGTCCCTCCGTACCCTAACGCATCAGCTGTATCTTTGAATGAGAAGTCCGTTTTTCCGTATCCTTCACGTTTGAATGTAAATACGGCATTTGGTCCGCATTCTGTTTCACCGTCTGTCATGCGCGTAAAATGTACACCCAGAAACGGGAAATCGGGATTCGGAACTGG
Organism: Flavobacteriales bacterium UBA5422; assembly: GCA_002409405.1. GTDB lineage: Bacteria > Bacteroidota > Bacteroidia > Flavobacteriales_D > Crocinitomicaceae > Taishania. Next base: position 8,203 of record DHNG01000029.1, on the reverse strand, counting down.
ATAAATCAAATTCTTCACTTTGTGTTTTGCTTCTTCTGTTAGTTCGTAGTAATCTCCACGGAATCCAACCACCTGTTCTTTCAGCTTGACGCCGTCTTTTCTCGCCAGTCGATCTGCTTGTAAACCTGCACAGAAGATCAGGTATTTTGCTGTAAAATCACCTTTATTGGTTTTCACAACCGACGTTTCTCCGTTGCGCTCAATTGCCTGAACTTCGTGTCCCATTTTCAAAGCGCTATCGGGATTTTTTGCCAGTGCCAGCTCCACCATTTTTTCGGTTGCTCCGCGAAAATCAATAATCCCTGTACACGGCACCCAGATTCCACCAATGGATTCTACGTACGGCTCAATTTCCTTGACCTGATCTGCCGTTATTTTCTCAATTCCTTCTATTTTATTTTCCAGTCCGATATTGAAGATTTTGTCCATGTAGGGCAATTCTTTCGGATCTGTTGCAGCAACGACTTTTCCGCACACATCGTGCTTGATACCGTACTCTTTCGCAAATGCCACCAGTTCATGGCGTCCCTGGATACAGTTTTTTGCTTTGAGTGATCCCGGTTTATAGTACAATCCCGAGTGAATCACTCCTGAATTATGACCTGTCTGATGATCGGCCAGTTTGTTTTCTTTTTCAAGTAAAACAATGGATAAATCCGGATGACGCTGCTGTAATTTGTAAAACGTTGCCGCTCCGACTATTCCTCCTCCGATGATCGCAATATCGTATGTCATAATTCTAATTTGAATGCAAATATAAGGATTAGAATGTTTTCTAATACTCTAAGTCTGGCTCTATTCATTTAATACCGAATGTAACTTTCCGTCCAGGTTCCATCAATTATTCCTTGTCTGTGGCTATTCAATATTACCAGATATGTTGAATGGTCAAAATCATTGATGTAATCTATTTCCACACTTTTATTCAAGGCATTTATTGCTTTTTGATTTGACTCTAAAGCGCGATTTTTTTCTCCGCGAATGTATAAAAACCAACTATACTTATCCCATGAATAATAGTTTGTCTGGTTGTATTCTTTATTAATTACTTCATTCAGATCAAAGAAGTAACAAATGGAATAAGACGGTATAAAGCTAAAAGTAATACCTATAATACTTGTTGTTACAACAACTTTCGATAATCGTTTATATTGATTACTAATTGTTACAGCGATATAGATAACAGTTAGGATAAAAACAATTAAAAACATCGAATTGAATCCAGCGAATGATGGTCCAGCATACCAGTACAGATACTTAAAAAAAATATACATACCCCAAAAGAACAAGACCCACCCACCCAGAATGTTAATATTAAACACCTTTTTCTTCACAATACTATTTATAATGGCAAAGATGAATACTAAACATGTAGCAATCATTGTCATTAAACTAGCTCCCGGCCAATGAAGCAGTCTAAATATTACTGAAACAAAAAACACTGATACAGCGGCAATAAGTAACCCTTTCATTTTTTATATTTTTAATCAACTGCAACGACAATTTTACATATCTTGAAATATAGTTCTAGTTTCCGTTTTACTCATAAAAACTGCAACTCAAATATAGTAAATGTTTACCTAAGACGATCGTATTTGTAATTGTAACAAGCTATAAGTTCTATCCGTATCTTTTCCGCTCACCTCCTCTGATCCAACCGCCTTGATTTTCACCCTCCAAGCGATTCTATTTTTTACGTATCTTTGTACAACTTCGATTTGCACATCGTTACAGTCAAATTTTCAACAACAAATGAGTTACTTAGACGGATTGAACCCCAGTCAGCGTGCAGCTGTAGAAAATATTTACGGACCTACCATGGTCATCGCCGGAGCAGGTTCCGGGAAAACCCGTGTTCTTACCTTCCGGATTGCCTACATGATGGAACAAGGTGTTGATCCCTTTAATATTCTGGCATTGACTTTTACCAATAAAGCGGCAAAGGAAATGCAGGAACGGATTGCCAAGATCAGCTCTTCAGGCGCGATGGGACATTACGGTGCCAGTGAGGCAAAACACCTGACAATGGGGACGTTTCACTCCGTTTTTTCACGCATTTTGCGCTTCAATGCAGATCGCATCGGGTATCCGGTCAATTTTACAATCTATGACACTCAGGATTCAAAAAGTCTGATCAAAGATGTGATCAAAGAATTGAAACTGGATGACAAGACATATAAACCAAGTACGGTATTGGGTCGGATTTCAACGGCAAAAAACAACCTGGTTTCAGCAGATGAATACCTGCAGAACGAAGAAATAATGACCGAAGACCGCATGGCGCGCCGACCGGAACTGGGACGTATCTACAAAGCTTATTCCACGCGCTGTTTTAAGTCGGGTGCAAT
>DHNG01000029.1:1360-5727 GCA_002409405.1 Flavobacteriales bacterium UBA5422 | reverse complement strand
GCTGTTTTAAGTCGGGTGCAATGGATTTTGACGATTTGTTGTACCAAACCTATGTTTTGCTACGCGATTTCCCGGATGTTTTAGGCTATTATCAGCAAAAGTTCAAATACATTCTGGTGGATGAGTACCAGGATACGAATTACGCACAGTACATGATTGTAAAGATGCTGGCTGCTGCTTACGAAAACATTTGCGTGGTCGGTGATGATGCGCAGAGTATCTACTCTTTCCGAGGGGCGAATATCCAGAACATTTTGAATTTCAAAAAGGATTACCCGGATTTCAAATTGTTCAAACTGGAACAAAATTACCGCAGTACCAGAAATATTGTGGATGCTGCCAACAGTGTGATTTCCCGCAACATTGACCAGATCAAAAAAGATGTGTGGACGGATAATGATGAAGGTCAGCTATTGAATGTTGTCCGCACGCTCACAGATAATGAAGAAGGAAAATTGGTAGCCAATCGTCTGTTCGACATAAAATCTCAGGAAGGTTGTTCATTCAATGATTTTGCGATCTTGTACCGGACCAATCGCCAATCCAGATCTTTCGAGGAAGCATTACGCAAACTAAATATTCCCTATAAAATATATGGTGGTTTGTCGTTTTATCAACGAAAGGAAATCAAGGATTTACTCGCTTACTTCCGTCTGACGACCAATCACAGGGATGAGGAAGCATTTAAACGGGTGATCAACTACCCAAAGCGCGGAATCGGAAAAACAACCATCGAAAACATTGTGATTGCCTCCACAACATACGGATTGCCAATCTGGGATGTGATTACGAATATGGATCAGTATCCTGTTCAGATGAACGGATCAACCCGTCATAAAATTGAAGAATTTGCAACAATGATTCGCAGTTTTTCTGCACAACTGGAAAAATTAAACGCATACGATTTAGGACAGCACATTGCTAAATCGAGTGGCATCCTTAAGGATTTGTATGCCGAAAAGGAAAAAGGCCCGGAAGAAGTGGAACGCTACCAGAACATTGAAGAATTGCTGGCCGGATTAAAGGAATTTACGGTTTCCAAACAAGAAGGGGAATCGGCAAGTCTCGCGGAATTTATGATCGATGTCGCACTGCTCACGGATGCAGACGAAGACAAAGGAGATGACCGGAACCATGTAACCATGATGACCATTCACTCCAGTAAAGGATTGGAATTTACGCATGTATTCCTGGTTGGCCTGGAAGAAAACCTCTTCCCTTCTCAAATGGCGTTGCAATCGCGGACAGAAACAGAAGAAGAGCGACGGTTGTTTTATGTTGCCGTTACACGTGCCATGAAAAGTTGTACACTAACTTATGCTGCTTCGCGCTTTCAGTGGGGTTCACTTACAACTTCCGAGCCGAGTCGATTTATTGATGAAATCAATCCGAAGTTTTTGCATTTTGAAACACCTCAACGCAGTCCGGGACGTTCACTGAATTCCGGCAGACCTTTGGGTGGTGGATTCGGAACAACAGGAGGTGGTGGTTTGAACCGTTCATTGGGAAGTGTTTCTCAACGTCCGGCTGCTGAAGTGCAGAATATGAAACCTGTCTCTCAGGCAGCGGGTGGGAAAGTAGATACTTCCGATTTAAAGGTTGGCTACAATGTACTACACGACCGGTTTGGGAAAGGAAAGGTTACGAAAATTGAAGGGCAGGGAGCTGATAAAAAAGCAACTATTTTCTTCCCGCATCACGGTGCCAAAAATATTTTACTCCGTTTTGCCAACCTGACGGTAGTCGATTAATTCAATAAAGGATCTTTATTCTTAATCAGATATGAATCCGGTTGTTTCCATTATTCTGCCAATGAAAAATGCTGTGGCATGGGTGGCTGAAACGATTGAAAGTATTCAAAAACAGACGTTGGAAGAGTGGGAATTGGTGGTTGTGGATGATCATTCGGAAGACGATTCTTATATAAGTGTTGCACACATCGCAGAAACGGATAAACGCATTCGTATTTTTCACAATCACGGACATGGAATCATTCCGGCGTTGGAACAGGCTTTTTACGAGGCTCGGGGAACTTACATCACCCGGATGGATGCAGATGACATCATGCCCGCATATCGTCTGAAGCGGATGGTTGATACGCTTGGATCACTTCCTGAAACGGCAATTATAACCGGAAAAGTCCGTTATTTTTCAGCAGAATCAGTTTCCGAAGGGTATCAAAAATATGAGAATTGGCTAAATGAACGGGTGACTCGTGCTGATTTTTACGATCACATTTACCGGGAATGTATTGTGGCCTCCCCTAACTGGATGGGAAGAACAGAGGAATTCAAAAAATACGGATTACTAGGAAATCTGTCTTATCCGGAAGATTATGATTTGTGTTTTCAGTGGATGCACCATGGATTTAAGATCTACGGACTGGATGAAGTCACACTTTTTTGGCGGGAGCATCCATTGCGCACTTCCCGAAACTCAGAGAACTATCAGCAGCGTGCTTTTTTTGGCCTTAAACTGAATTGGTTAATCCGAAAGTTCCCCAATGTTTCATCGATCGGGATTGTCGGGATGGGAATCAAAGGGAAGCTTTGTGCAGAAATACTCATGAATGCCGGGCATGTGTTCAACATTTACGATTTACATCACGAAAAGCACACGACTCCTCTCTTTGAACACACGGTTTTATCTCCTGATATGATTCATGACCCGGTTGTATTGATTGCACGCTATCCTGAAAATTTAGATGAGATCCGATTATTTATTGAACAGAAAGGATACCAAATCGGAAAGGATGCTTTTTGGGTGTAAGATTCGGTGGTGGTGTTTTTATTGCTCGCAAAGACGCGAAGGCGCAAAGGGAATTGTAAAAATGATAGTTGGATCAGAGATGCGGAATGGAAGAAAAACAAATAGAAAAATACCTAATCGGGAAGGATGCTTTTTGGGTGTAAGATTCGGGGGTGGTGTTTTTATTGCTCGCAAAGACGCGAAGGCGCAAAGGGAATTGTAAAAATGATAGTGGATCAGAGATGTGGAATGGAAGAAAAACAAATAGAAAAATACCTAATCGGGAAGAATGCTTTTTGGGTGTAAGATTCGGTGGTGGTGTTTTTATTGTTCGCAAAGACGCGAAGGCGCAAAGGGATGATTGGAGAATGGGTCACTATGAAGTCGCGAACATGTGTGGTAGTACTTTCGGATTGCAATTGGATTATGCTTCTACCTTTTCGGCAGCCAATAACTCACATTTCATTACGCCATCGCGGTCAATTTCAGTCAGACGAATGGTTTGAAAGGTATTTGTCATGGATGCATCGTACGGGAATTTTACTTTTACGTAGTTTTCGGTGAATCCGAACATTACCCCCATGTCTTCTTCCTGTTCAAATAACACTGTTCTTATGGTTCCTACGTTTTCTTCGTAGAATTTACGTTTCTTCTTGTCTGAAAGAATGTGTAACTGGTTGCTGCGATCTCTTCTCACATTCATCGGAACAGGATCTCCCAGCTTAACAGCTGTGGTATTGGCCCGTTCTGAATAGGTGAATACATGCAGGTATGAAATATCCAAATCTTTCAGGAAGTTTACTGTATCCATAAAATCTTCATCCGTTTCTCCCGGAAATCCGACAATGACATCTACACCGATACAGCAATCGGGACGTAGTTGCTTGATGTACTCCACCCGTTCTGCATATAACTCACGCAAATATTTGCGGCGCATTTTCTGCAGTAATTTGTCCGAACCGGATTGCAGCGGAATGTGAAAATGGGGAACAAAGTGTTTTGATTCTTCCAGGCTGAAATGGATAATTTCATTGGTCAGCAGGTTTGGTTCAATGGATGAAATGCGGTACCGGTCAATTCCCTGAATTTTGTCCAGTTCTTTTACCAGTCCGAAGAAATTTTCTTCTCCTCCCTGTCCGAAATCACCTATATTAACACCTGTCAGAACTACTTCTTTGATATCTGTTTCGGCTATTTTGTATGCTTCTTTTACTGTTTTTGCAATCGTTGCATTCCTACTTTTCCCACGTGCCAGCGGAATGGTACAAAATGTACAAAAGTAATCACAACCATCTTGTACTTTCAGGAATGAACGTGTTCTGTCACCAAATGAAAATGCAGGGATAAATTCTTGTGCCCGCTTGATATTATCAAACGCAACTGCGGCTGTTTCTTTCTTTGTTAATGTTTCGTCGATGTAGTCCAGCAAGTTGAATTTCTCATTGGCGCCCAATACCAGATCCACTCCAGGAATCTCACTGATTTCTTGTGGCTTCAACTGTGCAAAACACCCGATAATCGCCACAAAGGCATCCGGATTGATTTTCAGTGCACGCTTGACCAGCTGTTTGCATTTTTTATCGGCATTTTCGGTTACGGAACAAGTGTTGATCACGTAT
>DHNG01000029.1:0-1263 GCA_002409405.1 Flavobacteriales bacterium UBA5422 | reverse complement strand
GTTGATCACGTATATATCCGGGGTTTCTTCAAAGTTTACCTTTGCAAATCCCGCATCTTCAAACAGACGGGAAATGGTAGATGTTTCTGAAAAATTCAGTTTACATCCCAATGTATAAAACGCTACTTTTTTGTATTGAATCATGACCGAAGCTGCAAAATTACACAGATTTATGTTAGAAACCATCATTTAACAGTTTTTTTAGAACAGGCGGGATCGAAACAAAGCATAAACCTATCTGCTTTCTTCCTGATTCATGACCTACGTCATAGTTTAGGACATAGACTTCCTCTACTTTTGTCATGTACATAACACGTATTCATGTCATGTTAATCGGATTCATTATTGGCCTTAGTTCTGCTTTCCATTGTGTGGGGATGTGTGGTCCGATTGCACTGGCCGTTCCTGTCAACCGTTCATCTAATTTAAGTATCCTCTCGGGTGCTTTACAATACAATTTCGGACGCATTACCGCTTATTCCATCCTTGGACTAGTGATCGGAAGTGTCGGATTGAGTTTTTCACTACTGCAGTGGATGCAATGGTTGAGTATTGCCGCAGGGTTACTGATGATTTTATTGGCATGGCACAAACTTTTTTCTTCAGGACAGTCAAAACTGGAAGGGAAACTGACCCAACAAATCAGCCGGGGAATCGGACGTGTCATTCGTTCCGGAAGCCCGTTCAAGTTAATCGGACTAGGTGCCTTAAACGGCTTGCTCCCATGCGGGATGGTTTTCATCGGATTGACCAATGCGTTGATTCAGGGTTCTCTTGTTGCAGGTGCACTCGCAATGGCATTTTTTGGATTGGGAACACTCCCGGTTATGTTTTTAGTTGTCTTTTTTGCTTCTAAATTATCTGGGCGCCGACGTTTGCAATTCTCAAAAGCTGTTCCATATATGATGACCATTGTAGGTCTGCTGGTAATTTTACGTGGATTAAACCTGGGGATCCCCTACATTAGTCCTGAAATAAATGTCATTCAGGCGAAAGACACCGATCAAAAGCCAAAAATAGAAATGGTGTGTTGTACCTCCCCTGCTCAGGAAACCGAAAGTTGTTCAAAAAATTGATCACTGGTTAAACGGAAGCCAGATTTTGAAACAGGTTCCTTTTCCGAAATTACTCTTCACATCAATCGTTCCATTGTGTGCTTCCACTACCAGTTTTACATAGTAAAGTCCCAATCCGAATCCTTTTACGTCGTGCACGTTTCCGGTTGAAACACGATAAAACTTATCAAAGATCATTCTCAGGTCT
>DHNG01000010.1:26109-48617 GCA_002409405.1 Flavobacteriales bacterium UBA5422 | reverse complement strand
CCATTTCTTGTCCTTCTTTCTAACACCTGATTTTCATTAATCATCTAATTTCCTCTGATTATATTCTATAATCATTCTTCTGATCGTGTGATCGGTTTTGTATATTTGCGTTGAAATATGCAACAAACACCATTTGTATGAAAATTTTAATTTCCCCGGCAAAATCAATTGACATGACGATTGACATTCCTGTTCCGCAGGTTACCAATGCTCAATTTTTGAAAGAAGCAGACGTGCTCATGAATAAATTGTCCAAATTGTCTGCTAGTAAATTGGAGAAGTTAATGCATGTTTCCAAAGATATCGCGGAGTTGAATGTTCATCGCAATAAAAACTGGATCCTTCCCGTGGCACTATCTGAAGACGCAAAACCTGCTGTTACAGTTTTTACGGGAGAAGTTTACAGAGGACTAAATGTTTCTTCATTCGACACAACTGATTTCCTGTTTGCAAATGATACACTGCGCATCTTATCCGGGTTGTACGGCTTACTGAAACCATTAGACCTCCTCTACCCTTATCGATTGGAAATGGGAACAAAATGGACAATTACTCCTAAGACAAAAAATCTATATGATTTCTGGGGGATGAAATTGAATAAAGCACTAACAAGTGAACTGGAAAAAGATGAAGTAATCATCAACCTGGCTTCTTCTGAATATTTCAAGGCAATTCAACACAAACAACTCAAGCACCGTTTAATCACACCTGTTTTCAAAGAATTTAAAAACGGGGAATACAAGGTAGTTATGACCTATGCTAAAAATGCACGCGGGGCTATGACTCATTACATCATAAAGAATAAATTGACGAACCCGGAAGACCTCAAAGCATTTGACAACGATGGCTACCGGTTTGATACCAATTTGTCGACTGAAGATGAGTGGGTGTTTACCCGATAACCGATCGCTCCTGATTTTTTTGTGCAGACGAATGATTATCGTTCGGCATCAATTTCTCTGATCACTTTGCACGGATTTCCGACAGCAATTACATTCTCAGGAATGTCTTTGTTCACGACACTTCCTGCCCCGCATTTTTCTTTTCCGTTCTATCCTTCTGTATCTTTTTATCTATTCACTTCCAACACCCCGTACATGTCAATGAGCTGAAAATCGGAAATATCCGTCCCTGATATCAGGAACTTAAAACTGTATTCATTGCTGGCTTTTAGTACATAAGATGTCAATAATGATCCGATTGTTGTGTTGTCAATTTCACAAAAAACAATACTCTCCGTGGCTGATTTATAGGGAATGGCTTGTTTTCCGGAAACAATGGCAATTAATTCCCCCGGATTCATATTAAATTCTATCTGTTCATCTTTTTTTAATTCATGGTAATAGGCTTTTGCCCCTGACTGATCGTTAAATACAAGCAATTGAATGCTGAATTCTGATTCGTTACGCACAAATGTCGGTTTCCCATTTTTTTTATCGCTTAACTTCGTAAACCCTTCCGGCAATGAATTCTTCGTGATCTGCTTGGCCAATTCCTTACAAGTCAGCGGCGTCTGCATGGAATCTTTCATCAGGTATTCTTCCCATGCCTTATAGAAATTGTTCACTTTCGTGTTCGAAAACTCCGTTCGTGCATCCACCATCAGTTCACGTCCTTCTACGTAAAAATCCTGTTCCTCCGAATACTGGAAGATGGGTTCCGGTTGAATTATTTTTAGCAGTGAATCAATGTGTTTTCGTTCTTCCACCGTAAATTCTGTAAAAGACGACCCACCAGCTAGTTCCTGTGGGGTAGCATGCTCACTCCAAGGTTTGAATGCAATTATCCAGACAATCACTCCCACAAAAACGGCCACTGTACCAACAGTCAAAACAGGCTTGATCCAGCTACCCGATGTTCGCATTCCTTTATTTTCGACGCGCACACCTCCTGATCTTAATTTCTGTTGAAAATCGGATAACTGTCGCAAGTGGTCCGGGTTTAATTTAAGTTGCTGTAATTGCTTCACAATCCAGTTTGCCAATCGAACCGTACAACCGTTGGACTCCAATACTGAAAAACAATGTTCTACATAGCTGATGACATGTACATACGAACGTTTTGAGAATGCGTTCAAAATAGCTGTAACCTGGTCATTTACGACTTTCTGAATAGCTATCACCAATTGTTCTTCCGTTACTTTTTTCTGCGATTGGAGCTGATGAACAGGAGTAAATGATTTACTTATATTTTCGTATATTTCATTTTCAACAATCGCTCTCGCATCCGGTTCCAAAAGTCTTACGTATTCCAATGTTGAACTCAACATTCCACTTTCCGCTTTCTGCATCAGCCGCGGGAACAGAAAAGGAGTTACAAACTCCTGAAATGAAGCATACAGTGTATGTCCCTGTAAACGTAAATAGTCAGAAAAGGGTCCGGAAGTTTCACCTTTCACGGCAATTTCGCGCATTTCCTTCCATTGTTCCATCCAACCGGTAAACAACTCTGCATTCGGGCGCTTCAGGTATTCCAGAAACTCCATCAAACCGGAATCAGTTGATTCGTGAATGTAGTCATCTAGTTTATCGAAACGAACGGGTTCATTCAACAAACGACTTAATTCGGTCTGGGAGTAGTATTTCATTTTTTCAATTATCAGTTAATGGGACAAGTATCAAGTATAAATTATCAATGGTTCAATTATCAGTTATCAATGGTTCAATTATTAATTAATCAAGAGGTAGCGTAATTAATTCGTATCAATTGACAACTCACTCTTTATAACTCAATTAAAATTGTTTCAATGCTGTCTGTACCTCTTTATCAAGCTGGTTCATGACAATAAAGTAACCTTCTTCCGTCCATATTTGGCGTGCAATTTCAGCTTTAAGAATATTCTTGATCCACTGTTTACTCGTTTTCAACCCACTTTGATCGATCTTAACTCCTGATTCTTTCTCACTGAATTTCAAAAACTGATTGAGCAACGCGTCTGAAATTTGGAATGTGCGTGCGTATTCCTGTGGTGTTTTCCACTGCTCGTATTTTCCGTTGGCGAAATCAAACGCAAACGCCTGAAAAGACATTGTATACCTCAATTGTGCCAGGTACCAGCTGTTACCGACTGTATCAACTGCTACAAACACATCCGGCATAATTCCACCTCCTCCGTACACGACTTTTCCTTTCGGAGTAATGAATTTAAGTGAATCCACAAATTTGGTGGTATCCGGCGCATACAATTCTCCATTGTCATACCGGTCAATCTGATCGTGATAATAATCTTCTATGTTACCGTTATACGGTTTTTGAATACTTCTTCCCGTTGGCGTATAATACCGTGCAATGGTTAGTCGTAAGCTACTGTTATCGCGCAATTTCATATCTTCCTGCACCAATCCTTTTCCAAAACTTCTTCGTCCTACAATTGTCGCACGGTCATTGTCCTGTAATGCTCCCGCCAGAATTTCACTTGCCGACGCGGAATTTTCATTGATCAGTACAGCAACCTTAATGTGTTCAAGTTCTCCCTTAGTTGTTGCTTTGTAAAAACGTTCTTTCGAATGCTGTCCTTTCGTAGAAACAATGATTTTGTTATTGGCTAAAAATTCATCTGCAATTTGAGTAGCTGTCTGCAAAACTCCACCAGCATTTCCTCTCAGATCCAACACAAGTCGTTTCATTCCTTTTGCTACCAGCTTTTCAGATGCCTGTTTGAATTCATCTTCCGTTGTCAATGAAAACTGATCTATTTTAATAAATCCGGTTTCCTGGTCGATCATATACGCTGCGGAAACGGAATAAATCGGAATGGCTCCCCGAATAATTGACTTCGTTGCTTGTTTTCCATTGCGGAGAATTCCCACTTTTACTTCCGTATTGGTTCGTCCCTTCAATTTGGACATAATTCCATCATTGGAAATTTTCACTCCTGCCACAGGTTTTCCATCTACTTTAATAATCTTATCACCTGCTTTCAATCCTGCCTGTTCAGAAGGAGATCCTTTGATGACATTGGTCACACATACCGTGTCACGCAGAATGAAAAAACGCACTCCGATTCCTGAAAATTCTCCCATAATCTGTTCGTTGGCCAATTGTAAGTCTTTTGCTGAAATATAATTGGAGTGGGGATCCAGCTTGTGAAGCATGTCTTCAATTGTTTGCTCAAATAACGCATCCCGGTCAACACTGTCTACATAGTAGTTATCAATGATTTCGATAACGTCCTGCATTTTCTGGTAATTTGAATGCTCATAGCCAGCTCCTCCCGCCTGACCAACAGAACCTGCAGGTACAGCCATTTGCCGGCCAAAGAAGATTCCTCCCGCCAGTGCAATCCCGATCAAAACGGGTGTCCATATTCGTATGTTGTTATTCTCCATCTGTATCTGTGACATTAATTTGTTCCACTTCAATTCCCGCACTTTTTAAAAAATCGACTCCTGAAGTGTCTTTGTAATTCATTGCATATACCACTCGTCTGATGCCCGCCTGTAAAATCAACTTGCTGCAATCTTTACAAGGTGAAAGTGTTAGGTACAAGGTCGCTCCATGTGCATTATTGGTAGACTTGGCAACTTTTAAAATTGCGTTTGCTTCCGCATGTAATACATACCAATGTGTTTCTCCCTGGCTATTTTCACAGCAATTATCAAATCCCGATGGTGTTCCGTTGTATCCGTCAGAAATAATCATGTCGTTTTTAACGATGATCGCTCCAACTTTTTTCCGCTCACAGTGAGATAGCTCCGACCAGCTTTTTGCCATTTTCAGGTAGGCCTGATCATACCGTAATTGTTTGTTTACTTTCACACTCATATTCCTACAAAAATAATCATTTTTCATTCAGTCAAATCACTACCGGGCGATATCACATACGATACAGACAATTGTTATCGTTCCTTCTCCTTTTTCCCTCTCTTCGTTTTTCCGTTCACTCAACCAACTGATCCGTTCACTCATTCGTTAATAGATTGGCACATATATTGTGTATCTTGCTAATAAATAAAACTCATCGTTATGAAAAAAGCAGCCATTACCCACCCACGACTTGCGACATTAAACGGTCAGGGTACAACGAGTAAATTGCGAAAGACTGCCTCTCCTTTCGATGATGCACTGAAAGGATTGGGCGTTTCTCAACAGAAGAAAAAAGAGGATAAAAAAACCAAACAGGTTGCTTCTAATGTATAAGGCATTAGAAGTCTCCTCCTCCACCTTCTGTATCTTTCGGCAATTGCTTTTGTGAGAATTCTATTTTCCCGAAATTATACGTCAGTGTAAGGTATACACGTCTGGTCTGGAAATCGAAATCAGAGTACTGTCTCAACGTCGGTTGATCAATACGCATCTTGAAGCCTTTCGTATTAAAGACATCTGCCAGTTTCACTCCAACAGCTAATTTCTTTCCGAAGAATTGCTTCTGAACAGCAATATCAACAAAATTCCACAGGTAGATCGTACCCTGTGCTGTTACACGGGGAGCATTGTAGGTTGCATTGACCTGAAATGTTGCTGTCTTTTTCCAGAAATCGACACTTCCGCTATACTTCACACCCCAGTTGAATCCATTGTTATTCCAGTTATCGGATTCCGTAGATGCATTTTGATAGTCGATATAGTTTCCGTTGAATGAGATTGTATTTCTCCACCATGGCAACGGACGAAACTGGAAGATCAACTCTCCTCCGACCGTCTGACTTTCATCAATATTTGCCATTGTCACCACTCCTGTGTTGTCATCGTAGAAAACCTTGATACGCTGGATCACATCTGTTGTATGCCGGTAATAGATACTTCCCGTTAATGACATTGATTTGAAGGTTTGTGTGTATCCCAAATCAAACGAGTGAATAAATTCAGGTTTCAGATCCGGGTTTCCTGTACGGAGATTAAACGGATCGGAGTAATTTGTAAACGGGTTCAAATCTCTTGAATTCGGGCGGTTGATTCTTCTCGAATAACCAAAACTGATCTCTGAGCGTTCTCCTGTTGCATAACGCACATGAGCAGAAGGATACAATTGTGCATACTCTTTCGTATATGCCTTATTTTCGGAAAGAAGACGCGGATCCTGCAAGACATATTCCCCTCTCAATCCCGCCTGGTATTTGAACTTTCCTAATTCCTGACCAAATGTTCCATACGCACTGTATACATTTTCGTTGTACTTATAATCGTACGTGGCAAATGTATCTGTAACAAAATCCTGCACGGCATAATCGTACGAAGCAGAGGATGAATTCAGTTTCTCATCACGAAGAATGGCCTTTATCCCAACTTCATAACGTGCTTTTATTTTTGGAACGATTTGTTCGTAATCCGCCTGTGCAGTAAAAATTCCGTCATTACTTGCCGAGTATTGATTCTGGTAGATTGTATTCATGTTTGTAACAACTCCACCGAATACCTGATAATCCTGACTAAAAAAACCATCTTCCGTACGATCTGAAGTTGAATAATTAATACTGGAAGAGAATTTACTCAGTTCATTTTTGAAATTGTGGTTGAAATAAGCGTTTAGGTCAATTCCTTTCCTGTTTTCAGGTTCTTCCGAACGTCTCACCCACTCATTCGTAACCGATTCGGAGGCTATGAATTGTTCATTCATTTGGTCTCCGGTTCTTCTTCTAGCGCTGATCTGCCCGTTTCCGGAGATTCCCAAAGTACTGTTGTTACTCAGGTACCAATCCAATCCCAGCCGGGCCATGTGTCCTCGTTTAAAATCGGTACCATACCGTTGCTGATTTAAAAGCATGGATGAATCGGTGCCAATTACACGCTCAATATCACCAAAATTATTTCGATACCCTTCCATATAGTCAAATGCATAGGATCCGTAAACATTCAGCTTGTCGTTTCGAAAGCTCAATGCCGCGTTCAGTTTGTGGTCATGTCCCGGAATTCCTCCTGTTGCTGCAATTTGTCCGTTGATCCCTCTGATTTTATTCTTTTTCAATACAATATTGATGATTCCGGAAGTTCCATCAGGGTCATATCTTGCTGATGGATTGGTAACCACTTCAATTCGTTCAATCGTACTCGCCGGGATACTGCTCAATAAATCTCCTCCTGATCCTGTCAGTGAACTAGGTTGTCCGTTGATCAGAATTGTAACGCTCCCCTCTCCTCTCAGGGAAACACGTCCCTCTTCATCCAGGGTGATGGAAGGAATGTTGTTCAATACCTCATCCGCCCCTGCACCTCTGGCTGCAATATCCTGATCTACATTGTATACTTTCTTATCGATCCCTGCGCTAAGTACTTCCATTTTACCGACAACAACCAACTCATCAATGTCTTTCATATTTACAGGAGCCAATACAATCCGTCCAATTGAATACACCGGTTGCCCTGTTAATTTAATTGAACTGATTTGTTTGTCGTCGTATCCGGAAAAACCGATTACCATGTAATAATTCCCTCTTGGAAGATTGTCAATGATAAACTTCCCTTTTTCATCCGTATAAGCTCCTGTTTTCAGTACAGAATCTTTTTCTGTGAACAGTCGTATGGACACAAATTCCATTGTCTGCCCTGTAACACTATCTGCAACCTCTCCAGAAACAGTTGTTTGCCCAGCGGCGAATACAGGTAGTAGTATCAGAAAAAAGAAATAATATTTGATCATGTTGAATTCTAAATTATCAGCGGAAACAAGTTCTTTTCAAACTGTTTCGATCGCATCCGGTTTTTAACGCGTCACGAATATACGATCTTTACCAGATTTTCAGTTTTCCCGGCTCCCGGCGCATTGAGTTTTAACAAAAAACTAACACAGTTTAACAAATTCCGAAAAAATAGAATTCAATATGGATAAAATCTGTAATTTAGAGTCATGAGAATCCACTTGTTGCTTATTCCTTTATTGGGTTTCCTGTTAGCAGGATGTCCCGGTTCAATTAATCATACTCAAAAAAAAATCGAGGAAAATGATTTAAATCTCCCCAATCCGACCGGAAGAAATGGTTTGGGAATCCGTTTTATGCTTTCCGAATTATTTGAGACCGATTATTATTCTCATTTTTCACTCAATTCATCCAATTCACTAACCTTCAGCACTCAGAATAGTGAAATTCTCGTTTCCATCGAACGGTTTACACCATCGGCGCTGTCCGGCATCCAATTTCAGAATCCTATAGAAAACCAACCAGATCTGGAAGCGTTAAGAGACTATTTTGCTGAAAAGCGGAAGGCATCCAGTCAGAATTCAATTATTTCAGAACCCATCGAATTGTATTCAAAAACGAAGAAAAAAGGGTGGATGCAATCGGTAGAAGATACTCATAGTGGTAATAACTACGACCTTCATTACCTCATTGGTACCATTTCATTTAAAGGTAATTTCTATGTTGTTCAGATGGTTTCCGGAAAAGAGAACATGGCATATCTTCTGGATGATTTCCTGGAACTCATCAAATCCATACGGTGATGCGTCCGGAGCAATTTCTTGAACAAATACGGACTTCTCTTCACAACCCCTTACCGGGAATTGAAGCGCATAAATTACTGACTCCCGGAAAGCGTCCGTTGATTCGGGAAGAAGTTCCTGATATTGAGGAATACAGGGCATCTGCCGTTGCAATTGTTTGTTACCCTGTAAACAACAATGTGCATTCTATTCTCATCCAGCGTCCGGATTACAACGGCAACCACGGAGGGCAAATCAGTCTTCCCGGAGGAAAAGCAGAATTGGATGATGTTACGATGGAATACACTGCACGACGGGAAACAGAAGAAGAAATCGGGTGGAAACTTTCCGAGGAACAGTACCTGGGACAATTAACAGAACTATTCATTCCTGTGAGTAAATTTTCAGTTCAACCGTTTCTATATTTCTGTGAAAAACCTCAACCTTTTATTCCCGATGCAAGAGAGGTTGCTCAGATCATTCAGTTTCCTGTGGTTGATCTCAAAAATGAATCCATTGTCAAAACTACAACAATCCGGGTATCATCCGGGATGAATCTAAAAGATGTTCCCTATTTTGATATCAACAATCATGTTGTTTGGGGTGCAACGGCAATTATTCTAAGTGAATTCCGGGAGTTGCTCCGCTGATTTATTCTTTCCGGAGCCATTTCAAAAAGGCAGTCATTTTTTCTTTGCTTACCGTTATTTGTTCCGAAAACGGAATCGTCAGGTTAACCGAATATTTTCTCGATAAAAAAGTCGTTACATCCTGCACAGCCATCCGGTTGACAATAAATTGACGATTCGCTCTATAGAAATCTGTTCCCAGTAATTGATCCAGTTCATCCAGACTTTTATTGATCATGTAATTAACTCCTTCAAACGTGCGGAGGAAGACCATTTCATTGCGGATATATGCCAATGCAATTTCGGTCACACTCAACGGAATGATTTTTTCCTTGTGGTGTACCAAAATGGTCGTATGGGAAGCTGTTCTGGAAGTGAAATCATCTATTGATTTGGATAAATTTTGTTCTACACCAATAAATCCTGCCTTTAAGTTGGTGTAATGTTCCAATGCTTCCTTTATATTTTTAGCAGAATACGGTTTGAGGATATAATCAATCCCGTTTGCTTTAAACGCTTCGATGGCATACTCATCATAAGCTGTACAGAAAATAACCGGTATATTGGGTTGAAAGTTTTTAAACAGTTCAAAACTCAAACCGTCTCCCAACTGGATGTCACTGAAAATAAGATCAACCTGGTAATTTCCGGAAAAGAAATCGTTCCCTTCCCGTACACTGGAAAGGTGTGCAACAATCTCACAATCCGGACTGATGATTTTTAAAATATCAATCAGATCCTCCGCAATTAATTGTTCATCTTCAATTACTACGATTTTCATTTGAAATTAATTTAATACCGACAATAAACGCATCTTCTGTTTGTTCAATTTTTATTTCTTCGTCAAACAAAATCCGGTAACGCTCCTTCAAGTTAGTCAACCCGTTTCCTGTTGACGTTTCTACATTTTTTTTCAGCCGAAGGTTATTCTTGACAACAATGTCCTTCCCTTCCACAAACAATTGAATAGACAGTGGTGATTGTTTGGTTAATTCGTTGTGTTTTATTGCATTTTCCAACAAAGGTTGTAACGAGAAAAAAGGAATTGAATACCGGTCAAAATAGTCTTCAGGAATATCCACCTGGTACCTCAACGCTTCTCCAAAGCGGGTCTTTTGCATTTCCATGTAATTTTCACACAAGGTCAATTCTTCCCTTAACAATACGGTATCGGTGCGATGCCCCGAAATAGAAGCGCGTAAAAAGTCAGAAAGTTGAATCAGGTAATTTTCAGCAACATCCGGTTGTTTTTTGATCAGTGATTTGAGTGTATTCAAGGCATTGAATAAAAAATGAGGTTGGATCTGTTGTTTCAGGAGTTGATTGGTGGTTTCTGCATTGGCAGTCTGCAGCCTTACAACTTCCAGTTCAGACTGTTTTGTAGCATGAGCAAGGATAACAAACCGATGAAAGAAATGAACCGTTGTAAAAATAACGGTGGCAAGAAAAGGAATGAAAATATATACTTTCCAACTGTTGAATACTTCCAGTATGCGTTCATCGTTGAGCTCACCGGGCAACCATCCTATTTTCATTGCATATTGTGTCGTAATGGTGGTAATACTGGTAAAAACAATGGTAATCAGAATTCCGGCAATTATTTTCAGCCGCTCACTAAACGGTCCTTCCCGTTTCTGCATCTTCATGTATAGATAAATGTTGATGAGAAAACAGCCGTAAAATTGGACAAATGCCATTATTGTACGAAAAATCACAATTTTAAAATCCCCTTCCATCACGTAGATACTCACAAATGCCGTAAGCATGATGAACAGTGAGAATTTAAAGCTATACTTGAACAGATCGTCGACCGGTATTTTGTATTCCATAGGTGCAAAATTAGAACTAAATCAGGTTCTGACAATTCGAAAAATATTCCAAACGGACAAAAAAGTATATGACTTTAAACTCTTTATATTATTTTTGTAGAAACTTTTTTTATTGTCAGACAACTTTTTAAGTTGTTTTTTCGTTTGAACACTAAAAGACTAAAGCTACTAAAAAAATGAAAAAAATTACCTTATCAACTCTTTTATTATTGCTACTTTGTCAATTTTCAATCGCACAGTATTTTCCAAATCCCGCAACATTGTCTACCGGACAAGGAACGCCTGGCACACAAGATCCGATCTGGTTGTGTTCTCCCTGGTCTACAACCCTTCCGGGAAACCCGATGGGACAGACATACGGTCCCACGTTAATTAATAACAACTGTGCTCCGGGAGCATGGGTCGATCCTTCGACATTAGCTCCTCCATTGAATAACGGGAATTGGATCACAGGAACAGAAAGCAATTGTGCGACCAATACAACACACGGATACCGGTATTTTCGTTTGGCGCTTAACCTTCCCCCGGATTGTAATGGTAACAGTGTTACTGTCCAGGGAAACTACATCCTTAGTTTTGACGGATACGTTGACAATAGCATTATCGATGTCTTCATCAACGGAAACTCTCAGGGAATCTCAGGTGGAGGTTTTGCACCGGGGAATCAATTGAACATATACCTTGACGGACCATGGGTGGTCGGAACCAACTATGTTGATATTCTTGTTTACAATGCTCCAAGTTCACCTGTAGGATCTACCAATCCATACGGCCTTTTACTTGTTGCAAATGGTACAAACAGTGCGAACATGGATTCAGACAATGACGGTGTAAACGACTTGGATGATTTGTGTCCTTGTGATTACGGAACCAATTCTGTTGGATGTCCGGATCCGATAGCCAACACATGTGACATTGAATTGATTCGTTCTACGTTTTTGGGAGCAGGATGTCTGGAATTACCACTTTGTTACAGTAATTGTAGTATGTACTTCTTAAATCCTTCTCCGAACTCCGGAAGCAGCGCGCAGGCATTTGCACAACTATACGGAGCCAATCTGATCTCGGTACAGGATGTACAGGAAAATGAATGTATCATTAACGAATTGAACCGGATCAATGAATCCGGTGTGATCTGGATCGGTTTCAACGATGAAGCACAAGAAGGTAATTTTGTCTGGTATGATCAGGCGCCTGTAACCTACACAAACTGGGCACCGGGAGAACCGAATAATTCAGGAGGTAATGAGGGATGTACACAAATTTATCCGGACGGACTTTGGAATGACCTGAACTGTAATACGGCAAATGCCAAATCAATCATTGAAGTAAACTTATGCCCGGTGATTTCTACGCCTGATGTTATTGTGTGCAGCAATGAAACAACCGTTATCGCGGCGGCAGATCCGATTCTGGGTTCCAATCCGTATACCTATTCGTGGGACAACGGAGTAACAACGCAATCGCAAACTGTACCGACAACCGATGCAACGTATATTGTAACCGTTACGGACCGGTACAGCTGCAGCGGAACAGATACCTGTGATGTAATTACGAAACCGGTACCTGCTGCAACAGTTACTCCAACGACGGATTTGATCTGTTCCGGAGAAGCGACGGATTTCCAAATCACCTCTAATTTGACGGGTACAACTTTCGACTGGACAGTTTCCGGAACAGGAACAAACGGCAGTTCAAACGGAACAGGAAATGCAATTGCGCAAACATTAACAACAACCGGAACGACCAACGGTTCTGCTACGTATTCGATTACACCGGAACTGGATGGCTGTTTCGGAACTCCTGTAACAGCAACAGTAACTGTTTCCGCATTACCGGTATTAACGTTTACTCCAGCTGCTGCAACCATTTGTAACGGAGATACACAATCGATTACGGTAAGTGGTGCAAGTACCTATGACTGGTCTCCGGCAACAGGATTGAACACAACAACAGGAAATACGGTATCAGCATCGCCGACAAGCAGTGAAACGTATACGGTAACAGGTACCAATGTCGACGGGTGTGAAAGTGTGAATTCTGTCAACATTACCGTGAATCCTATTCCACAGATTCAGGTGACACCTGCACAGCAATCCTTCTGCGTATCGGGAACAACGAACTTCCAGTTGACGTCCACTCCTGCAGGAGCAGTGTTTAACTGGGTGGCAACACCGACAAATATCATCGGATCATCCAGCGGATCAGGAAATAACATTTCTCAAGCATTAACAGCGTCCGGAACCGGAGGAACTGTTACATACGCGATTACAGGAACTCTGAATGGTTGTAACAGCTCTGTTGTAACAGCGGTAGCAAATGTCAATAACGAAACCAACCTGACGGATAATATTCAGATTTGTAATTATGAATTGCCGCTTTCCTGGAATGGGCAGACCATTACTACAGGGGGAATGGGTGTTGCTACGCATACGACACAAGATGCAAACGGGTGTGATGTAATCACGACATTAAATTTAACCGTTACCACTCCACCGAATGTTACATTCATTGCACAAGCCGAAGATTGTCTTCCTGCAGAAGTAACACTAACACCTTCCAACGTAGTTCCAAACGGGAATTGTGTCTGGTATGTAAATGGACAAGCTGTGACAGGCGATTGTTCGGGGGCTGTTTTTACAGAAACGAATGCCGGGTGTCAGGATGTATCTTTTGTTGCTACAGATGCGAATGGATGTACAACAACTGTTAACCAGAATGACAGTTATTGTATTGAAATATTACCGGATGCACAGTTCAGCATTACACAGCAATCCAGCATTACTGTTCAAACAGTAAATACAAGTACCAATGCGACCAACTATGTCTGGGTATTGCCAAACGGAACTACGACGACCGCGTTTGATCCTGCGATTTTGTTTGAACAACTGGACGGGCCAAGTGTGATTACCCTGTATGCGTATTCTGCAAATGGTTGTTACGATTCAATGACACTGACAATTGATTGGCCGTTTGTCGTTCCGAATGTTATTACAGCAAACGGAGATGGTGTGAATGACTATTTTATTATTGCAGGGTTAGCACCGAATTCAAAACTAATTATTCTGAATCGTTGGGGGAATGTTGTATATACTTCTGATAATTATAACAACACATGGGACGGAAGAGATAAATCTGGTCTCTATGTTACGGGAGGAGTTTATACGTATGTATTGGAATTACCTGATGGGAACAAACAACATGGGTTTGTACACGTAGAGGGGCGATAAGAATTTATATCTGAATGGAGAACGTGGGGTCAGTTTTGATCTCACGTTTTTTGTTCCCCCTATTCCCCGTTCTCCAAAAAATTAGAATCATCAAGATAAGTAGTGTGTTTCATTATCTCAGAACCACGAATGCATCGATTCATGCAGCGGAGAAAAGGGAATAAACGAATACGGTTATTTTCTTTTTAGTTTCAGTTTACCTAAAACTAAGTGCAACGCATTTTTCACATAGGTGACAGATTGTTTTTCCAATTGAAAAATAAAGATTGGCACGACGAAGAGCAATAGGAAAATACCCGACACAATGATGAGGCGTATCCACAGATTGGTCGCCATTCCTCCAATATATTCTCCCGACAGAATGGTCAGAATACCCAATCCCATAACAATAAACTGGTTCTTTTCAAATGGATTCAACTTGTAAGAAACAGAAATAAACAAATAACGGCTGAAATTGAACAGAATAAGTGCAATTGCTGTCGAAACTGCTGCTCCCACAATACCCCATTTCGGAATGAATAACACATTCAGGGAATATACAATCATTACCAATACGACTGTGAAATACAGGTCGTACTTGTATTTTTTAGATGTAGAAAAAATAATGCCTGTCAACCCGAAAAACATTTCAAACAAACGCCCCATCATCAGGAAAAAAAACACCCAGATTCCTGGTTGAAATTCAGCATCCAGAAAACTAAACAACAGATCAATGTTCAGCCAGACAATGATAAAGCTTCCCAATCCCAGTAGTAATGAAACAGACCCTGATTTCTTGTACAATTCATTCATGGATTTCATGTCTCTGTTTTTCCAGTATTCAGCCACCAACGGAGCACTGATCCGAAGCAAAGATCGATGAGGAACAAGCATTGCACTGGCTAAGAAGACGATAGTAGAATAGACTCCGGTTGCCTTCAATCCCATCATCTGTGCAATCATCATCACGTCCAGCGAAATTACCAATGCAACACCCAATGAGTTTAGATAATTGTATGCGGAAAACCGGAAAATAAGTTTTTGAAACCGTTTTGAAATCCGTATGTCTTTAACGGAAAGGAATAATTCGTTTTTTTTCCACAAATAGATGATCAGAATGGCAGGTGGTACCAGGTAAATAAGTGAATTAATTTGAATAAACGCTTCGAATGAAATCCATTTCTTCCAAAATAGGACAAGCGAAGCGGTAACAAACAACCGCAGAATGATATCGTATGAGAATACGGACAAGAGATTTTTATAGAAACTTCTCAGGTAAGCCTCCAGTAACAGATATACAACGTATCCGACTCCTATCGGCAGTACCCACCAGTAATAGTTGACAAAGTCTGCAGATTTCTCACTGTACCAGGACTCAATTAACGAACGGAAGACGAAAAAGCCAATGGTTGATGCCAGTGTCCCGGCAATTGTGATTCGGATAATGAATGGTAAAAATCCGTGGTGCTTGTTGCTGTGATTTCTAAAAAACGGGAAAAATTTCAGTGTTGTAAATGCGGTTCCAAAACTGGACAATTGTGCAAACAAGGTTCCGACAGTGATCAATAAATTGATCAACCCGATTTGTTCCTGCGTCAATATCAATAAAAACAGTAATCCTTTATTGATATAGCCCAGTACAACTCCGATCAGGGAGATTATGGTTGTACGAAATGCATCTTTTTGGACAATTCCCATTCAATCAAACTTCATGTGGCACGAAAGTACAATATTTCACCCTAAGATATCGCAAAAAATAAGTGTAAGGTAATTTATCTATTGATTCTAACTACTGAAAAACAAGAGAAACTTACATTTTTCCTGATTTGGCCTGGAGATAGCCAAATCGAAACAAACAAGCCATTTCCGTAAATTTCAAGGAAAATAAGTACTTTACAAAGAGTCGGAAAAAACCGATCGGTTTAAAGAATTTCTTGATTTTTTTTCGGTTTTTATATCCTAGAGCGAAATTGAATTTAGACATCTCATTCATGTCTATCACGAATTGCTCCAGCCGTTGTTTTGACTTAAATTTAGATTTCGTCAGCATTCGTTGGGTATACACCTGTAATTCGACAGGTGGTAATTGCATGAAATCACCATATAGAACCTGCAGATAATCGGTTGAGTTAGGACATGGATAAGGTATACCTTCAAACGCAATTGTTTTCAGGGGAAATATCATTTTTGCATCAAAATTGTCTCTGACTTTCTTGACATGTATGTCTTCAAAAATATATCCCACCTGGAAATCGGAAGTACCTTGTTCATCAATCAGCTGTTTCTGATGATTGATAAATCCGTAATAATCCTTTACCAGTAAGGCTTTTCTTTGTGAATAATTGCGGTTTACCGGATAATATAAATCATAGTGCTCTCTGATAATCCAATCTTCATTTTTACACTTACCATACGTGTAAAGTTGTAATAATTGTGTGTAGCTTTTATCAACTTGAAGGTTCTTTTCCGTATTGAGAATATATTTCATCGGAGAAATATCCATGCGGATAGGAAAAGCTCCATCTTTTAAATACTCGGTATCACCGTAATATTCACTGATATGAAAATGGTTTTTATTGTAATAAAAAAGTAATCTATTATCTGTTGTATCGCAAAAACGCTGAATGTGTCCCAATATTTTTGGCATATCGGAAAGATGTACACATACATCCAGATCGTCATCCCAGGGAATGAAACCTTTATGCCGGACTGCTCCGATGAACGTCCCTCCATCGATCCAATAATCCACATCAATCTCTTTACAAAAGGAATCAAATTCGGCTAATAAGATCAACAATTTATCATGAAAAATTTTTACATTCTCGTTCTTATGTTCCATACATAATTTTATTTATCACACTTTCATCGCATTCCACTTCACCAACTTTAAATGGTAAATCGATTATCCGTAAAAAGATTTGAATTCAACGACAGGTTTTTCAATTTTAAAATGCGTGTATTCGTTAAAAAGTCCATATCAAAAGAAGTGAATTCGTTTTCCTCTTTGTTTGGAATTGGAAGCACTCTAACCCCTAATGGCTTTTGTAGTTTTATAGCAATTGCTGCAACATCCAGAATAATAGATGCCAGCTCTTCGATTAAGATATTCCCAGGAATAGGAACCATGTCCAAACCACAGCCACAAAGCGTTGAATATGAAATTATCTTATCAATCGTTAAATGTTTTTTGTCATTTGCAGCACACATCAAGTGGTCTTCTAACAGAGAATACATCACGCCATTAAACCCTGCTGCTTTTAGTTCATTCTCTTTGATGACATCTTTTAGAATGCCTGTCAGGTATCCCGTTAAAAACAACGTACCATTCGATCCGATATCATCCAGACCTAATTTATGTAAGATCTCTATTACACTAATTTTATCATCAGGAAAAGGAGCCAAAGAAAGATCTTGTCCGCCATACTTAATCGAATGGTCCTCTGAAACAGACTTAGCAATTGTATCAATTTGTAATGCCATGTCATGGATGACCTGTTTAATTGCCATTCTTTTCTCTTCTAAGTCCTCTTCTTTTTTTGTATTTAGAACATCGATAATGGGTTGTGCCGTTTCCACTGCAATTGAAAAACTGTTATCTACCAGTCCGTAAGAAAACGGAAAAAATGGCGTATTTTCTTTCGGATTTAAAGATACCCCTACTCTAAAATTGTCATAGCCATTATCAGATAATCTTGAAATATCAAGAATCAACTGTGCACATTGTTTTGTAGCAAACGTATTTACGTTTTCACCATCTGCAACGATAAAATTGATAAACGAATTCGAGAACCGGTTGATAATATCATATCCAATTGCCATAATGATCTGGACATCTTTCTTAGGTAGGTTGATTAAATCAAATGCAATGTTAAACCATCGGATTTCAGCCAACTCACACAGTTCTGATAAGACTTTGATTTGTTTTAAAAATAAAAACTTGTCAATTCTTTCATTTTGTTTGATCGGTAAAATATTGAACCGAACTGTTCGCACAAAAATCCCTTTTGTTTCAAATGACGATTTAAGAATTTCAATGTCCTTCTTTACTTTATCTTTATAGGACTGTTTGGTAACCTCATTCAGGTCAATTGAATAAGTGATCGCTCTGACACAACTATTATTCATTGTCATTTTTTATGAAATTAATAAAATCTGTCGGAGTATTAATTTCCGTTATACTTTTACCACGAACTTCAATGAACGGAATCGCTGCCGTTTCATACGGAAATGATTCTCCGATATATTGATGCGGGTTTTGAATTCCATTTTTTTTCCATTCCCGCAATGTTTCTATATTGGAAACTTTAAAAACTCCCAACAATTCAGGGTCATTATTTTTAGACTTTCCGCTATACACCCCGGTGATACGATTCTCTTTCATAACAGCTTTAAAAGAGTTCAACGATTTACTTTCTGATTTTTTGATTACCACAAATTCATCGGTTGAAGCAAATTCGTTTTTTAGCTGTTCATCTATGAAAAAATCACTTTCTATAACAATAGAAGGCTCTTCATTCAATGCCAGGGATAAACTATATGCACTTCCTGTCGTTTGCCACTTTTTATTATATATGTAGTTAAAATTCGGATAACGATTCATGACTTCCATTGCTTTGTAACCGACAACTACCGTTATTTCACTCGGTTCAAATATTGATTGGTATTGCTCAATAATTGTTTTACCGCTGATCGGATTATTGATTAAAAGTTTGTTGAATCCATCTAATTCAAATGAATCGCCCGCTGACAAAATGATTAATCTCATAGTTTTTAAACCAAGTTTTTAATTGGAATTTTACATTCCGGAATTGTAAAAGGAAAATTGTGCTTGACTGTTTTATTCGGATAAATAGCATCGTTTAATGCCCTGGATACAACCAGTTCATGTGTTACTTCTTCCTCCGATCTCAATGACCATATTTCAATATCCTTATAATTAACAATGACAACCGGAATGCGTGTGAGTCCCATTCGTTTCGCAACATCAAACCGGTGATGCCCGTCAAGTATTAAGTGATGTTCACTTTCAATAACAATTGGCTTGATCCAATATTCATTTTTACTGATCGTATCAAACAATTGATCTGCTCGTTCTTTAATGAAATCTTCTATTGGTTTCAATTTTTCTATTGAAATCAGACTAATTTGAACCTCCTCTTTCTCAGCATTCAGTTCCTGATATAGTTTATTATACTCTGATTCTGAATTAACACTTTCCATTTTAAACTGTGTGATATCCACTCCAATACATGGCAAACTAGCCAGGTTATCAATCCAGGGCGTTAAGTAATATTGATTGGTATCATTTAAAACTGACGCATTTAAAAACTGCTTGTAAGGAGTTACCTCATTCGTGCCAAACGTCATAATACCAACTAATTTTTGATACTCGCCGAATTGTTCCTCAAACAATTGAACGATTCTGACATCCTCCACTTTGTTATTGATATCCTTCTTTAAAACTCCTCCGTATAAACCCGGCACGAAATTACCTTTAGTAAACCAAATTGATTGATCGTGAAGACTTTCTTCGTAAATCGTTTTTAACGCAAAGTCATCCAACCAAATATCTCCTTCAAACACAATAACAGGTTCAGAGCTGTCGACTTTATCCAGCGCTAATTTCATTGAATAAATATTTGTGTCTTCCCGAAACCGGTCATTATACACAACCTCTATTTTGAGTTGATAATTACGTAATTCCCGTTCAATCAAATGATTTAAATATCCGGTCACCACGACTACTTTACTGAATTCATATTCATTCAACTGATGCATCAAACGTGAAAGGAAGGTTTCGTGGGTACTTATAGGTAATAGGCTTTTATGGTTGTTTTTGGTTAACTCTCCCATTCTGCTTCCCTGGCCAGCTAATAGAATGATTGCCTGCATATAGTTTTATTGTTTTTGATCTGTTTTAATTATCTAATTATAAGATGGTTAAATCCTTTCGGTTGGTTCCCGATTATTTTTACCTCTAAATCGGTCATGGGATTTTCTGTTAACAACAGAAGTCCACACACCCAAAATCGGCTCATAAATGTACAAAATAATCTGAATCAATTTTTTTATCCCAAATTATGAGTAATTTTGAATGGTGTCAATATAGTAACGGCTCAGTAAACGTATCATGGAAAAAACAAAAGTAATCGGAGTGCTTGGCGGATATGGCCCCTATGCAACTAATGACTTTTACAGATTGATGTTGAATGCTATCAACGCTAAAAAAGATTGGGACTATCCACACGTAATCATTGATAGCAATCCAAGAATCCCAAGTCGTGCAAGGGCTTTTTTATACAATGAGGAAAGTCCGATACCTTATATGATGCAAGGAATAGAACGATTAAAAAATGCAGGAGCTGATTTTTTCATCTGTCCTTGTAATACCGCTCATTATTTTTTACGTCAAATCGATCAGTTTCCATTGCCTTTTTTAGACATGGTCAATCTGACTTTACAACAAGTCGTTTCTGATAACGTAAAAAAAATTGGAATACTTGGTTCGGAAGTCACTGTAATGACAAATCTTTACGAAGAAAAGTTAATTGAGAACAACATTGAAGTTGAAAATGTAAATCGTATAGAAGACGTTCGATTTATCATTGAAGCTGGTAAACAAAATAAACATTTAGACGAAGCAAGAAAGTTAATGCTCAGTTTAATTGATGAATTTCAAAAGAAAGGGGCAGACGCGGTGATTTATGCATGTACTGAACTTCCGATTATTTTACCAATAGACCAATCTCCATTGAAGGTTTATGATGCAAGTAGTATCCTGGCCAAAGAGGCTGTTAATTTCGCAAAAATAGAATATGAGTAGTAGTAAGAGTAAAGAGTATTGGCAAAAAATGGCTGATTCAATAGCAAGCCAAAATGAAACAACCAATAAACGAAATAATGAATACTTAAAAACGGATATTGAATTCGTTAAAAGTCATTTGAATAAAGGTGATGATCTATTGGATATCGGAGCAGGATCTGGTTTAGTAACCAATGCTTTGATCGATTCCGTTAAGCAGATTATAGCCGTTGAAACATTTGAAGGGCTTACACAGTTTATTCACAAAGATATTTTAGTTATCAATGCTGAGTTGCCTACTTTTAAAATCAGAAAAGAATTTGATAAGATTGTTTGTACCGGTGTTACTCATTTCTTTACAAAATCTGATGTCGAAAAGATCTATGGAAACATGTTCAAAATGCTTAAGTCAGGTGGTAAACTCATTTTAAGAAGTCATTGCGGATTAAAAGAGACCGTTGTTATTAATGGGTATTCAGAAGAACTTTCAAGTGACTATTTCACTGAATACCGGAAACTGGAAGAAGAAGTTGAGTTAATCAAATCAAAAGGATTCACCCGGGTTGATGTCATTGACGAAGTCGCAGATGAACTGAATGTTTGGGAAAATACCAGACATTATTATTTCGTTTGTTATAAATAGAAGTTAAAACAAAGAGCTTGTATGTGAAATACAAGCTCTTTGTTTTTTATACACTAATTTTCAATCGAAGTACGATTACACTGTTATACGATTAAACAACAATCCTTTTGTCACCCATCCCCGGAATCGAATCAGCATCCATGCTTTGGGAAACCGGAAGCTCACCGTGTAACCGAGGGCAAGAAAAAAAGTGACACCCCACTTCATGCATTCTTTCATACATGCAATCAAATACGCACTTCCTCCAATGGTCTTTGTGCGCCGGTATTCACTTTCACCAACACCGATCCCCATGCGTCTGATGTACTCATCTTCCAGGCGGGAAGCCGGAATAACGTGATGTACAACTAAATCGGGACAATACCAGATGGATAGTTCTTTCAGGCGCATGCGCGCAAAGACATCTTTTTCATCACCGCCCTGTAAATTCCCTGCAATTCTTCCCAACTCCACATTGAACACTCCAATTGTTTCAAACACCTGTTTTCTGAAGGACATGTTCGCTCCGATCGGAAATTTACCCCACCGAAACGGTTGTGGAGTATTTCCTTTATCCAATGCAGCAATCAACGGCATTAAAACCGGGGAAAGCCAATTGGCTTTTTTCTCTTCATACCGGGGATAAATCCGCCCTCCGACAGCATCAACATCCGGATTGTTCTGATAAAAAGCAAGCAGATTTTCAACATAGGAAGGTTCCATCATGGCATCGTCATCAACAAAAACAATGATATCTCCCTTCGATTCGTAAATCCCTCTGTTTCTTGCATAAGAATTTCCCTGATTCGTTTCGATAAAATAGTCAAACTGAAGCTTGTTATCGTCCTGTAACTTCCTGCAAATTGTATCAGTTTGATCTCTGGAATTATTATTCACAACAATCACCTGGAAGAGTTCCTTATCTGCAGTTTGATTCAATGCTGCATGTATAGACTCTGCAATGTATTTCTCCCTGTTGTATGTACAAATTACGATGGATACCTTCACTCCCATATACGATCTATTGCTCCTTCCCTGTTCTTCTTTTTTTATACAATTCG
>DHNG01000010.1:16419-25982 GCA_002409405.1 Flavobacteriales bacterium UBA5422 | reverse complement strand
TCTTTTTTTATACAATTCGAAATAAGACACAACGATCAACGCAACAAGCAATACCAAAGTTGAAAACAAGGCCACTTTGTTTAACAGGTGATATTTAGGTATGTCAAATTTGAATTCAATTGTGTGCTGTCCATCCGGAACTTCAATTCCTCTCAATAAGTAATCTACTTTCAGGATGTCTGCTTTTTTACCATCAATGAGTGCTGTCCAGCCTTCAGGATAATAAATTTCAGAAAACACAACAACTTGTTTTCCAATTGCATTGACCTGGTATTTAATTTTATTGGGGTTATAATTTGTCATTTTTACAGTACCTTCTCCTGTATATGTTTTTTGAGATAATTTATTTGCCCATTCTTTCAACATCACAGCCTCTTCCTTCGGATTAAATACATTGTCTGCTTTTATCTGAACGAGTTTAAGGAATGATTGTTTAATGGTATCATTTTCAAAAATCTGAGGCATTACCAAATCTGACTTCCCGTTTTTATCCACAACAAAAACAGCTTCCATACCTTCTCCCATACCATTACTTAAGGGAACAGCAATGGAATCGGATCCGATTAAGTACTGAATATTTTCAGTTCCATATACACTGGCTTGTTCGCTTTTTTGACCGTTCACAAATAATTGCCCTGAACCGACATTCTGAATGGTGAACCTTGTTCCCAATGCACGAATTTCATCGTTTGCCGTATCGTATTCTTCAATGCGCTTCACCATCCATGCGTTCCCCATCGCTTCCGGGTTTTTGCGAACAACCTGGCCTGTAGCTCCGTTTTGAATAATGTATTTCACATTGAGCATATTGAATACATTATTGTTTCCTTTTGAAATCTGGAAATCAATCAGGTTGGCAAAATTTCGCAATTTCGCACCATGGTATCCTCCAAGAGATTTGTGGAAATAAGATGTATGGCTACTGTTAAATCCGCCATTGATATCGAAGACCCTGTAATTCGTCGCTAAATTCAATTCCGAAAAGCGGTAGGTATTCACCAGGTTCATACGACCTGCTCCTTCGATTCCTAAATCGGCTGCTTTTTCTTTTCCATAGGATTCTCCTTTCGCAACAACTCCTTCCAATTTCGGATTTTCCAATAATTCCATCTGCAAAATCTGATTGTCCACGTCTCTCGCCGCAATCGGATATTTATTCACTCCGATGTCCTCCCAATATTTATAAGCAGTTCCTACTTCTTGTTTACCCAGGTATTGATTGGCAACAGGAATCATATCGATCATCACCAATACGAGCATTCCTGTCATTAAGATCATTGGTGAAAACGTCACATATAAGAACAAGATGATGAGTCCACCCGCAAAAAATGTAAACAACAGTGAGCGGTTCATACTATCATTAAAAATGTCTTTCCGAACTTCCCGCAACTCTTCAAATCCTTTCTCGTAATTCTCCATTTGCTGATCGACAAAGCTAGCGACCTGTTGCTGGTTGGAAACATCTAACTTATAACTGGTCAACAATTCATTCGGGTCCATTGACAAAATCTGGTTTTCAATATTCCCACGAATACCGGCCAGTTGTGCCTGATCCGAATTACTGGAATAATTATCTCCTAATCCGACTGATTTTACAACAAACAGTCCTACAAAGAAAACAGCAATGACCGCCAGCACCTGATTTTTCTTTTCTTTTAACTTCTCCCGTTCATTCACCAATAAATTCAAGAACAGGATCCCCAGCACCGGAATACATAATTCAACAATAATCAATACGATTGTTACTGTCCTGAATTTATTGTACGCAGGCACATAATCAATGAAAAAATCTGTCAAACTTTTTGATACAAAAATATCTCCAAACGCAAATAGGATGAACAACAGAAGTATGTTTCCAACTGCGAAATAAAATGCTGTTCGTCCTTTGAAAAAGGGAATGCATAGAAATAAAATGATGGGTAAAAGAACGGAGGCAGATACATAATTTTTACCCCACGACAATCCTATCGCCAATAATGTTGCAGCAAACAACGTCCATTTCAATTCTGTTTTAAGAAAAACAAGAGCAAGCAAAGCAAGCAAGCAAACAACAACTCCAATGTAAACCGGCCCGGAAGTAAAAGGCTGTTCCCCCCAATATGCGGGATAATTTTTAAGGTTTTCTTTTGACGCGCTGCTTAGATCCGAATTTTCCAGAATTTCATCAAACTGGCTGTCACCGATTGAAAATGATCCTGCACCTTTTACATTGGGAGAAACAAACGTGAATGTTTCTCCGATACCATACGACCAATTCGTTATGTAATCCCTGTCCAACCCTTTTGATTGATTCGTCGGGTTAGTACCATCCGGTAAGATGGTGATTTCATTCTTACCACGAATCGTATTCTTTGCATAATCATTGGTCAAAAGTATATTAGGGCTATTGATTAATCCAGCCAATCCGTACGCGGCAAATAATCCGAGTGTTACTTTTATAAACGAGGGAATTTCATTTTGTTGAATGGCTCTGATTAAGAAATAAATTCCCAAAAACACCAGGACAAAAATCATATAGTATGTTACCTGTACGTGATTTGCAGATAATTCCAGTGACATAAATACCCCGGATAAGACGACGGTGAGCCAGTTCTTATTCCGGTAGGAATACACAAATAACCCGAGTAATAATGGTAAATAGGCAGATGCCATTGACTTTGCGGAGTGCCCTGCCTGAATAATGATGATCTCATAACTTGCAAAACTGAACGCAACAGCTCCGAGCAATGCAATGATTGGTCTGATACGCAGTAATAAAGCCATCACATAGAAACTAACCATGTGCAAAAACACGAGTCCTATCGGAAGAGAAAATACTTCGTAGTAAAAGTTAGCAGCTTTCTGTATCAGATTCCCGGTATACAGCATGGTAATTTGTATTACCGGCATTCCTCCGAACATTGAATTTGTCCACAGTGGATGTTCTTTCGTTTTTTCCCGGTATGTCAGCGTTTCATTTGCCATACCCCTCCATTGTTCCGCATCATGTTGCTTTAATCCATATCCGTCAAATACAGGTTGGAAATAAACCGCAACAATAATAAACATCACTGCAACAGCAGCAAAATGAATCCAGTTCTTTTGAAAAAATGCTTTCATAAATTCGTTTTTCTTAAGGTGTATTAGTTTTTAACAGATTTAGGATTGGAAAACAACCGGACATCTTCTCCTTTGATCGTCTCTCCACACAGAATGACCAGTCGCTCAATAATATTTCTCAGTTCGCGGATATTTCCTGTCCAATCGGTTTGCTTGAGTGCATCCAATGCATCCGGTGAAAACTGCTTGCGGGAAATCCCGTGCTCATTACACACCATTGTAAGGAAATGTTCTGCCAGTACAGGGATGTCCTCGCGTCGCTCATTCAGCGAAGGAACATGAATCAGGATAACTGCCAACCGATGGTACAAATCTTCACGGAAACGTCCTTCTTCAATTTCTTTACGCAAATCTTTATTGGTAGCCGCAACAACACGGGTATTAATCTTAATATCTTTCTCCCCTCCTACCCGTTGAATCACATTTTCCTGCAATGCTCTCAATACTTTTGCCTGAGCTGATGCCGACATATCACCGATTTCATCTAAGAACAATGTCCCGCCTTCGGCCAACTCAAATTTTCCTTTCTTTTGTTTAATCGCAGAAGTGAACGCTCCTTTTTCGTGCCCGAATAATTCGCTTTCGATCAACTCAGCAGGGATTGCAGCGCAATTCACCTCAACGAATGCCTGATCTTTCCGGTTGGACAAATCGTGTAATGAGCGAGCAACCAATTCTTTTCCCGTTCCGTTTTCTCCGGTCACCAATACGCGGGCATCTGAAGGTGCCACTTTTTCAATCATTGACTTAATCTGGATGATTTCAGGGGTTTCTCCGATAATGGAAGTTCCTTTGAAACGTTGAACTGTTTTTTTCAACACCTTGCGCTCCTCCACCAATGCGGATCTGTCTGAAGCATTCCGAATAGTCACCAGGATTCTGTTCAAATCCAATGGCTTTTCAATAAAGTCGAACGCTCCTTTTTTGATTGCCTGTACAGCCGTATCAATTGTACCGTGTCCGCTGATCATAATCACAGGAGATTCAACAGCAGCATCTTTCAATGCATCTAACACTTCCATGCCATCCATGTTCGGCATCTTAATGTCACAAAAAATAATATCGTATTCTTCTGAAACGGCTTTCTCGACTCCCTGCTTTCCATCCTCCGCCTCGTCTACATCAAATTTTTCAAATTCAAGAATCTCACGTAGTGCGCGCCGTATAGCCCGTTCATCATCAATGATAAGAATTTTGCTCATTTTAAAATCTTTGGGGTAAAGATAATAAGAAGCTGTAAAAGGCAAACATCCTGTGAATAATTAAATATCCGCAAAGAAATTTACAGTTCTTTTCCTCTTATTTCAACATCTTGAATGAATAGAGGTTATTATTTTGGACAATTTGAAAGAAGTACATTCCTTCCGACGGGAGAGTAGTCATATCGAACACTGCTTTTCCCGTCTGTTCCGTCAACAATCTTCCTGTCTGATCAAAAACAGAAAATGAAGCAGGTTCTCCTGAAATGGTGTACAACTTCCCCTCTTCCATTCTGAATTTCCCGGAAAGAAATGTATTTTCCACTTCCAGACTTCCCTGACTAATGTTGAAATGAAAGTGAATCGTATCGCTGACTCCCGGGGTATCGGGATCCGAAATTTCAAACGAAACCGTTCCCTGACCAACCTGATTGTTCAAATGCACGCCGATAATTAATTTTTGAGGGATTTCAGGGGTTGTATATAACACAAAATCAGCACTGTCGTTATGCTGTACATTCTGATGAGACACTGTCTGATCATCGAATGTAACCACCCATTCCTCCGGAATGGTATGAAAAATAGACTTCCATTGCAATGTTTCATCTTCATTACTGGTGGAATAAATAGTAATGTACCAGTGTACCGGTGAATGATCTGTCGTTTTCACAAGCGTGGTTTCCGTGTTATCAAAATAAAATACCTGACCGTGTGCCACAACTGTTTTTAACAACAAAAAAGCAATACTCCACAAAAATCCCCGTTTATCCATTTTAGTAATATTTTTGACTAAAATAAGGATTTATTATCAACAGATTAAACTGACAGGGTATTGTTCATGTTTTTTAAAGAAAAATGCCTTACTTAAATTGGTTTTCATGCTGAATACTCCTATTTTTGTAAATTAAATTTTTTGACGTTGTACAAACCCGGTCCATACTTAGAGCAGATTGATCTTCCGAATGACTTACGGGAAAAATTTACCGTTGAAGATCTGCCTCAAATTTCTGATGAGTTACGGCAATACATCATTGATGTGATCTCAGAAATCGGGAACAGTCATTTCGGGGCAAGTTTGGGAGTTGTTGAGCTTACTGTAGCATTGCATTATGTCTTCAATACTCCTGAGGATCAATTGGTATGGGATGTCGGACACCAGGCTTACGGTCATAAAATATTAACCGGAAGAAGGGATCGGTTTCACACCAACCGTACCAAAGACGGGATTTCCGGCTTCCCAAAACGTTCGGAAAGTGAATACGATACATTCGGAGTAGGGCATTCATCCACATCGATTTCTGCGGCATTGGGAATGGCTGTTGCCAACCAGTACAAAAAGATAGCAAATAAACACCACATCGCCGTGATCGGTGACGGGGCAATGACAGCGGGAATGGCATTTGAAGGATTGAATCATGCCGGTTTTGAAAAAGATGCCAATTTGCTTGTGATTCTGAACGACAATTGTATGTCAATTGATCCGAATGTGGGTGCATTGAAAGAATATCTGACAGACATCACCACTTCGCATACCTATAATAAGGTAAAGGACGAGGTTTGGAAATTATTGGGAAGAATCTCTAAATTCGGTCCCGATGCACAAACCATTGCATCCAAAATTTCAGGAGCATTGAAAGGCTCGATTCTCAAACAAAGTAATTTATTTGAATCATTAAATTTCCGGTATTTTGGACCTATTGACGGCCATGATGTGATTGGTCTAGCCAAAACGCTCGAAGATTTAAAAGATATTCCGGGACCAAAAATCCTGCACTGTATTACAAAAAAAGGAGCTGGTTATAAGTTTGCAGAAGAAGGAAACCCGACACAATGGCATGCTCCCGGGATTTTCAATAAAGATACAGGTGAGATTGTGAAGATTGTTCCGAAATCACCCCAACCTCCGAAATACCAGGACGTGTTCGGTCACACCATTGTAGAGTTGGCAGAGAAGAATGAAAAGGTAATGGGAATCACTCCGGCAATGCCTTCCGGATGTTCCTTGAATATCATGATGAAAGCCATGCCTGACAGAGCATTTGATGTGGGAATCGCAGAGCAACATGCAGTCACATTTTCAGCAGGGCTGGCAACACAAGGGCTTGTTCCCTTCTGTAACATCTACTCTTCGTTTATGCAACGTGCATACGACCAGGTACTACACGATGTTGCGTTACAGAATCTAAATGTTGTGTTTTGCCTGGACAGAGGAGGACTTGTCGGTGCTGACGGCGCTACACACCATGGCGCTTATGACATCGCGTATATGCGACACATTCCGAACATGATTGTTGCAGCTCCGATGAATGAACAGGAGTTGCGAAATATGATGTACACCGCTCAACTGGAAAACAAAGGGCCTTTCACGATCCGTTATCCGAGAGGAAATGGCGTGATGACCGAATGGAAGACACCGTTTGAGGAACTCCCCATCGGGAAAGGAAGGAGGATTTCCAATGGAACAGACATTGCTATTCTTACGATCGGTCACCCGGGAAACTTTGCTCAAAAGGCTATTGATCAGTTGAAACTGAACGGAGTAACCGTTGCACATTATGACATGCGTTTTGTGAAGCCGATTGACGAAGTAATGCTCCATGAAGTATTTAGCAAATTCAAAAAAGTCATCACGGTTGAAGATGGATGTTTAATGGGCGGTTTTGGTTCCGCTGTAATTGAATTTATGGCAGATAATCACTATCATGCAGAAATCGTGCGTCTGGGAATTCCCGACAAATACATCAATCATGGGACGCAAGATGAGCTTTGGGCTGAATGTGGGTATGATGCCAATGGAATTATAAAAACGGTAAAAACAATGCTAAACATCAACAGTACTACTCAACAGGCTTCCGGTTCAGTTGTTGGCTGATTTCACTTGTTCGTAAACAGAATTCCACAAACAAACAGAGACGGGATAACTGCTTGTTTATAACTTTTAAGCCCTTCCTATTTTTCACTTTCAATTTATTGTTTAAATTAACACACTTGAATAACCACAGAATAACTTATTTACAATAAAAAAGAGTCATCTCTTATTGATTACTTATGAATAAAATCTATTTTTTACTTATCGCTATACTACTATTGGGGTGTTCCGAAAAAAGAGGAATATCCGAGCATCAGGGAGGGACGATTCGCATGTGCCTGGAAACAGAACCGATGACCTATCTTACCTATGAAATTTCGGATTACTATTCAGCAACAGTTTTCGGACAGGTAATGGAAGGGCTTGTAAGCATTGATCCTGCAACACTCAAAATAAAAAATCAAATTGCTTCGTCCTGTAAAGTTAGTGATGACGGTAAGGTCTACACATTTAATATCCGGGAAGATGTTTATTTTCACCCGCACCCGACCTTTCAAAATGACGACGAACGAAAACTAACACCTGCCGATGTTGTCGCAACCTTTGAATTGATTTGTTCACCAACAAAATCGAATACGGAATCTGTTGCCTACGGACATCTGCTGAAAGGAACAGTAAAAGGAGCACAGCGCTTTTATGAAAAAAAAGCAAAAAAGATTGAAGGTATAAAAGTAAAGGGGCACACACTGGAGATCACTTTGGATGAAAAAGACGATAATTTTCTGTACAAACTAGCTCAAATTCAGCTGGTCATTCATGCAGAAGAAATTATAGATGCCAACAAAGTAACGGATGTCATCGGAACAGGTCCTTTCATTTTCAACAACTATCAAGCCGGTGATGTACCTCAGCTTCTGTTATCCCGAAATGACGATTATTATGAAGCTGATGAGAATGGCGACCAGTTGCCTTACCTGGATTCGATCAAATTTGTTGTTCAGAACAGGAAATTAGATCAGCTGGACATGTTTGAAAACAAACAGATTGATATGATTTTGGCTCTTCCGACCAGTAAAATTACCAAAATGGTAGAGGGACGATTATCTGATTTCAACTCAACACCTCCGTCGCTGATGCTGAATAAAAATGCATTGTTGCATACGCATTTCTACATCTTCAACATGGAGGAACCGCGTTTTCAGGACATCAAAGTGCGGCAAGCCTTCAATTATGCAGTAGACCGGGAGCGAATTGGTCGGGAAATATTGAAAAATCAATACGATGAACTGGGATATTACGGAATCGTCCCTCCTATTTCGCAAACATTCAGAGGGTATGATTTCAAAGCGGTTAAAGATGCCGGATATACCTACAATCCGGAAAAAGCAAGAAAGTTACTCGCTGAAGCAGGTTATCCCAACGGAAAAGACTTCGGAACGATCAATTTACGCTTTAACATTGGAGACATTAACTCTGCTGTAGCAGACGAATTTGCTCAGCAGATCTTCCAGGTGCTTGGGATCAATGTCAATATTGACGGCTCCGACTTCGAACAATTGACTAACGATGCAATTGATGGAAAAGGAGATATGTTCAAAAGCAGCTGGATCGCAGATTACCCAAATCCTGAAAACTTCCTGAATAACTTCCAGAGCAGTAATATCCCTGATAAAGAACGAAATAAAACAGGTTTAAACTTTTCCAAATACAACAATTCACTGTTTGACAACTTATTGGATGAAGCAAAAAAGGAAAGTAATGTCGGGAAGAAAATGAAGCTGTACACAAAAGCTGAAACAGAATTAATGAAAAACCCTCCTATTATTCCGTTGTGGTATAGTGGTGATTTACAAATCGTTCATTCATATGTTCGCAATTTACACTTCAATTCGTTGAGTCTTTTTAATTTCAAAAAAGTATATTTGAAGCCATGGACTGCTGAAGAGTACCAAAAAGAAATCGCTCAAAAAAAATAGAAAACTAACGCATGCGAAAACACTATACGCTGTTATTATTTTGTTTGTTAACAGCTTACTCATTTGCTCAACCGTCACAGAATGTGAGAGGAAGGGTCATGGATTCTGAAACATTTTCTCCGATCACAGCTGCAAAAGTAGTGGTCAATACTCGTGACACAAGCAAAATATATGGATCATTAACCGATGAAAACGGAACCTTTTTTATTCCGGATGTTCCGATCGGAAAACACCAATTGCTGGTTACGATTTTCGGTTATGATGATAAAACACTCACCATTGATGTCAATTCAGGAAAAGAAACCGTTTTAGAAATCCCGATCACAGAAAGTTTTGTCAGTCAATCAGAAGAAGTCATTGTAACTGCCCGAAAATCCGGAGAAGTCATCAATGAACTGGCACTTATTTCCGCACGGCAGTTTAGTGTTGAAGAAACGGACCGTTACCCGGGTTCCCGCTCTGATCCGGCTCGTATGGCTT
>DHNG01000010.1:9515-16298 GCA_002409405.1 Flavobacteriales bacterium UBA5422 | reverse complement strand
CGGCTCGTATGGCTTCGAATTTTGCAGGAGTACAGGGAGCAGATGACTCCAGAAACGATATCATCGTCAGAGGAAATTCACCGTTGGGTGTTGTGTGGAAAGTAGAAGGTATTGACATTCCCAATCCATCCCATTTTGCAATCTCCGGAAGCACAGGAGGACCGGTTTCGATTCTCAATAATAAAATTTTAGGGAATTCCGACTTTTTTATGAGTGCGTTTCCCGCAGAATACGGAAACAGTACCGCAGCTGTTTTTGATCTGAAACTGCGCAACGGGAACAATCAAAATCACGAATTTACAGGTCAGTTCGGATTCTTAGGTACGGAGTTACTGGCAGAAGGACCGATGAGTAAGAGTGGTAATTCCAGTTACCTGGTTATGGGTCGTTATTCCACCTTGAGTTTATTCAAGTCAATGGGGATTCAGATCGGAACGGATGCTGTTCCAACCTATGGTGATGGTGCATTTAAATTCAACTGGAGGTTGAAAAACGGTGCCAACCTTTCTCTTTTCGGAATCGGCGGAAAAAGTAAAATCGAGATCTTAATTTCGGAGCAGACAGAATACACGACAGAATTATATGGTGAAGGTGACCGCGATCAGTATTTCGGAACAGCAATGGCCGTATCCGGATTAAACTATAAACAATCGATTTCAGAAAAAACCTATTTGTCAACAACACTGGCATACAGCTACGAAGAGCAAAAATCAAAACACAACTACCTGCTTCGTCACCTGGACACACTCGACAAAGGGACGGAAAATGAAAATTACAGGATTGTTGTTGATTCAATCTTTCAGATGATGGGATATAAGTACCAGCATCACAAGGTGTCACATCATCTTGCAATTACACATAAATTCAATACCCGTCACCTGATCAAAGCAGGTTTGAATACAGATCTGTATTATGTCGTGCAACGAGATTCGGCTTTACCTCTGGTAACAGACAGCATATTTGAAAAGCGCTGGGATTATGAAGGTGCATACGTACTCATTCAACCGTTTGTTCAATGGAAATGGCGGGCAACTGAGAACATGGATGTGACCGCAGGTCTACACGCTCAGTATTTTTCACTCAGCAACAGTTTCAGTGGGATTGAGCCGCGTTTGGGCTGGAGACTGAAAATTAAGAACAATCAAAGTGTATTTGCAGGTGCAGGAATGCACAGTCAGACACAACCGTTGTATACCTATACATATCACAGATATGATGCCAACGGGAATAAAATTTACCACAACAAGAATATGAATTTCAGCAAAAGCATTCATACCGGAATCGGATATGACATCGCGATCGGAAAAAGCTGGAATATAAAAACGGAAGCCTACTATCAGCATTTGTACAGCCTTCCTGTTTCGATTCAACCGTCTTATTATTCGTTGATTAATATGGGCGCAGGTTTTCAGCGTTTTTTCCCGGATTCATTAAACAATACCGGAACCGGAACCAACTATGGATTGGAATTGACCCTGCAAAAATTCTTTGATAAATCGTTCTTTGTATTGGTCACGGCTTCTTTGTATGATTCAAAATACAAAGGCAGTGACGGAATTGTACGAAACACTTCCTATAATGGTAATTATGTCTTTAATGTATTGTCGGGGAAAGAATTCAAACTGGGTGTAAAACAATCCATTTCACTTGGTTTGAAGGCGACGTATGCAGGAGGACAGCGTTATGGATATGTAGACATTACCGAAACAGAGAAATACCATGAATTGGTCTTTCTTTCAGAAGGATTCA
Organism: Flavobacteriales bacterium UBA5422; assembly: GCA_002409405.1. GTDB lineage: Bacteria > Bacteroidota > Bacteroidia > Flavobacteriales_D > Crocinitomicaceae > Taishania. The sequence continues at coordinate 14,549 of DHNG01000010.1, read as the reverse complement.
ACACCAGAAGATTCCGCAATTATTTCCGACTGGACGTTAAAATAAACTGGAAATACAATGCTAAGAAAACAACGCATGAAATCGGATTAGATCTTGTCAATGTGTTGAACACAAAAAACCTGTTGAGCCTGGCATATGCTCCGAATTTGGCAGATCCGACAGTGGAACCGATTGCAGAGAAACGACAATTGGGATTCCTCCCGCTCTTTTATTATAAGATTGATTTCAGATTCTCAAAGAAGTAACAAAGAAATAAACCAACAAGGCTGTTCATTTGAGCAGCCTTGTTTATTTATACTGTCTCTTCCTGAAATAGTATTGAATGAATTGCACAAATGCCTGATTGTATTGAAATCGCTTTTGCACTGTGCTGTCCGTGGTTAAAATATTACCCAATTTTTAGAACAGTGTCTTCTACTAAAGATTGATTTACAATCGCTATTTTTTCGAAGCAAAAAGAATACTGGAGAACAACCGGATATTGATGACTTTGAACAGCAACAAACAGCTGACAAGCACAAATAATTGAAGGAGCAGATGTATGTGATAAAGCGTTGCAATCCATCCTGTAGAAAAACAAACCGCCACAAATAATCCAAAGGTAGTGATATCGGTAAATTTCCAGTTTAACTGTAATCGCTTTGCAACAATGTACAACTGACTGATGGCAACAACAGACTGTGCCAGCAAAGTAGAGATTGCAGCTCCCCATACCCCCCAACGGGGAATCAGATACATATTCATTCCTACATTCACCACCAATCCCATAAATGCGACGGTATTCAGTGTTTTCATTTCTCCTAACGCCGTGAGGTATGTTCCAAAAATGAGCACAATACACATGGGTACAAATGTCAGCATCAACAATTGAAACGGGGGCACACTCTTAGCAATATCATTGGTGTAAATCAGGTCCAATACATCGTATGCATTCCAAAAACAAAAGGAAGCAAGTGCAATTGATCCCCAAATCAGTAACTTGGAAGAAAGCGAAAACAATTCCTTTACATTTTCTTTCAATCCGATCATTCGCGAAAAAATCGGTAGCAATAAATTGGAAAACAGCATAGCAAACATAAAGAACGCATCAATGAGACGAAATCCCTGTGCGTAAATTCCGGACTGAGCGGCACCATCGTCCAGCATTCGTTCCAGCATAACCGAATCTACACGTGTGTACAACATCATCAGGACAATCAGTAAGGCATATGGAATACTTTGACGGATAATTAAAAATGAAATCGGCCGGTTGAATCGAATTTTACTTTTTCCAATATGCCTGAATACTAAAATCAAACCAACCAAAAATGAAACAATGTATGAGACAAACTGAATCCAGATGAAATAGTCTAGTTTAAACTCATTTTTGGGCAACGTAAAAAAGAAAACACTTCCGCAAAGAACGATCAGTAGAAACCGGTCCAACACAGAAAGTAAGGCATCCAACCTGAACAGCAACATTCCCGACAGGTAACTGCGAAAATAAGCAATCATTGCAATCAGAAACTGTTGAGTGATCAGAATACTCAATATTGGGTATACATCCGAAGGATATCCGAGTAATGATGCGAGTAACAACGTAAACACAGCATACAACACAAACAGAACGAGGCGGAGTCCTGCAATTCGTCCCATGTATTTAGCCATGAGTCCCGGGTATTGCGCAACATTTTTTGTTGTAAAATTATTGATTCCCAGATCCAGCAGGATGTTAAATAAATAAGTGAAATTCAGCAAACTGAAATACAACCCATATTCTTCTGAACCAACCTGATTTTGTACCGTCGCATCAATGCCGAATATAGCAACCGGTTTGATAACCAGGTTTAAGAGCAAAAGCAGAATAAGATTTGACAGGAATTTTTGCTGCATCAGCGCGGTGGTTCGTTCGTTTTAAAAATGAAATTCTGGGTAACGTGCTTCTTCTCATCAAACAACACCAACTTTTCATTTTCAACAACAAACACATCATAACCGATTGATTTCAACAACTCAAAACTATTTTTCCGGTTGTCATTGTCCCACAATTCGGCATAAATAATCGGTTTATTTTGTTCCAAAAGCTGCTTTCCACCCAAAAAGGCAAAGTACTCAAAATTCTCAATATCAATTTTAATCGCCTGGATGGTTTGTCCTGCGAATAATTCGTCCAGCGTTTTTACAGGAACATCAAATTCTTCCCCTTCGTTCCATTCTGAAATGGATTCATGTTTAACGTGTGAAAGTCCCTGCATTTTGGTTTTCCCGTTGTAAGGCATGATCATTTTCAGTGTTCCCTGAATCTGTCCCAATGCAATCGGGTACAACTGGACATTGGAAAGTTTGAATTTCTTCACGATTCTTCCCAGCACAGCAAAATTGACAGGAACCGGTTCAATGGAATGAACGGTAGATGTCCTGAACTTAGAAGCAAGAAAATAGGTCATAATTCCAATATTGGCTCCTATATCGATTACATCCCCTTTTCCATCTTTAATCAGATCAAGAAAATGAAAGAAATCCCGTTCGTTTTTGTCCTGTTTTAACGTTTTGATTTTAAAATGAGAAAACCAATATAAGTACCGCTCGAAGCCCAGCGATTTTTGTAACATATATTTTATTGAATTCTTCATTTCTATAAGCAGAAAGGCACAAAAGTAGAAATTTTATTTTACTTCGGAAATTTTTATTTCCCTGCGCGCCCAATCGTTCCCGGGTTCTTTCTGGATTCCTTCACTAAATCGTTTTTATACTGCAAAAAAATTAAGAAATTACGATTCAGTTTTCGGTTGTATCCACCTATTTATGTTTAGTTTTGTAAAAAATAAAAAGCGTATGAATCAGACAACAGCAGATCAGGTTGTAAAAGTTTCCGATTTAGCCCACGGGATTATCGGATCGGAGATCATCAAACTGGCAGCGGAAGTAAATGAAAAGATAAAACAAGGAGAGAAGATATACAACATGACCATCGGCGATTTCAGCCCTGTTCAGTTTCCTATTCCAGCTGCATTAAAGCAGTATATAATCGAAGAATATTCATCTGACCAGACCAATTACCCGGAAGCAGATGGTATGTTGGACTTGCGTAAAGCTGTTTCCAATTTATTAAAAGAACGAGGTGATTTGACGTATGCAACGGATGAATTATTGATTGCCGGTGGAGCGAGACCTGTTATTTATGCCATTTATCGGGCGTTGGTCAACCCGACAGATACGGTCATTTTTGCCGTTCCGTCCTGGAACAACAATCATTATTCGTATTTAAACGGCGCCAAATCGGTCGTGATCGAAGCAAAACCGGAAAATAATTTCATGCCGTCCGCAACGGATATTCGTCCGCACATCCAGGAAGCGAGTATGGTTGCTCTCTGTTCGCCTCAAAATCCCACAGGAACTGTCTTCTCAAAAGAAGGACTGGAAGAAATCTGTGATCTGATTCTGGAAGAAAATAAGCGAAGAGGCCCGAATCAAAAACCTGTGTACCTGATGTACGATCAGATTTATTGGGCATTGACATTCGGAAACACACAACATTACAATCCGGTATCGTTGCGCCCTGAAATGAAAGAATACACTGTTTTTGTGGACGGAATTTCCAAATCGCTGTCGGCAACAGGTGTACGTGTAGGCTGGGCAATGGGTCCGAAATCAATTATTGCCAAGATGAAAGCTATTTTATCGCATGTCGGAGCATGGGCACCGAAGGCAGAACAATTGGCAACAGCACGTTTTCTAACAGACCTACCTGCGTACGATTCATTCCTGGAGGAACAAAAAGAAAAAATTTATACCCGTTTAAATGGTTTTTACGCAGGATTTTCAGCATTGAAAAGTGAAGGGTATGCTGTGGATGCAATCGCTCCGCAAGCAGCTATTTACTTAACAATCAAATTTGAGTTGCATGGAAAAAGAACCGCTGACGGAAAGGTATTGGAAACAACGCAGGATGTAACATCGTATATACTGGATGAAGCGAAGCTGGCAATCGTTCCGTTTTATGCATTTGGAGCAGCAACCTCTTCTCCATGGTACCGCATGTCTGTGGGAACATGTAGCGTAGATGACATTGAACAGGTTATATCCAATCTGCGAAATGCACTGAGTAAACTCAATTAAGAATACATTACTTTATACAATCAAAAGGGCTGTCTCGATGAAACAGCCCTTTTGATTTTTTGTATTTAAGAACAATTACATTCCCATTCCTTTCCAGTCTTCCGCGTTGATCACTTCGTATCCTTCCGGAATAGACATGTTAAAAATGTCTTTTTTGTTGTATTTTTTCAATCCCTTTTCTACTTCAATTGCAGAGAAAACCATTGTCATCCCTTCTGCAGCAACTTCAAATTCCAATGGAAATCCTTGGATTTTATCATCTACAAACTGCATTCCTTCTTTTGAGCTTACCAATTCATCTGTCACCCACATATTTACAACACTTCCGTCTTCCGTTGTGATGATGTATTTTGTACACTTGTAACCTGCAACTTTTTTAGATTCAGTTGTTTTTTCAACTTCAACGTCCGGTGTTTCTTCTTTTTCTGCGCTTTCAGTTGACATTTTCGTCGCCTTCTTCCCCATCATACCGTCCATTGTCATCACAGATTGCTTTCCTTTGATGTCAACAATTGTTGCAGATTGAACAAACATTCCCATGTTCATTTCAACGCGGTTGAATTCAGGAGAGAAATACATTTGCATTGTAGAACCTTTCAACATTGCAAACTGAGCTTGCATTGCCGGATCCGGGCTGTTGAATTCAAGGTTGTACTTCACTTTTCCTTCGTTGATTTGTGCAAAAGAGCAAGCAGTGATTAAAAGTACTGTTAGTAAAGAAAATATTTTTTTCATTGTTATAGTTTTATAAATTTCGAACGAAAATACAACAATTATCAAACCAAAAGCTATAATTTTACTTCTTTATCCAAATTACATGAATACCTTAAAGGAACAAATAGCTGAAACAATTCGCACGTATCATCAACGAGGATGGTCACCGGCCACTTCTACCAATTATTCTTTTTTGGACGAAAACAACACCATCTGGGTTTC
>DHNG01000010.1:0-9408 GCA_002409405.1 Flavobacteriales bacterium UBA5422 | reverse complement strand
CTGGGTTTCCCGTAGCGGAGTTGATAAATCTCAATTTTCAGCAGAAGACTTTATCACAGTTGATAAAAACGGAAATGCAACCGGAGAATATGCAGGAGTCAAACCATCTGCAGAAACATTGATTCACTGTGTGCTGTATGAACTGTTTCCGCAGACCAGAGTTATTCTGCATAGCCATTCTGTATTCCCTGTTTTGATGTCTAACATGTACCAAGATCAGGTTCCGTTTGAAGGATATGAAGTTCAAAAGGGATTTGCAGGAGAAACGACACATGAAGCAACTATTCATATTCCTGTTTTTGACAACACACAGGATATGGTCGACTTTTCGCAGACCTTGCGCAGTAATCAAGCCGCAATCCGACATCATAGTTTTATTATGCGCAGACACGGGACATATGCATGGGGAACAGGTTTATTTGAAGCTAAACGTCACCTGGAAACGCTTGAATATCTATCCGAAGTTCACTACAGAAATTCGCTGTTAAAGTAATTCCGGTATCTATTTTAGAAACTGATAAAACTGTTACAACTGTTTTTTGTTCAAACTTCCACTTCTGCATCTCAACAGACTTCTCTTTTTCGTATTTTTGTATCCATTAAATACAATACAAAATGGCAATTCTATCAATTCCGGACAAAAACATTACAATTACAGACCCCAAGGAAATTCGTCAATTCTTCAACGATCGAAATTTATACTTTGATCAATGGCACTGTGCCGTAACGTTTGATGACAATGCCACACAGGAAGAAATTCTGGAGGCATATGCCAAAGATCTGGGACCATTCATGGAACGAGGTGGGTACCAAACTGCAGACGTAATCAATATGCGCCCGGGAATGGAAGGATACGATGCCATTCGTGCGAAGTTTCTTTCCGAACATATCCATACAGAAGATGAAATCCGTTTTTTTGTGGACGGACAAGGTATTTTTTGGTTCAACCTGGAAACAGAACCGGTTTTTAATCTGCTGTGTGAACGCGGGGATTTGATCTCAGTTCCTGCGGGAACAAAACACTGGTTTGATGCAGGAGCTTCCCGACCATTCGTAAAAGCGATTCGTATTTTTATTGACATGAGCGGTTGGGTTCCTCATTATACGGAATCAAAAGTTGAGCAGAATTACAGCAATTTCAAGATTCCGTTGAAACATGACGTTAAGTATATTCTTACCGATATAGAAGGAACAACAAGTTCAATTTCATTTGTAACGGAAACCTTGTTTCCCTATTTCAACGATCGCATTGAGCAATTAAAAGAACTGACACACATCCCGGTTGTACAAAACGCATTTGAGGAAACGAAACAACTGGCAAAAGAACTTGATGGTGAGAAGATTGAAACAACGGATGAAATCATAGCAAAACTCAAATCATGGAGCCTTGCAGATAAAAAAATTACCCCGTTAAAAGCCTTACAGGGAGTAATTTGGGATGAAGGATATAAATCCGGAGCATTGAAAGGCCATGTGTATGCAGATGTTGCACCATTGTTAAAAAAATGGACGGAAGAAGGTCGAAAAGCAGGGGTTTTTTCCAGCGGTTCAATTGCAGCTCAACACCTGATTTTTGGTTATTCTGAAGCAGGAGATCTTACCCGGTACTTCAGCAATTATTTCGATACAACAACAGGGGGAAAGCGCGAGGTAGAGACTTATCGTCATATTGCAATATCGCTTCATCTGAATCCTGAGAATATCCTGTTCTTATCCGATATCACGGAAGAACTGATTGCGGCGAAAACGGCAGGTTTGCAAACCATTCAACTGGTACGCGAAGGAAATACGCCTAATTGGGACAAAGTTGTTTCCAGTTTCAATGAGGTAGACCAACTGATTCAATACTGATTCATTATCCATTGGCAGGAATTTACATCCATATTCCGTTTTGTAAACAAAAATGTACGTACTGTGATTTTCATTTCAGTACAACTTTTCATTCGTACCGCAAACGGATGATTGATGCCATCTGTAACGAATTAGAACTACGGAACAAATACCTAGGAAATCAACCCATAGAAACGATCTATTTTGGAGGGGGAACTCCCAGTATTTTATTACCTGAGGAAGTAACACAATTGCTCAACGCCGTCCACACCTATTTTGATACATCATTGCTCAGCGAAGTAAGTATGGAAGCTAATCCGGATGACATAACGCCAGAAAACATTGGCTTTTGGAAAACTTCAGGTATAAACAGATTAAGTATTGGATTACAATCTTTTAAACAGGAAGATTTAAAATGGATGAACCGTGCACATACCGTACAGGAATCGTATAGCTGTGTTGCATCAGCAGTTCAAAACGGAATTGAAAATCTTACGGTGGATTTGATCTACGGACTCCCCGGATTAACCAGTGAAGAATGGATCAATCATATTGAAACAGTCATTAAAATGGGCGTTCAACATGTTTCTGCTTACTGTCTTACCGTTGAAGAAGGAACAGCTCTGGATACATTTGTAGAAAAGGGGAAAATTATTCCTGCCAGTGAAAGTAGTCAGGCAGAACAATTTTTATTACTGGTAGAAACATTAGAGAAACATGGATTTTTGCAATACGAAATCTCTAATTTTTGTAAACCTGGATTTGAATCCAAACACAACTCGAATTACTGGAAAGGAATTCATTACCTTGGTGCAGGTCCTTCTGCTCATTCATACAACGGTCATTCACGTTCATGGAATATGCGGAACAATCACACTTATATGAATGCCATTGAGCAACAAACTTCCTGGTTTGAAACAGAAGAATTGACCAGCACAGATGTCTATAATGAATTGTTATTAACCGGACTGAGGACTGTTTATGGTGTCAATCTTCACCAGCTGGAGCAAATTCTTCCACTTGATGATTCTTTTCACACACATATAGATCAATTATGCGATCAAGGATTGATGAAAAAAAACAGTGATTCGATCCACCTTACCAAAATCGGACGTTTGCAGGCAGATCGTATTGCTTCGGATCTGTTTCGGTTGAGTGAATAATAATCACCTCCCTGACAGTGCGTCGAAAAAAAGAATTCCATGCTAACAATATTTTTAAATCGATTACGTTATCATAGATATCTCTAAATTTCTATCATTATGCGTACGCTCCTCGTTTCAACGCTGTTGCTTCTTACTGTATCCGTAAGTTGGGCAAATGAAAAATTATACAACAAGTTAAATAAGTTGTATTTATCCGATCGTGACAAGTGCATGGAGGCATCCAAAAAAGTCATGAAGAAAAAATCAACCGAGTCTATCCCCTATTACTTTACTTCTGTTATTTATTATGACAAAAGTAAAGAGTCTCAGACATTGAAAGGAACGTATTTACAATTGAATCGTTCGGTGATCAGTGCTGCGAAGTTTGAAAAATATAGTGGAGATGAGGATCGGGCATTGGTGCAATGGGATGAACATGTTTCTTCGCTACGCAACAGAGCTGAACGGTTGATCAAAACACTTGACAAAAATGAAATGGGAGATTTGAGCCTGAGTCTAACAGAAAGTTTGGCAAAAGTAGCATCCCTTTCACAATTTTATAAGGAAGAAGAAGTGGATGATTTATTGACAAAGTCCGTTATTAAGGATGTTGAATCAACGGCTGTTCCGGCAGATTTTACGCGGATAGAAGGGCAATTTTACGGAATGCCTTCCGGGAATGAAAATGTGTTATCCCGCAATGTAGAAGAAGAAAAGAAGTTGCTGGATTTGATTAATAAAGAGCGTGCAAAAAAACGAATTCCGGCATTGACATGGAATGAGGATCTTGCAAAAGCGTGTCGTTATCACGCGTACGATCAGGGAACTCAAGGGTATTTCAGTCATGCCTCCAATGATAAAATCAATGACAAATTGGTCATCGTAGGAAGCACATTTGATCGGATCAAGCGGTTTTACAGAGGAAATGCAGGCGGTGAATGTATTGCTGCAGGAAATCAACAGGCGGAAAAAACATTTCAGCAATGGCTGAACAGTGACGGACATGCTAAGATATTACTTGAACACGACTCCCGGGTGGTCGGAATCGGTTTCGTTCAGGTAGAAGGTAGTCCGCATGAATATTATTGGGTGCTGGCAACGGGGAATTGATCTTACCAACAAAACATAAATTCTCAACAAACAACAACCCGGGAAAGGTCGTCAGCAATGGCGGCCTTTTTCGTTTGGTATCACTGCAATTTACTCCGTTAACGCTTTTTTAACAATGATTATTTGAACCTATTTTCTGATCGAGTGTACGGATAGAAAAATCAGTAAATCATGAAAAAGTTAGTAGCAATTATCTGTTTGTTGGGAACTTCATTTTTCTCAAACGCGTTGGAAGAAGAAATCGTAAAATCAACGATTAGTAATGTAACCGTTTATTCGCAAGGGGCACAAATCTTCCGGAAAGCCAATTTCACTGTTAAAACAGGCGTTTCTCAAATTATTGTAGAAAACGTAAGTTCCTATCTTGACGCCAAAAGCATCCAGGTAAAAGCAACGGGTGGAATCATTATCCTGGATACCAAATTTTCCATGTATTATCCCAAACCAGAGGAAATTTCATTGGAAGGGCTTCCGTTAAAAGTCAGACAGGACATCCAGCGCCTGGAAGACTCACTGGAATTCATCAACTTTGATCTTCAAACCCTTCAGAATGAGATTGATGTTCTGAATGCAACCAAGTCTATTTTGGCAAATAACGGAGCAGTCAGAGGACAGGGAAAAGTCAATGATTCCATTGCATTACTAAAGGAAACCATTGAATATTATACCATTAAAATGAATGAATTGAATGTGAAACTGGGAAATCTGAATCGTAAAAAGACAACAAAAACAAAAGAGCGGGATGCAATGAGTGGAAGACTAACCAAATTGCGCAATTATCAGTCTAGTAATAACCTCACTCCGGCTAATACAGGACCGATTCCACGAATCATTATTACCGTACAAGCTGCTACACCTGTAAACGGGAAGTTGGACGTTTCATACCTGGTATCACAAGCCGGATGGATTCCGTTGTATGACTTACGCAGTGAAATCGCTACAGGACAGGTGAATTTGAATTACAAAGCACAGGTTTTTCAAAGTACCGGTGAAAAATGGGACAATGTACGCCTGACAATTTCCACCAACAATCCGTATCAGAACAAGACAAAACCGACGTTACATCCATGGTATGTCAACTATGCGAGCTATCAGCAAGGTTACGCGGCTCCAGCTACGACCAACAATATGAGTACCGGCATCATGTACAAAGACAAAGCCGTATCTGAAGATAGAAAAAAGGCAGAAGCTTATGCAAATGCTGACTATGAATCTTCTGCAGTAACTGCTGATCAGTTTGTAACAATGGTAAATCAAACTATTTCCGCAGAGTTTATCATTGACCTCCCCTACACCATCGAATCAAACAATGAGCAACATATGGTCTTAATCAGTAACAAAGATCTGAAAGCTAACTACAAGTATTTCACGGTTCCGAAGTCAGATAAATCCGCGTACCTGGTTGCACAGATTTCCAAACTGGAAGAATTGCAGCTGGTACCGGCAAAAGCATCGATCTTCTTTGACGGAAGTTATATCGGAGAAACATATCTTGATCCGACATCTTTGGATGATACTTTAAATTTAAGTCTAGGTAAAGATCCAAATATTATTATCAAGCGAACATATCTGAAAAATGAAACAAAAGAGAAAGTTGTTGGCAGCTATATTGAAAAAACGTATACATACCTGATTGAGGTAAAAAATCAGAAAGCAACCAATATTGACATCATCATCCAGGATCAGATTCCGGTTACCTATGACGGTGACATTGAAATTACCTTACTGGAATCTGCTAAAGCAAAATACAACCCGGTAACAGGTTTGTTGGAATGGGATTCGAAACTGAAGCCAAAACAAAGTGAATTGATTCAATTCTCCTATAAAGTCAAATACAACAAAGACAAGCAACTGAACTTATAAGTGAAGTAATTGAAAATCTAGCGGTCATTTTACGGTGACCGCTAGTATTAAAATAAATCTCATGAAAAATATCTTTCTTCTACTGTCATTTATTGTCCATATTGGTGTATATGGACAATCGGACACATTAACTATTCAGAAAACATTCTTTTATCTTGATTGCGCTCACGGTCATGTTTGTTGTGCCGTGGGGTGTTCTTGCTGCCAACAGTCGTTCAAACTTGATGATAGTGGTTTTATTCCTATTGGTCCGGATTATTCAAAAACGATATCCCCAAAAGATGATGGGTTGATCTACGATGAATATGTTGGTGAAACTATAGCAGGATTTTCTCCAGCAAATGGTTGGAGAAAAGACACCATTAACGGAGGATTTAATAAAGAAATCAGTAACCCTTATATCTCTTCCGTAAGATTTGAAAAGGGAGAAAAAATGGTTGCTTACAGATATGAAAACGGAAAACTGTTTAATGGTAGAGTTACAGAAACCTTGACCGTCAGTTTTACACCCGATAAAATAGCTGGTCACCTGCCGAATGGGCAATCATATTATGAGACAAAAAACATTACGGTTGAATTTAGTGCAGATTGCGTGAATGGTTTAGTACAAGGACGAAGTGTTCTTCTCGGAAGAATCCCTCAGTATGGTATATATGATAAACTCCCTCTTTCTGAATGTTATTTTGAAAATGGTGAAATTGTAGGTATTTGTAAACATTGGAATTTAAATTCAGTAGAATTCAGTATTAAAAACGGGAATATTTACAGCAATGAAAACGAACCGGATTATTTTGCATTTTGTAAGTTATTAGAAGTATCCGAAATTACATACATCAAAGGTAGCCCCGACTATATTAAGCACACAATATTTAAGAGAGTAAAAAAACAGGTAAAATAACAGCCAAAAACGCTAGATAATCCGTAAATATGTGGTTACGGAATATAAATCATACAAAACAGCTTCAACACACTCAAGCATTTGTGCAATTACATTACATCACTAAGCGGAGAAATATTTTCTTCGCTTTTTTATTGTGGAAGTATCCGGACGACTTCTTTATCAACGAAGTTTATTATTTTTGCTTGAAACAAACAAATGCAGTTTTTCAACCATATAATAAACAAAATCCCTAAGTGGATTTATTTACCGATCCTTCTTCTGGTCATTACATACGATTACTATCACTCATCTGACGATCATTACCATTGGTCTGAAAATAATTCCAAAGAAATCATCAGTAGCGACGGCTCAGGTTACTATGCACACCTTCCTCAGTTTTTCATCTACGGAACTTCCAATTTTGAATTTCTTACTCCAATTTCCAAGGAAAAAAATGATATTAAAATTATGGAAGGGCTAGGGCATATCAATTGGGGGGAGTTACCGATGAGAAATAAGTTTTTTGTTGGAACTGCTGTCTGCATGAGTCCGTTTTTTTTAATTGCCGACCATTATGCAAAAACAAGTACTTATGAAAGAAATGGTTATTCACACCCTTATGAAGTTTCAATTGCAATTGCGGCATTTTGTTTCTTACTGGGAGGTGTAACCGCTCTTTATTTTTTTCTCAGAAGCTATCATCTATCCATTTTTGCAGCTCTTTCATCAATAAGTTTACTTGCATTTAGCACCAATCTTAAGTATTACACATTATTTGAACCTGCGTTGTCTCATGTTTATTCCTTTGGAGTTATTGCATTTTTCTTATGGAGTTTTAGAAAATATAGTGTGAACCAAAAGCCTTTTTTTCTTTTTTTACTTTCCATATTACTTGGCTTGATAACGATATTACGACCTGTCAATTTATTAGTTCTTATCATTATCCCATTCTTATATCCCAATTTCGCTGCTTTTAAACGTGATTTTTTTGCATTGTTTCATAAAAACAACTTGCTTAAAACCAGTTTTTCTGTTTGCCTTTTTCTGATTCCTATAAGTATTCAAATTTTAAATGTACGCCAACAATATGGAGTATGGAGATTTAGTGGATATACAGAAGCTGGATTTGATAATTTTCTTTCTCCGGAAATCATTAATGTTTTGTTCAGCTTTCAAAAAGGGTTATTCGTGTATACTCCTGCAATGATTTTATGTGTGATTGGTCTCTTTAAGCTCTATAAGAAACAGCAATACCTGTTTTTGGGATGGTCTCTTTTCTTCTTCGTCTTTACATACATTACATCTTCCTGGTGGAATTGGTATTATGGAGGTAGTCTGGGAATGCGCCCTTATGTTGATGTATATGCAATAATGGTTATTCCTTTTGCATTTCTGGTTCATTTTAGTCTTCCCATTATTCAAGTGTTACTAGTTGCTGCAATAATTATTTTGTTCAAACATAATTCGATTCAAAACCATCAAAAATTGTATGCGATTTATCATTTATCGGAGATGAACTACAAACGGTACTGGGACGTTTTTTTAAAAACAGACACTCGTTTTCATTGGTTATCCTTCAGAGAAAATTTTGAAATTGATGAAAAAAAGCTTCACTTGCTAACGACTAATCATTACGATCCTGGTGCATCTCAATGGAAAGAGAATGTTAACAATTCACGTGTTTCTAATCATCCCATTTCACTATTTGTTGTAACAGGTGATTTATTGTCAAATACCAACTATTACCAACTATCGGGAGAAGGATTTATTCAGGATAAAGAAACAATTTCAAGTCTTAAAGTTGTAAAATACTACCAGGGAGAAGCATATCTTTTAACAGAAAACTTTTATCTGGGACAAGTATTATCGAATAATAAATGGGAAGATTTTAAGGTTCAGGGAGAATTACCCAAAGACCTTCCTGCTGATTCTGTTTCGTTTGAAGTTGTTACAAATCCTCAACACAACATGCGTTTAAGAAAATTAACGATTAGCCTATACAAATAGGAGAACTCACCCATAAGCTACCTCCTGGTTGAGGATTAACTTTTTGTATTATTTTATCGCATTGTTTTTGAGTTGATTACTAACATTAGTTTTGATTCGTGTTATTCTCGTTAAACGATGCTGGAGATTTCTTCTACCGCAGAGGCGAAAAGTTGCATTGCTTTTACCGCAGAGGCCGCAGAGTTATAGGTTTGAAGGAGTTATTCAGTATAAACTACATTTCTCGATTCTTGAATAAGACTAGTGAGTATTCCTTTCGTTCTTTCAATGAATCCGTATTTATTTGATCAACATGAAATAGGTTTTCAAACAAGGAACCGCAGAGGCCGCAAAGTTGTACTTTTGAAGGAGTTATTCGGTATAAACTACATTTCTCGGTTCTTGAGTAAGGCTAGTGATTTGTTCGTTTCGTTCTTTCAATGAATAGATTCATTTGATCAACATGGGTTAGGGTTTTCAAGCAAGGAAGTATTTCTTCTACCGCAGAGGTGCAAAGTTATAGGTTTGAAGGAGTCATTCAGTGATAAACTACATTTTTCAGTTCTTGAGTGAAGAATAGGCGATCTTGCGCCG
>DHNG01000013.1:746-14268 GCA_002409405.1 Flavobacteriales bacterium UBA5422 | reverse complement strand
TAATGAAAGTCCGAATTCATTGTTCAACCGCCGGATAAAATATGCTGCCAGTAAAGGAGATTCTACTTCTACATTCTGGTGAACAAAAAAATACAATTGCTGCAATCCTTCTTTTCGCCATTGTTTGATCCGCTCAATCCAGTCATCCAGTCGTTGCTTGTCGGATGGGTGATTTGCTCCCACATAACGAATAAACGCCGTGGAACTGGTCAATCGCATGTGTAGCATATCCCGTCTTCCGGCTGTATCAACAATGGTGTTTGTGATTCCCTGTTCTTCCAACAGAGAACAGTACTGTTTCGCTATTTCCGGATCCGAAAACCAGGCTTCATTTCTCACTTCTACCGTGAGAGGAATTGCTTTCGGAAAGCGTTCCAGCACACCCTTCAACCGATCAAAATCCTTGGGATGAAAATTCTCGTGCAACTGCATGAATGCCATTCCCAGCTTCTCCTCAAAATTACTGACTGCATCACAGAAGTTTTCAACCGGTTCCTGTACATTGATTAAGCGTCGGTAATGTGTGATCAGGTCGGTCACTTTCGGAAAGAACTTAAATCCTTCAGGAGTCTTGTTCTTCCAGGTAATGACTTGTTTCCAATCTGGCATCTTGTAAAACGTGGCATTCAGTTCGATGCTGTTAAACTGCCGGGAATAATAGGTCAATTCATCTTTTGTTCCTTTCGGGTAAAATCCTTTCAGGTCTGTTTTATTCCATTTGGCACATCCTACATAGACTTCAAAAGGGGCTTCAGTTCGATGCTGATTCAATACCCGCTTTGTTTCCGGGTTATCTGCAGGGAATGTAAAATCTATTTCACCAGGATTCTCAACTTTTCCGAATTTCATACTTTTTCCTCCTATCACTTACAAAGAAAGTAAAAACTTCTCAAAATGAAAAGGTAACTTTTCCATCGTTCCACATACTATTTTAACGATTTTATCGTTGTAGAATAAGGTGATTCATACACAACAACAGACTAAACAGTATTCATTTCCAGCAATTGAAGAACTACCATGCATTATTACCAATTACACCAGTTATTGAAGCAATCGTTTGAACTTCCCGGAACGCAGAAAAGCATTCCTGAGTTGAATATTTCCATTACCCATGCTGATTTTACTTCTGAAGATGCGAAGTATTTTCTTCCCGGAAGCGATTTTCTCTATTGTAAAGAGCATCAGATAGGCTTTAAAGAGCCCGCAGTAAAAGGAGAAACACTCCTCGAGGCATCTGATTTTAACATTGAATGCAACAAGCGTTTTCAATACCACATTATCAGGGATACGACTATTGAACAGGCAACGGGAGTAGTCATTCTATTTCACGGACTGAATGAAAAAAAGTGGGACAAATACCTGCCCTGGGCCTGTGAAATAGCCCGGCAAACGAAAAAAGCAGTTGTCCTTTTCCCGATCGGATTTCACATGGACAGAGCACCGGAAGTATGGAGTTTCCGAAATGAAATGTATGGTGTTGCTCAACAACGAAAAAGTGATTACATTGACAATTCCGACTGTTCGTACGTAAATGCAGCAATTAGTTCCCGTCTGGAAGAAAACCCGCAACGCATCTTCTGGTCTGGTTTACAAACCTACTGTGATGTGATCCGTTTGGTGTATGCCATCCGGAAAGGAAACGTAGACGGCATCTCATCGCATGCTTCATTTGATTTATTCGGGTATTCCATCGGATCTTTTTTGTCTATGATTTTGTTAATGGCCAATCCGAAAGGGATTTTTACCCATTCGAAATTATTTTGTTTTTGCGGAGGGATGACCATTGACCGCATGTATCCTATTTCCCGGTATATCATGGATTCACGCGCAGCTATTGCCATGCAGAAGTCATTTACGGAATTGCTGAGTACCGATTTTTCCAATGATACGCGTTTAGCACATTACCAAAACAGCAACGAACACAAAAATGAAAGTTGGTTTAAAACCATGCTGCGTTATAATTTCTACCAGGAAGACCGTGAAAACCGGATCAAAGAACTACAACACCAAATTAAATCACTGGTACTCAAAAACGATCGTGTAACACCTCCCATTGAAGCGCTTAACACACTGAAAGGTGGTTATCGGGACATTTCTGTCGATGTTCAGATCGAAGATTTTACACATCCGTATTCACACATGGTTCCCTTTCCTTTAACGCCAAAATACGCAGCTGACGTAGACCAGTCGTTTGAGGTATTTTCACGTTCCGTTTCGGAGTTTTTAAACCGGTAAACAGCCCCATCCTATCAACAATCAATAGGGGATAACATTGTTCCTTCCGCTGTGAGTGGACACCATTTCATTCTATTTTTGTGTAAATAACACGATTTGTATGATATTGGACAGGACATATACCGTAAAAGAGATTGCCGGATTAATTAATTGCACATTTGTAGGCGACGAACAGCATTCGGTAACCGGAATCAATGAAATTCATAAAGTGACACACGGAGACCTGGTATTTGTTGATCACCCGAAGTATTACGATAAAGCATTAAAAAGTGCTGCAACAACCATCCTGATTGACAAAGAAGTGGAATGTCCGGAAGGAAAAGCATTGATCATTTCCAGCACTCCGTTTGATGATTACAACCGGCTTACACGGCATTTTTGTCCTGTTATTGAACCATCTGAAACTGTTGGAATCAATACGGTCATTGATCCTTCTGCTGTGATTTATCCGAATGTGTTTATCGGAAACAATGTACACATCGGGAAAAACTCGCGGATTTTACCAGGAGCTGTGATCATGGATCGGACAATCATTGGCGACCATGTAATCATCGGACCAAACACTACCATCGGCCACAATGCATTTTACTACAAGCGCAAACCGGAAGGTTATGACAGAATGCATACCTGCGGATGGGTAGAAATTCACGATCGCGTGGAAATCGGTGCAAATTGTACCATTGATGCCGGTGTTTCGGGAAATACCGAGATTGGAGAAGGAACAAAGATCGACAATGTTGTACACATTGGTCACGACACGGTAATCGGGAAGAACTGCCTGCTCGCTGCAAATGTTGGTCTGGCGGGATGTGTGACAGTAGAAGACCGCGTAATCCTATGGGGACAGGTTGGCTGTGCTTCGGATATTGTCATCGGAGAAGGAGCAATCGTATTGGCCCAATCGGGAATCGCAAAAAGCCTGGAGGGAGGAAAAACCTACTTCGGAAGCCCGTGCGGTGAAGTAAAATCAAAGTTCCGGGAATTGGCCGCGTTGAGACGATTACCTGAATTATTGGAACGCATGTAATGTACGACAAACGAATAAATGACCTGGAAATACAGTTATTTCAGAAGGAGTTTAAACTCAACTCCCTTCTTGAGATTACTACGGCCATTAATGCAAATTCCGGTGTAGACCGCTTGCGGGAGATTTATTCATTTATCCTGAAAGAACAATTGGGATTTTCCCGGTTTATCCTGTTTACGCGACAGGACGAGGATCAATGGGATTTACTGATCAAAAAGGGTGTTCGGGGAAAATTACTGGACATTGATGTTCAGAAAGAATTGGCACGATTCCGGGAAATCACCTTCATTGCTTCCTCATCCTCTGAGGTGCTCCGAACATTTGATATCGTAGTACCGGTTTTCCACAAGGACATGCCATTGGCATACTTGTTACTGAAGGTCAACACACCCATTGATTTTTACCAGGAAGATACGCACAACAACCTCGGATTCATTCAAACCTTAACCAATATCATTGTTGTTGCCATTGAAAATAAAATCATGGCCAAACAGCGGGTGATTCAGGAACGCATCAAAAAAGAACTGGAAGTTGCAAGTGAAATGCAGAAACTGCTCTTCCCTTCTGATTTGCCTTCCAACAAGCAAATGGATATTTCCGCCAAGTACATTCCGCGTCACGAGGTCGGTGGGGATTATTATGATTTTATACCGCTTGGAAACAATGAATTCATCATGTGCATCGGTGATGTTTCCGGAAAAGGAATCGGGGCTGCGATGTTGATGGCGAATTTTCAGGCAACACTCCGAACGTTGTTCATTTATCAACGGTATGACCTGGAATTCCTGGTAACGGAACTGAATGAAAAAGTGATGAAAAGTGCCAAAGGAGAAAAGTTTATTACCTTTTTTATCGCACATTTCAATGCAGAAACGCGGTTATTGAAGTATGTCAATGCCGGACACAACCATCCGATCCTTACAACAGGGAAAGAAGTAACCATGCTCAAAGACGGAACCATCGGGCTGGGAATGCTGGATGAACTCCCTTTTATCAATATCGGCGAAGTCACATTAAAACCCAATACAACGCTTATTTCTTATACAGACGGTGTGGTAGAGCTTGAAAACAGGGAAGAAACGCAATTCGGACTGGAACGGCTTATCAAAACGGTGCATTCTTTCTATCCGCTAAGTATGGAAGACATGAACAACCTGATTTTCTCAAAGCTGGATGAATGGCGGGGAGAGTTACCGCTTGTTGATGACACGGCGGTATTTGCCTGCCGGTTTTTTTAATCATTTATTTCAACTGGAAGCCTGTTTTTGAACCACATAGATTACATAGGTACATAGAAAATGTTTGTAGTAGATTTAGTGACACATAGCAGCTAACTCCGTCAGCTGGGTTAATTACTGATGATCTATTTAAAGTGCTACTATTCTCCCTCTTATTTTCTATGTATCTATGTGGTTTGCACATGTTTAAACCGCATAGATTGCATAGGTACATAGCTGTTGTGTTTAGAAGAAATAGTGACACATAGTAGCTAACTTCGTCAGCTACATTGATTTCCCGGTATTATATTAAAGTATCATATCTTCTCTTTTTTCTATGTGATTTAAACAAGAACTTATACCTGATGTATCGCTCACAAACATGTTATAAAAAGAAAAACACTGACAGTTGCCAGTGTTTCCTTATCAATTATATTTTTCCAATTATCCGATTGAAATACCTAATTCTTTTAATTGATCCGGGTTAATTGGTGATGGTGCATCAATCATCACATCTCTTCCTGAATTATTTTTCGGGAATGCGATGTAATCACGGATCGAATCCGATCCACCCATTGTAGCCACCAGACGATCCAATCCGAATGCAAGTCCTCCGTGTGGCGGAGCTCCGTATTCGAATGCATTCATCAGGAAGCCGAATTGGTTTTGTGCTTCTTCCTTTGTGAATCCCAGCAAGTCAAACATCTGAGCCTGTAAATCCCGGTCATGAATTCGGATGGATCCTCCACCTAATTCTACTCCGTTCATAGCCAGGTCATAGGCATTTGCACGAATTTTTCCCGGGTCAGTATTAATCAGGTGGAAATCTTCTTTCTTCGGAGAAGTAAACGGGTGGTGCATTGCGAAATAACGCTGTGCATTTTCATCCCACTCCAATAACGGGAAGTCCAATACCCACAATGGTTTGAACACATTCGGATTTCTGAGTCCCAACTCATTTCCCATGTGCAGGCGCAACTCATTCATTTGCTTGCGCACTTTGTCTGTGCCTCCGCAAAGAACGAGTAATAAATCCCCTTTTTCTGCTCCGGCTAATTTACCCCATTCAGCTAAATCTGCTTCTGAAAAGAATTTATCTACAGATGATTTAACCGTTCCATCGTTATTGAATTTTACATAAATCAATCCCGTCGCTCCGATTTGAGGTCGTTTCACCCAATCAGTCAGTGCATCCAATTGCTTTCTGGTGTATTCTGAACAATCTTTGGCATTGATCGTCAAAACGGTTTCAGCATTATCAAACACCGGAAATCCTTTTCCTTTTGCAATGCCTGATAAATCCACGAACTCCATTCCAAAGCGGATGTCCGGTTTATCCGAACCGTATTTTTCCATTGCCTGATCGTAGGTCATTCTCGGGAAATTTCCTTCAAATTCAACACCACGAACCGTTTTAAACAGGTGTTTTACCAATCCTTCAAACGTGTTGAGAATGTCTTCCTGTTCTACAAATGACATTTCACAGTCAATTTGTGTAAATTCCGGTTGGCGATCCGCTCGCAAATCTTCATCCCGGAAACATTTTACGATCTGGTAGTACCGATCAATTCCCGACACCATCAGCAACTGCTTGAATGTTTGCGGAGACTGTGGCAATGCATAAAACTGTCCTTCATTCATACGGCTCGGCACAACAAAGTCACGTGCACCTTCCGGAGTAGATTTGATCAAAACAGGAGTTTCCACATCCATGAATCCTTGGGAGTCCAGGTATTTTCTGGTTTCCAGTGCAACCTTATTGCGTAGCATCAATTTTTGCAATACCGGGTTTCTTCGGATATCCAGGTAGCGGTATTGCATTCTCAGCTCATCACCACCATCTGTCTCATCTTCGATGGTAAACGGAGGCAGTTTAGATGCATTCAACAGCGTTAATTCTGTTACTTTCAGCTCAATTTCTCCTGTAGGGATATTGTTGTTTTTACTTGCGCGTTCAATTACTTCACCTGTCACCTGAATCACAAATTCACGCCCCAGTTTTCGTGCCTGGGCAGTCAGATCAGCATTCTCTACTTCATTGAACGTCAACTGTGTGATTCCGTATCGATCCCGCAAATCCAAAAATGTCATTCCTCCTAAATCTCTTGATTTTTGTACCCATCCGGAGAGGGTAACCGTCTGACCGACATTTTCAATTCGCAATTCGCCGCAAGTATGTGTTCTGTACATGATTATTTCAATTTGATGCAAAGGTAAAAATAAGATTGGAAGATTCAGGAGTTTGGAAAGCGGATGGTTTAAAAAAGGATGACAAATAATTTTCATAGCTTTGGCGCAAAATTCCACATACACAGAATACAATTTATGAAAACACTAACTGTACTTCTCCTATTATTTCTTTCGTTTTTCGGCTCTGCACAACCATCGGATAACTTAATCCATCAATTGGAACAAAGTAAAAATGATATTGATAAGATCAACGTATTAATAACGATAAGTGAGGAAAGTATTTACAAGCAACCTGATTTGACGGTAAAATACAGCGAGCAATTACTGGAATTAAGTAAAAAACGAATCATCAGGAAGGGGAAGCAATCGCTTATCTCACACTTGCAAAGTATTACAACCGCGCGCAAGATTTTGAACAATCACATCAATACCTGGAGAAAGCTGAACGACTATTTTCCAGCATGAAACAACCCAATCAGTTATTGAAAGTATCCCGGGTTCATGCAGAAAACGAAATGCGGAAAGGAAATTTTGAAGCAGCAATGAAAATTCTGCAAGCAAACATTGACAAAAGCAAAAAACTGAAGAATCCGACAGAGGAAGCTATTAATCTGGCAATGATCGGCAATATTTTTACATTTAATCAACAATTTGGAGAAGCGGAAAACAACTGTTAAAAGCATTGGCAGTCATCCGTACAACAGCATCGAAGCGGGAAGAATCGATTATGCTTTCCAATCTTGCATCCTGTTATTTTAGCTGGGAAAAGAATGAAGAGGCAAAACAATGCCTGGATGCATTTTTTGTAATTCAACAGCAATTAAATGATGCTGTATTATTAGCTTCTGCCAAAGCAAATATGGCCAATTATTACATGTACAAAGGAGAGTTTGACCGTGCAATTAATGCATTAAATGAGGCGCTTCTTTTTTATGAACGCATCAACGACATCCCAAAAATTTCATTTACATTGAAAAGACGTGCGGATTTGTATATATCGCTTGAAGAATACCAAAAAGCAATTGCCGATGCCAGCACAGGAATAGAGTTGTTAAAGGACAAAAACGAGATGGATATTCATATTGCCGATTACTATTATATTATCTATCAAGCTTGCAACGCCTTGGGAAAATACAAAGAAGCAATTTCTGCTTTTGAAACGGCTTATGAATACAAAGCAAAGGCAATTTCTGCCGAAACCAGCAATACTATTCTGGAATTGAAAGAAAAATATGAGACTGAAAAGAAAGAAGAGGAGATAAAATTACTGCGCGAGCAGAACAAAACAAAAGATGCCTTACTTCAGGCAAGAGCTTACTTCATCATTGCGCTACTATTGTTGGTTGTTTCCATTGTTACCGGAGTCGTTTTTATCCGCAGGCAGCAAAAGTTGAAGCAGCAAAAGAAAGCCGCAGAGCTTGAACACCGGGTATTGCGTACACAAATGAATCCTCATTTTATTTTCAATGCCCTCAACAGTATTCAGCGCGTATATGTGGAAGGAGATACCGATAAAGCGAATGATTTTATGGCTGATTTTGCACATTTGATGCGGAAAGTATTGGAGAATAGCGGCAGCACAAAAATTTCAGTTCAGGAGGAAGTTGATACACTCCGTTTGTACCTGGAGTTGGAGAAACTAAGAAGTAAAGATCGTTTTAATTACACCATTTCGGTCAGTGAAGACATCGCCGCCTTTGATGTCCAGATTCCCCCACTGATCATCCAGCCGTTTGTGGAAAATGCGATCTGGCATGGTATATTGCCATTAACGGATCGTATCGGGGAAATAACAATATCCATACAACGGCATTCCGGTACTGAACTAATGATTTCTATTGCAGACAATGGTGTTGGGTTTGATCCTGATTCAAAGAACAACCAACATAATTCCAGGGGAATCGAAATTACAGAACAGCGAATCGGTGAAAAGGTAATCGTGAATAGCCAGAAAGGAACAGGAACAACCATTTCATTTAAATTAAAACTAACCGAATGATCAAAGCCATTATTGTTGATGACGAGGAAGATGCTCGTTTCATGCTCAAAAATAAAATTGACAAGTTATTTAAAAACGAAATCAGTGTTATTGCAGAAGCCAATAGCGTCCAATCCGGTATTCAGACCATCACAGAGCAAAAGCCGGATCTGGTATTCCTTGACATTCAGATGAGTGACGGAAGCGGGTTTGATTTGCTGACTCAAATTCCTGACAAAGATTTTGAAGTTGTTTTTGTCACCGCCTACAATCAGTATGCATTAAAGGCATTCCGTTTCAGTGCGTTAGGCTACCTGATGAAACCCGTGAAGACAGATGAATTTGTACAAACGATCAATGTCATTTTACAACACTTTGCCAAGTACCGAGCTAATTCGGAAAAACGGCTGAAAGTGCTGATTGAAAATTATGGTGACGACCGTATCATCAAAAAAATTGTCATTCCAAGCTCAAAAGGATTTGATGTAATTGCTATTGAAGACATTATGCGCTTAGAGGGAGATCGGAATTACACCAATTTCATCACGAAGGAAAAAGCGAAAATTTCCTCCTCTAAAACAATGGGAGAATATGAACCGCTATTATCCGAATACGGTTTTTTCAGAATCCATCAAAGCACAATTGTCAACCTCCGTTATGTAAAAAGCTACATCAAAGGTGATGGTGGTTTTGTAGAAATGACGACCGGTGAACAACTGCAACTGAGCCGGAACCGTAAAAATGACTTTTTGAAAAGATTCCTTTAGTGATACTTTTTTGTTTAAATATCTTTTAATCGCTATGTGAACCGATAAAAAAGTACTACCAGGTATCCTTATTTTGTAACTAAGCGATAAATAACTTTTTTTATATTGACCTGACTATTTATTTTTGCAACCTGAAACTAACATCAGTTTGTTTGACAAACATTCTGTTTTTAATTATAACATTTTAACTAACAACCATTTTTAATTGAAATATGATCAAAAAAATACACCTCGCTCTCTTGTTTATTTGCTTTACATGTAACCTGTTTTCTCAATCAATCCCACCAGTAGTTACGCAAGCAGTCAGATACGGTTCAACAGGTCTGGATCGACCATTTAACTTTCGAAAGGATGCTTCGGGGAATATGTATCTGACAGGAAGGTTTACAGGAACAATAACGTTTGGTTCGTATACGCTGACATCAGCCGGAGCAGATGTGTTTGTCGTTAAAATGAATCCGGATGGTTCAGTTGTCTGGGCAAAGCAATGCGGGGGATCGGGATATGACAATGCCGGAGACGTTGCAATTGACGCAGCAGGAAATGTTTACATCACCGGAGATTTCCGGGGAACAGCCGTTTTTGGAAGCACTACCCTGACAAGTGCCAGCAACGCCAATAATATTTTCGTTGCGAAGCTGAGCCCGAGCGGAAACTGGATATGGGCACAAAAAGCAGGAAGTAATGGTGGAGAGGCATCACAAGGTGTCGCTGTTGACCAGAATGGAAATGTATTCATAACAGGAACTTATTACGGAAATTGTGCTTTTGGTTCAATAACCATCCTGAATTCTTCTTCCAATTATGATTGTTTTATTGCAAAACTGGATGCTGCCGGAAGCTGGCAATGGGCAAAGCGCATCACAGGGAGCGGACAGGAGTTCGGACGAAACATTCAGGTTGACCTTGCTAATAATATCTATGTCAGTGGATTCGGAAACAGCTCCATGACAACACAAGAAGGAAATTTTCTTTCAAGAGGTATTTTCCTGGTAAAATACAATACAACCGGAAATGAAATATGGAGAAGAAGTGTTTCATGTGACAATGTAAACGAACATTCCGATATCGCTATTGACAACGATAATGGGTTCATCTATGTTGCCAGTGGGTTTTCCGGAAGCATGTCAACTGGTAGCTTCAGCACAAATGCTACCAATAGTAATATATTTGTTGCCAAATATGATCTGAACAATACATTTCAATGGGCAGCATTAGCAAATGGACCTGGTAGTGAATACCTGCACAGAATTTCATTATCTGAGCAAAAAGACTTGTTGATTTCAGGTTATTTTTGGTCCGGGGCAGCTAGATTTGGTACAACAACCGTTACCGGGAATACATCCAGTTATAACAATCCATACCTTGCGAAGATTGATAAAAACGGAAACTGGATGTGGGCAAGAACGTTTGCAAATACATCCAACTGTATGGCAAACCAAGTGCTTGAAAACGGGTCGGAAAACTATGTTGTTGCCGGATCATTTGTTTCATCCGTTACACTGGATGGACTGACACTTACTTCAGTTGGTAATGATGATGTATTTGTTACAACCCTTCAGTGCCCGCCTTCAATAAAAGTAGATTCGATTCAGTCATGCGATAGTTACACCTGGATAGACGGCAATACGTACACGGAGAGTAACTACACCGCTACACATATCGTTCCAGGGGTTTCACCGAATGGCTGCGACAGTATTTATCAATTGAAATTAACCATCCCTACACCACAAAGCATAGATGTGCAAGCGGCTTGTAATTCATACACCTGGATGGATGGAAACACCTATACCAGCAGCAATACTACCGCTACGTATGTGATCCCGGGAGGTTCTTCAACCGGTTGTGATTCTACGATTACCCTGAATTTAACGATACATACACCCACAAGTGGTATAGATACTCAGACAGCTTGCAGTTCCTTTACCTGGATTGACGGTAATACGTATACCAGCAATAACACTACCGCTACCCACCTCATCCCGAACGGAAACATACATGGGTGTGATAGCCTGGTTACGTTGAATTTAACGATCAATCAACCAACAAGTTCAACCATTACCCAAACAGCATGTGGAAGTTATACATTGAACGGACAAACGTATACCACATCCGGAACGTACACGCAAATCAGACCGAATGCACAAGGATGTGACAGTACCATTACGCTGAATTTAATCATCAATCAACCTACAGGTGCTTCGGTATCTGTAACAGAATGCGAATCGTATACATGGTCGCTGAACAGTCAAACGTATACCACTTCAGGAACATATACCCATATTATTCCAAATGCAAATAACTGTGATTCGACAATTACGTTGAACCTGACCATCAAACAAGCAACCAGTTCAACGGTGAATGCTTCCGTATGTGAAAGTTATACGCTGAACGGACAAACATACACTACCTCAGGAACGTATACACAGACCTTATTGAATGCACAGGCATGTGACAGTACTATTACGTTGAACTTAATTATTAAGCAGCCGTCAATAGCTACGGTAAACCATACTGCATGCGGAAGTTATACGCTCAACGGACAAACATACACCGCTTCCGGAACCTATATACAAAACCTTACTAACGTGCAAGGATGTGATTCTACACTGACACTGAATTTAACCATTAATCAGCCGTCAATAGCTACGGTAAACCATACTGCATGTGGAAGTTATACCCTGAACGGACAGACATACATTACATCAGGAACATACACACAGAACCTGACAAACACACAAGGATGTGATTCTACATTGACATTAAATCTGGTGATCAATCAACCGAGCTCATCAACACTGACGCAGACTGCATGTGGAGGTTACACATTAAACGGGCAAACGTATACTACTTCGGGAACATACACACAAAACCTGACAAATGCACAGGGGTGTGATTCGACATTAACACTCAATCTGACGATTAATCAGCCGACTGTATCTACTGTTAACCACACAGCATGTGGAAGTTATACCCTGAACGGACAAACGTATATTGCTTCGGGAACGTATACACAAAACCTCACGAACGCGCAAGGATGTGATTCTACATTGACACTGAACTTAACGATTAATCAACCATCTATATCTACAGTAAACCATACTGCGTGTGGAAGTTATACGCTCAACGGACAAACATATACCGCTTCAGGAACATATACACAGAACCTCACGAACGCACAGGGATGTGACTCAACATTGACACTCAACCTGGTAATCAATCAACCAAGTTCTTCGACACTGACACAGACTGCTTGTGGTGGTTACACATTGAACGGGCAAACATATACCGTTTCAGGAACATATACACAGAACCTGACAAACGCACAAGGATGCGACTCAACAATCACACTAAATTTAACTGTGAATCAATCAAGTGTATCTACGGTGTCACATACAGCATGTGGAAGCTATACTTTGAACGGACAAACGTATATTGCTTCGGGAATGTATACACAGAACCTCACAAATGCACAGGGATGTGACTCGACATTGACATTGAATCTGACAATCAATCAGCCATCAACATCTACTGTGAATCATACGGCATGTGGAAGTTACACATTGAACGGACAAACATACACTGCATCAGGAACATACACACAGAACCTGACAAACACACAAGGGTGCGATTCTACACTGACATTGAACCTGGTTATCAATCAACCAAGTTCGTCTACACTGACACAAATTGCTTGTGGTAGTTATGTGTTGAACGGACAGACATATACAACGTCAGGAACCTATACACAGAATCTAACAAATGCGCAGGGATGCGACTCGACAATCACGCTGAATTTGACGATTAATCAGCCAAGTGTAGCAACAATTACAGAAAGCGCATGTAGTTCGTACACATTGAATAATGAAACATATACTGCTTCAGGAACCTATACACAAGTCATTCCGAATGCGAATAACTGTGATTCGACAATTACACTGAATTTGACGATTAATCAACCGACAAACGCTTCGGTTGTAGTGACAGCATGTGAAACGTATACATGGTCATTGAACAATCAAACGTATACAACTTCAGGAACATACACACATGTAATCCCGAATGCGAATAACTGTGATTCGACAATTACACTGAATCTGACAATCAA
>DHNG01000013.1:0-476 GCA_002409405.1 Flavobacteriales bacterium UBA5422 | reverse complement strand
ACACTGAATCTGACAATCAATCAGCCGTCAAGCTCTTCGGTTGCAGTGACAGCATGTGAAACGTATACATGGTCATTGAACAATCAAACGTATACAACTTCAGGAACATACACACATGTCATCCCGAATGCTAACAACTGTGATTCAACAATTACATTGAACCTGACAATCAATCAGCCAACCAGTTCTTCAACAACGGTAACGGAGTGCGGGCAATATATCTGGGCTGCGAACAATCAAACGTATACAACTTCAGGAACCTATACACATGTAATTTCAAATGCGAATAACTGTGATTCAACGATTACATTGAATCTAACTATCAATCAGCCGACTTCATCAACAATGACGCAAACAGCATGTGGAAGTTATACCCTGAACGGACAAACGTACAGTACTTCGGGAACGTATACACAAAACCTCACAAACGCGCAAGGATGTGATTCGACACTGACATTGAATTTGACAATCAATAA
>DHNG01000023.1 GCA_002409405.1 Flavobacteriales bacterium UBA5422 | reverse complement strand
TTCACAGAAATGTGGGAACGTTTTTCGTTTTACGGAATGAGAGTGTTGCTGGTATTGTATTTATCTGCTTCAATCATTGGAACGAACCCGGGATTGGGTTGGGACATTAAATCTGCAACAGCACTTTACGGAACGTATGTCATGTTACTATACATCACACCTGTATTCGGAGGAATTTTAGCCGATAAATACCTAGGTTCCTGGAAATCCGTCATCATAGGTGCGATCATTATGACCATCGGGCATGCATCCATGGCGATTGAAAGTAACGTTACCTTCTTTATCGGTTTAGCCTGTCTGGTAATCGGTACAGGATTTTTCAAACCCAATATGCCTTCTATCCTGGGAGAAATGTACAAAGACTTCCCGGAAAAAAAGGACGGTGGATATACGATTTTCTACATGGGAGTAAATGCAGGAGCATTTTTCGGGATGTTATTGTGTGGGTATTTCGCAGAGCGTTTCGGATGGCATTGGGGATTTGGTTTAGCAGGGATTTTCATGTTACTGGGGACCATTCAATTCTGGTTGTCCAAGCCATTGTTTAAAACGATCGGTGATCTCAAAAAGCAAACACCTGAAGATGAGGAAAGAGAGGTGGTCAATCACCCGGACGAAAAAATTCGTAATCCGTTCCAATTTAAAGATATTGTCATCATTATTTTAGTCTCTATTTTCGGATTGTTGTTTGCCTTTAACGATCCTATTTCCAAACACATGCCGGAATATGATTTATTCAGATTTTTAGATTTCAGCTATGGTGAAGGAAATATAATCAGAGGGCAATATATTATTGTAATTCTGACATTACTTGTCTTTTTATACCTGATCGTAACACGCATTAACCGCTATGGAAAAGTTGTGCGGGATCGGATGTTCAGTATCATAATTCTTGCCTGTGCATTGGTATTTTTCTTCATGTGCTTTGAGCAAGGAGCCAGCTCTCTTGTTATTGTTGCCCGTGACTACACAAACAGGGTAATGGAAGGAAACGCGGCATTGATGTTTAACATCGCTAATAGTTTGCTAACCATTGTTCCATTGTTATTCATCAGTTGGGTGCTCGTGAGATTGGCAAAACAAACATTTAAAGTTATTTCAGCGTCCAATATTACCCTATTGATTTGTTTCGCATTGATCTGGGCGGCAGCAATTGTCATGTTGCGAACAGACTGGACAACAAACGCATACAAAACAAGCTATAAAGCCGTAGAAGTTCCCGACATGGACAAAAAGACGAACAAACAACGAACGGACAAAGACGGTAATTTACTCTTCAAAGTTGAACCGATCGGTTCTCTGGATTCCACAACGGTTGACTATAAACTGCTTGACATCACAGCGACTGTCGGTTCTAAGCATGAATTCAAAGTAGGACAAACTGTTTTTATTCACCCTGAATCAGGGGGTAAAATTGCATTGCTTACAACTGAACAAAAAAGTAAGCTAACACATGATTATTCAGAGCACAAGGAAAATAGAAATTTGATCACTCAGGCGACTATTTCGCAGGAATTAAAAGGGCAGGTTGAAATCCCGACAACGTGGTTTTCGACTATCAATGCGCTGTTCATCATTATGTTAGCATCGTTGATTTCAAAAATATGGGATTCCAAGTACAACCCTCCTGCAGCCATGAAATATGGTTATGGATTAGTGTTCGTAGCGATCGGATTTTTAGTAATCGGTTTGGGAAGTATGGGCATGTCTACAACAGCTAAATTGTCATTGTTCTGGTTGGTAGCGATTTACTTCTTTCATACAGTCGGTGAGTTATTCATCTCCCCTGTCGGGTTGTCTTATATCAGTAAGCTGGTTCCGGCGCGTATGATGGCATTCATGTATGGAATCTGGTACCTGGCGATTGCCATTGCACAAAAACTGGCTGCAACGTTAGGAGGACAAGTCGAAGAAATTCAAAAAGAACATTCATTGAGTTACTTCTTCTTTTTATTTACAGGGATCGCTCTTTTTGCTGCACTGTTTATAATCCTTCTGAATCCATTGATCAAGAAGTTAATGCACGGAGTGAAATAATTCACTAAGCGCCAAAAATTGAAAATCATTGTTTGTTTTCAATTTTTCATATATTCGCATATCTAAATAAATGTTAAAATGAATAACGAAATACAAATAAAACAAGGACACCCCAAAGGACTGTATCTATTGTTTACCACTGAAATGTGGGAGCGTTTCTCTTACTATGGAATGCGCGCTATCTTTACTTTATTCCTGATTAAAGCATTGATGTTTGATAAAGAAACAGCATCAGGTATATACGGATCTTACACTAGTTTAGTTTATTTGACACCAATTATCGGTGGGTATTTTGCTGACAATATTTGGGGGAACAGAAAATCTATTTTTGTTGGGGGAATTATGATGGCAATTGGTCAATTGTTTATGTTTTTGTCAGCATCCTTCTTTGCAAATAAGAGTTTAGCTCTGATTTTAATGATTGTTGGGTTGACTTGTTTGATTTTTGGAAATGGTTTTTTCAAACCAAATATCTCTACACTGGTTGGTCAATTATACTCTGAAACAGATAAGAGAAAAGATGCAGCTTATACAATCTTCTATATGGGAATTAACCTGGGGGCTTTCATTGCTCCATTAATTTGTGGATTCCTTGGAGAACGATATGATTCAACGGGGGAAGCAATTCCGGGTGCGTTTAAATGGGGGTTCTTGTGTGCTTGTATCGGAATGGTTATTTCGGTAATTACTTTTGAAATGCGAAAAAACAAAGTGTTAATTACGCCAGAAGGTGATCCAATCGGAGTCGTTCCAAACGTAAAAAGGCTCTCAACTGATCAAATGGGAGAAGCTACAACAACCAAGAAATCAAAAAATAACATTTACATAGGTGTTTTGGTTGGTATGATTCTGTTGGTGCTATTGAGATTTTTCGTCTTTATGGCAGAGGATGAAACGATGATTGATAAGGTAAACAATTACATTTCAGCGGCTATCTTTGCAATTTCCATTAGTATTCCATTGATTATCATAACTGATAAATCATTGAATAAAATAGAGAAACAACGTATTTGGGTAATCTACATTGTTGCATTCTTCGTAATTTTCTTTTGGGCTGCGTTTGAACAAGCGGGTGCGTCTTTAACTTTCTTCGCTGCAGAACAAACAAACAGAGATATTTTAGGATTCTCAATGCCTGCGAGTTGGTTTAACAGCTTCAATGCCGTATTCATTGTTTTATTGGCTCCGCTTATTTCAATCATGTGGACAAAATTGGCGAAGAAAAACATGGAGCCGGCATCACCATACAAACAAGCATTCGGATTATTGTTTCTGGCATTGGGGTATGTTTTCATTGCAATTGGAGTTGATGGAGTTGAACCTGGAGTAAAAGTAAGTATCATTTGGTTGACAGGTTTGTATTTCATTCATACCATTGGTGAACTATTTTTATCCCCAATTGGACTTTCAATGGTAAATAAATTGGCGCCCGTAAGATTTGCATCATTGTTAATGGGAGTTTGGTTCCTAAGTACTGCTGCAGCGAATAATTTTGCAGGATTTTTAAGTTCATTCTACCCCGATCCGGTTTTACAAGGAACGGAAGTCAGGGCTTTGGAAAAAGAGTATACAACATCAACACATACTTGTTATTTGATAGCAGATGAAGTAAAGACTGCTACTTTAGCTGATACGGTAAAAGTTGTAGATGATAAAGGGAAACCCGTTGAAGTGAAATTTTCAGATATTAAGTTTGAACGTTTACTTCCTGAAGTAAAAAATAAAAATGATAAGAAAGCAATTGAAGCAAATGTGAAGATTATTCAAGCAAAGAAAATCGAATTTGCAAAAAAGGCGGTAAACAAAGAGAAGTCATTTATTGGAATTAAAATTACAGACTTGAAATCGTTCTTTTGGTTATTCGTTTATCTTGCTGGAGGATCGGCAATCATTTTGTTTCTATTGAGCAAACTATTAGTTAAAATGATGCACGGGGTGAAATAACCCGTTAGCACATGCATAAATAAAATCAAGAGGTTGTCCCTAAAAAGACAACCTCTTTTTTGTATCTTTGCAACCTGAATAAAATTTTACATCGTCCTATGATTATCTATAAAACCGCGGAAGAAATTGCAATGATGCGTGAAGCAGCTCAAGTAGTGAGTCGCACACTTGGGAAAATCGCTGAAGTAATTGAACCGGGAATCACATGCAGTGAATTGGATCGCCTTGCAGAGGAGTACATCCTTTCTCAAAATGCAATTCCGGGATTCAAAGGACTGTATGGATGCCCCAGCACGCTTTTGATTTCGATCAATGAACAGGTTGTTCACGGTTTGCCGACAGAACGGAAAATCCAGGAAGGAGATATTGTTTCTGTTGACTGCGGAGCAATCTACAAAGGTTTTTATGGGGATCATGCCTATACATTTGCGATTGGAGAAATTACAGCAGAAGCTCGTCAATTGTTAAAAGTAACGGAAGAATGCCTGTACCTGGGAATTGATCAGGCAAGAGCAGGAAACAGAATCGAAGACATCGGCTGGGCAATCCAGACTCATGCCGAACAACATGGCTACGGTGTTGTGCGCGATTTGGTAGGACATGGTTTAGGACGTAAGATGCACGAAGACCCGCAAGTACCTAACTATGGAAGACGAGGAAGAGGTAAAAAAATACAAAACGGTCTGACAATTGCCATCGAACCAATGATCAATGTGGGAACAGAACGCGTTGAGATGCTGGAAGACAAATGGACTATCGTTACTGCTGACGGGAAACCAAGTGCACATTTTGAACACGATATTGCAGTGGTAGATGGTGAACCGGTTATTTTATCCACATTCGATTACATTCACGAAGCTCTTTCCAAAAAGTAAATGTCGCCTTCGGGAAAATCAGTTGCTGTTATTGTATTGTCCTACGTGTTGTTCGGACTCTTTAATTTATTTCAATTCGGAGTAGTTGTTCTTCCTGTGACCTACACGGAATTAGTTGTATTCATATTGGTATCTGTTGTGCTGATTCAGCATTTGAAACAACTAACAGCCGTTCATACTACCCTGTTTGTTTTTTCACTGATTGGATTCATCCTGCACCCGTTTCTGTGGGAGATTGCATTGAATCAGGAGCACCAATATCAACTCTATAATTTCATTGGGTTTGATCTCCTGAAAATCGTTCAATGGATTACTTTAGCTGTATTCTTCCTGTTGTTAAGTTATAACAAGGCAGCACATACCTTAAAAATAGAATGGTTAATTCCCGCCGTTATGTCTCTTGGATGTTTATTCAATCCTCCGATGTGGTACTTTTCCCTTCTTTTTAGTATAGCAGGATTCAGTGCATTTTATACGTTGAGAAGAAGAACAGTGGGGAGTGATTTCTTGATGGATGTGTTGATTGGAATCGGTGTGATTTACTTTTTAAACATCTTTTTTTTCGTTTAACTGTCATATCGCAATATAACAATTCAGGAAGCATACTCCGCTCTCAGATCACTGATAATTGATCGTATTGAACGAATTTCCTTTACACTCTCAATCGATGGACCGGCACACCAAACAGTTTTATAGGTTGCCCCGAAAGCAGATTGCTCCAGTTTTTTCATTCCTCTGGAAAACACAAATGCTTTGACCCACTTTTTCAACTTTTTATTTTTGTTCAATAATTTTTCCAGCCAGTTTTGATCCGTCCCGATCGATTGAACATACGGAGTATTGATTACCGTACACGGTGTTCCGGATAATTTCGTTGTCATGATAATATCCTTTGCTCCGTAGTCAATACATGCTTGTTTGTATTCCCTGGTCACATCCGATTCATCTGTTGCAATGAAAATACTTCCCATCGAAACACCGGCAGCTCCATGTTCTATCATTTGTCGAATTTCGGTTCCGGTTGAAACTCCTCCCGCAGAGATAACAGGTGCAGTACAATTCTGAACCAACAACGGAAGTAGTTCCTTGTATGATTTTGTACCTGCATGTCCACCGGCCTCTTTGTTGACAGCAATGATCGCATCGCATCCCAAACGGTCTACTTTTTGAGCATATTTTAGATCCGTTACATCACAAAAAACCTTTACACCGTGCTCGTGACATTTCGCAATAGTTTCTTCCGGAGAACCTAACGAAGTGATCACAAACGCAACCTTTTCTTCGCAAATGATTTCCAATTGTTTCTTGTAGTAAATATTCGATTTGTTGACAATCAAATTAATTCCAAACGGTTTGTCTGTTTGTGATTTAATGTGTCGGATTGCTTCTCTGAGCTCTTCTGTTGTTCTGAAATTCAAAGCAGGAATCGCTCCGGTACAACCGGCTTCCGTTGCCGCAATAATCATTTTTGTATTGGACACCAAAAACATCGGTGCAACAATTAACGGAAAATCAATTCCAAGGATATCACATAACGTCTGCTTGCTCATAAACGTGATTTTTCACGAAGATACAAATTTTATGCGTGCATAGTTATTTTTAGACCGAAATTATTCTTTCCGTTACAACGCGTAGTTCTATCGAGATCTCTTTAAATTTGTCCCCGGGAAATTCAAATACTCAAATCTGTTGTAAAATTCAGGCATAAATAGCGGTCTCCTGATTTTTACAATCGGTTTCAACGAAAAGCGTTATCTTTACAAAAAAATAAAAAAATGAAGATATACAATAAATTC
>DHNG01000035.1:2221-7581 GCA_002409405.1 Flavobacteriales bacterium UBA5422 | reverse complement strand
GGATTTACAGTCCGTCCTCGTTGGCCGCTTGAGTATCTTCCCGAACCTTAAGCTGCGGAGAAAGAGGGATTCGAACCCCCGGTACCTCGCGGTACGCCGGTTTTCAAGACCGGTGCAATCGACCACTCTGCCATTTCTCCGGGGCAAAGGTAGCAATACTTTCTATACTGACAACACCAAATCTTTATTTTTTTTTCATTTTATTGTATCTGTCTGAAAACTAATATTTGAATGACAAAATATTTTTTCTCATTAGTTTCCATTGTCGATAAAGATCCAAATTCGAATCGCATTGATAGGTATAATTCTTTTCATAGACGTTGATTTTTTAATGGTTATTTTACTCTAATTTAAAACGAATGAAAATCAATTGCTGTAAAAACATCTGAACTATCGCATTCATTTATCCTGATGATTCTAATTATTTGTTAACCGTATATAAATTCATTTCATCTCACTCCTTTTAGGAGATGAATATTTCTTAATATTGTAAATTGGAGATTGTAAACTATAATTTTGAAAACTATGAAATTAAGAGCTTTGGTCGTAGATGATGAGGAATTCGCAAGAAAAAACCTTGTTATGTTGCTTGAAGAATACTGTCCTGAGATTGAAGTAATCGGTGAAGCTGAGCGGAAGGAACAGGCAAAAGCAATCATTGAAGCATCACAACCCGATGTTGTGTTTCTGGATATTCGAATGCCCTCCAATGCAGAAGGCTTTGAATTACTGGAAGAAATTGAAGAGAAAAATTTCCAGGTGGTGTTTGTCACCGCGTTTAAAGATTACGCCATCAAAGCATTTAATGCCAGTGCGGTATATTACCTGCTGAAACCGATTGATATTGAAGAACTCCAAAGTGCAGTAGCAAAATTGGTTGAAACACGTGCAATCTACTCTGAAAATCCGGAAAATTACTCTACCTATTTCCGATCGTTGAGAAATTTATCCGACAACCTGTTGCGCAACAAACCCAACAACAGAATTGCCGTTTCTCATACCAAGGGATTAAAAATAATTGAGGACGATACAATTCTTCACCTGGAAGCATCCGGAAATTGCACAACGATTTACTTCAAAGACGGTACCCGTTATCTGGACACAAGAACCCTGAAAACTTATGAGAGTATTTTGGACGAATCAAAGTTTGCACGCATTCACAAATCGCATATCATCAATTTAAAGGAACTGGCTGAATACCTCAATGAAGACGGGCATTTTGCAGTTTTGAAAACAGGATTGAAAATCCCTGTAGCCAGAAATCGTGTGACGGAATTTGTAAAAATGCTGAAACAATAATGAGATACTTCTTTTTCCTTATTGCATTCTTTTGTTGCTTTTTAACCTTTTCCCAGCGTTCGTTTTTCAAAGCCTTTTCTACTTCTGAAGGATTAGCACAATCGCAGGTGACATCCATTTGTCAGGACAGCACCGGTTATTTGTGGATTGGGACGTTGGGAGGTATTTCCAGGTACAACGGCAATACATTTACAAACTATTCTACCGATAATGGCTTGTTGAATAACCGTGTCAATTCCATCAAATGGATCAATGCCAAATTGTACATCGGGCACCAGGGTGGAATTTCCATTATGGAAAACAATAAAATTCAGCAATTCCCGCTGGAAAAGGAATTCAATCTGGTCAATGTCACCGATATTGTTAGTTACAATGGTACAATTGTTATTGCAACGAACGGAGAAGGCCTCTTTCAGCTTAAAAACAAACAACTGGTCAAAATTCCTTTGCTCTATGACGATTACTTGTTTGTTCGTGACTTACTGGAATGGAAAGGAGACTTGTACATTGCCACGCGAGGGGGAGTTATCCGGACCGACAATTTAAAAACCACAACTTCCTTCTTGGAAAATAAAGAAGTGAGTGTCTCTTCTCTGGCCGTCTTAAAAAATAATTTGCTGATTTCTACTTTTTACAATGGTTTATACTATTACAACAAAGAGTTGAATAGAATTATTGAAACAAAGTTCGAGAACGAAGGTCACCTCTTCAATCACATTCTTGTCGACTCACGTAATTATGTATGGATCAGCACATCCAACGGGTTGATCAAGTTCAATGAAAAAGAATATGCATTCATAGACAATTCAGTAGGACTGCCATTCAATATGATCAGTACTACTTTTGAAGACTCTGATCAAAACATGTGGTTGGGAACTCAGGGAAAAGGATTGGTAAAAGCTGCACATGGAAATATCTTTTACTTTGACCAATCTACCGGACTACCTTCCGATATCATTCTGAGCGGGTTTCAAAACAAAGACGGACATTATTACTTTGGAACGATGGACAAAGGAGTCATCAAAACCAAAGATTTTAAAACCTTTCACGTGTTGCCGATCAATCCTACCGTTTGGTGTGCCATTGCAGATATTGACGGAAAAAATTGGTTTGGGACCAAGTACGGACTCTACGAATTTGATCAAAACGACCAGTATAAAATTTACAACCTGGAAGATGGCGCTCCGGGATTTAAAATTACCGCATTCTATAAAATAGATGCCAAATCCATGTACATCGGAGGTTCTCATGGAATTGTCAAATACAAAGAAGGCAAATTCATTCCGATAGGTTCGAACGGAGCATCTATCGGAACGATCCGAAACATTGAATATTACAATAGAACATTGATTGTTGGTACCGATATGGGACTCTTTCAGCTATCCCCAACCAATCGTTTTGAATTAATCGGTCAATTAAACAGAACTGTATATTCACTGGCAAAAACAAGTTCCAACCGGCTGTTCATGGGGACAGAAGACGGACTTTACGAATTGCTGCAAAACAATCAGATTGTACGCATTCGGTTTTCAAGTGACGTTGCCTCCAATTACATCAATTTCCTGAAAGCAGATGATGCAGAACTCCTGGTCGGAACCAATAACGGCGTATACATCATTGACACAAAAAAAGGAGAGCGAAATGTAAAACGAATTGCTCCTTCTGACGGACTGATTGATCCCGAAACAAACTTAAACTCCAGTTTCATTGATAAATCCGGTAAATTATGGTTTGGGACCGCTTCGGGACTCGTACTGCTTGATCTGGAACAGTTTAACAGAAAGCGGGAACATGTGAATCTACGATTGGAAAAAATTCTGCTTAATTATGAAGCATTTAACTATACGGCGTTCGGAGGAGAATTAAACAAGGGAATTCCACAACACATGCGCTTTCCTTACAATAAGAACAACCTCCAATTTTACCTGGACGGAGTAGCGTTGAACAACTATGATGATCTATCCTTTCAATTCAAACTGGAAGGACTTGATAACACATGGATGCCAGCTTCTAAAACCGCATACATTACGCTGAGTGGATTACCTGCGGGAAATTATACGCTCCACGCACGCGCTTTAATGGAGGACGGAAGTGTCGTTGACCAGATCACTATTTCTTTTATTATCAATGAAGCTTTTTTCAGAACGTGGTGGTTTCTCACATTGGTTATCTTACTTCTTTCCATTGCGATTTACAGCTGGTTCCGTACGAAAATTAAACGGGAACAGGAAAAAAATGAACTGGAACGAACCGCATTCAAAGCACGTCTGGTTACTCTGGAACAACAATCGCTGAATGCCAGTATGAACAGACACTTTATTTTTAATTCACTGAACAGCATTCAATATTTCATCAATATTTCGGACAAATTATCTGCCAATAAATACCTGACCAGCTTTGCTAAATTGATCAGAAAAAACCTGGATTCTTCAACGGAAGAAAACAGCATGGTGACCCTTGCAGAAGAATTAGAGCGCATCAAATTGTATCTTGCACTTGAATCAATGCGCTTTAAGGATAAATTCGACTATGCAATTGAAACAAACAATGTGGATCTGGAGTCGTTTTTAATTCCTGCGATGATGATTCAGCCCTTTGTTGAGAATAGTATTATTCACGGCATTCTTCCAAAAAATGATTCACAAGGAAAAATTAAAATTGAAGTCAAAGAAATCGGAGATTACCTCTCCATCAAAATCATTGATAACGGAATCGGAATTGAAAAAAGCATCTCTCAAAAACATGACTATGACGGTGATCACCGGTCACAGGGAATGGAAATCACCGTTAAACGAATCGATCTGATTCAGAAAATATCGGGAAGGGAAATGGAATTATCAGGTCCCAATCAACTACAAGATGAAAACGGGCAAATTATGGGAACAATCGTAGAGATAAAAATTTCGTTAAATAATTTGGATAATTAAAATAAATGCCCTAGTTTTGTTATGTAGATTCAATTTTGAGTTATGAAGCGTTTGATTGTTTTTGGTA
This sequence comes from Flavobacteriales bacterium UBA5422, assembly GCA_002409405.1. Taxonomy (GTDB): domain Bacteria; phylum Bacteroidota; class Bacteroidia; order Flavobacteriales_D; family Crocinitomicaceae; genus Taishania. The sequence goes on along the minus strand of DHNG01000035.1, from coordinate 3,288 downwards.
GTATTGCACTTTTGACAGGTTTGTTCTCTTCTTGTAAAAAAGAAGTTATCCAACCAAATAGTCGAACTGAAGTTTCTGATTGCCCATCCGGAGCAAGTACAAAAATGAAAAAAGCCGGAAACACAAACACTGGAACAATCACAACTACCGGAAACTCAGAGACAGGAGCTACGGGTGGGATTACAGATCCAAATGATGATGACTACAGCAACCGTAAACCGACAAAAACAAAAAATTAATTCATTCAAATAATATTTTAAAAGCCTTCGTTTCGAGGGCTTTTTTTTTACTCTGTTCTTTTGTTAATCAGCCCCCCCCTCCTTTTAATCAACAATTCTACCACTTCAAGCATTCACTAAAAATAACAAAAAGAACATTCCTAACTTAGTATGTAATAATCATTACTACTAAAAATCCAACATGTCTAAAGAAGTACAGGAACCATTATTTGAATTGATTAAATCACTTTCTAAATCAGAGAAGCGGTATTTTAAATTACATGTATCCCGTCACTCTTCCGGCGGAAATAATAACTATACTTTACTATTCGACTATCTTGACAAAATCGGACAATACAGCGAATCGGAAATTATCGGTTATTTCAAAAATGAACCTTTTCTGAATAATTTTTCGATTACAAAAAGAAGACTTTACGATCAGATTATAACATCTCTAAATGGTTATCATAGCACCAACTCTGTCGATGCCCAATTATATAAAATGTTACAGGGAGCAACAATCCTGTACAATAAAGCATTGTATTCTCAGGCAACAAAGTTACTATACAGTGCTTCTAAACTTGCAGAAAAACACGAGCGGCACTCCATCCTACTTGAAATAGGACAACAACAGCAACGATTAGTGGAAACAAAACACTATAGCTCTGTAAAAACGGAAGAGGTAGAAGAACTTCAGAATCGGAGCAATATAGCAATTCAACAACTTCAGATTCAAACAGAATTGTGGTTTACAAAAAGTAAACTATTCATGGAATTAAATACAAAGGGGAGGACCCCGGATGATCGTTACAGAAATCAGCTGGAAGAATACCACAATCAGATCAATGA
>DHNG01000035.1:0-2038 GCA_002409405.1 Flavobacteriales bacterium UBA5422 | reverse complement strand
TATTTATACAATCACATAGAAGCTGCGTATTATTTCGCGATCAACGATTTTGATAAGAGTATGATTCATCTCACCAATAATATCCAGTTGCTCGAAAATAATCTGTTCTTGCTCGAAGAATTTCCTAACTATTACTTCGGTACACTTTCAAATGCTGTTTATGTAGCCGAAAAAATCAACCAACCGAAACAGGCAGATGCATTACTTGGCAAAATAAAAACCTTCCCGTCCAGGTACAATTTACCCTTGAGTGATGATCTTACTTTAAAAATGTTTTTAAGTTCCTCCAGCATTGAATTGAGCATACTCACAGCAAGAGGTGAATTCACAACCGCACAGGAAATTATTCCGGTTGTAGAAAGCGGTTTAAAATTACATGCCGGGAAAATTCCTCTTCAGAAACAGCTTTATTTTGCCTATACATTCGCTGGAATCCACATCGGGTTAAATGATTTTAGCGGAGGGTTGAAATGGATCAATACGATTCTGAATACCCCAAATATGGATCGCAATGAAGAAATCGTTGCCTACACACACATTTTAAATCTGATTATTCATCTCGAACTCAAAAATGACCAACTACTTCCATATGCATTAAAGAGTACACAGCGGTTTTTGAAAACACGTAACAGGTTACACACATTTGAACAAATTATTCTGCAATTCATTTCCGGTTTTAAAAGTTATAAACAGCTCGATCAACAAGAAGCCTGGGAAAAATTGTACGGTGAGTTGCAAAAGTTCCGCACCACAAATGAACCGGAATTTCAAAAGATGAAAGCCTACTTTGACTTCGAAACATGGGTCAAGTCAAAGTTAACAAACAAACGATTCGACGAACTCATCCGGGAAAACATCAACTAAAACAATTAGTACTCATCTCAAGGTGCTGGAAAAAACATTCATTGTTAAAAAAACGAATGCCCTCTCCCCTCTTTCCACTGGTAAGATTCGATTGATTTATGTAATTTAGATAGAGATTTGACGGATGAAAGACGAATTAATAATCATTTTTTTGACAAAAATTTTGTCTTTTTAGTTTTTAGCGCTATATTTGACTACAATTTAATCAAATTAACACCATTTTATTAATCAATGAAAACATTAAAAATAGGAGACGAAGCACCTGAATTCACAGGTCTTGACCAAAATGGAACGAAAGTCAGCCTTGCTGATTATAGAGGAAAAAAATTGGTGTTGTACTTTTATCCCAAAGACAATACACCAGGCTGCACAACAGAAGCTTGCAATTTCAGGGACAATTATCAGTCTTTGAAAAAAGATGGGTTTGAAATCATCGGTGTAAGTGTAGACGGAGAGGCATCGCACCAAAAATTCATCAGTAAACATGAACTTCCTTTTCAGTTGCTTGTCGATGAAGACAAGAGCCTTGTCGAGGCCTATGGTGTATGGGTTGAGAAGAACATGTATGGCAAAAAGTATATGGGCACAGCACGTACTACTTTTGTAATTGATGCAGACGGTATTATCCAGCATATTATCAAAAAAGTAGATAACAAAAATGCATCACAACAGATCCGTGATTTAGGCGTTTAAAATCTAAATACTAATATCTATATTTGCCACTTATGAGCAAACAGACAGACGACTTTTTCAAAAGTGTAGTATCACACGCGAAGGAATACGGTTTTGTATTTCAATCGAGCGAAATATATGACGGATTAAGTGCCGTCTACGATTACGGTCAATTAGGTTCGGAATTAAAAAACAACCTAAAGACTTATTGGTGGAAATCCATGGTGCAATTGCACGAAAACATTGTTGGTATTGATGCCGCAATTTTCATGCACCCAACAACATGGAAAGCATCTGGTCACGTTGATGGTTTTAACGACCCAATGATCGACAATAAGGATTCAAAAAAACGTTACCGTGCCGATCAATTGATCGAAGATAAGATTGCACGTTATGAGGCAGATGGTAAGACAGCTGAAGCTGCTGCCCTATTAGACGCTTTGAATACCGCATTGAATGCAGACGATTTAGCTGGACTGAAAACCATCATTGAAGAACATAA
>DHNG01000047.1:47750-48642 GCA_002409405.1 Flavobacteriales bacterium UBA5422 | reverse complement strand
ATAGGTTACCGCAAAGACGCAAAGGGACGGTTAGAACAGGAATAATTTTCTGATGATCTACATCGCGTTCTTGGCAAAGTAATCGATCGCATCATTCATGTAGACAAAAAAGGCTTCTTCAACAGCCGTGTAATTGTTTTCAAGCACCATCCGTCCGTTGACTAGTGCATTGGGAAATGAAATTCTTCGGGACACTCCAAAACAAGCTGCCTCTACCCCATCCAGATCCGAATAGTCGGAAATCCATCGCCCTCTTTTCAGTCGAAAGATCATGTGTAGGAATTGTTCATTCGGGTACTCCTTTTCCTCGATATGGTATGTGTAGAATTTCTCCAGAAATGAATCAAGTGATTCCGAATGGTAGCGACTCCAGTGTTTTGACAGAAAGTGGTCAAAATAAATGTCCACTGCAATTCCAGCGACTTTGGGGAGGGAAGGGGCCAATTGCCTTGTAAGCAGTTTAACCTCCGGGTGATTGTCAATGTAATGATCTATTTTTCGGTGCAGTCGAATTCCTTTCTGCACTTCGGGATGAAATGCACTCAAATCACTTCCTTTGACGAAGTCGCCAAATAAATTGGCGTGCATCAACTCCGGATCGTTGCCTGAAAAATAGATATGTCCTAAAAAATTCATAAAAAAATCCCTTCCGAATCTGGAAGGGATTTATTGTTTAATATTCATCTTCGTTGAAAAGAAAGTCTTCTCTTGACGGATAGTCCGGCCAAATTTCTTCAATACTTTCGTAAATTTCACCTTCGTCTTCCAAATCCTGTAAATTCTCAACCACCTCTAAAGGAGCTCCCGTTCTGATGGCATAATCAATCAACTCATCCTTTGCCGCCGGCCAAGGTGCGTCTTCCAAATACGATGCTAATTCTAATGTCCAATA
>DHNG01000047.1:47333-47622 GCA_002409405.1 Flavobacteriales bacterium UBA5422 | reverse complement strand
TAATTCTAATGTCCAATACATATTTTTATCTTTTAAAGTGGCTATTAAAGCCGCAAAAGTAATTTTATTTTGAAAAAATGCAAGAGAACTATCAAAAAGTTTTTCAACCTTTTTAATTATTCACTGATTTACTTATACATACCTTACTTTTATATTCACACTGATGTCTTCGTTTAGTGTAAACTTAAAATTCTCAAATTTCGGTTTACTCCATGCTGTATGGTAGTAATTGGAGAAGCCGAATCCTTCTTTGGGAACCAAAAACGAATAATCCATTTCCTTGTTGCTG
>DHNG01000047.1:46569-47220 GCA_002409405.1 Flavobacteriales bacterium UBA5422 | reverse complement strand
TCATCATCCAGAATTGCAATTCCGTATGTTCCAGCCGGGATCCCTGTTACTTTGTAACTAAATCCTTTGTCTTTCCAACTGTCTTTCGGAACTTGAATCACCTTCCAGGGCTTTTCACCTGCAAAGGCTTCCTGACTTCTATAAATTTGCAACTGAATCCTACCGTTTGTATTCCGTACATTCGAAAATTTTACTTGGATATCAAAGGTTTGGTCAGTCGCGGCTCCAAGATGAACATACCCCAGCAGTATCAACAGGGCTGTTCGCACTAAAAAACGTATTTTCATATTACTTCATTTGGCATTTAGGTTCTGGGAACCCATGGTTTTTCATCTGCTTTCAGGTCTTTGGTTAATTTTCTGCCCAGCACAAAGATGTAGTCGCTCAAACGGTTCAGGTATTTCATGATGACCGGATCTACCGGTTCCGATTGGTTTAAGTCTACAACAATACGTTCTGCACGACGACATACACAGCGGGCAATATGCGAATAGGAAACCGTCGGATGCCCGCCCGGAAGTACAAAAAAGCGCATCGGTTCCAGTTCCTCATCCATTTTATCCATCCATTTCTCCAGGTTCTCCACATCTTCAACCGTGATATCAGGTAATTTCATCTTCGATTTTACCGGATCTGCTGCCAGGTGAGATC
>DHNG01000047.1:42069-46486 GCA_002409405.1 Flavobacteriales bacterium UBA5422 | reverse complement strand
GAGTGACGACGTACTTGACCTCGGATCTGCTGCCAGGTGAGATCCCAGCGTAAACAAACGGTCCTGAATTTCCAATAATTGATTTTCCAATTCTTCTTGTCCGGCTAAATCCCTCAACAACCCAATGTGAGCATTCAACTCATCCACTGTTCCATATGCTTCAATTCGCAGCGAGCTTTTCAAAATACGGGTTCCTCCTATCAATCCCGTCGTTCCCTGGTCCCCTTTTTTTGTGTATACTTTCATGACTGTTGTTTTAATAAATTGAGTTGCATTGTTAATTCCTGTATCCGCGCATTCTTTCCGATACTTCTAATGTTTTTAGCTGTTTCTGTGAAGTAGTTGTGTTTATTTTTCAGGTAATGTAACTGGAATTCTACCCATTCTACATCATTTTTTACTTCTCCGACCATTACCTCAAGCTCTGTTCGCAATCGCGAGGAAATAACTTTGTAATCAGCTCTTCCAAGATAATCATGATCTGCATCGCGCATGATCTGCTCCAGCAATGTAACCGGCTTTACCGTTGATTTTGTCGCTTCAATGATCGATGAAATGGTAGCAATCTGCTCTCCTGAATACCCAAATTGGGGTAAGTTATTCTGTGCCAGCTGAATAGCAAAATCTTCATTGTTTCTGTATTCCAGGATAAACCCCGAATCGTGGTACAGCACCGCTGTTCGCAGCAGGTACATTTCCTGTTCAGAAATTCCTTCCAGACGCGCGTACCGAATTGCAGCTTTCTCAACATTCAATGTATGTTGTACATCATGGTAGACCAAATCTTCCGGAAGCAATGCTTTCAACTTGTTGATAATGTCACTGCGCATGTTATCAAAATCGATCGTCGGAAGGTCACAGATTCGTCTCAACTCTGATCCGGAAAGCCGTTTGTTTTTGTTGAGGGCATATTCTTCTTTGATCTCTTCGAGGTAAAACATTTCCACTTTTCCTCCCCGCTTCTGGATATCAATTTCTCCTCTTGATTCCACTTCAAAATAAGGTGTAATAGCACTGACAACAGCATCTGTTACGGTAATCTTCCCCGGGGTACTTACCCGCTCTGCTCTGGCAGCGACGTTTACACTATCTCCCCAGACATCGAATGAGAATTTTGTCTTTCCAATAATTCCCGCGACTAACGGACCTGTATGAATTCCAATCCTCACTTGCCAGAATCCTCTCCCCATTGCTTTGGATAATTCTGCTTCATTCTCGATGTATTGCTGCATTTCCAACGCTGCCAAACAAGCTCTGACTGCCGGATTTGCTTTATTTTCGGTAACTCCCGCAAGGGCCATGTATGCATCTCCGATGGTTTTTATTTTTTCCAATTCATACCGGTTGATGATCTCATCAAATACTGTAAAATATTTTTCCAGTTGACGAAGCAACTGAATCGGATCCATGTCCTTTGAAATAGCAGAGAAATCTACAAAATCAGTAAATAAAACCACTCCGTCATCAATTCGTTTCGGAGAAAACTTCCCATATACATTAAAATCTTCCAACACATTCATCGGAAAAATGTTTTTCAACAATTGTACAATCCGTTGATCTTTGTGGAACAACGATTTATACACGTCAATTTTTGCTTTGATCAGATTCGGGCTAAAAGGAGCCGTTATAAAATCGACTGCACCGTTGTTCAACCCTCTGACCATTTTTGCTGCTGAAGTTGTACTTTGTGTAATCAGCAGCTTATAGGTATTAGGTGTAATGCTTTCGTTTTTCAACTCTTGCAAAATCTCCATTCCCGAAAATGACTCACTGTCCAGGTTAATCAGGATGATACCGATTTCCCGTTTTCTGACGATCGGCAATGCTTCCAGGTGATCATTTACAACCAACACATTGTTCCCCGACCCTGTGAGAATTTCTTTCAACCCGGATGCCAGTCTGACATCATCGTCGATGATCAATATATTTATAAATCGTTCAATTGCCATGGTTCTCTATCATCAAAGTACTGTCCTCAGCCAATATTCTCTCAGCTTTACTTCTTTGCTGCCACTTCCTGCAGAGAAGTTAAACTTCGGACGTTCATAATTAGAAATCGTCAGTTTAATTTCCAATAATACGTCGTCTCTTGCAATCAGTAAATCGAGTGATTCACCATTGTTCAGACTATTTACTAACGTTTCAAAATCACTTTGGTTGACACGAATTCCGTTGCACCCGATGATTTCATCGTTAGGACTCAACCCGGCATGCTCGGCAGCAGACCCACTTCTCACAGAACGGATTGTCACCGCTTTCCCGGATTGTGCTAAAACAGCACCAAACGAAGGAGAGGCAACTCCTGTGTAGTCAACATTTACACCAACTTTTGCAAAAATGGCATTGTAATCGGGAATTTTTGTCCCATAGATATAATCGTTGAAGAATTGACTCATGTCTTCTCCTAAAAAGGCCGTAACTTCTTGCTGAAATTCTTTATCTGTAAATCCTCGCTGTAATTTTTCAAAATACTTGGAATACAGTTCTCTCAGAAAATGATCCAGGCATTTTTTTCCATCAAACTTTTTAATAATCATAGCATCCAACAACGCTGCAATTACGCCTCCTTTGGAATAATACGAAACCGTTGTATTGTTGCTGTTTTCATTTGGACGATAGGATTTGATCCATGCATCAAAACTTGCATGTGCCACCGGTTGAACCCGCGCTCCGGGTGTTCCTTCAACATAATTGATGGTCCCCAAGAGTTTATTGAGGTATTGATTTTTATCATAAAATCCTGCCCGCAGCAAGATTAACTCATCATAATACGATGTAAATCCTTCCATTACCCACAGCAAAGAGGTGTAGACTTCTTCATCATAATTAAACGGTCCCAATTCAAACGGGCGAATGCGTTTTACATTCCACAGGTGGAAATATTCGTGAGCAACCAGAGAAAGGAATCCCAAATAACTCCCACCGGTATACGAATACCTGTTGATGGACAATGTAGTTGAATTGATGTGCTCTAATCCTCCCTGAGAATCGGTTACATTGTGAATAATAAACGTATAATTTTTGTTTGGATTTTGTCCGAAAATTTCTGTCGCTGCTTCAACGATTTTTGTCATGTCTTTTTTCAAGGTCGGAATATCGTAATTCCCCCAACCGTAAATAGCAACTGTGTGCGAAATTCCGGCAGCTGTAAATGTAAACTCTTCGTGATTTCCGATTTCAATGGGACAATCTACCAGATAATCGTAATTGGAGAAACTAAACTCTTTTGCACCTCCGTCACCAACAACTCCTTCTCCTGCCGATGGTAAAGCCGTAGTAATTTTCGAAAAAGATGCATGTGGAATGATTTTCAATCTTCCTTGCTTATTTTTTGTTTCTTCTGTGTACATAAAGACGCCTGTTCCGCTTACAAATCCATGTGTTCGATCCAAAAAGCTGGTTCTTACAGTCAGTTCGAATGAATATACTTCATAACTCACTTTCACTTCTTTTGCTTTACCTCGTTTTACAACCCAGGCATTCTTTGATTTTTTTATGATGTCCAGCTGCTTTCCTGACTCATCATACGCACGTACTTCATTCAGGTTTTTTGAAAATTCACGCACCAGGTATGATCCGGGAGCCCACACTGGCATTTTGACTTCAATTTCATCTGTTTTGTAATCAGTTAAAAAGAAATCCACCTGAAAATAGTGATTGGCAGGGTTTTCCATTCGTAGCTCATAACGAGCGGTTTGGGCATAAAAAACACCTGTAATCAGTGAAATAATTAAAAATGAAATACATACAAAAAATCGTGTCATTCTACTTACGTTTTGTTTAGGGATAAATATAGTAATAATTGAATATCGGGAAACGGGAAGATTGAAAGATTCCCCATTTGTGATAGATGATTAAAAATGATTTTATGAGAAGAGGGAAGGTTGAAAATAAGTTGATGTGTTTGTATGTTAGGTTTCTCGCAAAGGCGCGGAGGCGCAATTGTAAAAGAAGGAATTTATTCATTTGATGAGATGTCTTTGTTTATATGTAGAGCATAGCGGAATGAAGTGTTTTTTTAACGCAAAGACGCAGAGGTTCAATCACAAGAGAAATAACACCCTAATAACTTGGCGACTTAGCGGCTTGGCGAGCTGTTTGTTCATTTTATTACCTTATAAAAAGTGAACATATTAAAGAGAAGAAAAAGTAAGTTGATGTGTGGTATATTAGGTTTCTCGCAAAGGCGCAGAGACGCAATTGTAAAAGAAGGAATTTATTCAAAGGAATTTATTCATTTGATGAGATTTCTTCGTTTGTGCATAGAGCATAGCGGGATGAAGTATGGAGTGCTCTTTTAACGCAAAGGCGCAGAGGTTCAATCACAAGAGAAATAACACCCTAATAACTTGGTGACTTAGCGGCTTGGCAAGCTGTTTTTTCATTTTATTACCTTATAAAAAAAAAAGCGGAAAAA
>DHNG01000047.1:40537-41973 GCA_002409405.1 Flavobacteriales bacterium UBA5422 | reverse complement strand
GAAATAACACCCTAATAACTTGGTGACTTAGCGGCTTGGCAAGCTGTTTTTTCATTTTATTACCTTATAAAAAGTGAGCATATTAAAGAGAAGAAAAAGGAAACTTTATTTGTAAAGGAAGAAACCAACAATTGATTGTATCTATTGTCCTAACAGCGCTACGAAAAGACAAGATCGTTTCCGTTGCTTTCCACTTCCAATCATTTTCATTATTTTTGACAAAATCAAGTTTTAAATTATCATGAAAAAATTCATCTTAGGCTTAACGCTTACCTGTACATTTTTTACTGTTACCCGCGCAGAGGAAGGAATGCTCATTCCTGCGCTGATCAAAGCATTTGAATCAGATATGCAATCGTTTGGAATGAAATTGACCGCAGAAGAGATTTACAGTGTAAACAAATCCAGTTTGAAGGATGCAATTATTCATTTTGGCGGCGGGTGTACGGCAGAACTGGTTTCCAATCAAGGATTGTTGTTGACAAATCACCACTGTGGTTATTCCCAGATTCAATCGCATTCTTCCCTGGAAAAAGATTATTTGAAGTATGGATTTTGGGCAAAAAACAAATCAGAAGAGCTTCCGAATAAAGGGTTGACAGCTTCCCGAATGGTGCGTATTCAAGATGTAACCAAAGAAGTTTTATTGGGAACGGAAGGAATCACAGATCCGGTAAAATTGCAGGAAATTCTAACGAAAAATACGCAAACATTAATCAAAGAAGCAATGAATGGCAATCATTATGAAGCAGAGATCAAACCGTTTAATCAGGGAAATGAATTTTACATGATTGTTAAGGAAACGTTCAAAGACGTTCGATTGGTAGGAACGCCACCCAACTCTATCGGGAAATTCGGAGGAGATACGGATAACTGGGTATGGCCGCGTCATACGGGAGATTTCTCTGTGTTCCGAATTTATGCAGGAGCAGACAATAAACCTGCTGAATACAGCACATCCAACGTTCCCTACAAGCCTTTACACCACTTAAAAATTGCGTTCAATGACCGTAAAGCCGGAGATTTTACAATGGTGTATGGTTTTCCCGGGGAAACAGAACAGCATGTGGTTTCTGATTATCTGAAATTCATCATTGAAAAAGAACGTCCTGCACGTATTCACATGCGGGAACTGTCGTTGGGTGTCATTGATCAGGCGATGCGCCAATCGGATGAAGTTCGGATCAAGTATGCGTCAAAACAGGCAAGTATTGCCAATGCATACAAAAAATGGATCGGTCAGATCGATGGGCTGAGACGTATGGATGCTGTAACGGTGAAAAAAGAGCAGGAACAGGAATACAACAACCAGGCAACGAGCAAAGATGCCTGGAAAAGTGAATACGGAACTATTGTGAATGAGATGAATCAGTTGGTAGCATCATCGGTTGATTATGAATTCCGGTATTCCATGCTGATTGAATATTTCTTTACAG
>DHNG01000047.1:9069-40453 GCA_002409405.1 Flavobacteriales bacterium UBA5422 | reverse complement strand
TGAATATTTCTTTACAGGATCTGAATTTTTACGCATGGCCAGAGGAATTGACCAACTGAAAAAAACAGCAGAATCGAATCCTACAACTCTTGAAACGGTCAAAAAAAGATTGATTGACGGTGCTGAAGGTTTTTTCAAAAACTACGACGCTTCGGTTGACAAAAAAGTATTTGAACTGCAGACAGCGGCTTACAACAACTACATTCAGTGTCCGTCGACAAGTAAGATAAACAATGCGGCAAACGGATACAACTCGGATGCCATTTTTAGCAAATCATTCCTGACAGATAAGGACAGATACATCACCTTCATTAAAAAGTTTACAGCCAAATCGGTTAAAACGTTAGAGAAAGACCCCGGGTATGGTCACTACAGTTTGTTGTTCAATGATTTCATCAACAATCACTATGCAAATTACGAAGCATACGATGCGAAAATGTCAGCGTTGCTGAAAGTATACGTGAAAGGAAAGTTAGAACTGTTTCCTGAGAAAAAACACTGGGCAGATGCCAATAGCACGCTGCGTATTACCTATGGAAAACTGGAAGGATCAAAGCCACAGGATGGTGTTCAGTACCTGGAATACACAACGCTAGACGGAATCATTGACAAATATTATACGGGAAATCCTGATTTTGAGTTGTTACCGCAAATGTTTGAGTTGCACAAGAAGAAAGAATACGGAAAATATGCACAAGATGGTGAATTGTGGGTGTGCTTCACAGGATCCAATCATACAACAGGAGGAAATTCCGGATCACCGGTTATCGATGCGAATGGAAATCTGATGGGGTTGAATTTTGACCGTTCGTGGGAAAGCACGATGAGTGATTACATGTTCGATCCTTCCCGTTGCCGGAATATTGTTGTGGATATTCGCTATGTACTGTGGGTGATGGATATTTATTCCGGAGCCGGACATTTAGTGGAAGAGATGGAATTGGTGACGCAATAAGTTAGTGGAAAGTAGGTTCGTTAAAAGTGGAGAATGATTAATTATTGATTTCTTAAATCGTTGCAAAAACGAACAAATAAATGAATTGGAAACTGTGTTTTGTTATTGTTTCGGTGCTCTTGTCGATTTCTTTGCATGCTCAGGAAACAGAAGAGGAATTGAAAATAAGCTACGAAGGACGAAGGGATAGTGTCTTATTTGAAACAAGCTACGGAAGCATCTATTTTACACGGAATTCAAACGCTCGTTTTTACAATTGGTATGGTAATGATGATTCGAACGATCAATCATATAGTGATTTTTATACAGATGTTCTAAGTGAAAGTGCTTCGGAAAATCAGTTTTCTTTCAAAAAAATACCAACGCCGTTAACGGGAATTTTGTGGAGTGATGTCTACAATTTTAATGATCAGCTATGTTTGTATAGCCCTTCTGACTGGTTTACGGTTTCTACCTTTAAAATTACAGACTCCACAATATTCGACATGCGTTCTGCCGATCCGACTGCTTATTTCATAGAATCGTACACACGTTTATCTGCATCAAAACATGCTTATAACGTTCGGGAAACGTATACATTAGAAATCTATAGATTTGTCATTGAAATACTTGACGAGCAAAAAGGAATTTCGCTATGGATCATTACCAATCAAAGCTCCGGCGAGGTGGTAAAATTGGTCAAAGTAAAGAGTGAAAATGTCAAATTGTTTCCTGCAATTAATGAAGATTGTGGAGATCAAAAATGTATTTTTAATCAACAGTATACGTCCTTTTCTCCCATAGATGATGATTTTTTGAAGCAATTACGGAAATAAAAACGGCGCCTCATAATTGAAACGCCGTTTATTAATTGCTCAACCGGCTCTTAATGCATTACATTAAAACGAATGACTTCTCCATCCACTGAAAGGAAATAGATTCCTGCTACAAATGAAGACGTATCAATTGTATGCTTCATTCCGTTTGTTTGTTGCACCAAAATGGTATTCCCCTGCACATCTGTAATCACAATTTCTGCTGTGGTCTGCTCATTTAAAACAATCGTGATTGCCTGATCAGCCGGAACAGGGAAAACAGTAGTGATAGCTATTGCTTTTGGCTCTATACTCAAATCACTGCACGTTACAATCACTTGCTGTTGCTTTGTGACACTATTTCCGTTTCCATCGTCAAAATTCCAGTTGATGTTGTATGTCCCTGCGGTATTAAAACTAATCGCATCTGCTGTCGTTCCTGTAATTTCTCCTGCACAATTGTCCATTGCAATCGGAGCATCAACTGTTTCAGAACAGGCAATTGAAACACTGACTACCATATCAACTTCCGGAGCCGTCACATCATTGATCACCACAGTTTGTTCCTGTGTTACACTCCCTGCATTGTTGGTAAATGTCCAAACTACTGTATATGTCCCCTGCTCTGCATATGAAACAGGATCTGTTGTTGTCCCTGTGATCGTTCCGTTATCTGCTGTCGGAACCGTTAATGCAACAGCACATTCTTCTTCAACCGCAGGTAATGCTGCGACATCAGGAACAGGCAATTCCGGTGTTGAATGATAGGTGAACAATCGGCAATTGTTAGCTCCGATACATCCCGGTAAAGATGAAGATTCAATGACTTCAAATGTTGTTCCGTCTACCACTTCAAATGCCGAAGGTCCGGTAAATAAACTTGCCGACGTGATGACAAAATCACCTGTGTTCTGGTCAATGTCAAATCCTCTTCCATACCCAAAATCCCAGGATCCGGTTAATGAAGAGGTGTATACTTCAGCCGTAGGAACAATTTCTTGAGCAATGTCATAGATATACATCTTTTTAGAAGACCAGAAGTAAATTTTCTGATCGTAATAACGCATGTGTTTTCCCGTTACAGGCATTGTAATCGCTGCACTTACGGTTTCGTTATCCAACAAATCAATTGATTTTAAGCTGGAACCACCCATTACCCATAATTTTTCCTGTACATCATCGACTACCAACCCTGAAATCGTCCCGACTCCCGGCAGAATGGTTCCGACAACCGTGTTGGTCAGCGTGTCGATTTTGACAATTTTACTGGAAATCTGCACGTACATGTATCCGTTTGCATAGGCCATTGCACTGGAATAAGAACTGATATCACTGTTCGGATCTGTCACCTGCGTCAGTGTGTTATTTGTCAGATCCAACAATTTCACTCCTCCCGGACTTCCAAAGCTGACGTATGCTTTTGTAGGACTTGCCACACCAATGGTTTGCCCACCGTTATTTCCTGTCGGTAACACTTCAATTACTTCCATAGAAGGATAATTCAGCACATAAACCGTACTTGGTCCCGTAGGTTTATCGACCATGATTGCTTTGTTTCCTGCTACTTTAAAATCCTGCAAAACATTCAATCCCGGTGCTGCATTCACGGATTGGTACAATGGTCCGGAGTTTTGTACAGGTGTTACAGTTGTATTCCGAACAAATACGTCTCCGTTGGTTTGTCCGAAGTTTCCTTCTGCGATGAGTTCAAGTCTGTAAGTTGTCTGTGTAAAAGAGGTAATACTGCCCGCAATGAACAGCAATAAGAGGAATGTTTTTCTCATTTCTACTGATTTAAAAAAATTGAATAAAAAGGGCAAAAAAGAAAACAACGACAATTAGTCGGAGAAGCTACCAATAGAAGTAATTCACTTTTTCGCCGAAAGCTACATATCTGCTAGAAGGCAGGTCTCCTGACTTGTAACATTTATCCTCCTTCCCATTCGTCGGTCGACAAACAGTGGCTATATGGATAAACTTTTTTGTTACTTACAGTTGCGGGAACAGTTCGTGATTTTCACACGATTCCCTATTAATTCCGGTTAACGGAAACCTTATAGCGCGACAAAGGTATTCAAAAGATGTAGATATCCACAAGCAATCCGGGAGTTACCGAAGTAGATTTTTGTAGAAAAAAACGTTACTGATTAGCAATCAAACAGATCGTACCCGAGAAAAAATAACAGCGTTCTGAACTAAAAAGGATTATTCTCCCGCCATGTAGGATTGCAGGATAATTGTCGCACTGATTTTGTCAATCATGGCTTTATCCTGGCGCTGTTTTTTCTTCATTCCTCCGGCAATCATCGCTTCTACAGCCATTTTAGAGGTAAAGCGTTCATCGTGAAGAATAACGGGAGTTCCGGGAAATTGTTTTTCCAATGCTTCCTTCAGTAAATAGACATTTTGGGTAATGTGTGCATCGCTTCCGTCCAGTCGCTTGGGTTCTCCAAGGACAATTTTTTCAATTTTTTCTTTCTGAAACAGCGCAATGAGGTAATTCATCAATTGTTTGGATTCAACGGTTTCCAATCCTGTTGCAATGATTTGCAATTCGTCGGTGATCGCCAGTCCGGTACGTTTCAATCCGAAATCGATGGCAATAATTTTTCCCATTATTTGAAGCTTTTCATGGCACGATCCATATCGCGTTTGTCGTCTTTTTCTTTCAGATCGTGACGCTTATCGTGTAATTTTTTTCCTTGTGCCAATGCGATTTCCATTTTTGCCCACCCTTTATCGGAAATGAATACTTTCAACGGAATAACTGTATTTCCTTTGTCTTTGAGAAATTTTTCAATCTTGTTGATTTCCTTTCGATTGAGGAGTAATTTTCTGTCTGAGCGGGGAGAATGGTTGTAAAAGCTTCCATTTTCGTATTCGGTAATGTGCATGTTGCGAATCCACATTTCTCCTTTACTGAAAATACAATATGCTTCCAGTATACTCGCTTTATTGCGGCGAATACTTTTGATCTCTGTTCCGGAAAGTTGAATTCCGGCAACGAAGGTATCCAGCAAGTGGTATTCAAACCTTGCCCGTTTATTCTTTATATTTACAGCAGTCTGTGCCATTGGATTGCAAAACTACAATTAAATTGGGACATACGAAGACCGGAAATTGAAAACTGTAAACGAAAGAGGATGGATATCACCCGACACCAGGTAAAAGATATACAAATTGCAGTAGTGGCAGCTGAACATGCTGTAATTACTTCTGTTGAAGATGCAACAGATTTGATTGGCACCATTTACTATCAAGGATTTGATGGTGTGATTGTACATAAAAAGAATATTTCTCCGGATTTTTTTGATCTGAAAACAGGTTTGGCAGGAGAAATTCTTCAAAAATTTTCTAATTACCGGCTACGACTGATCATCGCAGGAGATTTTTCTCAGTATACCAGTAAAAGTCTCCGGGATTTTATCTATGAATGTAACAAAGGAAAGCTAGTAGGTTTTGTAACTTCAGTTGAGGAGGGAATTGTATTGCTGGGAGCATAATGATGTGGTGTAGAAAGCAGCTCTTTATAAACTATCAAAAGAAAACAGAAAACGAACCCCCTCATTTTTCGTATATTCGTTGCAGTATGTTATTGCGATGTATTTCTAAAGCGATAACAGGAGGAATAATCAAACATTTAATTACATCAGAAAATGGCAACCAATAAGATTCACACAACCAATTATAGCAATACGCTGATTGAACTTGCCGAAGACTGTCCTGTAGCCAGCAGTGAAATTCCGACAATGAAAGGAGATAAACCAACGGTTGCAACCATGCAGTTTGAATTAATTTCCAAACATCCCTACACTTTGACTTCCGACGATGTGATTTTCCGGATTTATGCAGACAAAAATGATTTGATTCCTTCGGAATACGAAGCTGCACGAACAGTCTTTTTCTCAAAAGGACAACCATGTTTACGTACTTCTCCACTCGCCAAACGGTATGGTTTCGGCATTCATGCGAATGATGAAGGGAAAATCGCGCTTTACGGAATTGAAACCGAAGCGTATCAGCAATTACTAAAAGACGAAAACGTGACCAAAGTTAAAGCCATGAGAAGTGCGCGAAAATAAATTGTAACATTTTGATGAAAAGACGCTTATAATTATAATCTCTTTATTCTAAACGGTTATGAAATATACATTACCAATATTCCTGATTTCCATTGTTCCGTTTCTTGGTTTTAGCCAATTGACCGATACAACTTGTATCCAATCACGGTGGATTGCCTTGAAGCCAACAACTGCCAACAAATTATTGTTTTCATCAGAATCCACAAACATTTTTCAGGTCATAAAACAATTAACGCAACAAGAAAAACTTCCTATTTACAAACAAGATAATAAGTCACGTGGAACAATTCCATGGAGAGAAGTCTACTACCTTCATGAAATACGGTTCCGATTATTAGACACAACGGAAGAAGAAAAAGATCCTTATTTTGAATACCTGTTTCAGTCTGACACGCCTTTTCTTGATGAATATGGCGATCCGGTCATTACTGTAAATCCGGATGGCACGGAAACCTTCACCTATCCACATGCCCGAAGAGAAGTTTATAGTATAGAGGATTTTAATGAAATACGGTTAAAAGAAATCAGAATCTACAATACAAAGACCAATCAATACATCTTTCAGCCGATTGCCATTAGCTTTTATGCAGGGACTGATAAAGTATATGGAGGAAGAGAATTATTCTGGGTTGATCTCAATGAACTGTTTAAGGTTCTGGACAAAAAAGAAAACTATCCCTGGTACACTGTCATTATCAATAAACAATACCAGGGTTTTCAATACATGCAAACGTCTTGCTACGACGAGGAAATCAAGTATTGATCTAATTCTGTTCCCTCAAAAAAGTAACCATTTGTTGATTATCTGCTCCTGCGTATTTAATTCAACAAAAACGGTCAACTAGGAAATAAGTTAGTATTTTTTGTAACTAAAAATGAAATTATATGAAAATCAGTCTATTATTTATCCTTACTCTAACAATAATTAAACATGCTCAGGGACAAGAAAATGATTCTGACAACTATACTCGCTTTATAACTATCGGAGACAGTTTGTATCACGTGAAGCAATATAAAGAATCTGCAAAGAACTTTCAAGCTGCTTTTGACGTACTTGATGGGAAAGCCTATCCAAATGATCGTTACAATGCTGCCTGTGCTTATGCATTAGCAGGTAACAAAAAAATGGCATTCTTCCATTTAGAAAATTTGGCAACAAGTTCTGTAAACTATTCCAACTACAATCACATTATTCAAGATACCGATTTGAATTCATTGCACAGGCACAAACGGTGGAAGCCGTTAATTCAACAAGTAAAGGCAAACAAAGATGAGATTGAAAAAGACTATGACAAACCATTGGTAGCACTCTTAGATTCCATCTATAATGAAGATCAGAAATACAGACGTGAGCTTCCTGCGCTGGAAGAAAAATATGGTCGTAATTCTACTGAAGTAAAGGCGCATTGGGACATTATTAATGAAAAAGATTCTCTGAATCTCATTGTGGTAAAGAAAATACTGGACGAACGGGGATGGCTGGGACCTCAACTAATTAGTGAACAGGGCAGCTCTACTCTGTTTTTGGTTATTCAACATTCGGATTTGAACACCCAGCAACATTATTTACCAATGATGCGTGAAGCGGTAAAGAATAAAAATGCTGACCCTGGTAGTTTAGCTTTACTCGAAGATCGCGTAGCTCTGGGATTGGGCGAAAAACAAGTCTATGGAAGTCAAATTGGCATCAATAACGAAACCGGAACATACTTTGTTTTGCCATTGGCCGACCCCGATGATGTAGATAAGCGACGGGCAGAAGTGGGACTCATGCCATTAAACGACTACGTTTCTATGTTCGGCATGACCTGGGATTTGGAAGAATACAAGAAACAACTTCCCGAATTGGAAAAATACTGGAGAAAAAACTGGAATAAATAAAACTTTAATTATCTCTGTTCTCTCAAAAACGCAATCATCTTCTCAAATGCACGTGCACGGTGGCTTCGCTTGTTTTTTTCGTCACGCGACATCTCTGCAAAGGTCAATCCACATCCTTCCGGTTCAAACACAGGATCGTAACCAAATCCTTCCGTCCCGATTCGTTCTTTGCGAATTTTTCCCTCTACCTTTCCTTCGAAATGGTACACCTTTTCATCAATAATTAAACAAATTGCTGTTCTGAACTGTGCTTTTCTGTCACTGACTCCTGCCAGTTCTGTCAATATCTTTTCAATATTATCCGCATCACTTCTTTGTGGCCCTGCGTATCGTGCAGAATAAACTCCCGGCCGCATGTCCAATGCCTCTATTTCCAATCCTGTATCATCCGCGAAACAAGCCACTTTATAATTGTCAGCAACATACTTTGCTTTCAATTCTGCATTTCCCTGCAAGGTATCTGCATCTTCAGGAATATCTGTTGTACAGCCAATGTCTGATAATGTTTGTACCGTAATTCCTTCTGGCATTAACGCCTGAATTTCCAATGCTTTATTTTTATTCTGTGTTGCGAAAACAAGATTCATGTCACTTCTCTATTAATGAAAACAAAAAACGAGGGCTTTCACCCTCGCTTCAAAGATATGCTATTTTAACGGATTACAGGTCTAATTGATACACCTCTTCCAACCCGTCGTTGCTTTTGATTGTACAATTCTGATCACGGATAATTCCATCTTCAATGGAATACACCCATCCATGCAAATGAACTTCCTGTCCTCTCTCCCATGCATTCTGAATGATGGATGTTTTCGCCAGATCCAATACCTGCTCCTGCACATTCAATTCAACGAACCGGTCAAAACGTATTCTGTTGTCCTGAATTGCATCCAGTTCCGCTTTGTGGAAACGGTATGAATCTTTGATGTGACGAATCCAGTTGTCAATCAATCCCACGTGTTTGTTGCTCATTGCCGTAGCAACTCCTCCACATCCGTAATGTCCACATACAATAACGTGTTTTACTTTCAATACATTGACTGCATAATCCAGCACACTCAGCATGTTCATATCGGAATGAACAACCATATTGGCGATATTTCTGTGTACAAATACTTCTCCTGGCTTTGCTCCGATGATTTCATTTGCAGGTACACGGGAATCCGCACATCCGATCCATAAAACAGGTGGTGTCTGACCTTTTGCCAGGTCGTTAAAAAAGTTAGGATCTTTCTCTAATTGCTGCTTTGCCCAGTTCTTGTTATTTTCTAATAATTGGTTATAAAACTTTTCCATGATATCTGTTTATTTTTCTGTTTTAAAATTTTTAAATTACTTATTTTAGTCACGTTAGTGTCCCATTACATCTACTTTCGGGATCTTGAACGTTGTTACTTTTATATTTCTTTCCATAGCCGCATGCATTCTGAATTCCTGAATAACTTCCAGTACATCATAATCAATCGCCTTACTGTTTGAACCGTCAATGATCAGGTGTGCATTAGAAGGAACCTTGTACAATGATTCCAGAATACTTCCTTTGTTGAGGAACGTCACTTCTTCTGACAAATGAATCCGGATCAACGGCTTTCCGTTTTCATCTCCTTTCTCAATCCGGTAGTTATTCCGATAATTTTTGCGCAGGATAAAAAAGACAGCAAATGCCAACCCAATTGCAATTCCCTTCAACAAATCGGTGAGCAATACTCCGATAATTGTCATAATAAACGGAAGGAACTGATCCCATCCCAACGCGTACATTTTCTTGTAGAGTGATACACTCGACAATTTGTACCCGACCATCATCAGGATCGCTGCCAGAGATGCATACGGAATCATATTGAGCACATTCGGAATCAGCATCACACATAAGAACAACAAAATACCGTGCAGAATGGTTGATAATTTCGATTTTCCTCCGGAATTAATATTTGCTGAACTTCTGACAATTACCTGAGTAACCGGCAATCCTCCCAACATTCCGGAAACAACGTTCCCGATTCCCTGTGCTTTCAGTTCTTTGTTTGTAGGAGTTGCATTTTTCTCCGGATCCAGCTTATCCGTTGCCTCTACACTCAACAAGGATTCAAGGCTCGCTACCAATGCAATTGTAAACGCGACTGCATATACATTCGGATTTGTCAGTGCGGAAAAATCGGGAAACATAAAGAATCCTTTGATGTCATTGAATGACTCTGCGACAGGTAAACTCACCAGGTGCTCTCCTCCCATTGCCAAGTTCGGGAATGAGGAGATGAACAGCTGATTAAGCAGAACTCCCATCACCACAACGATCAATGCTCCGGGGACGAATTTGAACAACGCAATTCGTTTCATGAACGGGCGATCGAAGAGAATCAGTACTGCCAATGAAAGGACTGCAATAATAATTGCTCCCATACTGACGTAATCGAATGCGTTTAAAATCTCTGAAAATGTATTTTCTCCATCGGATTGAAGGAATGCTTCATCCCCCATGAAATCTTTATCATAACCTACAAGGTGTGGTATTTCTTTCAAGATCAGGGTCAAACCGATCGCGGCAAGCATCCCTTTGATGACAGAAGAAGGAAAATAATTTCCAATCACTCCTGCACCAAAAAAACCTGCTACAATCTGCAAGATACCGGCAATTACAACTGCAACAAGGAATGCTTCAAAGCTTCCCAATGTGGCAATCGCTCCTAATACAATTGTAATCAATCCAGCGGCAGGTCCTGAAACTCCCAGACGGGAACCACTGAAAAAACCGACAACAATACCTCCCACTACCCCGGCAATAATACCGGAGAACAAAACAGGATTTTCACCTGTAGATGCTAAGGCAACCCCTAAGCACAAAGGCAGGGCTACCAAAAAGACGACCAAACTGGCAGGAGCATCACTTCTCCAGTTGGAAAAAATATTTTTCATTGATTTTTTATTATGCGTTAACAATACAAGTGCATTTCAGGAAATGCAAAACAAAGGGGATATTAACTCATAAAATCGGGAGGGGTTTCAACGCAGCGCAGGTAGACGTCCTCGTAATTTTTAACAAGGATTTCTGTTAATTGATCGGTTTTAAATTCAATGGTTGTGTAAATAGCAAAGGGTTGCGGACCTTCTGTTTTCAAGTATTCCTTTACTTCGAGTAACTGTGTATGCGTTTCATCTTCCTCCAGCATTACTACCGATGTCTGATTCCCTTTTTTGTACAGTCCATAACTAATTGATACTATACATAGTGTAAAAATCGAAAGTAATACTATTGAAAAACATCTCCTCATCTAACAACAAATTTAACAATTCATATGAAAAGTTAAATTTAAATATGTGTTAAAAAAATGAAATCTGTCAGAGGCTGTGGAAAAACGGCTTAGGTTTTTTGTTTTTTCTTTTTAGCGGCAGGGAATAAAATATTGTTCAAAATCAACCGGTAACCGGGAGAGTTCGGATGCAGGTTCAGATCTGTATGCGGGTCTCCTACCCGATGTTCATAGTCTTCCGGATCATGCCCGCCATAAAAGGTCCAGGTCCCCTGCCCCATTTCTCCATGAATATACCTGGCGGTTCCCAGTGCCTGATTTTCTCCCATGACCAATACGTTCGGTTTGATGTATTCTTTCATGAAATCAGTCGTTTGCCCCATGAAACCATTGATAATATTTGTATGGCACTGTGTCAGCATCGTAGGAACCACATCCCATTTCGCCGAAAAGTCAAACAAAGTAAATTTATCTGTCGTTTCACGAATTCCTTGTCTTCTTCTCAAATCGGTTCCATCAATGGATGAATATTCATACTTCAGTGGATCCCGCTCCAACTGGAAATCTTCAAAAGCAAAGGTTTGCGAAAAATCCAGTTCTTTCTGAGAATTCGGACGTGCAGGATCACCATCATACATTACTTCACAAATGTCTGTATTTTGTGCCGCCAATGCAATATCAAAGCTATCTGTTCCACTGCACATCGTGAACAAAAATCCTCCTCCGATGACAAAATTTTTGATGCTTTGAGCTACTGCCAGTTTTAATTTCGAAACCTTGTTAAATCCAAGAGAAGCAGCAAGTGCTTCAGCATCTGCAACCTGTTGTTTGTACCATGGGTATGAACGATAAGAGGCATAGAACTTTCCATACTGTCCTGTAAAATCTTCGTGGTGCAGGTGTAACCAGTCGTATTCCGGTAATTTCCCGTTGACGATTGCTGAGTCATAAATTTTATCGTACGGTATCTCTGCGTATTCAAGTACCAGTGTAACAGCATCATCCCACGGCTGTTTTCCATCAGGGGTATATACGGCAATCTTCGGCGCTTTTTCCAACTGGACGATTTCCATGTTCTGTTCCGGATGAGCAATCTGACTTCGGATCGAATTCGCTTGTCCGTCAGTAATGATCTCGTATTTCACTCCTTTCAGCAACAATTCTTCTTCTATCCCTTGTAAATGAGGAAATAAAAATGATCCTCCACGGTAATTCAGCAGCCATTCGATCACCACCTCATGTTCCAGCGCCCAGAAAGAAACTCCATACGCTTTCAAGTGGTTGGACTGTGAATCATCCATGGGTACAAGAATTTGTGAAGCATTCAACTGAAAGCTAATAATCACTACAAACAGGTACAGTATTCTTTTCATGGTTCTTTTATTACGAAAAAAAAGCGGTATTATTCTGTTTTTGCGTCAGAATGGTACATCGTCATTGTAAGAACGATCAAAATCTGCGCCATCATCGTCAAATGAATTCATCTTAGAAGGAATCGTAATGCTGTTTCCTTCCATGGGCTGCATCGGATTCAGTCCACCGGATCTGTTTCCTGCTCCCATATCGGCATAATCACCGTAACTATTTATGTTTTCAAAACGTGCAAACTCACCGATAAAGCGCAAACGGACCGTATCCAATCCACCATTCCGGTGCTTGGCAACAATGATCTCCCCTACTCCTTTATTGGATTCTCCATTTTCATCGGTATCAAATCCATAATATTCCGGACGGTAAATGAACGAAACGATATCGGCATCCTGCTCAATCGCTCCGGATTCACGCAGGTCGGACAACACCGGTCGTTTATCTCCTCCCCGTTGTTCCACTGAACGACTCAACTGAGAAAGTGCAATGATGGGTATATTTAATTCTTTAGCAATCTCTTTAATGGATCGGGAAATTGTTGAAATTTCCTGCTCACGGTTTCCAGCCCCTTTCGATCCTCCCACGGTCATCAACTGCAAGTAGTCAATGATCACCATATCGATGTTGTGCTGCATCTTCAAGCGGCGACATTTCGCACGCAGGTCGAAAACAGAAATTCCCGGAGTATCATCGATGTACAAAGGCGCACTTGCCAATTTAGAAATCCGTGTATGCAACTGTTGGAACTCATGTTCCGCCAGATCTCCTTTTCTCAATTTTTCCGCGCTCAGACGGGCTTCACTGGCAATCAACCGTTTCACCAGCTGTACGGAGGACATCTCCAGAGAGAATACTGCCACTCCCATGTTGTGATCAACAGCCGTGTTACGTGCCATGGAAAGGACGAATGCCGTTTTTCCCATCGCAGGTCGTGCAGCAATGACAATCATATCCGAGCGTTGCCATCCGGAAGTCAGTTTATCCAGATCAATGAACCCGGTAGGAACCCCTGAAATTCCACTTTTATTCTGGGATGCGATTTCAATTTCTTCAATCGCCTGACGAACAACATTCTGCATGGTATCTACTGATTTCCCCATGTTGTTCTCTGCAATCTGGAACAATTCCCCTTCTGCTTTTCCCAACACATCAAAAACGTCCTGTGTTTCATCAAATGCATCTTTGATCACCTCAGAACTCATGCGAATCAACTCGCGCTTGATGTATTTTTCAGAAATCACCCGTGCATGGTATTCTACGTGTGCCGTCGAAGCGACTCTGCTCGTTAAAAAAGATACGTATGCAGCACCTCCCGCCGCTTCCAGCTCACCTTTTTTCTTCAGGTAATTAATTACTGTCAATAAGTCAATCGGGGAAGAGCTTCCGAACAATTCACGAATCGCACCGTAAATATATTGGTGCTTCGGATCATAAAAGCTACTGATTTTAAGAATATCAATCGTATCCGTCACCGCATTTTTCTCCAACATCATCGCTCCCAGAACAGCTTGCTCCAGATCAACTGCCTGGGGCGGTACTCTCCCCAATTCATTGATACCAGGTGTGCTTGAAGCAATTCTTGCTGCTGGTTTCCGCTTTTTCTCCGGTTGATTTTCCATAGGACAAATATACGCAAATGAAGTACTTGGGGGAAAGTAAATCCGAAAAGAACGTTAAAAAGATATTAAAAGACGATATTAACAATTGTTAATTAAGCAGTTCTCTTGCATTGACAACCTGCAGGTGCTTAATCGTATGTACATTACAATTTCAGAATACGTGCATCATCGCAAATGTAATCCGGTAACTCCCCGTTGTCGACTACTGCAACGTCATAGGATTTCTCCCATGCCTGTTCTAATTGCTCAGGGGTTGGAATAAAATCGTATGCAATATAATCCGTATAAAACATAATCGGAATGTTACTTTTCAATCGGTGTTCCGTGGTAAAAATCACATATTTCTGATCTTTCAACTGTGCCGGAAGTTTTTTGATAAACGCCATTAGTTCTAAATCTCCAGCTCTGTATGCATTTGCTGCGCCTTTTAATTCCACATGACGTTCAACGATTCTCGGCATATTGATCAGAGAATAACAGAATATGAGGATAATTCCGCATGTAAAACTGTAGTTAAACCAACGGTATCGGATTTTGGTGACAACCCAATGAATAATTTTATCCGTAAGCGCTGCAATTGCCAGCAATGCAAAAGGAGCAACAACATAGCAGAAAGACATCATTTTAGTTGCAGCAATGGTAAAGAAGGCGTAGATAACGACAATCGATGCGAGAATGACAATACGGTATTTCTTTTCCCGGGCATCTTTGATCAGAAAAAACAACCCTATAAGAAGAACAAACGGAACCAATGTTCCGGCACCGTATATCTCTTTAATTGCATCAAAATGAAACATCCAATCGCCCCCATGTCCCTCTACCGGTTGATAAAAATGGAGGGTATTATAACTGAACTCATGAGCGGCTTCTTTCGGGTAAGCAGACAGAATAAAGAACTGCCAGGGTAAAAATACACATAACGTAATTCCAAAAGCGATTAACAAGGGATAATAGTTCCTGATTTTCAAAAACTCTTTCCAATTTTTCTCACCAATTGTGAGAAACCATACACCATAGATCAGCAAGCCGACTAACCATTTAACAAGGATCGCACAACCGGAAAACAGCCCGATTAACAACAACCAATAGTTTGATTTTTTATTTTGGTATTCAAACCAGGCCCAAAAAGTGGCTGTCATATAAAATAAGAACGCAATATCATTGTGATCCGTCGTATGTTCTCCTGTGATTAATTCCAACGTATAATTCAGGCATGTAAAAAATAAAGCGCCATAAAATCCGACTCTTTCACTATGAGCAATTTTACCTATTCGATATACCATTACTGAAGCGAACGCGACCATCAGAATACTAGGGATACGAACAGCAAGTTCTGTTGCACCAAAGATTTTAATGCTCAATGCCATCTGCCACAAAAACAGCGGTTGTTTATGCAACCAGATATAATTATGTGTCCAATTCAAATAGTCATATTCCAGAACCGGAGTGGGGTATAATCTTGGCATGAAAGGTGTTTCAGCTATGTTTTTTGCTACCAGTGCATGAAACTGTTCATCCCATATACTAAGAAACGGATCCAGATTAGCGATAAAAAACCCCATTGACAGCGAACAAAAAAACACCGCATACAGTGCTGTTTTTTGTTTATTCTTCAGGAAAAAAAAGATAGAGAGTATCAAAAAGAACATTCCCATGAAAAAAGGAAAAATTCCAGCAGCTGAAAAATAAGTTATTTCCATTCAACGTTTGATTTGGCTAAAAGTAATTAATTTATAAAAATGTGGTCTTAATTCCGTACAAAGTAGAGTTCATTGATTTCATTATCCAAGAATGCTTGTCTCTGAAGTTCCCCTGTTTGTTTGCTAATGATCAAAAAGCGGATGATTCCTCCGTTGACCTGTTTAAATACATCAGCAACGGTATAATCGGAATGCATGTATACATAGATCATTCCATTGAAATGCTCCTTATACGGCTTTAGAGTGTACCTTTTTTTTACTGCATCCAGGTCTTCCAGGGGATAATAAAAACCAAATACGTTATTGTAATCAGGTAAATCAGTGTAGGTAAATAACACCTGTTTACCCTGTCCTAATTCCGGTGTCTTTGAAATGATTTTTCGCACTTCCCGATTGGAGATCAATATGAAATCTTTTTTGATGTTCTCAAAACAATAATCTCCGAAAAACTGCATCGTAACGCTACCTGAAGGCACTTCAATCACCCGGGACTGCATCGCGCTGTCATTCGGTACAATGTTGGTTTCAAACACGTTGATGTAGCTTGCACATGATGACAAGAATCCCACGCTGGTCATCAGTAAAAAAAGTAGTATCTGATTTTTCATTTTTTCTGAATGTTACCCGCCTGTCAGCTTCTTAATTTCGTGTAATTTCATTAGTGCTTCAACCGGGGTTAACGTATTAATATCAATGGAAATCAACTGATCATGAATTTGTTCTAACACCGGGTCATTCAGCTGGAAGAAACTCAACTGCATGTTATCTTCAAGTACTGTTTCCAGTTTCTTTGCTGATTTGGTAACCTTACTGGTCTTTTTTGCAGACGATGTTTCCAGGTCATGTGATTGTTCTAACGATACCAGTATTTCTTCTGCTCTTCTAAGAACAACGGGAGGCATTCCTGCCAGTTTCGCCACATGAATTCCAAAGGAGTGTTCACTCCCACCTTCTACCAACTTACGGAGAAATAAAATTTTGTTCCCCACCTCTTTTACGGCAACATTGTAATTTTTAATCCGCTGGAACTGATGTGTCATTTCATTCAGTTCATGGTAATGGGTTGCAAACAATGTTTTTGCTTTGGATTTCGGATGTTCGTGCAGGTATTCAGCAATGGCCCAGGCAATAGATATTCCGTCGTATGTGCTTGTTCCCCTACCGATTTCATCCAACAACACCAAACTTCTATCCGACAGGTTATTCAAAATACTTGCCGTTTCGTTCATCTCCACCATAAAGGTCGATTCACCACTGGAAATGTTGTCTGAGGCACCGACACGGGTAAACACCTTATCAACTACCCCCAGGGTTGCAGTTGCAGCCGGAACAAAGCTTCCCATTTGCGCCATCAGGCAGATCAATGCCGTTTGACGTAGAATTGCACTTTTACCACTCATGTTCGGTCCCGTAATCATGATGATCTGCTGCTGCTGGTTGTCCAGGAATACATCATTGGCAATGTAACTCTCTCCGACGGGTAATTTTTGCTCGATCACCGGATGGCGACCGTCTTTAATTTCAATGCTAAACGTATCGTTGATAACCGGTTGCACATAATTGTGTTCCCGGGCAACTTCTGCGAAAGCAGTGAGGCAGTCCAACTGGGCAATCAACATCGCATTTTGCTGGATGGGTTGAATGAATGCTTCCAATGATAAAATAAGCTGCTGATACAATTGCGTTTCAAGTGTATGAATCTTTTCTTCCGCACCCAGTATTTTTGTTTCGTATTCTTTTAGCTCTTCCGTAATGTAGCGTTCTGCATTGGTCAGCGTTTGCTTGCGAATCCATTCTGCAGGAACTTTATCTTTGTGTGTATTTCGGACTTCCAGGTAATAGCCAAACACGTTATTGAACGAAATTTTCAGGCTTGGAATACCCGTTTTATCACTTTCTCTGTCCTGAAGTTCTTCCAGATACTCTTTCCCGGAATGCAGGATCTTTCTCAAATCGTCCAATTCTTCATTGATGCCATCTGCAATCACACGTCCTTTTCCAATCTGAACAGCAGGGTCTTCTGACAAAGTTGTTTCCACCAGTTCAATCAGTTTGTGACATGGATTCAGTTGACCTGCAATCTGATCAACGAGCAGAGATCCCGACTTATTCAGTAAGGTCTTGATCGGATCCATCTGGCACATGGTTCGTTTGAGTTGAATTACTTCTTTCGGGTTCACTTTCCCCACAGCCACTTTCGAAATCAACCGTTCAAGGTCACCGATATCTTTGAGGTAATCAGCCAGCCTATCAGAGATCTGTTCTTTTTCTTTTAGAAACGCAACTGCATCCAGTCGTGCCTGAATCTGTTCTGTATGTTTTAAAGGCAATACAATCCAGCGTTTCATCATCCGGCCTCCCATTGCTGTGTAGGTCTGATCAAGGATATCACTCAGTGTCGTTGCATTCTGATGCGGGGAGAATATCAATTCGAGGTTACGAAGTGTAAACTGATCTAACCATACGTATTTGTCTTCTTCAATGCGCGACAACGCTGTGATATGTCCTAATTTATCGTTTTGGGTTTCTGAAAGGTAGTGTAAAATTGCTCCGGCTGCCACAATTCCGGCCTCCAAGCCTTCTACACCAAACCCTTTCAACGATTTTGTGCTGAAATGTTTTGTCAGATTCTCCTGCGCAAAGTCGGATGTAAACACCCAATCGTCCAATCTGAAATGGTAATATTTTGTACCAAAAACGGCATCATATTCTTTGGATTTATTCTTCTGAAAAATGATTTCTTTCGGTTCAAATCCCTGAATTAATTTATCGATGTATTCGTTATTTCCCTGCGCAACAAGGAACTCCCCTGTAGAGACATCAATGAATGCAATTCCGTGGTGTCCTTTTGTAAAATGAATGGCGCACAAGAAGTTATTTTTCTTCTGTTCCAGTACCTGGTCGTTGAATGACACTCCTGGTGTAACCAATTCCGTCACACCACGCTTGACGATTCCTTTTGCCATTTTCGGATCTTCCAGCTGGTCACAGATTGCAACCCGTTGTCCGGCACGTACCAGTTTCGGTAAATATGTTTCAATTGAATGGTGAGGAAATCCGGCCAGTGCGGTTTCGGATTCACTTCCATTTCCTCTTTTTGTCAATACAATTCCCAAAATCTTTGAGGCTTTAATTGCATCCTCTCCGAATGTTTCATAAAAGTCTCCCACACGGAACAGTAACAAAGCTCCCGGATGTTTTGCTTTGATCTGGTTGTACTGTTTCATCAGGGGTGTTTCACTCTTTGCCAACTTTTTCTGATTTTTTGATTTGCAGGGTAAAAATAGAGAATCTACGCGGGTTAGTGAGAATTCTACATGGAGTTGTTTTCAACAAAATGACAAATTAATCAACGATGGTGTAATGGTGGGGTATGTTTTAACCGCAGAGGCGCTAAGATTCCGCAAAGGGCGCGGAGGTTTGGTTTGGGGTGATGGAATATTGAATTTAAAATGGATTTGCTTGGAATAAAGTAGCCAATTAATTAACGATAATGAAGTGTGGTGGTATGTTTTAACCGCAGAGGCGCTAAGATTCCGCAAAGGGCGCGGAGGTTTGGTTTGGGGTGATGGAATATTGAATTTAAAATGGATTTGTTTGGAATAAAGTAGCCAATTAATTAACGATGGTATAGTGGTCGGGTATGTTTTAACCGCAAAGGTGCTAAGATTCCGCAAAGGGCGCGGAGGTTTGGTTTGGGGTGATGGTGTTTGGCGCTTATAAATTATTAGCTACTCGTTTTATTCCTTGTCTCAAATAGGTAACATTAAAATTGATGAGTAGTCCTAACTTATAATTCCCTAATTTAAGATAGGTTAGTGTTTGTGCAAGGTGAACAGGGTGCAATGCTTCCACGCTTTTCAATTCAATCACTACTTTATTCTCAACCAATAAATCGATGCGATACCCGCATTCCAATTGAACGGATTCAAAATACACGGGCATTGATTTTTCTTTCACAACATGGAGGCCCTCTTGTTTTAGTTTATAGAATAAACACTCTTTGTAGGCATTTTCCAATAATCCTGGTCCCAATGCTTTGTGTACTTCGATTGCACTTCCAAGAACTAAAGAAGCAATTTCATTTTCAGTCATAAAAGGTATTTTTCAGTATTGTATTTATTGAATATACTAAAAAAAATTGTTTTATAAAAATATTTCATCTTTGATTATCAATAATTTACACATCCACTGTGCCTCCGCGGTTGAAAAAACTGCCTATATGCATCCTTACACAAATACACCTAAAAACAGTCTATGAAAACATATGCATGTGACCTATCTACTCCCCACATCTAATTTTGCGAATTCTTTGCGCCTCCGCGGTTGAAAAAACTACCGATTAAGCATCCTTACACAAATACACTTAAAACAGTCTATGAAAAAATATGTATATAACTTATCTACTACTCACATCTAACTTTGCGTATTCTTTGCGTCTCCGCGGTTAAAAAACTACCGATTAAAAGTATTCCTTACACAAATACACTTAAAAACAGTCTATGAAAAAATATGTATGTAACTTATCTACTACTCACATCTAACTTTGCGAAATCTTTGCGCCTCCGCGGTTGAAAAACTACCGATTAAGTATTCCTTCCTAAATACACTTAAAAAGCTATTTTTGCAGTACGATGAACAAAAAATTAAAACTGTGGGAATTGGAACGTGTATCTGAAGAGGAATTCAGACAACAACAAAAGTTCCCGTTGATTGTGATACTGGACGATATCCGTAGTTTGAGCAACATCGGATCATTTTTCCGCACTGCTGATGCGTTTAATGTAGAGAAAGTCTACCTGTGTGGCATTACCGCCATCCCACCTCATCGTGAAATTCAGAAAACAGCATTGGGTGCGACGGATTCCATTGAATGGGAATACCGGGAATCCATTACAGAGCTGGTTCGCGAACTCCAGACTAACCAGATTCATGTCGTATCCATCGAACAAACGGAGCAAACTACTCTTTTGCAGGACATTCATCAGTTGAACGCTGAAAAATTCGCACTCGTATTCGGAAACGAAGTCAACGGCGTCAACCAGGAAGTTGTAAATCAATCCGATAGTGTGGTAGAAATTCCTCAATTCGGAACCAAACATAGTTTGAATGTTTCGGTTTGTGCAGGCGTGGTATTATGGGAATTCTCCAAGAGGTATATCTAATCGTTTCAAAATTTTTTTTCTTTTTTTGTCACCTTTTTTGTTCTCATCACATCTACTTTACGAGACACCCTTATGAGTAACAAAAAGAAAAAAGAATTTACATCACTGTACATGCCCGTACATGCGCAATTTGAGCGCTTTTGCAAGGCACGTGCATACGGACAAATGGATTTCAAAGACATGATGCAGGAGACGATCGCGATTGCATTTGAAAAGTTTGAAACCCTTCAGTCGCATGAGGTATTTTTACGCTTTCTTTTTGGGATCAGCATCCGTGTTTTATCCAATGCCAATCAAAAAATCCGGGAAGAAAAATGGCCGGCCAACCTCGATTATGCTTCAAGTGGGAAAAACACGGCAGAGCACAATCTGGAAATCCAGGAATTGTACAAAGCATTGGAAAAATTACCGGAATTGCAACGGGAAGCATTGATACTCTTTGAGATCTCCGGATTTTCCATCAAGGAAATCGCAGGCATTCAATCATCCAGCGAGGATGCAGTGAAGCAGCGGCTTTCCAGAGGTCGCAAAGAATTACTCGAATTGCTTTCGGAGAAAAGTAACACCATACAAATAGTTGAATTATGAATCAGGATCAACACTTACAGCACCTTTTTGATCTGGCACGAACAGAACCTGTTGAAACTTCAGCCAGCGATGTCCATAAATGGATGGGAATGACGCTATTTATGAGTGTACTTACACATCTCCTCTCATCATTAAAAATAAGTTTTACTAAATCCGTTATTATGTACACAAGTATTATATCTGCTATAGGAATTGGCACAACAGCATTGATTTTATCCCAATCCAAAACTTCCATTCCGGAAGAGAAAATCACAGTCTCTGATACACCGGCAGTATTTTCTGTGAATGAAACGGTTGACGCTCCGGAAACAGAAACCGTAGCATCCATCGGATTATCATCAGACATATCGTCTGAACAAGTTGACAAAAATGTGTTTGTCCTTTCGGAGCTTACGGAAGCATCAATGATGCCTGAACTTCCTGTTGAAACTCCTGCACCTATTGAAAAGACTGTTGTATTAGACAATGAACTCCCGGAGAAAAAGCAAACCATTTCCATTTCCGGTGTTGAGAATACGCTTCCTGCATTTAATAACATTTCTACAGGTGGTGTGTTTAAGCTGGTCTTAATTCAGGGGGACAGTTATTCATATAAAACCACAGGAAATTACACCGCTGATGATTTAAAAATTACTGTTGACGAAAAAACAAAGGAGCTTCATATTTCTTACTGCCACCAGGAAAAAACAGTTAAGAAAAAAGGTAAAAACACCGTTATAAACACAACAAACGATGGTGATCTGACGCTTTATTTAACCTTCAAATCGTTAGAAAAACTGTCTATTAACGGAATCGTCAAAGTGACTGCACAAACAGACATTGTTTCCGAAGAGTTGAAATTGAATGTTGGCGGAACTTCTTTGATGGAACTGCCGGTTAAAGCAACAACATTACATGTACAAGCAACAGGCGCAACAAAATCAAATCTATCACTGACTGTTCAATCGCTCAACCTAACGATTTCCGGAACTTCAACCGTACATTTTGCAGGATCGACAAACAATTTAGATGCCACTTTTTCAGGAGCTTCACACGGAAAATTCAACGATAAACTGCAACTTGAGAAGGCGTTGATCACTCTCTCCGGAACATCAAACCTGGAGCTTTCAGCAACGACAACTGAATCCGTAAAGCTGAATTTAAGCGGTGCCTCCCGATTGAATGTAAACGGATCAGCCAAAAAAGCAGATATCAATCTAAGTGGAACAAGTGCTGTAAAAGCTGAAAAATTTAGTGCAAACGATGTGAAAGCACAAGCGGATGGTGCGAGTTCTTTAACTATAACTATCAATGAAAAGGCACATTTAAGGGCTTCCGGTACAAGTCAAATGAAAATAAACGGAAAACCTGCCAATTATGACGCATCAACAACAGGAGCTGCGACAATTAAACAAACGGAAAGAGAATAAAGTTCCGCTTTCGTCAACAGGAGGTTGTTATTACGGAATTTCAAACACGCTGTGATACGCATTGATTTCTTCCACGTAATCCAGCATTTTTGAATAAAATTCATCACTGCCAATCGTTGAAGAATCACCAATGATGTAGAGTTTTTTGCGGGCGCGTGTCATGGCGACATTGATCCGACGGTAATCATTCAAAAAACCGATTTGCTGATTGGGGTTGGAACGCACAAGCGACAAAATAATCGCGTCGGCTTCCTGCCCCTGAAAGCTATCAATGGTAGAAAAACGCTGAAAGGGAATATCTTTGAAATAGTCCTTTGCCTGTTGTAACTGGCCATTGTACGGCGTAATAAATACCGTTGATTTCGGATCAATTCCTTCAGCATCCATCAATCGATGAATGAAACGTAATTCCTCCGGGTTGTACAATGATGCCGAATGTTCATCTTCCTGCTCAGTGTAATCTGCACCCGCCGAATCATAGAAAAACAAGTGATTGCTATCCGCCGTGACAGGTTTATCCGATTGTAATTTTCCTCCGTAAAAATACCGGTTGGAAAATTCCGCAATCACTGCTTCCATTCGGTATTGTATATTCAACAAATGGACCGGAAATGCGTTTGTAACGAATGTCTCTAACAACGATACATTGAATCCTTTTCGTTTTGCATCTTCGGAAATAACCGTCGGTGGTAGCTGGAACGGATCTCCGGCAAGGATTAATTTCTTTGCCAAGGGAATGATTGTCCACACCAGTGGTTCCAGACATTGCCCCGCTTCATCCATTATCAGGATATCGTACGCTTCTTCTTTGAACTGACAATCGTACAAACCAATTGGTGTTCCCAGAATAACAAGTGTCTTTTCATAACAGGATTCTTCAAAATGCTGCTGCAATGCTTTGATTTCTTTGCGAATGGATTTCACTTCGTTCAACAGCAATTTACGCTGTTCCCGTTCATCTTTTCCAAACTTGCGTTTGTACTGGTGTGCCATTTTACGCAACTGTTCGGACTGAATCCGCATTTTTTTGATGGTTTGCTTAAGGTTACTCTCCTCGATCTTTCCTTCAATCGTATATGGAATCAATTCTTCCCGTACTTTCACATTGTTCCCCACACGCAGGAAATCGATTTTTTGCGCGACCAATCTCATTCCGATGTTATCAACAGCTGTATTACTCGGAGCCGACACCAGTACTTTTTTTCCTTGTCGGTTCAATTGTGCAATCAATTCAACAAGTGTTGTTGTCTTACCCGTCCCCGGAGGTCCGTGAATCACTTCCACATCGTCTGCAGCCAGACACGCCATGATCGCCTGTTTCTGGGAGTCGTTCAACGCAGGATTCTGAAAAGTAATTTCCGTTTTTTGAATAACGGATTCGCTTCCCGTAAAAGATTGATGAAATCGCTGATAGCGTGCAAGGTATTTTTTTGATTGCTGGATATTTTTTAATGCTCCCAATTGAATTTCATTGGTTCGCGGATCTGTCACTAACTGAATTCCGATGTTTTTATCATCAATCCAATCCGGAAAATCGGATGTGTACAGGCGAAGTTCACCTTTATTTCCCTCCAGGTATAACAGCACTCCTGCAACAGGTTGCTCCTCTCCGGAAAACAACTGGATACTGCACCCGTTTCTGAATTGGTTGGTCTCCGCCGGAAAAGGCAGGTAAAATTCAAATTCCGGGTAATCCGCGAAACCGTAACTACGGCGGTTTATACGGATTGGTTGTAAGAGGTATCCATCTGCTCTCAATTGTTTCAAACTGGCTCCACCGGACAGGGAATAGCGTTCATCCTGTGCACGGGATTCAATTTTCAATGCTGCAATCAATTCTTCAATCGTCATCGGGAAGTTTTTTTCATTTACCGATTTGTCTTCCAGACCTCAATGTATTCATTTGAGTTTCGGGGGTTCATTTTGCGAAGTAATACGTCCAGCGTACTCGGATAACATTTTTGGTGCAGTTTCATTTTGGGATAAATTGTTTTGTATTCCGCAATCCGTTTCTGCAATTGTTCTTCATCAAAAAAGAAAATGTAATCGTACTCCATTCCATCGGCAACGTTTAACGGCTGACCGGCATCTGTCCGGTCCAAATAAGCTCCTGCCCAGTCTTTGCTGTAAAAACGGGGCATCAAAGAAGTTTTGTTGCTTCCGGTTCCTTCCATCAACACGTTTTTAGGATGCATGGCCGGTTCATAAATTGAATACATGGCCTCTACCCGCGATTTTTTAGAATACATGGTCGTTGTGAAAAGCAGAACGGGGATGTTTAACCCCCAAAAGGCAATCCAGGAATAACGCCACAATTTGCTGTCAAATCCATTTTTTTTCAGCTGTTCAAACCCCATAATTCCAAGGATGATAAACACAGGTAAAATAGTCAGGATAAAACGTTCTTGTCGGTTGGGATACCACGTATGAAATAACAAAAAGAGCAGTGCCGGTACAAACAGAATCAAGTATTCTTTTTTCACGTTAAAAAATCCCGTAAAAATGAGGAATCCAAGAGGAACGAGCAATACTCCGATCAAGACGTAGAAATACATGAAGTAATTTGTATTCGGCAGGTATTGTGTCCCTTCATTCATATTGTAGGTTACGTACCCCATCATTTCCGCGAACGGATACCCCCAAATAATAAAATCAACCAATCCCTGTGTAATCACAAATGCGGTCAGTACACCCGCACAAAACAAGAAAAACGGTTTCCATTTCCATTGAAAAAAGTAAACGGCAGCTACACCAATTGCAAACACACCGATCTGATAGCGAAAGGAAAGTGCCAACCCCATGAGCAATCCGGCATACAGGAAATTAGTAGCGCGTTTTTCGTCTTTCAGCAACAACCAGATTCCCATCATCAGGAACGGAACAGGTGTAAATTCAAACAACTGACGCACTGAAAGAAATGGCATCACCCACAATGCAGCCAACAGCCACC
This sequence comes from Flavobacteriales bacterium UBA5422, assembly GCA_002409405.1. Lineage (GTDB taxonomy): Bacteria > Bacteroidota > Bacteroidia > Flavobacteriales_D > Crocinitomicaceae > Taishania. The sequence goes on along the minus strand of DHNG01000047.1, from coordinate 14,694 downwards.
CAACGATTTTAGCAGCACGCTTATTGGATAATTTCTCCGTAATTTTTATCCCGTAGATGACCGTCAACATGGAGAAGAGTGCATGTACAATCCGCACCAGCAGCATCATGATTTTCGGGTCCACAATTCCGATCAGTTTCAATAGGTAAAAGAAAAAGAAATTCAACCCGACGTAGGTAAATGAATGTCCTTCAGGCCCTTTATTTAATGGGTTCCACGGCAGCCACTTATTGTAATCGTAACCTTCCACCCACGAACCGGATGCTTCAATCACCAAAAAATGATCATCGTGCATCCCGTACCCTTGCGAAAAAATTGCTGCGATCAAACGAAGCAGCAGGGCTGTCCATAAAATCAATTTGTAATCCGTCCAGACAGATTGTTTCACACTATAGTTTTTTATATTCTTCATAAATCAGTGCCAGCAACGATTGACAGGTAGAAAATTCCTGTTTGGATTCAGTTTCTGAAAAGGTATTTTCTACAAAATATTTATTTTCCATATGATAGGTAAAGTTCCCTTTAGGCGTTACCCACCCATATCCACGGTTGATCGTATGCAGTGCAAATTCAGGTGCATTTGGATTCAGTAAATCTTTTGCCCATTTGTACCGTTGATAATCTCCTTCCATCTGATACAACAGGGTACGAACAATATCAGCCTGAGAACCCAGTTTATGAATCGTCTTTCCTTTGTACTCCTGTTTCAATGGTTTCCCCCAAATGAGCAAGGGGATTCTGTTGTAAGCACTTGCAGAAGGATTTTGCTGTAAGTTGGATGCGTGCCCATGATCGGCAACAAAGACAAAGATGGTATTTTCATACCATGGCTGCTGTTTCACTTTTTGAAGAAAGTCATTCAGACACGAATCAGCATACATCATTGAATTGTGGAACTTTCCCTCCACTCCTCCAAACCTGCTAAACCTCGCTCCATCCGGGAAATCGTATGGGGAATGTGTACTTCCTGTAAAACCACATTGTAGAAAAGGTTGTGGAAGCTGATTCATTTTTTCAATCAGCAGGTCATATAAATCTTCATCATAATAATTTAGTTTTCCTTTTCCCAATGATTTAGGAAAGTTTTTTTCATCTTCCACCCGATCAAAACCGTGATCGGTAAAATCCCCGCCGATGTTTCCGTATTTCAGATCCCCGCTAAACAAATATCCCGAGGTATACCCCCACTTTTCCAAATCTTCATTGAAACAGGGGATCTTGCGATGCTTGTCCGGCTGCATGGTAATTGAAATTTCGGGAACTCCCGGGTATCCGCTGAAAATAGCAGAATTTCCAATTTCAGACGTCCCTGAAACACCATAAATATTGGAAAAAAACAGCCCTTCTTGCGTTAATGCATCAAAATGGGGTGTTGCCGTCGTTGTTTTTGTGAGGCATCCCATTGCATTTCCTGTCCAGCTTTCCAGGATGATAAATACCAAATTCGGTCTCTTGTTATCTAAAACCCAATTGTCGTGGTAAGTGTTATAGCCATACAACAATTGCTGTGTTTCAGCAGCCTGTTTATCTGTAATTTCCGGTATAAATTCGTCAATGTCCGCTCGATTGTACAACAAGAAACTCTTGGCAAAATAATAGGTTGAATTGACCGATAAATCGTTGGCTACGTAATTATTGGTGTAAATGGCAGCATCTGTGTTAATCGGTATCGGCTGAAATCCGCCTCTGGCAAGCAACAAACAGGTAAAAAATGCAACCGGAATGACAACAACTGTCACCAAACTACGTTTCAATGTATTTATTTTTAGCTCTGTCATTTTAAATGGGAAGAACCATTTTTTCAATTTAAACGCAACGATGATTTCCAATCCTGCATAGATAAAAAACCAAATCATCATTCCGTAATCTGCTGTCCTGACAACCTCATCCGGGTGTGATAAATGTGTAAAAACACGTCCTGTCAATTTGTGATTCCACTCCGGGTAGGCATTGATTTCTCCTGCATGGATCAATGCACACATGACTGCTTCAAACAGCAAAACAATTACAAATAAACGATAGGTCCATTTCGTTTCCCAAATAGTTGCCAGGATTAAAAAGATGCCCGGAAGTATACTCAGGTAACCGGCAGTTGCCATGTCCAGACGAAACGAAAACACAAACGCTCCTAACCAGTTAAAAAATCCCAGCTCGGAAAATTTACTCATGTTGTGAAGGGTGAAAAACACACGCTGTACGTCAAACAACAGGATCCAGAATAAAAAAAGCAGTCCGAGACGAAGGGCCATTTTTCCGATCAGGGAACCAACAGGATATTTCTGCTTCAAACTATTCAACATACACTTTATGTACACGTTCTGAAATAGATGTCATGACTTCATAAGGAATCGTCCCCAATAGTTCTGCCATTTTCTCAAGCGGGCAGTTTGGTCCGATGATTTCCGCCTCATCTCCTACTTTTACTTTTGCATTGGTCGCATCGACCATTACCATGTCCATGCACACTTTTCCAATGATCGGGCATTTTGTTCCATTGATGGTCAGGTAACCAACCCCGTTGCTGAGTGAACGTCGCAACCCATCGGCGTAACCGACCGGCACAACGGCAACGATTGTATCTGTTTTGCAATAATAGGAACGTGAATAGCCTACACTTTGACCTGCTGCAACTGTTTTCACCTGGGAAACAGCACTGTACCAACTGATTACCGGTTCTAATTTTCGTTTAAAAGCCGGATTAGCTGAAATTCCATACATTCCGATTCCCAAACGGGCCATTGAAAAATCAACTGTCGGGTAGTTTTCAATTCCCGGAGAATTTAAAATATGCTGTTCAAACGGATAATCAATTACCTGCCGAATCTTATTCACAGCAAGTGAAAACTGCTTGATCTGGTGCTCTGTAAATCGTTTATCGCGTAAATTATCAGATTCGGCCAGGTGTGAATACACACTTTTGATTTTTACTTCGGGTTGTGATTGGATGATTTCCAACACTGCTCCCAACTGGTCCGGTTCAAATCCCAGACGCCGCATTCCGGTATCAATTTTCAGATGAATCGGATAGTCGTATACTTCCTGATAGATGCATTCGGAAATGAAATCATCCAATTGTTGAAAGTCAAAAATTGCCGGTTCCAACCGGTAATTGATACATGCTTCGTAGTTATCGGCTTCGGTGTTCATTACCATAATCGGCTTCGTAATTCCTGCATTGCGTACCGCAACACCTTCATCTACAAATGCAACACCAAAATAATCAACTCCGTATCCGTCGACAAACTGTACCATTTTATCCAACCCGGAACCATAACCTGAAGCTTTCATCATCGCCATCAGTTTGGTTCCTTCCGGAAGTACTTGTTTGTGGGCAACAATATTCTTGCGCAGCGACTTCAGGTTAATTCTCAAATGTGTATGGTGTCGTTTTTCTTTCAGTTGATTGGCAATCCGCAACAAGTATCGGGAAGTGCTTCCTTTGATCAGAATCACCGTATCTTTTAACGGCTCTGTAAATGTATCATTTTCATTCAACAGGAAAAAATAATCCGGTTTGAACTCACGAACCAACTCTTCTAATGCCTGTCTTTTCGCTAAATCTGTTTCCTGCAACCCTAAAATGACTGCCCGTTTTTTCTTTTTCGCCAGTGACTGTTGAAATTCAAGTGAACTTCTAAATGCATCCGTCTCCAGGTTGTACAAGTCATTGATAATAAAATTACCTTCTTTTCCTTCAAATGTCTCCATTCTCAAGGCCAAATCCGGTAAATGCTTCATCTTTTCCTGCAACTTTGGTTCAGAAACACCCAATTTCAGTGCAACGGCATGCGCCAACGCTACATTTTTCCGTTTTGCTTCCCCCGGATACAGTTCTTCCTTAAGTGGGTTCACAAAGCGTACAGCTGTTTTCATGTTCAGAAACGAGCGCTGCCGTTCTGCATGAAATAAGTCTGTGCATCCTTTGTACAATGCTTCAAAATACGCATCTGAAAAGATCGTTCCTTCCGTTTCTGTTGTGGTTAAAATTCCTAAATCAGGATGCAGTAATTCATTTATTTTAGAAGGATTGAGTTCCTCGTGTGGCTTTACTTCTATCAGCACCACCTCTGAAGCCGGATTTGCTTCCAGCACCGACACAGCTATTCCCAGGTTGGAATTGTAGCTTTTCGGGCTTCTGGAGACGCTCCGTTCAGGTGTCAGTAACGCATACAACCATTCTTTGACACTTGTTTTTCCGATCTTCCCTGAAATCAGTACAACTTTTCCTTTAAAAGACCTGCGGTGGTATTTTGCCAAACGGAATAAGGCTTCCAGCGTATCATCGACATAGATGAAATATGCTCCTGAAAAGGCAACTTCATTTACTTCTTCGCTGACCACAAATGTCCGGATTCCTTTTTCATAGGCATCTCCGATAAATGCATGTCCATTGGTATGAACTCCTTTTAATGCAAAAAATGCACTGGTAGATGCCGTTGCGATTCTCCTGGAATCATAAACAACACTGTGAACGGAAGATACATTTTCTCCCATACCGTTTTTTCCACCAACGATTTCCGAAAGTTGCCGATTTGATAGTGAAAGTTTCACTGTGTCTTTGGTTGTGCGCTAAATTTGAATGTGAAATTAAGATTAATTCCCCACACCACAAGAAAGTTTTTGAAAAGAAAACGGAAACCCTATTGACAGGATCCTTCTTACCCTTTTGAAAACAATCTCTGCAAAGAATACTTCCCTCCTCCCAGTAGTAAAATCACGACATAAGAAATGAGGTAAAACAATGGTAATTCCTGTTTGCCAAACCCGTCACTGGCGTGGACAACAAAAACGATCACAACCATTGTAATGATCAAGGGAATGGCTGCAAATCGTGGTAAAATGCCCAGAACGATAAACAAGGCGCACAGCACTTCTGAAAACACGGTTAACACCAATGATAATTCCACTCCCAATCCAATGGGGTCTGCAAATTCAAATGTCCCGTTGAACAATTTGACCATTTTGCCATATCCGTGCGAAAGCATAAATCCACCTGCAGCGACGCGAAGCAATAAAAGAGACAGATCAATGTTTTTCCCGTATGACGGATTTTTCAAGAGGTTTTTCAGGATGCTCATTGTGTTCGTTTTGCAGCAAAGGTAAGGAACTTATTTTTTTACTGCTGTTATCAACTTCTTAATTCCTGCCATTATCGGTACTGCAATCAAACCGGCAATCAAACCGGCAGCAATTTCCTTCACCATGGAAGGAATATCTGGCAACAGGTGATGTAAGTAATCGATGTTGTGAACAAAAATACCTCCTGATACCAGGATCAACGCGATGGTCCCGATAACAGCCAGCGAACGGATTACCACCGGAAGTGCATTCACCAGTAAATTCCCCAGTTTCCGTAAAAAACCATCCTTTTTAGAACGTTTGATGAGTTTGAATCCTGTATCGTCCATTCTCACAATCAGCGCGACAATTCCGTAAACTCCTATCGTTGCAATCAGTGCCACAATGGAAACAGTAATGATCTGAACGGATAAAGGCTTATCCATGACCGTTGCAAGCGCGATAATGATAATCTCCAATGAAAGAATGAAATCGGTGGAGATAGCCGAACGTACTTTCTTTTTCTCAGCTTCCATCCCCTCTTCTTCAATCTCTGCTTTGGCAGAA
>DHNG01000047.1:393-8944 GCA_002409405.1 Flavobacteriales bacterium UBA5422 | reverse complement strand
GTATGTGTCTTGTCTTTTCTGTGAAAAAGGTATTCAATAATTTTCTCAACTCCTTCATACGCCAGGTAAAAACCACCAATAATCAGAATGACTTTAATTGCGGCGGGCAATAAGAAATTTAACAAGAAAATGACCGGAACGATGATCAGTTTGTTCAGCAAGGATCCCTTTGTAATTTTCCACAAGACCGGCAGTTCTCTTGAAGCGAGAAAACCGGTTGCTTTTTCAGCATTCACTGCTAAATCATCCCCCAAAATACCAGCTGTTTTTTTTGTTGCCAATTTGCTGGCAACAGCAACATCATCCATCAATGCTGCGATATCATCTAAAATTGCAAAAAAACTTGATGCCATACTTTTTATTCAGGGAACAAATGTAATTAAAACAGGAAGGATTTGCCATTAAATATCAACAAGGTTGTATTACTTTTTGTGTATTCACTGATCACACTAACTGCATCAGGTCTTCTTTTGACAATTGTTTGAGCATCGAACTATCAGTATGAACCAGTTCCTCAGCCAGTTGTCGCTTTCGCTGTTGCAACTCCATGATTTTTTCTTCAATGGTTCCCGGAGTAATTAGTCGGACAGCCACTACTTTATTGGTTTGCCCGATGCGATGCGCCCGGTCAATTGCCTGGTTTTCTACAGCCGGATTCCACCACGGATCAATGAGAAAAACATATTCGGCTTTTGTGAGATTCAGACCTGTTCCACCTGCTTTTAAGCTGATAAGAAACACACGAACGGTATCGTCATTTTGAAACAATTCGACTTGTTCTTCCCGCTTTTTTGTCTGCCCTGTAAGGTAGGCATACTTGATTTGTTGATGATCCAAACGTTTTTTTACCAGGTCAAGCATTCCGACAAATTGAGAAAATACCAATAGTTTATGCGCTCCTTTCAGGTTACTGATTTGTGCCATCAATTCATCCAGTTTGGCTGACTGATCCCCATAAAATTCCTCATCGGACAGTAATGCAGGAGAGTTACAGATTTGCCGCAATTTGGTCAATCCCTGCAATACATGCAATCCCGAAGCCTGTAATTCTTCGTCTGACAAACCTGCCAGGTATTTTTGAAACTCTACTTTATACGTATCGTACACCCTTCTCTGTTCTGTATCCATTTCGCAGTAAATGACCATTTCCGTTTTCTCCGGTAGTTCTGCTGCTACTTGTTTTTTGGTCCGTCTCAATACAAACGGGTGAATTTTCCGCTGTAATTCTTTTGCCCGCGCCGTATCCTGAAATTTATCAATGGGAGTCGAATAATCTGCGGCAAAGCGTTTGGCACTTCCCAATAAACCCGGAATTGCAAATGACAACTGTGCATACAGGTCAAAGGTATTGTTTTCCAAAGGTGTACCTGTCACCACCAATCGTTGCCGTGCATTTAACAAGCGTACAGCCTTGTATCGTTTTGAATCCGGGTTTTTAATCGCCTGAGATTCATCGAGGACAAGACAATTAAACCGCTGTTTCTTCAGTTGCTCTACATCGGACAACAATGTCCCGTAAGTTGTGAGCACCACATCATAGTTGTTGAAATCAATTGTATGCGTTTCCCTGTTCGTCCCATGCAATGCTGTATACCTCAGGTGGGGTGCAAATTTATCCATCTCCCGCTGCCAGTTGAAGAGCAAGGATGTAGGAACAATTACCAGGTTGGGTTGGGTATTCCCTTTTTCATGCTGTGTTAAAAAATAAGCGATGATCTGGATCGTTTTCCCGAGCCCCATGTCATCCGCCAGGCAACCACCGAAAGAAAATTCATCTAAAAAATGGAGCCAGTTGAGTCCTTCTTTCTGGTAATCGCGTAGTGTAGCATTTAATTTTTTGGGTACTTCAACCTGCCGGATTGAATGAAAATCGGCCAGCTTTTGCTTGTATTGCTCTATTTCCAGTTGCACTTCCTGATCAATGACCTCCCGTTCAAATAACTCATCAATCACTTGAAAATTACTTTTGTGTGTCCGGATGCTATCATCTTTGATTTCTCCGGAACGAAAATAATGTCCGAATTTTTCAATCCATTCATCTGGTAATATTCCTTGTGTTCCATCTCCTAATTGCACAAAACGGGTTTTATTGAGAATGGCTTTCTGAATTTCTTTCAATCCTGCCTCCTGCTTTCCAAACGACACATTTACTTTCACATCAAACCAATCAATTCCTGAAATGATTTGCGTCTGCACTTTCATTTTATGTGCATTGTAGCGATTGTTTTTCAACTGGTTGAACCCCAGAATTGCGTATTGATTGTTTCGCCATTCTTCAAACGCGTCAATGAACCATCCCTGATCTAAAAATTCTTGTTTGTGCAGGTAAAAGAACTCTGTTTGCGGAAACTCTTCAAACGACGGATGCTGTGCCTGTACCGACCGGAGAAATCTTCTTTCCGCAGACTCATTTCGTTCAACAGAATACAGTGTTCCATCCGGATTTTCGGTATAAACGGTGCGCTTTGAAAGCACTGCAACTTCCACTTCCCCATAGCAGATGACAGGAGTAATTAAAATGTAGTCATCCGATTCTGATAAGTAGATCAGGTGCTCTGACACCTTATTTAATGAGCGTTCTTTGATGATCTTTGCCGGCGCTTTTTTTACAAAACTGTAAGAAACCGTGACGCTTTGCTCCAGCGGATTCAAAAATTCTTCCCGAAACGAAGCAAATTGTGTCTGATGAATAAAAATTTCGTTGTTTTTACTTTTAAAAAACTGCAGTACCTGTACCACTGTTTCGTTATTGATAAAAAACAGCTTGTCCGCGGAACGAAAGAAAGAACCGGACAACTGAATATTTTTGGATTGAAATGTCTTATTCTCAATGGTTACTTCACATGTAAGCACGTAAAAATCGCCAGATTGCCGTACAAAGATTGTTGCTTCCGGATTGCCCGATTGAACCTTTACCAATTCCAGGTTTTTGGCATTTACCCGTTTGGTGTCCCATGAATTGGCGTGAAAATAAAACGGAAATTGCAACGGATTGCTGACAATATCCTGGTATAAAAAAGGTTTCCCTTTGTATATGTCCTGTTGCATCAACGCTGAAAAAAACAAAAGTTCTTCCTGCCTGGTGTAGTGCCGCATTTTCTCCTGCAATGCGACTTTATCTACCGGAGATTTTATTTCTCCCGACTTTGACACAGGAGCTTCCATCAATGTAAACACCAATTCTTTGGAGTAATTCGATGTTTCTACCAGTATAAATTCTTTTTTTTCAGTATTTCCTCCTTTGGGAAATTGAAATTCAGGGATCAACTGACGTTTCAATTCCTGCTTCTCATAAGCCGTGAGTGAAAGTAAGGTGTATTTGGATTGGACATGGATCCGACCATAGTCGAACTTCAATTCAAACAAATCATCCGGATTCCCCAGATCTGTCAATCCCATTTTAGCGGCATGTTTGCTCAAGAAGTCAAATCGCTGTCCCTCATTAAACGGCAATTGTAATTCTTTTGTATTCCAGATCTCTGAAACTGCAAAATGCATATGTACACAGAGTTTTTTGGAAGGATTGTAGCAGGTGCACGTCAGCAAAATGTGTGCATTTGATTGCTCAATTACAACTCCCCACTCATCGCTATATCCCTTGTGAATCTTCGCTTCGATTCGCTGACTACCCAATTTTGCTTCACGGAAATCCATCCGGTTTCCCCACGTATTGTTTTTTTCCAATCCGTGAGAAACACTCGCAAGTTCTTCTTCCGACAATTGGAGCAGGTTTTGATTTTCGATTACAAAACCGGTTTTATCTTTTCTGATTGCAATTAAAGGGAGAACCTCCGTTTTTCGTTTTTCTTTGTCCTGTTTCGGCATCAATCCATCTGCATAAGTAAGTGCACGAATGATGTGTTTACAATATCCCGCCTGACTGTACAAACAGGAACAAATTGCAGTGAGTACTTTTTTTTGGTTGAAATTGATGTGTACAGCATAGGTACTTCCATCTTCCAGCCGGGCTTTAATTTCACCTTCCTGTAATTCCAATTCCCGAACAGCGACAGCTTCCGCCTCACTTCTGCTATTTTGCGTTGTGTAATTGGAAATAAGTGACTCAAAAGGCGGAAAATTGAAATTCATCGGTGTTAATCAAAAGTCAAAAGTACAAAAAGAGAAAGAGAATCATCGACGCATTTGAAATCGATTGGGCAGATATTCAATCAAATCATGCTTTTTTGTGTTTCCATTCTTTCCGGATTTCTTTTTTACTATGATGTATTCCCCCCGGAGGTACAATTCTCCTGATCACATATTCAACATCGGGAAGATATTTGTTTTTTCGGTCATATGAATTGGCGCGAATAAAACATTCACATTCGAAGAGAAAAATACTCCCCTCCTTACAAACAAATTTATACCGACGTGTAATAAAACGAGGCGTTTTAGAAAAATAATCATCCAACATACCATTGGAATAATAAACTCTAAAAATGTGCTCATAGTTCAGCTCTGTTCGTTGATTGTTCTGCTCAATGAGCATATAGTGTGGAAAAAATTGAATGAACCCTATTGTTTCACGTCCCCTCATTTTCTTATTGAGTGATCGATTAAAAACGGCAAGTAAGACAACGACGAAGATCGGGAGTAAAATAAACAGATAAATTTTTATCTCACTTACAAAGAGGTTACCGAATATAACAGGTAATATAATTAAATTAGACTCGCAAGTAAGCTAAATTGAATTAAAATTCGATTCAGAGGCGACATTTTTTGTTGAACAATAAGATACTTGAGTGCATATTTCTTTTTGACAGATGCATCAAGTAATTCGTCTTTATTTACCATTCTTAAAACCTGTAACCGAACATAAAATTACCTGTGTAGTCAGATGTTAGGTGTGAATGACTAAATGACAAACCTGTATAAATACGTTTCGTAATATTGACCGAGGCTTTGTAAACATGTCTCAATTCTTTCAGGCGGAAGAGGTAAGCCACGTCCACTCTGTTCCAGAATACGGCATCCAATCCCAAATCGATTTGAAAAGATGTCGTATAGGCAGGAAGTGTGAAAATGGACAACTGAAAATTCTGTCCAAATGAATGTGTGTATGAGATGTTGGAGTAAAAAATACGTTCGTTTTCAAACAGTTTATAGGTATTTACCACATTATTGCGAAACAGGTTTTTGGCTGCCAGTCCGAATGTAAAGCCTTTTATTCGGTACTGAAACCCGAAATCCAGATCTGGCAAAAGATAGGTACTTTTTATACCCGTTACATCATTTCCTTCATAAACAGACCGGTCTTTCAGGTAGTCGAGGTTCATAACAGCTCTCAATCCTACATCAAACTGGTGGTTTCCCTTTTTCAGATGCGTTGCATATCCCAATTGAAGTAAATGGCGGTCAAAAAAGGAATACTGGTCGTAGACGTACCCGACATTAACACTCCCTTTAATTTTATCAATCTGACCAATATAGTTGAGAAATACATTCGGTGCTTTTGTATAAGAACTGTTCGGAACAAAGCGATGGATCATGTACAATTGCAGATCATTGTTAAAATTCGTATCCGAAAGACCTGCTGCAGCATTGATGTAATTCATGTTCTTAAAGTACATATCCTGACGAATCAACGATTGGGAGAACGTTCCGAAGGAAATTCCCAGCAAACCTGTTAGTAGCAGTTTTTTCATTATTTTAAAAGATTAAAATCCGCAAGGGTATTGAGTACATAATTTTTTACTTCGGAGACATGATTTCCACCACTATATGTATACAGTGTAACATCTCCTCCGGCATTCGTCAAGCCTGTTTTTGCACGTTCCGAATTAAAATAAGGCACCACATCATCCGCATCTCCGTGGTGGAGAAACACTTTACCTGTCGGTGTCCATCCTTCTGAAAATACATTTTTATTGATTTCAGCAAGCATTCCTGTATCTTCTCCGGAAAGCAACTTGTGTATAAATCCTTCCCGGATCAGTTGAGCCGGAATTTTGGACGGTGGGCTGAAACTTGTTGCCTGGTCGTAAACCGGGTAGGTCCAGATCTGATCATTCGGACGGTTCAGACCTGAAAACGTGTTAATCGAATACAGCGCCCATGAATAGATATTCACCAATTGATACTCCTTGTCTTTGTTTCTGAAAACATCAAATAAAAACTCTTTGCAATCGTGCGGACCGGCCAGACTTGAACTGGCAACTACCTGGAACTCGTTCGCATATCCTTCCTGCGTGAATTTATGTGCTGAAAGGCTGGCTCCTCCTCCCTGCGACCATCCACCGAAGAAAACACGATTATCGTAGACCAGATTTGTTGTGTTAAAATACGTTTTACAGGCTTTCATTCCGTCAATACATGACTTGAACAGTTCCGGGTAATAAATATAAGGGTGTTCTTCTTTTTCCGTACTGCCATAACCAATGTAATCAGGCATGAATACAGTATATCCGGCAGATGCCCATGCCAGTGCAACATTTCTTACTTCGTAAAAATCTTCTTTTTGTAAATTGTAAAGTGAAGGTGTGGCCTTTTTAACTCCGAACAAGTTCAACGGAATCAGTGTTCCATGAAAATAGGAGATAAAATAAATTGAATCCACATTCTTTGGTACGAATAGTAAACCATCGGTTTTAACATGTTTCCCCTTGCTTTCAGAAACGTAAGAAATTCGGATCACGTCTACATCGTGCATTGCAATTCCACTTGCGTCGTATTCATTAATAAAGTCTTTGATATCATTTTTAGCAATGGAGCCAATCTGTTTGTTCTCAACCAGTGTACCTCTTTCTTCTGAGGTAATTTCGGTCTTTTTACACGACAGCAAAACGATGCTGATCCCTGTAAACAGGACTAATATTTTTGTCATTTAATTGAATGTTAAGTAGTGTTTTCTATTGTTTCTACTGCAAAGAATAATTTCTTCTGATCGCATATTGTACACTAAACTAATCTATTTTATGTAAAATAACAAGTAACTGTTCATTTATTCAACCGCAACGGTTTTCAACGCATACTGATTTTGATAATGTAAGTATACCTTACACGTACAATAAAAAATCGCGGCTATTCAATAACCGCGATTTCCTGTATTCACTATCAGCATTCAATTTATTTTCTGATCATTTTCTGTGTCGTTTTTGTAGCTCCTGACACGACTTCAACCAGGTAATTCCCTGTCGATAAAGCGGAAACGTCAATTGAAACCTGTGTTGCCGGTTGACCGGTAATCGTTAAAGCAACTGTCCCCGTAATTGTATAAACGGTAACTTGCTCAATCAATGATTCGCTTTGAATCACAACCGGTCCGTTTGTCACCGTTGGATAAACGATTACTTCATTTTGTTGCATGGAAGCAATACCAAGCCCTTGCGGATTCAGCTTTACAACCCACACGTCATCAGCACCGTTATTTTCAGTCACATCTCCACTATTTGAGCTTGTACTTCCTGCAATTACAAAGCCACCATCGGAAGTCAAAGCACCTGCCAGTGCAATGTCCCAGCTACTTCCACCGATTGTTTTTTCCCATTCAATGGTTCCTGCTGCATTGACAGCAAACATCCAGTAATCAATTTCTCCCTGATTGGTTGAAACATCTCCGTTTGCTGATGCTGCTGTTCCGAAAACGACAAAGTTACCTGCCGAAACTTCAACAATTTTATATCCTTCTTCCGCTTCACTTCCTCCAAACGTATGTCCCCATTCAAATACTCCCTGTTCATCTACCTGGACAATCCAGGTATCCAGACTGCCGTTGTTCGCAGCAACATCACCATTCGTGGAAGTTGTTGAACCTGTCAATACATACCCTCCATCTGTACTTTCAATTACATCCCACAAATAATCTGACCCGCTTCCACCAATTGATTTTTGCCAGATCAGGGTTCCTGTTCCAGACAATTTGATAATCCATCCGTCTTCCGCTCCTTTATTTTCAGTCAAATCTCCATTTGCCGAATCCGAATAACCAACCATCACAATGTTCCCTTCTGATGTTTCGATTAATGTACGTCCATAATCGGCGTTACTTCCACCAAACGATGCCTGCCATGCAAGCGTTCCTGATGCGTCGATTTTAAATACCCAGCAATCTGCCATTCCATTGTTCTCTGTCAAATCACCATCGGATGAGTTGGACTGTCCTGCGACAATATATCCTCCTGCAGCAGCCGGAACAATTGAAAATCCTGCATCGCCATACATTCCACCGTATGTTTTTTCCCACTCAATCGCTCCCTGGCTATCCAGCTTGACTACCCAAACATCATTCCCCCCGTGGTTGGAAGAAACGTCTCCGTTAGCAGAACTTGTTGAACCGGTAAAAATATACCCTCCTTCTGTTGTCTGGAGAACAGATCGTGCATTTTCAGCACCTGTACCTCCATACGTTTTATGCCACACAACAGAACCATTGGCAGCAAACTTTATCAACAGGGCATCCCGGTCTCCATTGTTCCCTGTAATATCTCCGTCATTTGATTCTGTATATCCGGCAGCGATATAGCCTCCATCCGATGTTTCCCGGATTGCATAAATGATTTCGTTGTCAGAACCACCCAGTGATTTTTGCCAGTCAATTACAGGTGCCTGGCTC
>DHNG01000047.1:0-267 GCA_002409405.1 Flavobacteriales bacterium UBA5422 | reverse complement strand
GCCTGGCTCATTGCAACGATACATAGTGATAAACTAAAAAAAGTCGTAATTGTTTTCTTCATGTTTTGTAAGTTAATTTGGTTAAATGAATAATTATAGCAATCTCATACAGAAGCTGTGTGATACGTCACACTTATTGATCTGTTAAAGGCAGCGAATGTAACTATTTTTATTTTTCATGCACCATATACATCTTGTTAAAAACCGCCATAATCACTACCTTTGCAAAAATTTATTTTATCCTATGGAAATTCCTAAAACATACGA
>DHNG01000041.1:99783-116115 GCA_002409405.1 Flavobacteriales bacterium UBA5422 | reverse complement strand
AAATTCAACCATTACCTGGCAGATGTGGAAAGTTTCTCTGATTACTATCCGTATGGGATGCAACTGACGGGAATGCATGGAACAGAGAGTTCGGATGGGTATCGATATGGTTTCCAGGGACAAGAGAAGGATGACGAGGTGAAAGGTGCTGGAAATAGTGTGAATTATACATTCCGTATGCACGACCCTCGTATTGGTAGGTTCTTTATGACGGACCCGTTGGAAAAAGATTATCCTCACAACTCACCATATGCTTTTTCAGAAAATAATGTTATTCATGCTATAGAATTAGAAGGTTTAGAGGCATTTTTTATCCATGGAACATCATCTAATCCTGGAAGATGGACATCCAAATCAATATTAGTATTATTAAATCTAACCAATAATAACAGAACTAATTCAGCGTTCTCATGGGAGGATTTATCTAAGTTGACAAATGATGAAATCGATAGATATAAAGCAGCTAAACGATTAGTTGATTATATCAAAACAAATCGAATAGAAAGAGAGGAGGTTACATTAATAGGGCATAGTCATGGAGGAAATGTTGCTATACAAGCTGCCAAAATGTTTTATGATGAAACAGGTGAACAGGTTAATTTAATTACCATTGCTACGCCCACATATGAAAAAGACACAGGTGTATCTAAATGGGAAAATCCAGGTACAACTAAGGGGGAGGCAGCAATTAATGACCATATTCATATTTTTAATGTAATTGACGGTGTACAAGGAGGAATGGCAGGAAGTGAAACCTATTCTAACAGCCCTAAGGTGCGTCAATATTTTATTGATGTTTCTTCAGAATATAATTTACATGAATGGATGGATGCTCATTCCTTTGATGTCGAACATCCAGAATTGATTGAAAATAAACAAATAAAGAAACTAGAAAAGATAGAGAAAAAATGAAAAATAAATTATTAAATTATATCATAGTTATTTATAGCTTGTTTTGTGTCTTCACAATTATTGGAGTTTTATTAGGTGTTTTCACTTTTGGGCTTGGATTAGGTGATATTGGGATGTTGTTAATCCAAGTTTTGTCTATAATGGTAATCCTTGTTATTAATTTTACCAAAAGTAAATTTGGTATCAATAGTCAACTAACCAATAAAATAATGATTTTTACCATGTTTATTTTAATGATATATTTCTTACTTCATTTAACAATATTTAGAGGTTCTGAAAATCCATGGTAGTGGGAGTAATGTTCCAAACTTGCACCTGAGCTATTTTTATAAGATTAATGAATTGAAAACCAGAAATAATTTATTTCTGGTTTTTTGTTTTTTCAAGGACTCAAGGTATAGCTTTCATTAAAATAACGCAAAACAGGTATCTTAAAAGCAGTGTTTTCGTATGAGGTGTATTAAATCTGCACCTGATGAAATGTCGGCATTGTTCGGAATCTTGTAAATAATGGCTATCTTCGGGAACGTAACCTGTACGGTTCAAGCCGTTTGGGACAGGAACAATTAAACATGCAAATGGGAGTTGCCGGATATCAGTATGCAGGAGTACTTGCCCATGAGGTAGGCGACAAACGCTATGAACTGTCCAACCATTTGGGGAATGTCTTGCAGGTGGTAAGGGATGCAAAGTTGCCACAGTTAAATGGTTCGGGGAACCTGGATTACTACCTGGCAGACGTGGAAAGTTTCTCGGATTACTATCCGTATGGGATGCAACTGACGGGAATGCATGGAACAGAGAGTTCGGATGGGTATCGATATGGATTCCAAAATCAAGAACGAGATGATGAACTAAAAGGTGCAGGAAACTCCTTGAATTACAAGTACAGAATGCACGACCCACGATTGGGGAGGTTCTTTGCAATTGACCCGCTTGCAGCAAAGTATCCGCATAATAGTCCTTATGCGTTTAGTGAGAATGTAGTAATAGATCATGTTGAATTAGAAGGTTTAGAAAAAGAGTAGGTACAGCTGTTCCGTTGGGCTTGATGGGAGGTCACGATAATGTAAATTTACAGAATGATGGTAACACAACTAGTATTTATACTTCATGGACAACAAGTAAACAAATTGCCAGCCAATGGGCAACAGTTCATGGATCTGGTGGGGTTGTTTTAGAAAAAGAATTTTATCCAAATGATATGATTTTTTCACCTGACTTTTGGGAGGAGTCAGAAGTGTTGATTATTGGAATCGATAGTGGCGCTAAAGTAAATACTCCAGGAGCAGTAGGACTAAATAAATTTTAAATTATGAATGAGTCATTTGAACAAATAAAAAAAGCTTTAGAAATATTTACAAGTGATACCTCAGACGAGGTACTAAGAGTACTTAATAATTCTAAGGGATATATTACTCTTGGGACAAGTATTGATAAACAAAGAGCTCTTTTTATTTACAAACAAAAATTTTTGTCCTTAAATAAAAATAATTATCCTTTGCCAAAAGATAAAGATAAAATTTTATCGAATATTTCTGAAAGTAAACGTAATAAAATACTTGTAATTACCATAGTACATGAACGTGGTTCCTACATTACCTTTTTTTCAGATAATTTTGATTCACTTTTTGGAATTGTTAAGTTCAATTCTGTTAACTCTGAAAAGATTCACAATATAGTTAATGACTATAAAAGTCGCGGCTATAGTAATTCTTATATCCCATTCTATAATGGTCGCGTATCAGATTGGTAATGTTCCAAACTTGCACCTGAGTTATTTTTATAAGGTTAATCAATTGAAAACCAGAAATTGCAAAGATAGGTCAAGGATTAACATATGGTCCTGAGGCAGTAGCGACAACATTGTTTCCAGAATTAGCAAGTGCTAAAATTGCAGGTTATTTATTCAAAGCAAATTCTTTTGCTAAAAAAACACAAATTGCAGAGCGAACTTTAAATCTAGGGTTTAATTATTACAGTCAAGCATTGAGCGGTTTTGGAGAGCCAAGCTTTGGTTCAAAGGACCAAATTGGTTTAGGTGTAAGTTTCTTGGCACCTGTTAAATTAAGTTTTAAAACTCAATTGACAATTGATGTTATATCACCTCATTTTTCATATACTCAAAATGAAGGATTTCAAAGTGCACTTGATAGAAGTATGGGACAAAACTTATTAAATACACTGAGGGGACCATTAAATACAGGTTTAAATAGTCCGTCTGGGCAATTGTTTAGTAATCCATTTTTGCAAAAGACTCTTTCCTCTACAGTGGATGGTCTAGGAGGTGCCCCAGCTTCGCTTGATTTAAGAAACAAGACAACAGAATGAAAAAAGAAAATATATTATTAGTGTTAGCACTCGCATTTGTTGTGTTTATCTTAATTTTTTCTTTCTTGAGAGATAATTATAGAGAGAAGATGTTGGAAAGCACTCAAAAAGAAAAAGCTACCATTGTTAGAGTAATACAGAAAACTTCAAAAGATGATAGAGGTGGGAAGTTTAAATATTCGATTAATGGAAAAGATTATGATTTTAGACAATCAGGAGACTTTTCAATGTTATCAATTGGAGATACTGTTGAAATAGAATATTCTATTGAGGATAACTCAGTTGCAAGAGTTATCAATAAACATTATATGGATAAATACAAGTAGTAATTTTTTTATAAAGTAAATGTCGAAATTCATAGTATCTTGTACTTTTATTTTGTTATTTAAGATATCGTTTTCTCAATCATCATGCTTAGAAGATATCAAATATGGTAGGTTTATACACTTTTCTTATGATGGAAAGAAAGTAGCAACCATTATTAGAAAAAAAGGTAGGCAGACAGAATATTTTAGCCAGGGAAAGAACAAATTAAATGTGACTTGGATTAAAGAAGATGAATATCTTTTGGAAGATAGAAAAACAAAATTTAAAAATACTGAATCGAGAATCGGTAATGTGAATTCAATTATTCATGTTAAAGTAATAGGATGTTATGAAGAATATTATGATTTCACAGCATTTATCCTTGATGAAGATGGTGTTGTTATGGAAGAGGTTTCTGCTCGATATTATAGAGGAAAGCGATAATAGTAATTCAAATAGCTTTTGATAGTTTCTAAAACTCCAAAAAACAAGAACTATCCTCAGAGGTAATGTTCCAAACTTGCACCTGAGTTATTTTTATAAGGTTAATCAATTGAAAACCAGAAATAATTTATTTCTAGTTTTTTGTTTTTTCCACTATCTGTGGTATAGCTTTAATTAAAATAATGCGAAACAGGTATCTTAAAAGCAGTTTTTTCGTATCAGGTGTATTAAATCTGCACCTGATGAAATGTCAGTATTGTTTTCATCTTTTATAAAGAAAAGAAAAACAAAAGGATTAAAAGGAAAAGATGCTCAAGATTATGCAAAACAACAAACTCATTAAAAAAAATACAGATTAATGGAAAGCTTTAAATTTATAGTAATAGTTTTTAATGATAAAATTGATGACAGTGATTTTGCAATGTCTTTGGCTAGAGGTTATTCAGTTAAGGAAGAATTAGTTGAGTCGAAATTAATTTTAAATGAGGAGGAGCTTTTAACATTAAATACCATTTGGGAAATAATTAATGATTTTAATGATTCAATGATTGGTCTTCATGAAGATGACATTATTTATTCTGATGAAGTAAAGCTCCAATGTATTCAGGGAATAGAAGAATACTTGGCTGATTTAGAAATGGGAATTAAAGAAAAGAAATTAATAGAACAATTACTTGTTATGTTGAGATATGCTTATAATAGGAACAAAAATATTTATTTTCTTTTTTAGGAGGTAGCTAGGAAAAACGGTAATGTTCCAAACTTGCACCGGATACATTTTTTAATTTTTATCAATTAAAAACGAAAGTAATACTATCAATGTGTCGGTATAAACCAAAAACAATTACATGAATATCAGTGCGTAAATTATGAGTAAGGATTTTATCGGGAATTCGGATAAAAAAGAGAAAAAAAATCTTTTTCAAAAAATTTGGGGATTTATCAGGGATTTAATAAATGCTATTTCGGGAGCATTACCACTGTAATAGACGGTAGCCGATACAAGAGAGCTTCCTCTTGGAACACCATACTTCTATTCTTCTTGATTTTCAATGACATTAGTTGTTTCTATCAATAATTTACAAGTTCGAAGATTGCCAGCGCGTTGGACGCGGTAAAAACCGGCGGAAGTGGTAGCGTGAATCACAGCTGCTGTGCAATTTCCCTGAAGGCGTTTTACGTTTTTCTCCCTTGGAGAAGTTCCTTCAGCAGTAATTGCCTGCAGGTGAGAGAGTGGGGAGGAGCATCGTTTTTACCTTGCCTTTTTGCGCTACTTTTTTGGCACAGAAAAAAGTAGCATACACCTCAAATCTCAAAAACTGACGCTACTCACACACCAACGTATCGTACACCGGAGAATAACCTGCCCAAACACCCAGACAACCTCCTTCCAGATTCGTTTTTACATTCATGGAAGAAGCAAAAGGATTGCCACTGGATAAGGCCTGTGCCAGTTTGGTGTAGAGAAAATCGTAGACACCCTCGTCAATTTTTGAAAATTTAACCACTACTGTATCACCTACCTTGTAACGCCCCCGGTGTTTCGCTTCCAGACTTTGATCGCCGATTGTCCAGGGATTTTCATAGTAGAATTCAAAGGTTTTGCCGTCAAAAAATTCATCTTCAACAACAGAAGAAAACGTCGGTTTGTAATAACTGTCAATTGGTTTACCGTCCACCATGTTGATGCGTTTCACTTCCCATTTATAGGCATCGTATACACCTGCCGGATCGCTGAGTCGTGCGTAAGAAAAACCATATCCGGGATTGTCATTTTCTTCCTGCCACCAGAGCGCATCCAATGCATGCGGTTGCAAAATTTGCGTGGTGCCCGTATAGCTTTTCCCCTCGTGTTCAACACGCAAGTGATAGGTTTTTCCTGTTTGTCCCCAAATAGCCAGATTCATACTGGTATACGCACAAATATTCAGTTGCGCCAATTGTTCCGGAGTAACACCCAGGAACCCGGCAACCAGGTCTTCCGTTCCCGGAGGAAGGTCATCCGAGCAAAACAATGTCAACTGGTATTCATTCGTTCCGTCGCTGACATAAACTGCTGCATCGGTCACAAAACCGGATAAAAATGCCTCAATGTTGGTCGGAGAATAAATATCCTTTGAGCGTGAAATGATCACAATAGGAGGCATCCCAGGTTCGATGGAGCCGTCAATGACAATTTGTTCCTGAAAGCCGGGAATATCGATTTCCACTTCCTTGGTGCAACCGGAAATCACAGACACAATCACTGAAATCAGTAAACCTGTCAAAACTAACTGTTGGAGTGTATTTCGCATACGCACTGTTTTAAAATTCAAAATTCCAGGTGATACTCGGGATGATTGGGAACAGACTCACCTGCTTCACCTTAATCTGAAAATCACCATCCATAAAACTTCCGTCGCCATCCACATATAAAAAGTAAGGATTGGCTCTGCTGTAGACATTGTACACAGACAATACCCAGTTGCTTCTGAAACGTTTTTTTACGGAAACTTTACCACCCGTTGCCGGATCCAGTTTTTCCTTAAATTCTTTATCGTACCAGGTCACAGACAGATCCAGTCGGTGATACGGTGCCATTCGCGTTGAATTTCGCGCGCCGTACTGAAACAATAGATTCTGGTTGTGGAGGTACCAGGCAGTAGGAAGTGTCAGCGTGTTTCCGGTGGCGTAGACAAACGCAGCACCGATACTCCATCGCTTGTTGATGTCATAGTTTCCGACAACGGATAAATCGTGGCGCCGATCGTATTTTGCAGGGAATACCTTTCCTTCGTTCAATTCTTCAAATTTCCGTTCTGTTTTTGCCCAGGTGTATCCGACCCATCCGGTAAATTTTCCGCGTGTTTTCTTGAAAAACAGCTCTGCTCCATAGCTCCAGCCTCTACCAAATGCAAGCAGGTTGTCGGTATTGTCATTGACATTGTCTGTTGGCAATGCCCCTTCTTTAAACTCCACAAGGTTGTTCATCCCTTTGTAATACAGTTCAATAGACGATTCGAACATGTCGTCTGCAAAATTGCGGAAATATCCGATGGCAGCCTGCCATCCTTTTTGCGGTCGTGCAACATCGGTTGTGGGATACCAGATATCTGTCGGGAGTGAAACGGCACTGATGGAAGCCAGGTGAATGTACTGATAATTGTACGCGAAGCCGGCTTTGATCGAACTGTTGTCCGGGAGTAAGTACCGCATGGAAATCCGTGGCTCCAGTCCCTGGTAAAACGAAACGACATCTCCGCGACCGTACTCAATTGTAGAGTCAGGTGTTGAAAGATTACCTTTGACATACCGTGTAAATTTTCCTGTATGCGTAAAGGTACTATAGCGCAACCCCGCATTTAACCGGAAATTTTCTGTAATATCCCACTCGTCCAGCACATACACCCCTGTTTCATGGCTGTATAAACTTTGCCCTTGTCCTGTATCGAAGACAGTGGTGTCCTGTTCCGCAGAAACACTGGTAGGAGTGAAGACGTGATAAGTGTACTGTGCTCCGAATTTGACGGTGTGCCGGTTATTTCCGGGGAAATAAGAGAAATCAACTTTTCCTCCTAAGTCGTTAATCCCCGATGTGAGTTTGAGTTGCAATTCGTCCTGTTCTGAAATAAATGAAAAGTTATAATGTGAAAAGTTGGCAGCGACATTCATGAACAGTTTTCGACCAAACAGGTGGGTCCATCGCAAGGATGCAACACCATTTTGCCAGGGCATGCTCACCATGAAATTATCTTTTCGGTTATCGTATTTGAATTCATCTTTTCCGAAATATCCACTCAGGTAGATGTGATCTTTTTCGGAAAGTTTATAATTAGCTTTGAAATTCAGGTCGTAGAAATAATAGCCGGATCCGTAAAAAGAAGAAGTCTTGGGAATGAAAGCCTTCATCAGCAGGTCGATGTAGGTTCTCCTTCCCGAGATCATAAACGATCCGCGGTCTTTTTTTATTGGTCCTTCAACAGCCAATCGGGAAGAGATAATTCCCAATCCTCCTTTGATCCCGAATTGTTTTTTATTTCCTTCTACCATATTCACTTCCAGTACGGAAGAAAGTCGTCCGCCATAATTGGCAGGCATTCCTCCTTTTATCAGGTTAACGCTTTTGACGGCATCGGAGTTGAAAACCGAAAAGAAACCGAACAGGTGAGAGGCATTGTAGACAACTGCTTCATCGAGCAACACCAGGTTTTGATCGGGGCCGCCACCACGGACATAAAATCCTTGTCCTCCTTCAGAAGCGGAAGAAACACCTGGAAGTAATTGAATGGCTTTAATCAGGTCAACTTCCCCCATGAATGCTGGGAGTTTTTTGATTTCTTCAATCTGGAGCTCCATTTGTCCCATGTTGGCCGATTTCACATTCTCCGATTGTTTGGCATTTACAATCAACTCATCAATTTGTGTGGCAGGGCTTTTTAATTCGAAATGAATCGTTGTATCTCGTTGAAAATTAGCTGTAATTGTTTGTTTTTCTAGTCCGGTAGCAACAATTTCCATGGTTTGTTCTCCTTTGGGAATAGAAACAGAGTAAAAACCATAACTGTTACTCACTGCTCCGAGGGATAAACCGCGGAACGTAATTTTTGCTCCGACGACTGTTTCACCATCCTCAAAATTGGTAATTGAACCGGAAACGGTTATTTTTTCCTGTGCGGAAATAAAGAAGGGAAAAATGAACAGAATTATGAGTAGCTGTCTATACATTGGAGTGCTGTTTTCTCCCGACAAAAGTACAAACAAAAAGTAAATCGTTGCATCAAAAGATGTTAATTAACCGATTTACTTTTGAGGGTGTCGCAGCGTTTTCCTGTAGAGGATTAAAAACACAATCAGAGTGTAAAAAACGAAGAACAACAATGAAAGTGTATACCCGATTTTAAGGAGATAAAGCATCGATAATGTCAGTAAACAGGCAACAGAAGCAATCGACAGAAAAACATACCATACCTGCCGGTCTTTCAGTCCGGAGTAAACGAGGTGATGCGTGGTGTGATCTTTCCCGCCAACCATTGGAGATTGTCCTTTTTTCAAGCGGTTGATCACCACTGTCAATGTATCCGAAAACGGAGCTGTAAAGCAAACGGCAATAAGCACCATACCGATTCCGTTGTGCAATCCCTGGCTGGCACCGACCATCCACAAGTCGTCAATGGTGATAAACGCAATGTACAAGCCAATAAACTGAGAACCTGCATCGCCCATAAAAATTTTGGAAGGATGAATGTTGAAATATAAAAAACCCAATAATCCACCAACCATTGCACAGTTAATAACAGACCAGAAACTAGTGTTGACGCCGTTTAACATCCAGTTGGAACCCAAACAGGTGATAATAATAAATAAGACAACGGTTCCCGTAATCCCATCCATATTGTCCAGCATATTCAGTGAATTCATCAGAAGAATGACCCAAAAAACGGTAATCAGGTAATTCAACCATTCAATGGAGGTGATGTTGATGATCGTTCCGGTATAAACAAAGATGACTCCGCAGAGGATTTGAACGGATAATTTTATCAATGGCTTCGTGTTGTAGGCGTCATCTGCCAAGCCCATTAAAAAGGCAAGCGATCCTGAAGCGAACAAACCAATGAATTTTAAATCGTGAAAAATATTTTCGTCGTGCGCAAAAACGGAAAATGCGAAAATACAGAAGATAAAAACAACAAAAAAACTGATACCACCCAAAGAAGGCTTGGATTGATTGCTCCATCTTACGGTAATATCATTCTTATTCCGGATTCCCAGAGATTGTGAGAAATTCAGTAAGAGTAAATTAGAGACATATGCTGCCAAAATACCACCGGCACAGAATGCAGCTAGTTGGAAGAGCGTTTCTTTCATTGTGAATAGGGCTAAAAAGGAGAATTCAATTCCTCAAAGATACTACCTTTTTTATCTTTTTCCGACACAATAGGTGAATTATTTCCCCATTCAATGTTCAATGTATGATCATTCCAAAGTAAAGTTCCCTCAGAATCAGGTGCGTAATAATCGGTACACTTGTATAAAAATTTGGTATGATCTTCCAATGCGATGAACCCGTGTGCGAAACCTTCCGGAATCCAAAATAGCTTTCCATTCGCCCCGGATAAAATTTCTCCGTGCCATTTACCAAATGTCGGTGAATGCTTCCGGAGATCTACAGCAATATCCAACACACTTCCGGATGTTACACGGACTAATTTTCCTTGTGCATGAGGAGGTTTTTGGAAGTGCAATCCTCTCAGGACATGTTTGGATGAAACAGACTCATTATCCTGTACAAAACGAATGTCCGATCCGACCAGTTCGTTGAATACTTTCTGGTTGAAACTTTCCGTAAAATATCCCCTTTCGTCTTCAAATTTCCGGGGAGTCAATACCAAAAGTCCTTCAATGTATGGTTGAACTACCTGCATTATCTTCTGAATAATTTCTTAATGAATTTTTTTGTCTTGCTAGTAGTTTTCAGTTCAGTAAGTTTATCATCATCATCCATGTAGCCGCCGTACGCACCTTCTCCGTAGCCATAACCGTATCCGTAACCATACATGTTTCTTTTTGTGTTGGCAACACCATTGAGGATGATATTCAGTGATTTGAGCTGCTGCATTTCAAATAATTCCCGGATGCGGTATGCAAAATTGCGTTTGGAATACTGCGATTTGAATACATAAATCGGAATATCTGCTTCCGTAAGTACTTTTACACCATCGGAAACGAGTCCGATCGGAGGATTATCAATTACAATGATATCATACATCAATTTGAGTTCCTCAATTAATTGTTTGTACTGTTCGCTCAAAAGTAATTCTGCCGGATTGGGAGGAACGGGACCCGAGGTAATGATGTCCAGGTTGATGTCCACATCTTTGACAATGGCCTCTTCCAAACCAATTTTTCCGATGATCAGATTACTCATCCCATATTCATTATTTAAACCGAACGCCAGGTGTACTTTCGGTTTCCGCATATCCAGATCGAGTAGAATTGTTTTCTTTCCGGTCATGGCAACAATTGCCGCAAGGTTTAAGGCAACGAATGTTTTTCCTTCTCCTGAAATGGAAGAGGAAATGGCGATGGTTTTGTAATCCGGATGAATGTAACTCAGGTTAATCCGTATTTTTCGCATCGCTTCCGCCATCATTGATTTGGGCGCTTTTGTAACAATGATCTGTGAATGTTCCAACGTTAGTTTAGAAAGCGGAATTCCGCCTAAAATGGTTGCTTTCTCCGGGAGAATGGTCTGCAAATCCTCCAACAGGTTGATTTCGTTAAAGCTTACGTACTTGATAAACAACACACCAATTCCCAGGAATAAGCCAAGTAGGGTAAAGCTGATATAGATCATATTGGCTTTAGGCTCCACAGGTGTATTACTCATCGAAGGTTGGGAGAGAATACGGTTGTTGGTCGAAAACCCGGCATCTGAAATGGAATACTGTACTTTTTTCTCTGTCAATAGTTGAAAGTATTTCTCATTCAGATCCTGAATGTTTTTCAGGCGGTTGAATTCCATTCGTTTACCAGGCAGACTGGAATATTCGGATTCCAGTTCATTGATTTTTGACCGGAGGATCTTAATCCGGGATTTTAACCGTGTTTCGATGGCATCAATACTGCGCAGAATCTGTTTGATCTTTTCCTGTACTTTTTTGTCAATCCGCTTGATCTCAGAACTTTCAGGAGTTAATCGGAATAAGACGTCTTCTTTCTCTTCCATTAACAGGTGCAGGGATTCAATATGTCCTGCAATGGCAGATTCATATGATTTCCCTAAAAGCTCCGGAAGAATCCGGTAGATTTCCAGTCGGTTCGGGCTTTCATTCAAGCGTTGATGGATGAACTGTAAGGTACTGATTTCGTCTTCGAGATTGAACAATTCTTCCTGAAATTTATTGGCGTCTGTTTGCATCAGATCTCCTTCTTTTTCAGGATCGGAAAGATTTACTTCACGCTGGTAGTCCATCAAACTGTCTTTTGACCGTTTCAGTTCCGTAGAAAGAGAGTCCAGCTGCATTTCAATAAACTGAAGGATGTTCTCCGAACTTTTTTTCTTTAGTTTGACAGAATAATCAATAAATGTATTGGCGATGGCCAATGTAATGTCATGGCACAATTTGGAGTTATCTCCTTTGAAGGCAATGGATACGGTTCTTGCCCGTTCATCAACCGGTAAGACATTCAGGTTGTGAATGAATCGTTCCGCCAGACTTTGTGTACTGTTGAAGGTGAAATAGATCTCATTCGATTCCGTTTCTTCTAAAAATGCACTGATGTTTTCTGATTTCACAACAACATCAAAGTGCTTGGAAATAATATGCTCACCGATTTTTCCCTTTACGGTGTATGCTTGTCCTGCATGCGAATAATTCAGGTTTACCAACTGATTGACATATGTAATCGCTACAGGTGTACCAATCAACGTGGAATCGTTCAGGTGATAAGGCTGTACATTGACACTGCTTGATTTATATTTTTCCTCTGTCAGGATTTTTCCTTTGTAGAATACACTGACATTCATCCCCAGGGAATTGATCGCCTGTTTGAACAGTAATTCGGAGCGGAGTAATTCTACTTCTGAAAAGAATACATCTTTCTTGGAGTTAATGTTCTCTACATCAATTACGTTTTTGGCATTGTCCTCATTCTCAATTTGTAAAATCAACTGGGATTCATAAACCGGCTTTGTATACCGCAAATAAATGATGGCAATAAAAAAGAAGAACAGCATGAAAATAGGAACCAACCACCAGAAACGACGAAGAATCGTACGAAATAACAAGGAATCGTACGATTTGTTAATGATGAAACTATTTTGATTTTCCGCCATATTTTTATTTGAGCAGGTTTACAACTGTTAGTATTACAACGGCACTCGACAGGATGGTAATAATCGGTGCTACTTCCTTGACAACTTCTCTCGCTAACTGAGGATTCGGCTCGACATAAATATAATCATTTGCCTGCACAACCATGTCGACATACTGCAACCCTTCGATGGTCGACAAGTCAAGGACATAGACATTGCGCTTATCTCCGTTTCTGCGCATCAGTTTTACCCGCTTTGCTTTACCCCGTTCGGTAATTCCACCGGCCTGTGCCAATGCTTCCATGAGCGTTGTATTGTTGTTCTCCAGTAAAATCACTTTGGCATCACTTCCGTTTCCCGGAAAAACAACTACCCGTTGATTGGTGATCTGAACCTGTACAAACGGATTCTGATATTCTGAACTATACAATTCTTCCAGTAAATCTTCACATTGAGAGACAGACAACCCCTGGATTTTGATACTGCCGATCTTTGGCAATTCAGCCGTTCCGTCTCGTCGTACCAGGTACTCAACCTCCATGGTTGTTCCCGTTAAACTTTTTTGAGAAACATCTGCATTGTTGGTCAGTAAGACTTCCCCTTCATTGGTATACAACTGAAATTTAATTTTGTCATCAATGGAAATGAGGTAATCTTGCGTAGGTTTCATTGGGATGGAGTCATAATGAACTGTATCGCCTTTTGCTTCCTTGAACATGATGTTGGAATTGATTCCGCAACTGGATACAATGACACTCATCAATGCGCAGCAGATCACAATTATTTGACTATTTACGGATGACATTTTTTTCGTTCAATAATTTAAAATACAATTGTTTAACATCATTAGCTAAGCGGGTATAGTGAAACTGTTCTTTCACATATTCCCATCCCGATTGCGACATTTCCGAACGTAGTTCGTCATTCTCAATCAGTTCCAATAACTTTTCTGTATACTCTGTTTGTGTTCCGGAGGTTACAATAATTCCCGTTTTTTTATCCGCGACAATATCACTGACGCCCCCTACGTTTGTTGAAATAACAGGTACGTTAGCCGCTTGTGCTTCAATCAGGCTCACAGGTGTACCCTCATTTTTTGAACACAGACAGATGATGTCCATTCCGGGGTTAAAGATTTCAATTTCTTTGATCCAGGAAGTTAGCTGAATGTGCACATTCTCCGGCCAGTTATATGCTTGAATATGTTGTTCAATGGCAGTTCTTTCTGTCCCGTCACCTACAATAAATACCTTTACTTTTTTAGTTGTTTTCCGGGCAATTTCTTTCAATACATCTATGAAGAACAGGTGATTTTTAATGGGAGCGAGACGCCCTACAATCCCGATGGCGATTTCATCGTCCGCGATCTGAAATTGATGCCGTGTCCTGGCTCTGTTCTCTATCCTGTTTTCGTGAAATTTAGATAAATCAAACCCCAATGGAATCACTACTGTTTGCTGATCGGAACAAACTTTATGTGTATTGACCAACTCCGCTTTCTGAAGCGAAGAAATGGCAATGATTCGCGTACTTGATTTGGAAAGCCGTCGTTCAATAGCTTTGTATACAGTGGTTTTTAACGGACTGAAATATCCCTGAAAAACATGCCCGTGGTAAGTGTGTACAATGATGGGAACTCCAGCTGCTTTTGCTGCTCTTCGTCCCAATGCTCCGGCTTTTGCTGCATGTGTGTGCACAATATCCGGTTGAAATTCTTCAATAATTCGCTTGATGCGTTTATAGGCTTTCCGGTCGGATGAAAAATTAGGCTTGCGCTGCATCTCCTCCAGTAAAACAGGTGATACACCATAGTTTTCAAGAATGTGCAGCGAATCGGATTCTCCTTCTTCGGGCAAACCGCCAATCAACAGTGTTTCAAATTCATCTCCCAGAAAGCGCGTAAGGAATGTGGCATTGTACGTCGGCCCTCCGATATTAAAACGATTGATGATTCTTAATACTTTTATCTTCTTCACACTGAAAAATGGTAAAAAATTTGCTGTTAATCATGCAAAAGTAGTGCAGAATTGTTAATTTTCTTCAATAAATAAATAAAATGAATATAAAGTCAGTCAGTGTCTTCTTTCTCCTGTTTGTTTTCAGCAGTTCCATCGGTAGAGCTCAATCCTTGCAGGAAACCGTTAATAAGTTCGTTGCGCACCCTGAATTTGAGCACGCATCCATTAGTATTTATGCCGTAGATGTTACGACAAAACAAGTACTGATGGATTATGGAGGGGGACGGTTACTTGCTCCTGCTTCCACAACAAAATTATTTTCCACAGCACTTGCGCTGGATGTGTTGGGTGGAGATTACCGGCCTGTGACATCTCTTTATTACAATGGAACGGTAAAGGACAGCGTACTGACAGGAGATGTGTGGATTATCGGTGGAGGAGATATGTCACTGGGAAGTAAGTATTTTGTGAAGAATAACCGGGATGGATTTCTCCGGGAATGGGCAGTGGAACTGAAGAAAAAAGGAATCGGACGGATCAACGGTACGATCTATGTCGACGGATCGGGATTTGGTTATCAAGGAGTACCCGATGATTGGTTGTGGGGGGATATTGGGAATTACTACGGCGCTCATTTCTCGGGAGTTATGATCTATGATAATTTATTGGAATATCACTTTAAGACAGGCGCAGCCGGAAAACCGACAGAGTTACTGTACACCTTTCCGAAGGTAGACTCTCTACAGTTTTTAAACAATGTTGTTTCATCAACAAAATCGGGTGACAATTCATACATCTTCGGAGCTCCCTATTCGTATGTCAGAGAGGGGAGAGGAACACTTCCGCAAAATACAGCTGATTTTATGGTGAAAGGAAGTCTTCCTGATCCGGAGTCACAGTTGGGATCTGAATTCAGTCGCGTATTAGTTGAAATGGGAATTATCCACAGTGGGCAATCCCGAAGCACACGTGTAGCGAAAACAAGTCCACCAACAGGAACATGGAGTAAAGTGACAGAGTACAAGGGGAAAACAATCAAAGAAATTGCACGCGAAACAAATTATGAAAGTATCAATGTCTTTGCAGAAGGATTAATGCGATTGACTTCCTATGTGAAAACAGGAGATGGGACACATGAAAAATCCAGTGACTACATGCAAAGTTATTGGAAAGAAAAGTTGAAAACAAACGCGTTGTTTCTCAGCGACGGAAGTGGTTTGGCCCGAACCAACGCCATTGATGCAAAAACGATGTGTGAATTGTTGATTTACATGAATACATCGGCAGGGAAAACAGAATTTTATAATTCGCTACCGGTATCAGGTGTCAGCGGGACATTGAAAAATGTAGCAAAAAATCAGGTCGCACATGGAAAAATTCATGCCAAAAGCGGTACGATGAGAAGAACAAAATCCTATGCCGGTTATGCAGAAACGACTTCCGGAAGAAAAATCGCATTTGCGTTTATTGCAAATAATTATACAGGATCCAGTAAAGACGTTACTACGCAGATGGAACTATTGATGAATGAATTGGTGAAACAATAAAAAACAGATGTGATCACATTCAGATGAAATAAAAAAACCG
>DHNG01000041.1:92238-99674 GCA_002409405.1 Flavobacteriales bacterium UBA5422 | reverse complement strand
CGGTTTTTTTATTTCATCTGAATCGGTTAATTTCTTCCTCTTGGTGTTACCCCTCCTGTTCGCGGTACAGTGATAGGTGTTGTCCCCGTAGAACCTCTGACCGGCTGAGGTGAAGTTCTCTTTTCACCTTCTTCTACGCAGGCACCTCTTGTTGCACCCAGTCGTTCGTATCTTCTCCATTCCGTTGCTGTAATTGTTTTGGTCACATAAACACCGTTTTCCAGCACACAAATCAGCATTTTATCGGTTGGTACCGTATTACTGGTTGAGTCTGCCTGAGATTCTGTATTGGAAGTAGGGCAAGCCCCCAGCGTGGCTCCTTTGCTTCTGTATGCTTCCCATTGCGATTGTTTGATAGTCAGTGTATGATTCTCTTTTCCGTCAGGAACACAAATGATAATATCAGCATCAACGACCTCCGGACACGCACCTAGTGATGCCCCCTGGGCCTGGTAATCCGGCCATTGTGATTCTTTGATTGTCATTGTGGTCAACTCCGAATTTTTACGCATACAAATAACAATCTCCGGATCGTCATTACTGATTCTGCAATCTCCCAGTGTTGCCCCCATTTGCTGGTACTGCGGCCATTGCGATTCTTTGATGGTCATCGTTACTTTCGTTCGTCCTTGCGGAACACAAACGATGATGTCATTGTCTACCACTTCCGGACATGCTCCCAGTGTAGCGCCCAATTGTTGGTATTGCGGCCATTGAGATTCTTTAATGGTCATGGAAACACGTTCCTTGTTTTTCACAAGACAAATAACAATATCATTATCCACAGCTTCCGGACATTCTCCTTTCGTTGCCCCTAGTTTTTCATACTGCGGCCATTGTGATTCTTTAATGGTAAGTGTTATTTGCTGCCCTTTTTTATTGAGACAGATCACCAGGTCATTGTCTACGACCACAGGGCATTCACCCATTGTTGCTCCCAATCGCTGGTATTGCGGCCATTGAGATTCCTTGATTTTGATCGTTTGCTTGACACCATTTACAGTATGACAGATCACAATATCATTATCAATTACAGGAGCATCTTCTGTTGTAAGCTGGCACTTGCTGGTTGTTGTTCCAACATGGTTACTTGCAGTAATTTCCATTGTATAAGTTTGTGAGTAACCTACCCGCAACTCCAGTTCAAAGCTGAATCCATTGCCAATTGGTTTAAACGTCACACCATTTTGAATCACATTCTGCAATTTTACCTGAATTTGTGACGTTTGTGTCACACCAAATACATTTCCTGTAAACTTCACGAGTCCGGCAGCTACTTTTGCACCACAATTGCCGGTAAATACAACCACCGGTTTTTCACCAACAATCACTGTTTCTCCTTTCAGATTGATTGTCGTAGAGATCAGGGCTTCACCACAATTATTACTTGCTGTAAGTTGAATTAAATTATTCCCTTTTTGCAATTTCAGCTGTTTGCGCAAAATGTTGGTGTTGTTGAAATACGTAAGATTGGTTACCACAACACCATTTAATGTCAGTACTACATCATTGGCAGAGTTGATTCCTGTCACAACTGCTTCCAGCGTATAGTCTTCTGAATTGACACTTGTTCCCGAGTTGGCAGGTTGTTTCCAGGTAGCGATCGGTTTGTTACAAGGCGCCGTATAAGAAATCGTTGAAGATGAACTGGCATAACCACATTCATTACTTGCAGAAAGTTCCACCTGGTTACTTCCATTACCTAATTGAATAGTTGCAGTAAACAATCCGGTTTGCATGCTGTAATTAAAGCTGGTTACAACTGTATTATTGACTTTAAATGTAATATTTTGAGGATTGGATACATTGCGGATTGTTGCCTGAATAGTATAAGTTGCAACGGTCGAAGTAACACGCGAACCGGATGGATTCGTCATCACAACTGTGGGATCAAGACATGGCTGCCCGTATTCATAATTAATCGATTGTTCGTGCGTTCCGCAACTGTTTGTAGCGCGAACTACAATTGAATTTTGTCCCAGACCAAGTGTCAGTACCTTTTTATAGATTCCGTTCGTTGCGGTATAGGTCCCAACTGTTTGTTTTTGTCCGTTTACATACACATCTACCTGGTTAGCATTGGCTATATTTTGAATAAACGCGCTTAGTTCAACCCGGTTGGATGTTCCGTAACCACTGGATGGTGATTTGATGGAAACAAAAGGAGTCGGACACAGTTTATCATACTGCACATAAATTGTTTGAGAATTGCTTCCGCAACTGTTCGACACAATGATTTGTACACTGTTATTCCCGTTTTGCAGTGCAACAGTACTGGATAATACTCCCGTAGTATTGTTGTAGCTGAAGTTAGATGTTTGTTGCCCGTTCACATATAGCTGAGCCAACCCGTCTCCCAGGTTTGTAATTTGAGCCTGAACGGCAATGGTTGAGTTGGTCGTTGAAGTGTTGGCACTTCTTGGATTTGTAAAGTTAACAAGTGGATTATCACAAGCGGGAACGTAGTTGACATGAATGGTTTCCGTTCGTACTCCACACGCATTCGAAGCTGTCAGAACAATGGTATTTAATCCCGGTTGCAATTGGAATGTTCCCCGGAATGTTTCACTGTTATTATAAACAAAATTCCCGGTTTGGATGCCGTTGTGAGTTGCTGTAATTCCTTGTAAAGTTGTATTTCTGATTACACCGCTTACCTGGAATGCCGGTTGATTGACAGTGCTGTTTGTTGCAGTTTGCAATACAATTGTAGGTTCCGGGCAATCAACAGGTGTTGTCGGATTCGTTGGATTTGTCGGGTTCGTCGGGTTCGTCGGATTGGTTGGCGTTGTAGGGTTGGTAGGATTTGTAGGGTTCGTCGGGTTAACCGGTGGTTGAGGACGCGGTGCCGGGTCTTCCTGGTGACGTGCCCGGTTGAAATAAACTTTTAAATAGACACTTGTATAGTGATAAATATCTGTTTTGAATTTCCCATGGTTGTTAACCGTTCCGTCAAAAATATCACCTCCGGTGAATGCTGTTTTATGTTCGAATCCCATCGCAACATTGCGGGTGAAATAATATCCCAGCCCAATTCCCAGGTGTCCCATAAATTGAGCATTTACCCTGTTCTGACTTCCATCCAGGTCCGATTCATAGGTTTTGTCCATGAAATTGTACAAGGAAGTCTTGCTGTAATCATTGAGCAAATTGTAATCATACATAAAGCCCATGTCATCTGTCAGGTTTCCTTTGGCGCGGAAAAAAGTCGCTCCGACACCACCGAAAATATATGGGTCTAATCCTGTTCGTTCCGTCAATCGATTAAGGTGAACAGACAATTCCAGGTTGAGTTCGTGTGCCTTGGTCTGGAAATTATTGATGGAGTAGCCGTATGTGTTTTTATAATCAGTCGGAACCTGACTCAATGCCAGGTTGGTATAATCAGTAAATCCTGTGGTATCGGTGTTCTGTCCCCTCCATGCACCGCCGAGGTATCGCAGCTTTAGATCATAACTGAAAATATTGGCATAGTCACGATTGAATGTTCGCCCGAGAACAAGCCCCCACCCGTAGTGTGTTTTATTTTTTACATCTGTATGATGCCAGGTACCACCGACATTGACTCCGAAAAACCAGGGTGAAGTCCGGTCATGATCCAGTTTCTGTGAAAAGGAACTGGTAAAGATGATCGTAAGTGTTACTAAGAATGAAGTAATAATTTTAGTCATAAACGATGCTTTTATAATTGTGAGTAAAACCCCCAATCCATTTTTTGTGCCAAAATTCATAAAAAAAAATGAATTGTAACTCAATCGAGATTAAGATGTTTATAATTAAATTGTTAGATTTATTTTATTCTGTTGTATGTGATTTATTTCTACTTTTGGATGAATATAACACACTAAAAACTAAATCTATGAAATCAAAAATCGCTACATTGATCCTTTTGTTGCTTCCTGTCTGTTGTTCGGCGCAATCGCTGGAAGAAGTCGATATTGTCTCAGATGGTCTTTCCCGTAAATTTTGGGTGCAATTGCCAGATGATCCGGGAAATCTGAACGACAATCTACCCGTTATTATTGTATTGCACGGTGACGGAGGTACAGGATCCGGGATCGCTTCTTACTCCGGAATTGCCAATCTTGCGGCCACACACAATTTTATTGGGGTTTTCCCGAATGCATATACCGGAGGTTGGAACAGAGCTGTTTTGGGAGATAGTCCCGCCGATGACCTCTTGTTTATGCAGGATATAATCAATTATTTGTGTGTAAACTATTCCATTAACAGAAACAGAGTATATGCAACAGGGCATTCTGCCGGTGGATTTTTAGCCTACCGGATGGCGATTGAGATGGCAGATCAAATTGCAGCAATTGCTCCGGTTGCAGCCAGTATGTATGGTGATGCAGGAAATAATGGTGATACTTATATCAACAATTACCTGGGAAGCAGTGGTTTTATAAAAATTCCGATTCTTCACATTCATGGAGATAACGATAATACCGTTGCTTATCCCGATCCGAATCATCAGCCGGATGCATGGAGTGAATATCCGCTGACCGGATTTTCTTACCCGACATGTGGAGAAAATACCTACAACCCGGCCAATGTAACGGATATCAACGGAAGTGTAAAGAAGATCATGTTTTGTTCGACAGGAATGAATGCAAAGGAAATTTCATTGATTCGGATCGTTGGAGGAGGGCATGGATGGCCGTCTGTCCAACTTCCGGATGTGGCAACCCGGATTGTTCAGTTTCTGATGGCATTTGAATTGGAGGGACAGCCTGTTTGTCAGGGATTAGGACTGAATAGTACGAATGCTACGTCGTTTAAATTAGTTCCGAACCCTGCTAAAGATGTGGTGCACATTCAGACGGATGAACCACTAACATCTGTCCGTTTGTATGAACCAACCGGGAAATGGGTGAAAGATGCAGATCCGCATTCAGGAATGTTGTCAATTGTCGGATTGAATGCAGGAGTGTACCTGTTGATGGTTGAGACAGAGACAGGGACAAGCATTCAAAAACTGGTAAAAGAATAAGCCAGGACTTGTGATGTAATTTTCGAATGTCAGTATGTCAGTTCACTGACAACTTTTCTGCCAGTTTGGATCAAAAAAAGGATTGGCACAAAATTGGTCAATATGGGAACCAAACAGTAAAAACAAATTGTACATATGTCTATATCATTTAAACCTTTGGCGGATCGCGTTCTGATTGAAGCAGCGCCAGCAGAAGAAAAAACAGCAAGTGGAATCATCATTCCTGATACAGCAAAGGAAAAACCATTGAAAGGAACTGTTGTTGCTGCAGGAGGAGGAAAAAAAGACGAACCGATGACAGTGAAAGTAGGTGATCACGTTCTGTACGGGCAATATTCAGGGACAGAGATCAAACTGGATGGTAAAACATACCTGATCATGCGTGAGTCTGACATTTATGGTATTTTCTAATTAACAATTACAAGAACAAAAAAACATGGCAAAAGAAATTTATTTCGACGTCGAAGCACGTGAGAAACTGAAAAGAGGTGTCGATGCATTAGCCGACGCAGTAAAAGTAACATTGGGACCGAAAGGAAGAAATGTCGTAATCGGTAAAAAATTCGGTGCACCGCATGTCACAAAAGATGGTGTTTCCGTAGCAAAAGAAATCGAACTGAAAGACGGAATTGAAAATATCGGAGCACAAATCGTAAAAGAAGTTGCATCAAAAACAGCGGATATTGCCGGTGATGGTACAACAACAGCAACGGTATTGGCACAAGCGATTATTACTGCCGGGTTGAAAAACGTAGCTGCAGGAGCAAATCCGATGGACTTGAAAAGAGGAATTGACAAAGCGGTGATTGAGATCGTGAAATCTTTGAAGTCCATTTCGAAAGAAGTAGGTTCCGATAACGACAAAATCAAGCAAATTGCAACGATTTCAGCAAACAACGATGAAACAATCGGTGCATTGATTGCGGAAGCAATGAAAAAAGTAGGAAACGAAGGGGTAATTACTGTTGAAGAAGCAAAAGGTACGGAAACAGAAGTGAAAACGGTAGAAGGAATGCAATTCGACAGAGGATATTTATCTCCTTACTTCGTAACAAACACGGAAAAAATGATTGCTGAATTGGATCGCCCGTATGTCTTGATTTACGACAAGAAAATTTCCAATATGAAGGAATTACTTCCGATTTTGGAGCCGGTAGCACAGTCAGGAAAACCATTGTTAATCATCGCTGAAGATGTGGATGGTGAAGCACTGGCTACATTGGTGGTAAACCGTATCCGCGGAGCACTGAAAATCGCAGCGGTGAAAGCACCGGGATTCGGAGACAGAAGAAAAGCAATGCTGGAAGACATCGCGGTTTTAACAGGTGGACAAGTTGTTTCGGAAGAAAGAGGATATACACTTGAAAATGCGACATTGGAATTCCTTGGAACAGCTGAAAAAATAGAAATTGACAAAGACAATACGACGATTGTTAACGGAGCAGGTAAAAAAGAAGAAATTGATTTGCGCGTGAATCAGATCAAAGCACAAATTGAATCGACGTCTTCTGATTACGACCGTGAAAAATTGCAGGAACGTCTGGCTAAATTAGCTGGTGGAGTTGCTGTATTGTATGTCGGAGCGACAACAGAGGTTGAAATGAAAGAGAAAAAAGACCGTGTTGATGATGCTCTGGCAGCTACAAGAGCAGCTGTTGAAGAAGGAATTGTACCGGGTGGTGGAGTTGCATTTATTCGTGCCATTGAAGTATTGGAAAACCTGAAAGGAGCAAACGAAGATGAAACAACAGGTATTTTGATAGCAAAACGTGCAATTGAAGAGCCATTGCGTCAGATCGTTGCCAATGCAGGTGGAGAAGGAGCTGTTGTCGTTCAGAAAGTACGTGAAGGGAAAAATGATTTCGGATACAACGCACGCACAGATGTGTTTGAAAATCTGTACGAAGCAGGAGTAATTGACCCGACAAAAGTAACACGTATTGCCATCGAAAATGCAGCATCCATTGCATCCTTGTTGCTGACAACCGAAGCTGTGATCGCTGACGAGCCGGAAGAGGCAGGAGCACACATGCACGGTGGAATGCCTGGAGGAATGCCGGGAATGATGTAATTGGATAATGCAGATTGATGCATTCTAAATTGATGTGAAATCAGTTTCCCTCTTCGGAGGGGATAAGGGGAGGGTACTTCTGGATTTAGATTTATCTCTATGAATAGAACATTCCTCACCTCATAAACGTTACAAAGAGTCGACGATTGTCGGCTCTTTTTCCGTCTTGTTTTTGCCGATTTATTCGGGTAAAATGAGACGACCATATATAAAAGAACCTCTTCTGAAACAGAAGAGGTTTTTCTTTTTAATCCCTTTGCACCTTCGCGAACAAAAAAATCACAATAGTTTATTGAATCCTTCCACTCGATTTATTTTAACATTCAGTTACCCTTTCAGCCTATCCTTGCGCGTCTTAGCGCCTTTGCGAGA
>DHNG01000041.1:91868-92057 GCA_002409405.1 Flavobacteriales bacterium UBA5422 | reverse complement strand
AACAAAACTTATTTATGTTTTCTCTCCCATCGTTCCGTCAGCATTGTAAACCAATCTTTTATATTTCTTTTGGTCTTTGCGAGAACATATATTCATCTTCACTTTTAAATTTTACCTCAGTATCTCTTTAGTGATTCAGAAATCAACCTTTTTATAGCACTTCGCATCTTAGCGCCTTTGCGAGAAAAA
>DHNG01000041.1:91362-91548 GCA_002409405.1 Flavobacteriales bacterium UBA5422 | reverse complement strand
AACAAAACTTATTTATGTTTTCTTTCCCATCGTTCCGTCAGCATTGTAAACCAATCTTTTATATTTCTTTTGGTCTTTGCGAGAACATATATTTATCTTCACTTTTAAATTTTTACCTCAGTATCTCTTTAGTGATTCAGAAATCAACCTTTTTATAGCACTTCGCGTCTTAGCGCCTTTGCGAGA
>DHNG01000041.1:82635-91165 GCA_002409405.1 Flavobacteriales bacterium UBA5422 | reverse complement strand
CCTTTGCGAGAAAAAACAAAACTCATTTACGCTTTCTCTTCCATCGTTCCGTCAGCATGCTTCGCAAAACGTCCCTTCGTTCGGTCGTGTACCTGATCGTATTTTGCCCACGGCCATCCTCCGAATTTCGTTTGGTGATATTCTTCAAAGGCTTCCTGAATTTCCGCCTTTGTGTTCATGACAAAAGGTCCGTATTGCATCACCTGTTCATTGATTGGTTTTCCCTGGAGGATAAAAATGCTGGCAGCAGTATCGCCTGTTGTTAATGTTGTTTCCACATCTGCATACAAGAAAACCCCGGTATATGAATGAAACGTTGTCTGATCAAGTGTCAATTCACTTCCTTCATAGAAATAGAGACTTCTGTTTACACCATTTTTCGAAACAGGAAGTGTTACGGAAGAATGAGGTTCCATTTTTATGTTAACAATAAACACCTCATTTTCTTTAGGAGCAGCCCATGAGTCAGGAGGGGGAGCAATTGCCTGATGCTGATCCCATGTTCCGGCAATCAGCTCAACCAATACCTTATTCTCATCAAAATGAAGGTATGGAATTGATTCCCGCCACAGCATTTTAAAATGCGGTTCCACTAATTTATCTTTTTGCGGTAAATTCAACCATACCTGAAACAATTCCATCGGATTTTCTTCCGTATCGGAAAGCAACGGGAACATTTCTGAATGTTGTACTCCTTTCCCTGCTGTCATCCACTGCACGTCTCCGTCTCCATACCGTCCGGCAGCACCCAACGAATCCGCATGATCAACAAAGCCTTTTCTGACAACTGTAATGGTTTCAAATCCCCGGTGGGGATGCCCCGGGAAACCCGGAACTGTTTTTCCGTGATACATACGGAACCCGTCCTTGATGATGAAATCATCTCCCATGTGACGACCTTTAAAATGTTCAGATGCCGGACCCATTTTGTCATTTCCTGTCGGAAAGTGATCTTCGTGGTGTACACAAAACAAGAACGGATCCTGCGTTTCCCATTGAAAACCCAACGGAAATTGATGTTTGATAGCTTGTTTACTCATAGAATGGGGTGTGTTTTGATGATTACTGCTTCTTACAAGTCCGGGAATTGCAACAAAACCGGCTGAAGCGGCTAAAAGGCGTTGGAGGACATTTCTTCGTGATACATTGCTCATTTTTCTTCGGTCATTGATTCAACTTCTACTCAAAAATAATAAACTTTTGTATTAATAATCCCTTTGTTGTTCCATGTTACAAAAGAGTTTTCGTTCATCTATATAAAAAAAACGCGGAAGTGTTTGTTTAAATTAAAA
Organism: Flavobacteriales bacterium UBA5422; assembly: GCA_002409405.1. Taxonomy (GTDB): domain Bacteria; phylum Bacteroidota; class Bacteroidia; order Flavobacteriales_D; family Crocinitomicaceae; genus Taishania. The sequence continues at coordinate 89,873 of DHNG01000041.1, read as the reverse complement.
AAATAGTATCTTTGCAGTCCCAAAACAGCTTTGGGGGTGAAACGAAGAAGCGTTTTATCATTGAAATACAGAAATGCGGATGTGGTGAAATTGGTAGACACGCCAGACTTAGGATCTGGTGCCGAGAGGTGTGCGGGTTCGAGTCCCTCCATCCGCACTGATAAAAATGTTTGAATGGTGTAAGCGGGTCTTATGCCATTTTTTATTTATTAAAATCAACAATAGATGAAAGTAGTTCGTGAAGACATTGATGCATTAAATGCAGTGTTGAAAGTTGAGGTAGCACCGGCTGACTATGAAACAACGGTGAAGCAGGAATTGGACAAGTACAGAAAGACTGCTAAAATCCCTGGATTCCGTCCGGGAACAGTTCCTTTTTCTTTGGTGAAAAAACAATATGGTAGAGCTGTGTTGGCTGAAGAATTGAACAAACTGGTCAACAAATCATTGTATGATTTTATCCAGGAAAACAAAATCAGCATCCTTGGAAATCCGATCCCGAAAGAAGGGACAGATGTAAAAGGTGACTTTGATAATCCTTCAACATTCGAATTTGAATACGAAATCGGACTTTCTCCTGAGGTGAAGGTAAATCTTTCTGCAAAAAACAAATTTGAATACAACAAAGTAAAAGTAGACGATGAATTGATCGGAAAGCAAATTGATGATTTGCGTCGTCGTTACGGAAAACTGGGAACAGCTGAGAAAACTTCTGATACAGATATGATTCTCGGACAATTCGTAGAATTGAACGAAGACGAGTCAATTAAAGAAGGAGGAATTTTGAATTCTTCAACGATTTCAGTTGAGTTTGTTGAGGACAAAACAACGAAAAAAGCACTGACAGGATTGAAAGTTGGTGACAAAGTAGTGGTAGACCCGGTGAAAGTTTCAAGAGGAGAGCGTGATACAGCTGCCATGTTGGGTATTAAGCCGGAACAACTGAACGATATCTCCGGTAAATTCCAGATTACAGTAAACGAAATCAAACGAATTGAGTTGGCTGAAATGAATGAGGAATTGTTCAACAAACTGTTTGGTGAAGGAGTTGTGAAAACAGAAGCAGAACTGAAAGAACGCATTGCAGAAGATTTGAAAAATATGTTCGTGAATGATTCAGACCGCCTGTTGACAAAATTTGTTTACCAGGATTTGATGAAAAATACAGAAGTGCAGCTTCCGGATGCATTCATGAAACGTTGGATCAAGCTTTCAAATGAAAAGCCGATTACAGATGAGCAGATTGCAGCCGATTACGATTCATATTCAGACAACTTGAAATGGCAGTTGATCCAGGGAGAAATCTTCAAATCAAACGACATTAAACTGGACAATCAAGAAGTAATCGAGTTTACAAAAGGATTGTTGGTAAGCAACTATGCACAATACGGAATTCCTGCACCTGCAGATGATGAATTGACAAAAAGCGCAATGCAGGTATTGCAGAACAAAGATGAAGTAAACCGTATTTACGATATGCTGGCAGAGTCTAAATTGACAAAATTCTTTAAAGAGACCGTGAAGTTAAACGAGAAAGAAATTTCATACGATGACTTCGTTGCATTAGCAAATAGTTAAGCAGTTTAAATTAACCGCATTTTTTCTAAACCCGGACTCAGTTCGGGTTTTTTTATTTATTTTAGTTCCACATTTATAAGCTTATGAATCTACGAATTGTCATCGTTCTGTTTCTCCTCAGATTTGCAATGCAAGCCAATGCCCAATCTGATTATCTGAAATTCCGTCCGTATTCTCCGTATACATGGAAAATCGGAGCGGGATGGAGTTTTGTTGACAATGACGGACGATCCCATTCACATTTCCTTGATTTGAAAGGTGCCTGGCTGATGCATCCCTATCCGACACATTTATTGGTTGATAGGTATATCAAGCACGGAGTCAGTCTGGAATTAGGGGCATCACTAAATCTGCTCACAGGAAGGAAGATGGTCAATGGCGCGTATCCTTCGGGAATGATGTTCTCGACGGATTTAACGGCACGCTACAGCTTCTACCAATTTCTTCAGCCGATGCGATGGTTTGATCCATACGTAGGAATCGGAGTAGGGGCGACGTATATTACTGCCGGGTCTACAGGTTTTTACCCGACAGCAAACGGAGTGGTCGGAACCAATTTCTGGTTCGGAAATTTTGGAATCAGACTACAGGGGGCATTAAAATTCGGTCTGGTTTCGGATATCTACTACAACGATACTAATTACCTGCATTACACAGCTGCAGCGCTTTATCGCTTCCAGAAAAAGGACAGACGTGATAACTCCTTTAATAAGTCCAAACATAAATGGACGCGTAAAAAACCAGGCAAATACAAGGGCAGATCAAAATGATGTTTCTATAGTGCCGAAAAGATAATGATATTTCATTGACACTACGGTTCAACAAGTTGAGCGCTTATATACAAAGGTGTTGTCGAAACTGGATTTGAAAATTCAGAAGGGCACATTGTGACGGTTAGTTTTCCATTTTGTTCTGTTACATATATGTCTTGTCCATTCAATATAAAAGTTTGAGACATTGAAGTGCCCAATCTTACAGCGCATTGATTGTCGGAATCCGTATCAGGATAGTAGCTGCCTCTCGACTTGTATATTCCGGGTAATGGTTTGCTCTTGAATTGAAAATTTAAACTGTTGTAAGTGTTGTAGTATCCAATAACTGAATAGCCATTTGGTCCTGAGTTAGCCGTTACAAACGAAAAAACAGGACCACCAAATCCACCTATAGTTGTACTTCCGGTATTGTTTGCTATTGAACAATTGGGACTTGGTGTAGGTAGGATTTTTACAGTTGTGCTCCCCGAACTGACTAAGCAATTATCAGAATATTGATTGACTGTATATTTCCCTGCATTAGATGTCGTTGTAGGGTTTATCAACACAGTTCCATCCGTTTTTCCAGGGTTGTATACTTGTTTAAATCCATTTGGTCCCAATACTTCAGTCACATAATGCTGGTTGGCTTCAAAATAGAGTTCCAATGGCCACCCTTCATAAACAGGTCCACTCGAATTAACATACAAACCGGATCCCGTACATTCTTCTTTTTTACATCCAAGAACAGATAGGACGATCATTACTAATACAACCAGTTTTCTATTCATTTTTTATCGACTTAATTAAGTACTAGTTTAGCAGATACGGTGCCTTGACTCCCGTCGTATTCACGTATAAATGTGGCAGAGCAAATAGTGATAATCAACTTTCCATTTTCTTCTTCGACGATAAAGTAGTCGTCTTCTTGCATGAAATAGGAATGTGAGCTGCCTTTAACTTCTACACCACAATAATTAAATAAGCCTGGATTTTCCATCCCGGTAGCGCGGTATTTTCCGGGTCTGGGCCTTGATGTACCATAGAAAACAACATTAAATCTTCTGGAATGGGAGTTGTTAATACCATAAATTTCGTAGTATTTTCCTTGAAGTGTATGACCATAAACATATTGATAGGTAGAGTCATAAATACCTGTTAAATCGTGCTCTATTACATTTTCTTCCAAATCACATGTTGGAGATGGTACAGGTAGTACTGTAAAATCTATGTAATCGGATTCAACTTTACAATCCTTCAATCCTTTAATCTGATAATTTCCTGAATGTTCCAGCCTGGCTGTGTCTATAATGAAGGTGTTTTCTTCATCTTCTGTAACAAATTCATGATAATACCCATTCGGTCCGCTGATTTGAACTTTTGTATCAGTAGTAGTTGAGATATCAAATTTTATTTGCGAACCCTCATAGTAAGGTCCAAGAGAAGATGCCTTCAAATATAATTTTGTGTTACATCCGGAACTATCTTCTTTTTTACATGAAAATAATACTCCTATAACAATAAATACAAGTATACAATACTTCATTTTGATAAATTATGAAGCGGTAAAAGTATAAAATCTGAAACATAAAATACCATACAAGTGACGCTTTAAAAGCAATACGGCTTATTTCCGAATCGTCTGTTTCGAAACTTACATAAGTTTTTTAACAAAAATTTGTAAGTTAAAATAGAATTACTTAAATTGGCTATTACCAAAATATACTAGCTTATGGAAACAGTTGCTCAAGCTCCACAATTAGTGGACAAGGAATCTATTCCCTCATTATCTTTCAAAGGAGTTGTCTTAGCAGACAAAAATCCGGAATTGGAAAGACAGATCGAACAGGCTGTTCGGTTGGGAAATGCATATCATTCAAAAGTTTCCATCACCTTTATCGATGATGAAGGACTTAAGCGTGTTGAAACAACAATATGGGCAAAAGGAGAAAAATTTATTTGCCTGAAAGGTGGCGTTTGGTTACCGATTTCGCGCATTATTTCAGTAAAATTTTAACGTTAGGATTACAAGGATAATCTGAAAACTTTGCTTTCATTTTAGATTCTATTGGTTACCTTTGGGAAAATGGAATTTAAAATGAAAGCATTTTTTTTATCACTATCAATCTTACTTTGTTTTTCAGCATATACGCAACAGGAAATTACCTGGGATTTTTCATATGATCAGGAGAAGCAACAAGTGGAAATGAAAGCTAACCTGGCTCCGGGATGGCATGTTTACAGTACTGACCTGGGAGGAATTGCTGGTCCCATTCCAACTGAATTTGCATTTGAAGAAAATGAGTACGTTGTGATCGACGGAAAAGTAGAAGAGCCACAGCCTAAAATAGAATTTGACCCCAATTTTGAAGAAACAGTAAAGTACTTCGATAAACAAGTTATCTTCCGGCAAAAAGTGAAGGTAAAGAAAAATGCCTCGCTCAAAGGCGGAGTCGTATATATGGTTTGTAACGATACCATGTGTTTGCCTCCTGTGGAAGAAAAATTTGAAATCAATTTGAAGAAATAACACGTATGAAGTTGAATAAAACTCGCCTTTGGATGAAGACGGTGCTGGCAGGATTGATCTTGTTGATGGGCACCGGAGGTTCATTTGCTCAATTAGAATTTGCAGATGAACTGGTAAAAGTTAATTTTTCAGTTGAACAGAACGAGAAAGAAGCATTTGTAGTCGCTGAAGTTTCAATTGCAAAACATTGGCACATTAACGCTTCGAAATTACCCAAAGGCAGTTTTGGTATCCCGACCACTTACAAGCTTTTGCCGTCTAAAAATTTCAAGATACAGGGAGGAGTAATTGAACCGAAGCCAATCGAAAAATACGATGAAATGGCAGGCGAGAACCTGGCCTATCACGAAGGGAAGTTTAAAATGAAACAAAAGATAGCCGTTTTATCGACAGAAGATTTCGAACTAAGCGGTTCTTTCCATTTTCAGACATGTAATGAAGTGAAATGCCTTCCCGATCATACATATGACTTTAAAGTAAAGGTGAAAGGTGTATCAGTAGAACAGGTATCAACAACTGCTGCAGAAGCTACTGATACAACAACGGATAGTTCAATAACAACTGCTGTTGATTCAACTAAAGCAGCTGTAGATTCCGGTGAAAAGATTGAATCGGGCAACGCCGGTGAAGGGCGTGTTTCGGACAAGTATTCTTACTGGATGATTTTCGGACTTTCATTTATCAGTGGTTTACTTGCATTGCTTACACCATGTGTATTTCCAATGATTCCGATGACAGTGAGTTATTTTACAAAAACATCAAAAACAAAAGCGCAGGGAATCAGAAATGCTGCTATTTATGGACTTTCTATCATTGGAATTTATGTTATTCTAGGTGGAGTTGTAATGGCTACCGGTTCAGCGAGCAAACTCAATGAAATGTCCACTAACCCGTGGTTCAATATAGCGTTCTTTGTGTTGTTAATCGTTTTTGCTGTTTCATTTATGGGAGCATTTGAAATCCGGTTGCCAAGTTCGTGGATCAATAAAGCAGATGAAAAAGCAGATAAAGGAGGTTTTATCGGGATTTTCTTTATGGCGTTGGTACTTGCATTGGTTTCCTTTTCATGCACAGGGCCGATTGTTGGTACATTACTGGTTGAAGCGGCTTCAGAAGGAGGAATTGCACCGATGATCGGAATGTTTGGGTTCGGATTGGCATTGGCACTTCCTTTTACATTATTTGCAGCATTTCCGGGATGGCTAAACTCAATGCCGAAATCAGGAGGATGGCTGAATACGGTGAAAGTTGTGTTAGGATTTCTGGAACTGGCGCTGGCATTCAAATTTTTATCCAACGCTGATCTGGCATGGCAAACTCATTGGCTGGAACGAGAGGTCTTCATCGCAATCTGGATTGCAGTATTTGGGGTCTTGGCGATGTACCTATTTGGAAAAATTACGTTGCCGCACGATTCAAAAGTCGAGCACTTATCTGTAGGAAGAACCTTGTTGGGTGTACTGACTTTAACGTTTGTCATCTACATGATTCCGGGAATGTGGGGGGCTCCTCTAAAATTAATCAGTGCGTTTCCTCCACCAATGCATTACAGCGAATCGCCGCTGGGTGTCGGAAGAGCAGGTGGTGGCGCTGTAGAACACGGGCCGGAAGGAACACACCTCGGTCCGCAAAATATTTATGTATTCCATGACCTCGACAAAGCAGAGGCATATGCAAAGCAAGTCGGAAAACCATTGTTTATTGACTTTACGGGGCATAATTGTGTTAATTGCCGTAAAATGGAACAATCTGTTTGGGGAGAACCGGGAATTATTGAGATCTTAAAAGACAAAGTGGTTATTGCATCTTTGTACGTAGATGAAAGAACAGAACTTCCGAAAGAAGAACAGGTAGAGGTTGTTTACCCGAACGGGAGAAAAGTAATATTAAAAACGGTTGGCGATAAGTGGACAGCAAAACAGGTAATTGATTACAAAGTAACTTCGCAGCCGTATTACAGAATGAAAAATCTGGATGGAACACACCTGGAAATTGGTTCTGCGAGTTACGAAACACATAGCGATCCGAAAGCATTCAAAAAATGGCTGAATGAAGGAGTTAAACTGTTCGAACAATCTAAAAAATAAACAATGAGTAACGACCCCCTGCACGGTATTCCGCTTCAACGAATCGTAAAGGAACTGGAAGATAAATTTGGATGGGAACACCTGGGACACCTCATTCCCATCAATTGTTTTACGAAAAATCCGAGTCTGAACAGCAGCCTGAAATTCTTACGAAAAACAGATTGGGCGCGCAAAAAAGTAGAAGCTCTATATATTGAGCGAATTGTGAATTCCCGAAAACAACAATAACCTGATAATTGTTCAGCAAGGTGTATTTAACCGAAAAGATGTAACGATTAATCAGCGTTGACA
>DHNG01000041.1:79460-82488 GCA_002409405.1 Flavobacteriales bacterium UBA5422 | reverse complement strand
TACCAGTTTAGCTTTGATTTCCTGCTCAAGTGTGTGGAAGTCAACATCTGCATGATGATCATTTCTGAACACAAAACTTGCATCTTTTTTATACGGATGCAGGTAGTTTTCATAGCAAGGCAATACATGATTGTCCCATTGGTAAATGATTGCCTCACGCGTATAACCTCTTGTCTCCTGATCGCGGTACAGACGTCTGTCCAATTGAACAACCGGATCAACATCTACAAATATGGAGTAATCCAGTAGTTCGCGAACCCCTTCGTAATGGAATAAAAATAGTCCTTCAACAATGATTAATTCGGATGAATTCAGTGTGATCAATACGTTTTTATCCGGAGGAGAATTGAAATGGTATTCCTTGACTTCAATTGGCTCTCCTTTTGCAAGTGTTCTGAGATCTTCTGTCAGACGTTGTTCATCCAATGCAGTAGGTAAATCGAAATTAACAATTCCGTTGTGGTCATTTTTTTGTTTTTCAATCGGCAGATAATAATTATCCATCGAGAAAACACTTGGGTTTTTATCTGAGAATGCAGCTGCCAACCGTTTTAACAAGGTTGTTTTTCCAGATCCGCTGCCACCACAAATTCCTACAATCATTTTTTTATAAATTCAAATTCCATATCTGTTGCTGTTTTCAGTTGACTTTTGTCAAAAAACAGATTTCCGGATGGCAAAGTTACGGCAAAGAATTCTTTTTTATCAGAAATTATTGAGCGACTCGGGTTATAAATCACAGATTCAGTAAAGTTATTAACAATCGGAGCGCTTCCGTCCAGAAATAAGGCCAGCGTCTGATTTCCGTTATCTCCTGATAATTTGTAGGTTAATGCTTCATTCAACGGGTATATTCCAATAGTCAATCCCTTTTTAGGGGCACTGTTACTGATGGTATAATTGTTAATTTTTTTCCAGTCATCGCCATCCAGTTGATGCAGTTCCAACACCTGTTTCCCCTCTGCCGTGTTCAGTGTTGTGAAGTAAAATTTTCCGTTGTGAAACGATAAGAGTCCGTTTTGCTGGTCTTTTTCCGTTCCCAAATAATACGCACCGTTGGTACCAAAACCGGTTGTAGCAAATACCGTGTGATTGCTGGCTTTGTTTTTCAAAAAGATCCTTCTTTGTTCCTGTCCTTTCGAATTAAAAATAACCGCACTCCATCCTTTACCGGATTTACTACCGGAAGAATAGTCCGCGAAACAAATTTCATCACCTGAAAAACCAACGTACTGAAAGTGATTGCTTCTACCTGCTTTTACCTCTTCTTCCTTTATTTTTCCCAACTCTACAGCGTACAGCTGCATGTTGTGATGCGTAATAAATGTGGCAATCTCCGTATATACCTTTTCTTTCTTGTCGAAGTGACGAAAATGATGTACCAATGCCTTGTCGGTAACGACCACATTTTTCAATTCCAGTTCAAAGGCGTCGTATCCAAGTGTTTTAATCGCTGAGGTAAGTGTCACATTGGTGTTTTTCACATTCCCGGCTGAATTCAACTGATCAAAATAAATTTTTCCGCTTTCCGGGTTGAGGTTTCTCAGGAAGTAAACATAGCGGGCATTTTCGCTTGAGATATAATAATACGGCAATTTCTGAGGAGCAAAACGCTGTTCCCAGATACTCTTGTCCTGTTCTCCTACCAATGTCAGGTAGATTTGGTTGCTGTTCCCGCTCGGATCTTTACTCAGCAGCAATGCTCCCATGCCTTTCCATTCAATGATGTCATAAAACGGTTGAGTGGTTTTCACAATGGTAAATGTTTGTGCCGAAGCAATTGCTGTGCAAAAAACAGCAAGGAAAAAAAGTATTTTCTTCATTTGATGTTGGTTTGAATGCCTGTTTTTGTGTTCAATCCGTTTACTCAAGAAAAGGTACCGTTAACGAGAAAATAACAAACAAATACATTTTTATTTCTTACTTTAGCTATCCTCAAGGTTCACTCAAATTGAACGATAACAAACATAATAATTAAATTAAAAATAGAAAAGTGATGAAATCTACATTTTTAACAATTTTACTAGCGATGGCGGGTGCAGTTGCATTCGGACAGCATACAACATTGAAAATTGCCGATAAAGCACCACTTGCTGATCAGAAAATGGAAGCAACAGACGGAAAGCAACTGTCGTTAAACGATGTGAAAGGAGAGAATGGAACACTGGTAATCTTCTCTTGTAATACTTGTCCCTTTGTTGTCGGAATGAAAGACGGAGGATTCCAGGGATGGGAAAAAGATTACAATGCATTACACAAGCTGGCAGCGGAAAAAGGATTCGGAGTTGTTTTAGTGAATGCGAATGAGGCAAAACGTAGTACGGAAGACAGTGAGGATACGATGGGAGCAATGAAAGAAAGAGCGAAAGCAAAAAGTTACACCATGCCATATGTAGTGGATAAAGGATCAACATTAGCAGATGCATTCGGCGCAAAAACCACTCCACACGTTTTCTTGTTTGACAAGGACATGAAATTGATTTATACGGGTTCCATTGACAACACATGGGATCCGAAAAGAAAAGAGGATATCCCTTACCTGATCAACGCGTTGAATCAATTTGATACCAAAATTAAAGTAGCGGAATCAGAGCCGCGTGGATGTAGTATCAAACGGGTTGCTAAAAGCTAAAGAAATGAAAAAGATTGTCGGGTGTATTGTGCTGGCTGCTCTTCCTCATTTGACATTCTCTCAGTTGCAGGGAGACGGAGGAGTGACAGGAAGTGAGAAAAATCAGTTAGCTCACCCCGGTTTTCAGGAAATCTCATTCCCGAAACCGGATTTGAAAAAACTACGTGCAGAAGATGTGTTGAATGATGTAAAAGGAGAAGGGCCGTGGCGGTTTGGCTTCAATCACGAAACAGCATTATCGACAGCGAATTCAGGAACGTGGATTACTCTTCCGAACGGAGGAAAATTATGGCTCCTGGGAATTAACTGCTCCGAGGCACAAACCATCAACCTCACATTTGAACACACAGTGATTCCGAAAGGAAATGAATTGTTTGTATTGATGTCTTTACAGAA
>DHNG01000041.1:56980-79337 GCA_002409405.1 Flavobacteriales bacterium UBA5422 | reverse complement strand
CCGAAAGGAAATGAATTGTTTGTTTACAACCCCGATAAATCATTTATTTTAGGAAAATTTACCGAAAAACATCTGTATGAAGGACAGTTGGGAACGGAGCTAATTCCGGGATCAGCAGTTGTTGTTGAATATTATGTCGCCCCTGAAAATGTACAAAATCCGGGAGGTCCGACCATTGCAACAGTGACACATGGATACCGCGTTGCAGAAGAATTTCAGCAAAAAGCATTCGGTCAATCAGNNACCCGGACAAATCGTTCGTTTTGGGAAAATTCACTGCGTATCACTTATACGAAGGAAATCTTGGAGCTGAATTGATTCCCGGAAATACTGCTATCGTGGAATACTACATTCCTTCGCAAAATGTTGGGAAAACAGCATCTTTGAATATCAAAACCGTTACTCACGGTTACAGAACTTCACAAGAATTTGAAGCAAAAGCTTTTGCCGGTTCCGGATCATGTAACATGAATGTCAATTGCCCGGACGGGACGGAATTTGCGAATCAGAAACGGAGTGTTGTCATGCTCGTTTCCGGTTCCAACGGTTTCTGTTCAGGTGCATTGATCAACAATACAGAATACGATGGAAAACCATATGTATTGACAGCAAATCACTGTTACAGCAATCCTGCAACATGGGTGTTTCGTTTCAATTGGGAATCCCCGGATTGTACCAATCCGATGACGTCACCAACTTTTTCTTCCCTGTCAGGAGCTGTATTGAGAGCAAGAAGAACAGCTTCTGATTTCTGCCTCGTGGAAATTACCGGAGGACTGGAGTCGGGAACAGTTCCGGCGGCTTACAATGCTTATTTCTCCGGATGGGACCGAACGGGAGTAAATCCGGATCATACCTTTGGCATTCATCATCCGAGAGGAGACATCAAGAAAATTTCTTTTGATGATCACGTTTCCATCCCGACACAAAGTGTAATTGGCGGAGTAACAAGTGATGTGAACGGTGTGTGGCAGGTACAATGGGATAGAAATACAAGTACTGAGCCTGTTTCTTCAGGTTCTGCATTATTTGATCAGCATAAACGAATCATTGGTCAGTTGTGGGGAGGAGGTGCTTCCTGCAGTAACCTGGCGGGAAGAGATTTCTATGGACGCGTATCCGTTTCCTGGAACCCGGCAGGAAGTAATGCAACAAATCAACTGCAATCCTGGTTGGATCCGTCCGGAACAGGCGCACTTATTGTTGATGGGTACCAACCGGGAGCGCTCGCTTCCAATGACGGAGCACTCATCATGGTAAAAGAAATGAAGGGGACGATTTGCAACCCTTCGGCAACACCGAAATTTACAATAGTTAACCTGGGACAACTGCCATTGACGACAGCAACAATCAATTATGGAATTGACGGAGTGGAAAGCCTTACTTTCAACTGGTCGGGGAATTTAGGATTCCTGCAATCGGAAGAAGTGACGCTTCCTGTATTGGCATCACCCGGTGGAAGTCATACGTTTTCTGCTACCATTGCAACTGTAAACGGAGGGGTGGATGATCAGTCAGATAACAACATGGTTTCTGCTGAATTTTTTGTCATGGAATCCCCGGAAACGGTTGATCTGAATATTGATCTGGATTGTTATGCAAGCGAAACGAGTTGGAAATTGGTCAATTCGGATAATGTAGTCATCTATGAAAGCCCGGCTTATGTAAATGCGGACGATGGAATACACAACTATGAATTTTGCCTTTCAGAAGATTGTTATACATTCACTGTGTACGATTCATACGGCGACGGGATGGTTGGTTGTCCGAGTGGTAACGGAAGTTTTCAAATCGTCAATGCGTCTAATGATGTACTGAAAGAAATGACAACAGCACAAGCAAATTTCGGTTCCTCTTATGCTGTGGAAATTTGTTTGGGGACTGCCTCTGTTGATCAACTTGAACAAGTTTTTGATGTGTATCCGAATCCTACAACAGGAACGATCAAGTGGAATACAGATGCTATCCGGTCAGTAGCGGTGATAGATGTAAACGGGAAACAATTGTTGAAAAGACAGCTTGATGTAACGACACAGGAATTATCTCTTGAAACGATCGAGAATGGTATTTACCTGGTTGCATTCGAACTGACAAACGGTACAACAATCCAACAACGGATACTTCTTCTGAAAGACTAAGGTTACTTGTAATAGGTATAGTTGCGTTTGATCGTATAGGTATTCTTTCCGTTTTCATCGACAAATTGACCGGAAGTAAAATTTCCAAAATGATCCTGCGTGCCACTCTTGTAATAAGCTGTTAATGTTTCATTGGTGATGAGATCCGTGGTTACACTGTAATCCAATACATCCTGGTTCGTATAGAAATTTTCTTTTTTCGTTTCGAACTTAGTTTCGCCGTAATGACCTGTTGCAAGAGATCGTACCGGGAGATTTGCTCTGTTGTAATATATGATTCGGTTTACTTCTACATCTTTTGCTTCGATCTTGAACGTGTAGTGAATTTTGTTCTCCGAAACTTTTTCCAATAGGAAAACTTCTGAAGTTTTGTCCGAACCTGATTCCGTTTTGTAATAGTGCCTGATTCCATCTTTTGTTTGTTTAACATGCGTAACATATTCCAGATCGAAAATTCCCGATGCCGCATTGGAATTAAAATGTTCCGCTTTTGTCAATTCCCCTTGTTTATTGAAATAATAAACATTTTTAGATATTTGATCAGGATAAATCGACATTTTTTCGATTTCCGTGATTGTCTTGACAGGGCCTTTCACTTCATAAAATATACCATCCAGGCTTGTACTTTCCCGCGTGCAAGAAACAGCTATAATTACCATTAGAACAAGTGAAACAACAAATTTATTTTTCATAAAAGAAGATGTAAGTGACAACAAATATACCTTTTTCAATGTTTTAAAGATTTGATAATTGACGTTATGACTGATTGACATTATGATTGATTCCATGTTATCTCATTCAAAATCCATAATTCAGGATCAATTCCGAAAATTTGATAATTGAACATTGATAATTGAACATTGATAATTCATCCTTCTCACTTCTAATTCATCACTTTCAACTTCCCACTCTCCACTAATCACTTATCAACTATTTCACCTCTTTTTCAACTTTTCATTGATCGTTCTATAAATTCCTTAACTTCGGCCCTTAGAATTGAAAACAGTTGTAATAATAGAATGATTGGTCGTTTTTTTGAATCGCTCACCCGCTTTTTCCTGCGCAGCAAACTCCTTTTCTGGGTGCTTTTTGCCGCTATTGTTGCTGTATTAATTGTTGGGATTTCACGTTTAAAGATTGAAAAGGACATTTATTCCATCTTCCCGAAAGGAAAAGAATTTCAGGAATTCAGCAAAGTAATTCAGGAAAACAACCTCAATAAACAACTGGTATTTTCATTCAATGCCTCGAAAAACGAAGACGAAAATTTTGATCGGTTGGATCAACTCTCTTTCGAGTTAGAAAAACAATTTTCAAAAGAAATCGGAAACTTCCAGGTGTATAGAATGGTGGATCAGGCGACGATGATTGAATACCTTCAAAGTGCTTCGATTGCCTATCTCAATGATACAGATTACACGAAAATAGCTGAAAAACTGAATCCGGAAGCGATCAAAAAGCAATTGGAAACCGTTAAAGAACGACTGACAGGAGCGAATTCCGTATTTATTGGCAGTTATTTTGCGAAAGACCCGCTGAATGCCTTGGGCAGTAAAATGGCCCAGTTTAATGTTCAGTCGGATTCAAGCGCCTATACCGTTGAAAACGGAGTTGTATACAGCTATGATAAATCACGGGTATTTTTCTTTGCAGACCTGCTGATTGATTCCAAGAACAACGAGCAACTAAAGAAATTTGACGAAAACCTAAAGAACTTTACAGACAAGCAATCAGCGTTCATGGAGTTTGATGTATTTGGTGTCTATCAGATTTCGCTTGCAAACGCTGAGCAAATTCAGAAAGATACTTTTATTACGTCCATCATCAGTATTTCATTGATTTTGTTATTGTTGATTGTCTATTACAGAAGTGTTGTCGTTCCGGTCTTTTTCTTACTTCCTGCCGGTTTTGGTGTGTTATCAGGATTGGGAATGACAGGATTTATCAACCCGGAAATCAACGCTATTTCCATAGCAACAGCAAGTGTTTTACTGGGGATTGTGTTGGATTACGCATTCCACTTTTATACCCATTACAAGCATTCGGGAGATTTGCTGGAAACGGTTCGGGAGATCGGAACTCCGATGATTGTCGGTAGCTTTACAACTGTCGCAGCCTTTGCTGCTTTATTGTTTACAGAGTCAATCGTACTGCGGAATTTTGGTTTGATCGCCCTGTTTACTTTGTTGGGGGCAGCTCTGTTTACCATGATTGCATTGCCCGTCATATTGCACGTAACAGGGTTGAAAATCCGGAACAGAGAAACGGAAAAACAACCTAAAAAAACGTCCAAATTAGCATTTCGATTACTGATTCTGGGGGTTGCCGGTTTTACAACGTTCTGTTTGCTGAAAGCACAAGGACTCAATTTTGACGGAGACCTCAATAACCTTTCCTTTCATCCGAAAGAACTAAAAGACAAAGAAAAATCATTTACAGGTATTCATCCGCAATCGGAGAAACGCTTGTATATCTTTTCCAATGGAGCAACAATGGAAGAAGCAAAAGTTGTTTCTGAGCAATTGTATGAAGTACTGGAGAAGAATAAAAAAAATTACACGGTTTCAGAGATTATTTCTCCGTCTCCTTACCTGATTTCATCCATGCGATGGGAGGAGAAAAGTGGAGAATGGCTGAACTTTTGGAAACAACATTCCGATGTGAAGCAGGAAGTGATCCAATCAGGTGCGGAGCTGGGGTTCTCGGAAACTGCATTCACACCGTTTTTTACATCCATTGAACAACCGGAAGAAATTGCAGGAACTGGTGAAGAACTCATCCAACAAATGGGGATGACACGCTTGATTCATTCTGATGGAGCCAATAATTCACTACTGACAAGCATCATTGTTTCAAAAGCTACAGTGGATGATTTGAAGAAAGAAATTAGAAACGTGGACGGCGTATACATCATGGATATTTCTGAAATTGCTTCCGGAATGCTGACGTCTGTTAAAAGTGATTTTGATTTCTTACTGTATTTCTCTTCTTCGGTAGTCTTTCTTTCGCTATTAGTTGTGTACGGCCGTATTGAATTGGCGCTGTTTGCCTTCTTTCCGATGGTACTTTCCTGGATCTGGATTACTGGTGCAACCTCTGTCTTTGACATTAAATTCAACTTTGTCAATATCATCCTAACCACATTTATTTTCGGACTGGGTGATGACTTCAGTATTTTCATAACCGATGGATTGATTCAAAAGTATAAAATCAACAAAGACAGCATTACGTCCTATAAATCGGCAATCATTCTTTCCGGTCTCACAACAATTATTGGTACCGGTGCATTGATTTTTGCGCAGCATCCTTCCATCCATTCCATTGCGGTAGTTAGTGTGATCGGGATTGCTACCATCATGTTGATCACGCTATACGTGCAGCCAGGGGTTTTTCACTGGTTCGTAACACGGCGGACAGAGAAAAAACGCGGACCGATTACCTTCTTTATTTTTGTGTACAGTTTGATGCTGTTTACTTATTTCTTCCTGGGTAGTATGTTCCTGACTGTCCTGCTGATCTTTTTCGTCCTTCCGTTCCCGATTAAAAAAGTGAAGAAGCAGCAATTCATGAATTACATGATTTCCAAATTGGCAAAATCAACCTTATATGCCGGATTTCAAATTAAAAAAATAGTACTGAATCCGGAAAAACTGGATTATTCCAAACCATCAATCATTATTGCTAATCATACCTCATTCCTGGATATTCTGGCAGTATTAATGTTGCATCCAAAAACGATTATCATGGTAAAAAGCTGGGTGTATAATTCACCTGTTTTTGGGCCGTTTATCCGGTATGCAGGATATATTTTCGTAGAAAAAGGAACCGATACAAATGTTGATGTCATCCGTCAACAATTTGATAAAGGGTACTCATTGGTTATATTTCCGGAGGGAACACGTAGTAAGGACGGGGAGATTCACCGCTTTCACAAAGGTGCATTTGTTCTTTCAAAACAGCTGAACGTCCCCATTCAACCTGTTTTACTGGTTGGTTTGCACGAGGTTAATCCGAAAAACGATGTTATGATTAACGGTGGAGAATTGTATGTGCAGCCATTGGATAAAGTGTATCCTATTGAAGGAGAATCCGATAAGGAATATACAAAACGCGTCCAGCAAATCATGCGAACGTCCTTTACGGAAGTGAAACGGGCACATGCGCGATCTGGTTACTGGTTCTCTTCCATCATGAGAAACTACGTATTGAAAGGACCGGTATTGGAATGGTACGTACGGGTTAAATTCCAACTTGAACGCAAGAATTTTGAATACTACGATGGACTGATCGGAGATCGGAAAACAATTTATGACATCGGATGTGGGTACGGATATTTAAGCTATTACCTGCATTACAGAGAACCGTCCCGCAGTATCACAGGACTGGATTACGATGAAGAAAAAGTGTTGACGGCCGAACATGCCCTGAAGAAAAATAATCACCTTCGCTTTGAACATGCCGACGTGAAAACGTACGATTTTCAGCCGTGTGATGTCATTTTCCTGAATGATGTGTTGCATTACCTGCCCAAAGAAGAGCAAACACGTGTACTCGACAAGCTATTGACAGTACTCAATCCGGGAGGGATTTTATTCATCCGGGACGGTGTGACAGACTTGGATGGAGCAGCAACTAAAGCATCGTCCAGAAAAGTAAAGAATACAGAACGAACAGAACAATTGTCAACCAAATTATTTAAATTCAATAAAACGGAAACGGATCTTGAATTTTTAAAGATTTCAGAAATCAATGCATTTGCAGAACGTAACGGACTGTCGTTCGAGTTGATACGGCATTCAACAACTACTTCAAATGTGTTGTTTGTTTTAAAGAAGCAGGATCATTGAAATCCTTCAGAAACAAATGAGCGAACACAATCTGAAATACGATGTAATTGTTATCGGAAGCGGAATCGGAGGGTTGACTGCTGCATTGGTATTGGCTAAAAATGGCTTTAAGGTAGCGGTACTGGAGAAAAATCATCAAATCGGAGGGGCTTTGCAAGTTTTCAGTCGCGATAAACGGATTTTCGATACGGGAGTACACTACATCGGTGGATTGGACAAAGGTGAAAATTTATACAAAATATACAACTACCTCGGGATTTATGATGAGCTGAAATTGGTGCGTATGGATGAAGCATTTGATGTCATCCGTATGCCAAATGGAAAAACGTTCAGACAAGGGCAGGGATATGAAACATTCACGCGGATGTTACTGGAGGATTTTCCCGGAGAAGCAGCTGCAATTCATGCGTTTGCCGCTAAAATTCAGGAAATATGCACTTATTTCCCGTTGTACAATATTCGATTGGAAGGAGAAAAAACATATTATTCTCATCCAGAAATATTAGCAGTCGGAGCATGGGACTACCTTTCCGAACTGACCGAAAATAAAGAACTGATTGCCGCGCTTCTGGGAAATGGTATCCTGTATGCAGGAGATCGCAAACGCACACCCTTATATGTTGTTGCCCTGATTTTGAACAGTTACATCAAAGGTAGTTACCGGTTGGCAGACGGAGGAGCACAATTGACAAAAGCATTGGTAAAGCAAATCAGAAAGTACGGAGGAGAATTGTTTAAGCGCAAAGAGGTTGTTTCGGGAATAAAAGGAGAGGATGGAAATTTGAAAGCAGTTGTCTGCTCTGACGGAGAGCAATTAAGCGCGACACATTTTATTTCCAACCTTCATCCATCCAGAACAATGGAAGTGATCGGACACGAACATTTTATGCCGGCGACGATCCGGCGTGTTTCCTCCCTGAAAAATACAGTAGCTTCCTTTGTGATTAATATTGCACTCAAAGAAAATACCTTTCCATACAACAACCATAATTACTACGACTTCTTTACAGAAGATGTCTGGGACACCGCAGATTACGATACAGAAAACTGGCCACAGGTCATTTTTAGTTGTACTTCAGCATCTTCAAATCAAACGAAGTATGCCGAAAGTTTGTCGGCAATGGTTTACCTGAAAATGGATGAATTTGAGCAATGGAATTCAACATTCAATACCATTGTGCAGCCGTCAAAAAGGGGAGAAGAGTACGAACAGACAAAAAAGGTGTTTGAAGAGAAAATTATCAATCGCTTGTGTGAACGTTATCCCGGACTCAGAGAGGCAATTCAAGGTGTTTACAGTAGTACTCCGTTGACATTTCGTGATTATTTAGGAACGCCTGAAGGTGAAATGTACGGCATTGAGAAAGACTTTAACAACCCGATGCTGACGATCATTAATCCCCGGACAAAAATTCCGAATTTGTATTTAACAGGGCAGAACATCGTTTTTCACGGAATTTTAGGAGCAACCATCGGTGCATTGGTAACAAGTTTTAACTTTGTAAACGGAACGGAGATAGTTAGTCAAATTAATTCATACAAATCATGAAAAATCATTACGACGTTATAGTGATTGGAGCAGGGCCTTCAGGATCTGTCGCTGCGGCAAAATTGCTGAAAGAAGGAAAGTCAGTACTCGTGTTGGAGAAAATGGTTTTTCCGAGATTTGTCATTGGAGAAAGCTTACTGCCACACATCATGGATTACCTGGACGATCTGGATTTACTTCCCGTATTGGAAGCTCAACAATTTCAGATCAAAGACGGTGTGTGTTTTCACCACAAACAAGACGATTGTCCGTTCTTTTTCGCAGATCAGTTCAAACCGGATGCATGGACTTATACCTGGCAAGTGAAACGTGCTGATTTTGATGATGTATTAATAAAAGAAGTAGAACGAAGAGGTGCTGACGTTATTTACGAGGCAACTGTCACGGCTGTAGAGACCAGTAAAGAATTACAGACGGTTCATTTTGAACATCCTGAGTTGGGAGAACAAACGGTCACTGCAGCATTTTTAATGGATGCCAGTGGTTACGGACGTGTATTGCCACGATTGAAAGACCTGGAAATTCCGGTAAACACGCCACCGCGCGGAGCAATTTTTACACACATTAAAGATGTAAACCGCACGGAAAATGCAGGAAGAAATATTTTTGTACATATTTTCAGAAACAATACAGCGTGGATTTGGTCCATTCCGTTTTCAGACGGTACAACTTCTGTAGGAATCGTTTCGGATGTTGACTTCATTGAAGAATGTAAAGCAGACAATAACAAAGAGTTTTTACGGTTATTGGCAGAATTTCCGGGGCTGGAAGGACGTTTTGCGAACCCGGATATTCAGTTTGATCCGCGAACAGTGATGAATTATGCTGTTTCCGTGAAACAACTGTATGGAGAAGGATACGTGCTGAGCGGAAATGCAACGGAATTCCTGGACCCGACGTTTAGCTCCGGAGTGATGTTCGCCATTTCGTCCGGATACAAATCCGCTGCGTTGGTTGCCCGCCAATTAAACGGTGAAGAAATTGACTGGGAAAAGGATTACAGCGACCACATGAAACAGGGAATCAATGTTTTTCGCAGTTATGTAAATGCATGGTATGACGGACGTCTGCCGACTATTTTCTTCAGTAAAAACAGAAACGAAGACTTCATGAAACAAATCTGTTCTGTTCTGGCCGGATATGTCTGGGATGAAACAAACCCGTTTGTGAAGAAACATGCAACAATTTTGACGACGCTGGCACACATCATCAAAATGAATGAAGGAGAGCATGGAGAATTAGTTGATCAGTAATTTATGTTCTTTTGAAAATCAGATCATACATACCAGCGGACAAAGAAACGCTCTTGCACATTATCCGTACAAATACACCAACGTATTTTGCGCCGGAGGAAGAAGCCGATTTTGCAGCTTACCTGGAAAACGAGCGAGCGGATTATTTCGTTGTGGAATTAGCCGGACAAATTGTCGGTTGCGGAGGTGTCAATTACAGTGAAGACAGATCTGTCGGGATTATCAGTTGGGGAATGATTCATCCGGATTTTCATGGTAAAAAGATTGGAACAGCGTTGCTGAAATATCGAATTGACGTACTGAAAAATACACCGGGCGTTCATCGGATCACTGTACGAACATCTCAATTGACGTATCAATTCTATGAAAAAAACGGTTTCCGATTGATTGAAACAAAGAAAGATTTTTGGGCGCCGGGGTTAGATATGTATTATATGGAATACACTCAATTATGAATGCTCAATTATCAAAGCTTGTAGATCAACATTCCTACATTTGATAATTCAACATTGATAATTTACTCCCCGCTTTCCACTTCTCACTCTCCACTTCTCACTCTCCACTTTCAATTTCTCACTCTTGGAACGAAGTTTGATAATCTCTTTTAAATTCATTCTCCATGAAAATACTGATCATCTTTCTCCTGCTGACCACCATCGGTTTTACCCAATCTGATTTTTACATCCGTTTGGCAGATTCTACATTCACATTGACACGACAAACGGTGACCTATGATCCGGCTTATTTTTCAATTTCTTATCCGAATGGGGATGTTCCGAAAGATAAAGGTGTGTGTACGGATGTTGTTATTCGTGCCTATCGGAAAATGGGGATTGACCTTCAAAAAGAAGTACATGAGGATATGAAAAAGAATTTCAGTTTGTATCCTAAAAAATGGAAACTGACGAAAACAGACACGAACATTGATCACCGGAGAGTTCCGAATCTGATGACTTATTTTTCCCGTTTCGGATCAGTTTTACCAACGACGCAACAAGCAAAAGAGTATAAACCAGGAGATATTGTTTGTTGGGATCTGGGAAAAGGATTGACACACATCGGAATTGTTTCCAACAAAAAAACAAGCGACGGAAAAAGGCACATGATTGTTCACAACATCGGAGCAGGGCAGGTACTGGAAGATTGTTTATTTAGCTTCAAAATAATCGGACATTACCGGTATGGGAAGAATTTTGAATAATTGACCTTTTGACTGATTGACTTACTGATGTTATGACTGATTTCACACTACCCCATTCAAAATTCAGTATTCAAAATTCAACATTTGATAATTGAGCATAATTGATTTTATGACTGGTTGATGTTATGACTGGTTGACTTATTGATAGATTTAATCCTATTCCATTCAAAATTCAGTATTCAACATTTGATAATTGAACATTAATAATTCATCACTTTCCACTTTCAATTTTCCCACTCTCAACTTTCCACTGAATCACTATTCACCTTCCACTTCCCTCCAATACGCTTTCACCATCATCTCCAGACTTGTGATGTTCTGAATTTCCCGATCGGCAATAATGTGAGCCTGTCCGTAAAATTGGTCTCTTTTTTTCAGCATGTCTTCCATGTAGTCAATCAGCTCCTCTTTTGATTTTCCATCCGTTAACGGACGTTTTTTCTTCGAATTCAGAATCCTTTCCGCCAGTTCTTTTGCCGGACGTTTGAGATAGATTGTTGTTCCCATTTCATTCAATTCATCCATTAACCCGTTGAAACAGGGCATTCCTCCACCAGTGGAAACAAGCAGATTGTTTTTCTTTTTCAGCTGAACAACCAGTTTTTTTTCTAATTCACGAAAATGTATTTCTCCGTAATGAGCAAAAATTTCCGAAATTGTCATGTCTTCATCCTGTTCAATGCGCTTATCGGTATCAATGAATGTCAAACCAAGCCGGGAGGCAAGTTTTTTTCCCAGAGTTGTTTTTCCCGATCCCATATAACCAACAAGGATAATATTCATGCCATAAAGAAACAAAAAATAAAAAACAGAAGGTATAATGACCTGTTGAAGTTTTTAATTGAAGAATAAAAAAAATATGCGTACATAATATTTTTCTCCAAAAAATGTTTAACTTTACTCGCATGGCATTCGCCTTATTATTCGAGAATATACAATTTTAAAATATGAAAGAAGAAGCATATATCGTAACGGGTTTTCGTTCAGCAGTAGGGAAAGCAGGTAAAGGAGGATTCCGTTTTTATCGTCCAGATGACCTGGCTGCAGATGTGATTAAGCATTTGGTGGATTCTGTTCCGCAATTAGACAAAACACGTATTGATGACGTGATTGTAGGAAATGCAACTCCCGAAGCAGAACAAGGATTAAATGTTGGTCGCTTGATTTCATTGATGGGGTTGGGTACGGATAAAGTACCGGGCATGACTGTCAACAGGTATTGTTCTTCCGGATTGGAGACAATTGCGATTGCGAAAGCAAAAATTGAAAATGGAATGGCCGACTGTATCATTGCCGGAGGAGTTGAATCCATGTCCGTTATGGCCATGGGAGGATGGCGTATTGTGCCGAATCCGAAAGTGGGAAAAGAACATCCAACCTGGTACTGGGGGATGGGATTGACAGCTGAAGCAGTCGCAAAGGATTTTAACGTAAGTCGCGAAGATCAGGATTTGTTCGCGTTAAAGTCACACGAAAAAGCAATCGCAGCGATCAAAGAAGGACGATTCCGAGATGAGATTGTTCCGGTAGATATTGAGCATATTTTTCTGGATGAACATGAAAAACGACAAGTGAAACATTACGTGGTCGATACAGATGAAGGACCACGCGCAAGTACCATCGAGGCATTGAATAAATTGAGACCTGTGTTTGCGAACGGAGGAAGTGTAACAGCAGGGAATTCTTCTCAAACATCTGACGGTGCGGCTTTCGTATTGGTGATGTCAGGAAAAATGGTGAAAGAGTTAAACCTGGAACCTGTTGCCCGATTGGTTTCTTACAGTGTTGTAGGTGTAGAGCCGCGCATCATGGGAATCGGACCGGTAGAAGCAATTCCAAAAGCGATCAAACAAGCCGGACTGACATTAAATGACATCAATTTATTTGAGTTGAATGAAGCATTTGCTTCGCAATCGTTGGCTGTAATCCGTGAAGCAGGATTGAATCCGGACATCGTAAACGTCAATGGAGGTGCAATTGCATTAGGACACCCGCTGGGTTGTACAGGAGCAAAATTAACCGTTCAGATGATTCATGAATTGCGAAGACGCAATCAAAAATATGGTGTTGTTACGATGTGTGTCGGAACAGGGCAAGGCGCCGCAGGTGTGATTGAATTATTGCGATAAGTCTGGCAAGATATAGCAGAATTTATAGAGTAATATGACTTCGGGAACAATAAACCTGTAGTTGTATTACTCTTTTTCATTTCTATACCACACTCACTTTCAACATTTGATAATTTATAATTCAACATTCATAATTATCAATTCTCCACTACTCCACTACTCACAATCCGGCTCTTTTTCCACCACCCGATACCTTCTTTTTACTTCATTCCTGCTATATGCGTTGAAGTGCCACCATTCTGAAGGAATATTGATAAAATGCTGATGTTGCATTACTTTGCGCAATAATTTCCGGTTTTCCACCTGATACGATTGTAATTCCCCACTTGCCAGAAATTGATCTTCCATACTCGGGTAAGCGATTGTTCGGATATCGTCATAACCTGCTCCCATATCTAAGGGGTGCTTGTGTTCATCTACAATGGTCAAATCTACTGCAGCACCATAATTATGGACGCTGTGATTCTTCGGATTGGAAACAAATTTTCCCCGTTGTGCCACAGGAATTGTATCAAGTGCATCCCACATCCGTTGCTGTACTTCTACCGGACGAACACCATCATAGACCAATAAACTATATCCCGGATGTATGGATTGAAGGTACTGTTGACATGCTGCGAGTCGCTGGGCAACATCTTGTTGCAGATATACCTTGTTAATTGTAAAGTACAATTGCTGATGCATGAAATTATCGTCCGAAGCATATTTCAGGTCAACCAGAATTGTTGAGTCAATGGCTTGAATATCGATCAGATTTAATTTGGAAAACAGGACATCAATACAGTCACTTTCTACTTCTACCTTATTCTCAATAGTTGGAGTTGTCGTTTTTTCAGTATTCACCCATTGTTTTTTTTGCTCTTGTTGAGAACAGGAAAAACAGAGTGCTATCCCAATTATGTAAATGAAATACTTCATCGATCTTCGTTTTCTTCGAGGTCTTTTGTCAGGTCCAATTTACGAAAAGTTGGTGATAAAATCGCTGTTGTACCAACCGTCAGTAATGTCATTGCACCACCAAAAATTACTGCAGCTACGGGACCGAGTAATTTGGCTGCAACACCGCTTTCAAATGCACCCAATTCATTAGAAGACCCTACAAACATCGAATTGACAGAGGAAACACGGCCTTTCATCTCATCCGGAGCTTTTAATTGCAAAATCGTTTGACGGATGACAACAGAAACTCCATCTGCGATTCCACTGAAGAACAATGCGAGCAGAGAAATCCAGAAAATGTCCGACAAACCAAATGCGATGATACACAAGCCGAATACGAATACCGCAATCAATAGTTTTTTACCCGCATTTCGGGCAATCGGCAGGTAAGCAGTAGCAATTAATGTCAAAAATGCCCCTACTGCGGGAGCGGCACGAAGAAATCCGAAACCTTGTGAGCCAACTTCCAGAATGTCTTGTGCAAAAACAGGTAATAACGCGATGGCTCCACCGAATAAAACTGCAACCATGTCCAATGTCAATGCTCCCAGAATTGCTTTTGTTTTGAATACAAACCGCAACCCTTCCCGTAAACTTTCCATGACCGGTTCCCCGATCTTTTTATTCATGACCGGTTTTTTCGGAATAAACGTTAATGCCGTTAGAGCGAGTAATGCGGATACAAACACAATACAAAGCGACCAGTGAACACCAAATGAATGAATCGCCAATCCCCCGATAGCAGGGCCTCCGACAGCTCCGATCTGCCAGGTTGAGCTACTCCAGGTCGCTGCATTCGGATATACCTTTTTAGGAACAATCAATGAGATCAAAGAAAAAAAACTGGGTCCCATGAAAGAGCGGACAATGCCTCCTGCGAATACTAACCCGTAAATACCCCATAATACCTGTTTTTTAGACAGGGTTTGCTGGATGGATGGAATGGTCAGAACAAACAGAAAAAAGCTAATACAACTGAAGGCAGCTATGCATTTGATTAGCAATCCCCGTTTCTCTTTCTGATCAACAATATGTCCTGCAAACAAAGCCATGGACAATGCCGGGATAATTTCCATCAAACCAATGAGGCCTAAAGAAAACGGATCTTTGGTAATGGAGTAGACTTCCCATTCGATAATAATAAACTGCATGGACCAGCCTACTACTAATGCCAGACGAACGAGTAAGAAATACCGGAATTCTTTAAATTTTAAAGCTGCGTATGGATCGACAGTTGCCATTGTATCAATTGAAAGCACAAATGTAATGATCGGATAGAAATTATGAATGTTGAATTATCAAATGTAAGAATGTTGATTTTCTGTTACGGAGTTTTAATACGTGAACCATTGATAACTGATAATTCAACATTCATAATTTTTAATCTTCCGATTTTAACCTATCTTTGCGGTTCTAATTTGTAATAGATTATGCCAAAATTGTCACAAAAGGCAGTTGATATGCCTGCATCACCAATCAGGAAACTGGTGCCATATGCTGAGCAAGCGTATGCGAAAGGATTAAAAGTGTATCACCTGAATATTGGTCAGCCGGATATTGCTACACCTGAAACAGCAATCAACGCGATGAAAAATGCAGATATCAAAGTGTTGGAATATAGCCATTCTGCAGGTTTTGCATCGTATCGGAATAAACTGGCTGCATACTATCAGAAGACAGGAATCAATGTCAATATGGAAGATATCATCATTACAACGGGAGGGTCAGAAGCACTTGTTTTCGGATTTATGACCACTTGTAATCCCGGAGATGAAATCATTATTCCTGAACCGTTTTATGCCAATTACAATGGATTTGCTGTTATGGCAGGAATGGATGTTGTACCGGTAAGAGCAACCATCGAAAACGGATTTGCATTGCCTCCGGTAGAAGAAATTGAACAAAAAATTACGGCTAAAACAAAAGCCATTGTGATCTGTAATCCGGGGAATCCGACAGGTTATTTGTATAGTAAAGAAGAGTTGGAGCAACTGGCTGCGCTTGTTAAAAAGCACGACATCTTCCTGTTTGCAGATGAGGTGTATCGTGAATTCTGTTACGACGGAGCTGTACCACACTCCGTAATGAACCTGAAAGGAATTGAGGAAAACGTAATTATGATTGATTCTGTTTCCAAGCGCTATTCCATGTGTGGAGCACGAATCGGAGCGGTGATTTCGAAGAACAAGGAAGTAATGGCAGGAGTGATGAAATTTGCTCAGGCACGTTTATCTCCACCGACCATTGAACAAATCGGGGCGGAGGCTGCATTGGAAACACCACAATCGTATTTTGATGAGGTGATTGCAGAATACGTGGAGAGAAGAAATGTCTTGGTAGATGGATTGAATAGCATTCCGGGAGTTTTTTGCCCGAAACCGAGCGGAGCATTCTATTGTGTTGCACAATTCCCGGTAGATGATTCAGATAAATTCTGTCAGTGGCTATTGGAAGAATTTCAGCATGAAGGGCAAACAGTTATGATGGCACCGGCAACCGGATTCTATTCGACGAAAGGAGCCGGAAAAAATGAAGCACGATTAGCGTACGTTCTCAACAAAGAATCGTTGGAGAAGGCAGTTGAGTGCTTACGTGCTGCTATTGAGCAATATCCGGGAAGAACTGAAGTGAATGAGAACTCGAAAAATCTGAGTTCTGTCGGGTAATCGTTTTCAGAAGAACAGAAGTTATCAACAAAGAATTATTAGAAAGTTAAAAAAATACGAATTTTAATTTGGATATATATTGAAAAATACTTTTCTTTGCACCCCATTTTAGAATTTTAGGATTAATACAATTAAGAAATGTCAAGAGTTTGTCAACTTACAGGAAAGTCGGTAATGGTAGGAAATAATGTTTCTCACTCAAACCGCAAAACAAAAAGAAGATTTTTACCAAACCTGGTAACTAAGAAATTTTATCTTCCGGAAGAAGATCGTTTTATCACGTTGAAGATTTCAACATCTGCGTTGAGAACGGTTACGAAAAAAGGAATTAGCGCGTGCGTTAAAGAAGCGCGTGAAAAAGGGTATTTGAAATAATTAATCCGTCATTACCCCACGATGCTTAACGGGTAAAGCGAAAACAACACGAAAATGGCAAAGAAAGCAAAAGGAAATAGAATTCAGGTGATTCTTGAGTGTACTGAGCACAAAGAGTCCGGTCAACCGGGAACTTCTCGTTACATTACAACGAAGAATAGAAAAAATACACCTGACCGTATCGAAATTAAAAAATACAATCCGATTTTGAAGCGTTATACGATTCACAAGGAGATTAAATAATATTTGAATCATGGCAAAGAAAGTAGTAGCATCCCTTCAAAAAGGAGGAGGAAAAGAGCACACGAAAGTAATTAAAATGGTGAAGACTGATAAAGGGTCTTACTCATTCAAAGAAGAAGTTGTGCACAATGACAAAGTTAAGGACTGGTTTGCTAAAAACTAATTCTTAATTGGCAAATTCTAAAAAATACTAGCTTCCGTTCTTCATTGAATGGAAGCTTTTCTTATTTTTGACCCATGGCATTTTTTGGATTATTCTCAAAAGAAAAAAAAGAGACCCTTAACAAAGGTCTGGAGAAAACAAAACAGAGTTTTCTAAGTAAAGTAGCGCGCGCAATTGTTGGTAAATCCAGAGTTGATGAAGAAGTGCTTGATAACCTCGAAGAAATCCTGATTACTTCGGATGTAGGGGTGGAAACAACCTTGAAAATTATTGAACGGATTGAAGCACGTGTAGCGCGGGATAAAGTTCTGGGAGCTGAGGAACTGAACCGCATTCTGAAAGAAGAAATAGCTGCGTTGCTGGAGGAAAATAAATCTTCCGACGGAACAACCTTTGAATTGGAAAAACCAAACGGAAACCCACACGTAATTATGGTGGTTGGGGTCAATGGTGTCGGGAAAACGACAACGATCGGGAAATTGGCGCACCAATTTAAAAGTGCAGGAAAAAAAGTAGTTCTGGGAGCAGCAGATACATTTCGTGCGGCTGCCGTTGACCAGTTAATTATCTGGTCGGAGCGGGTTGGGGTACCAATTGTTCAGCAAGGAATGGGGGCAGACCCGGCATCTGTTGCATTTGATACCTTGCAATCGGCAAAAGCTCAGGATGCAGATGTGGTGATCATTGACACAGCAGGTCGCTTGCACAACAAAGTGAACCTGATGAATGAGTTGTCTAAGATCAAACGAGTAATGGATAAAGTAATTCCGGGAGCTCCGCATGAAGTATTGTTAGTGCTGGACGGTTCAACAGGACAAAATGCATACGAGCAGGCCAAGCAATTTTCCATTGCAACAGATATTTCTGCGTTAGCAATTACCAAACTGGATGGAACGGCGAAAGGTGGTGTTGTAATCGGTATTTCCGATCAAATGAAAATTCCTGTGAAATACATTGGGGTAGGAGAAGGTATGGAAGACCTGCAGGTGTTCAACAAAATGGAATTTGTAGATTCTTTATTTTCGGAGTAAAATTTCCTTAAAAAATATCCCATCGTATCATTCATCAACCTGGCCATGAAAGCAACAATTCTATTTGCCGTATTCTTGTTTTTATCTCCCCTGATCTATGCGCAAGATGCAGGAGCTTTAGAAATTCGTCATTATTTTTCAGATGGAGACACGTTGGTATTATCTGATGGAGGACACATTCGTTCCACTCCTTCCCGAAACGGTAAATCCATCGATGAATTGCCGGTTGGAAAGACATTGTACATTAACGGCGAAGTTGAATACGGAGGAATTGGAGAATATGTGATTCGTACATTACAGGCAGGATATTATCCTGTTCGCTATGAAAAGGACGGACAATGGAAATCCGGTTATGTATGGGGTGGTTTGATTGCTCAGGCTTATTCCTATGACAAAAGCGGAAACGGTTATATTTTTGGTAAACGTTCGTTTGATGGAGATACAGATGTGCTAACAGTTGCTGTTATTCGTATTGACGGAATGACCAAAAAAATACACGAACAGTTGTTTTCGTATCCGTTCGGATACCAATCAAGCTATGAAAGTAAAGTGCTCAGTAATATGGGACTGAGTCAGTTGGAACAAATCTTTCGGGTAGGTTTTTTAGGTGAAGCGTGCGGTATTTATACAACGTATCATTACTATGGTTGGAATGGAAAACAATTCATCGAATTACCACCTAAAAAAAGTGTGGGGGATGCAGGGGTGTATTATTATTCTGAAAATATGCTCTTTCCAACGGAACATAAAATAGGTAAAGATTTAATCATCATTGAATCCACCTCTTCAGCAATTGACTATGTTGGTTACGCAGAAATTAAAGGTGAAGCTTTTGAGAAGGAAGAAATCACAAAAGAAACAAAGGTCTACTTATGGGATGGAAAGTCTGCCCGGTTGCTCGAGCCAATAGAAGTAGAGTACTGATTTTATGATTGACTGACTTTATGACTGGTTGATAATATGACTAGTTGATGTTATGACTGGTTGACTTGCTGATAGGTGTGGCACCTTCTCTATTCAAAATTCAGTATTTAAAATTTCCTGCCATGACTCCTTTTGGGTAAAATGATTGGATATTGCTTTTATACCTATCTGGTTTAAGTATTCAATTCCCCTGATTTTTTTGTTGGTTTCATTTTTATTTGGTAATTTCCTGTTTCCAAAACTCTTAAAATGAAAACAAAACTACTCATAAACCTTATTGGGACTGTTATCTCAATACTTTTTATTTTTGTATTTTCAATGACATCACATGGACAAGTGATCCGATGTGCTACCGTTGAAAACGATTCTCTCCTCCGATTAGAAAATCCCGACTTACAATCTGATCAAGATTTTGAAGCCTGGTTGGCTGAAAAAATTGAAGAAAGACGACAGCTGGAAGCAACCGGTCTTATTATTAACGGAGTATACCAGATTCCGGTAGTGGTTCATGTTGTTCACAACGGAGAGGCTGTTGGTTCTGGCACGAATATTTCCTATGCAGCGATTTTATCCCAGATTGACGTGCTGAATGAAGATTTTCGCCGAATGATGGGGACGAACGGATACAACACACATCCTGACGGAGCAGATACCCAAATCGAATTCTGTTTGGCAAGAAGACGCCCGGATGGTTCGGCATTTCCGAATGGTGAGCATGGTGTGAACAGGGTTAATCGAAATACAGCAGGTTTTACTGCTCCTCCGTATAGCATGGCGTATACCAATGCTACGATCAAACCTTATTTTACTGTTACGCAGAACTGGAGTCCCTCAAGATATATGAATTTCTGGTCCATCAACCTGGGAAGTGGATTACTCGGGTATGCACAATTCCCGACGACTATTTTGGGGGGAATGGGATGTGGAGCCCAAAGTGCAAATACCGATGGTGTTGTGATGTTGTATTCCAGCATCGGTAAAAGCGCAGTTACAGGACAACCAGCACCTTATAATGAAGGGCGGACAGCTACCCATGAAATCGGGCACTGGCTGGGATTGCGCCACATCTGGGGAGATAGTCCGAATTGTGCTGTGGATGACTTTTGCCTGGATACCCCACCTTCTGATGCGGCCAATTACGGATGTGCGACGACTCATCAATCGTGTGGTTCGTTGGACATGGTACGGAATTACATGGATTATTCAGACGATTTGTGCATGAATATTTTTACCAATGATCAGCGAATGCGAATGCGTACTGTTCTGGAAAATAGCCCGATCAGGGCATCTCTGATTACGTCGGATGCCTGTGTGCCCCCGGCAGTAAATGATGCTTCTGTTGTTAACATTATTAACCCCAAGGGAGACCACTGTCCCGGTTCGATTACTCCAACAGTTGTATTGAGAAACCGAGGAACTGCCAACCTTACTTCCGCAACGATCCGGTATACCATCGACGGAGGAACGCCGGTGAATTTCAACTGGACGGGAAGTATTGCACCTGCGGGTAGTGCGAATGTTACATTGCCTGCATTTACAACAACATTGGGGATTCATACCTTCAATGCCGTTTCACTGATGCCAAATGGCGTTGCAGATCCGCATACAACATTTGATGCGTCTGAAATTACATTCGCTGTTTCGAATGGATATCAACCAAATTACTCCCAGGATTTTGACGGTGGGCAATTCCCTCCGGATGTTCGTTGGACAGTTGTTAATCCGAATAGTGACTGCTATGCGTGGGTAGGGGCAACAGCTGTTTCCAGTACAGGAGTTACGAATAATGCCTGTGCAGTAATGACGAACTATGGAAATGGCACGAACCAGGATGAATACCTATACACTCCTTATTTTATTTTACCATGTAATGCAGCTTCTGCACAGCTTTCGTTTGATGTTGCTTATCGAAGAAGGGTAAATGGCAATACAGATCGTTTACGTGTTGAAATCTCTACAAATTGCGGTGCTACATGGCAAGCAACTCCGGTATATGATAAAAGCGGAACAACATTGCAAACAGTAACGACAACACAAGATGCTTATTGGGCACCGACTGCAGCTGGAAACTGGCGTACAGAAACAATCAATCTGAGTTCATTTGTCGGATCGTCTTCTTCGTCGGTTCAATTTCGGTTCAGGGCTACGAATGCGGGGAACGGAGGAAATTTATATGTTGACAATGTGCGGATGAATGCATCCCAACCAGTAGAGATACAAGTTTTAGCCAATGGGACGGAAGTCCTGGACGGTGGATTTTTCAACTTTGGTACACAGACAACAGGTGCTACAGTGACCCAAACGTTTACTGTTCAAAATACAGGTACATCAGCACTTACACTTACTCCACCAATTACAATTACCGGAGCATCTCAATTCTCTGTGAGTACTTCATTTGGCTCGACAACCATTCCGGCAGGAGGATCAACTACGTTTGTTGTTTCGTTTACTCCTAATGGAATTGGTCCGTTTACAGGCGTGTTAAGCTTTACCAATAATGATTGTGATGAAGGAACATATAATTTTGAATTAACCGGTTCCGGTGATTCTCCGGGAGTTGTTACAGCAGGATTTTCTTCGTCTCAAACGACTATTTGTAGCGGAGCTACGGTGACATTTACCAATAACTCCGTTGGAGCAACATCCTGGAATTGGAATTTTGGTGCAGGAGCAACGCCTGCTACAGCAACCGGAGCAGGACCGCATACAGTAACATATGCAACTTCCGGAACAAAGACAATTTCCCTATCAGTGAATGGGGGAGCAGCTTCAACAACAGGAACAGTCCAGGTAAATACAATACCATCCGCGCCGACGGTTTCCGTTTCAAATACCTGTAGTTCGTCCACATTAACAGCTACGGGAAGTAATTTATTGTGGTCAACGGGTGCAACTACAC
>DHNG01000041.1:56411-56797 GCA_002409405.1 Flavobacteriales bacterium UBA5422 | reverse complement strand
TCGATTACGGTTTCTTCCGCAGGAACGTATACAGTAACACAGACAGTCGGAGGTTGCACGAGTGCAAGTGCTTCGGCAACTGCTAGTCCAACAGGAACACCATCCGCACCGACGGTTTCCGTTTCAAATACCTGTGGCTCGTCCACATTGACAGCGACAGGAAGTAATTTATCGTGGTCAACGGGCGCAACTACACCATCGATTACGGTTTCTTCCGCCGGAACGTATACAGTAACACAAACGGTTGGCGGTTGTACAAGTGCAAGTGCTTCGGCGACAGCTAGTCCAACAGCAACCCCTGCCGCACCGACGGTTTCCGTTTCGAATACCTGTGGTTCGTCCACATTGACAGCTACCGGAAGCAATTTATCGTGGTCAACGGGTGC
>DHNG01000041.1:56043-56240 GCA_002409405.1 Flavobacteriales bacterium UBA5422 | reverse complement strand
GTTTCTTCCGCCGGAACGTATACAGTAACACAGACGGTTGGCGGTTGTACAAGTGCAAGTGCTTCGGCAACTGCTAGTCCAACAGGAACACCAGCAGCACCGACTGTTTCCGTTTCAAATACCTGTGGTTCGTCCACATTAACAGCTACGGGAAGTAATTTATCGTGGTCAACAGGTGCAACTACACCATCGATTAC
>DHNG01000041.1:55522-55648 GCA_002409405.1 Flavobacteriales bacterium UBA5422 | reverse complement strand
TTCGGCGACAGCTAGTCCAACAGGAACACCAGCAGCACCGACGGTTTCCGTTTCGAATACCTGTGGCTCGTCCACATTGACAGCGACAGGAAGTAATTTATCATGGTCAACGGGTGCAACTACACC
>DHNG01000041.1:38299-55353 GCA_002409405.1 Flavobacteriales bacterium UBA5422 | reverse complement strand
GTTTCTTCCGCCGGAACGTATACGGTTACCCAAACAGTCGGAGGTTGTACAAGTGCTAGTACTTCGGTAGGTGCTTCTCCTTTGGATTTACCGGTTGTAACTTTTGGTTCATTACCTAATTTCTGTGTGAATCATGCTGCATTGTCGTTGACTTCGGGAGCGCCGACAGGAGGTAATTACTCAGGAAATGGTGTTGCCAACGGAGTGTTTGACCCTGCAATTGCCGGAGTAGGGACCTGGAACTTAAGTTATTCGTATACGGCTGAGAATGGATGTGTAAATAGTGCCCAGGCATCAGTTGTTGTAGATGCCTGCCTGGGATTGGAAGATAAAACAACAACATTTGAAGTTTATCCAAATCCGACGAATGGATTGTTTACGATTGTCTCAACTGATCCGATTTCGGTCATTCAGGTGATGGACAACGCCGGACGATTGGTGTATAAAAATTCGTCTCCGGATCACTACTCACCTGTCATTGATTTATCGGGATTTGCCGATGGAATTTATCAGATACTAACGACAACAGACCGTGGGGTGAAGGTAAACAAAATAGAAATCAGAAAATAAAAGAAGTAGCCGCCAGTTTGCGAAGATTGGCGGCTTATAGTTTTTTACTGTAAAAACCTCCTTTTTCTTTTATCAATTGGAAGATTGCTTTCGCTTTGTCCTTTTCTCCGATTGCCTGGTAGCTATTTGCCAGCATCCACTCGGCTTCTTCGTCAAAATTATTGAAGGTTGATTCCACACATAATTGAAATGCCTCGATCGCCCGGTTATATTCTGAAAGATTGTAATAACAAACTCCGGAATAAAAGAGCGCGTTTACATCATCCGGGTAATGCGTCAGAATGATGTTGCATCTTGCTAATGCCTTTTTAAATGCCCCATCGTCCAGTAAGCGTGTTGTTTTGTTGATGTAATCATAATAGGAAATGTCGATGGTGGAAGTTGTTGATTCTTTCAATTGTTCTTCTTTGATTTCTTTATCAGCAGGGACTCCTGAAAGTTGAATAGATTCTACTGTTAACTCAGGTTTTTTCCGGTAATTTCTGTAATCAACTAACTTTAAATTGTTCAGATAAATCTCCTTCGCTTTCATTTTTTTCAACGTTTGCTTTTCTATTGCTACTGTAGGTTTTAAGACAGGTAATTCATCGATCTCAATGGGTTTAGTTTCAATTATTCCCTGTTTTTTCTCACTTGTTTTTTCTTCTGTTACTGATTTTGGTTGCTGTTTAACAAATTTCATTTCATCCAATGTGATCAGTTCGTTTTTTGGAATTTCAATGAGTTTTTCTACTGAATCCGGCAAAATATAGTCTGTTTTCTCAATATTTACCGCTGCTAGTTGAATCGGTTGCTCTTGGTTTCGGGTGTAAAAATAAATCCCTGTTACAACTAAAATTGTTGCGATTCCTGAATAGATCATCCACGTTTTAAAAGAATGGCTGTATTTTTTGTCTAGTCGTTTCAGATCAGAAATTCCTGCACCGGAAGCGGACCATCCTTCAAGGGCTTCATTATCAAATTCATGTTCGAGTGCCTTTCCTTCAATAACCCGCTTTTCCTGCTCGTTATGAGTAGTAAGATACGACTGAATTTCTTCGCGTGTCAGGTGCTCGTTCTGTTTTTTACTTGTTGAACTCATGATGTTGCTCTAACAATAATTTTAAATTTCGTTTTCCGTTTTGAATGGCGCTTTTCACTTTTGAGAGTGGTAGCTTCAATTCATCACTTACTTGCTGATATGACTTTTCTTCCAGATAGAACAAGCGTATACAAGCATGTTGTTCATCTTTTAGAAGCGTCATTTTTTCTTCCAGTAATTCCAGCTTTATTTCTTTTTCTGCAAGATCTTCAGCAGGTTCTTCCTGAAGTGCATACATTTCTGCTGACACATTACCTTGTGGTTGCTGTTTCCGGAGGAACATCAGACATTCATTTCTGGAAAGTGTATACAACCAGGATTTGAAATGCTGAATGGTATGCTTTTGGAGTTTATTGAAGAGGTGTTCGAACACATGAGCGGTCAGGTCTTCTGCTTCATTCTTGTTTTTAAGGTACTTGAGTGCTAAACCAAATACCAGGTGACCGTAGCGCTCGTAAAGAATACCAATGCATTGAGAAGCTTGTTCCTGCCGGATCAGTAATACAAGCTCTTCATCGGATAATTTTCGGTATTTTCTATTCTTAAACACGCTTTTAGCAAG
Source organism: Flavobacteriales bacterium UBA5422 (assembly GCA_002409405.1). Lineage (GTDB taxonomy): Bacteria > Bacteroidota > Bacteroidia > Flavobacteriales_D > Crocinitomicaceae > Taishania. Next base: position 53,140 of record DHNG01000041.1, on the reverse strand, counting down.
GATTTATACTATACAGATGCAATGGAATGGAGAATTCCATAAAAAGAATTCAAAAAAATACAGTGAAAGAAGAATGGTTTATTTGAAGTTGTTTACAACCTCGTCCATTGCCATTACTCCAAATGTATTGTTGACCCAAACAGTCATTGGTTCTTTTTCATTGACCAGGACGAAACTTGGATACCTGCCCTGAGCGATTTTTGACATTTCATCAGGATTGTTAGCCAGTCGTAATGGAAATTCACCCTTGATTACTTCTTTATAAAAGTCAAGGGTTGTACTGTCGGTAGAAGTAACCACATATTCCACCTCTAAATTATGGTGTAGTTTTTTTACTTGCCTCAATCGCTCAACAGATTCTTTGCAGTAACCACATCCCGGAAGTGAAATCACAACCAGTTTTTTACCGGATAGTTCACTTGTTTGGGGAGAATGTTCAACAATGCGCGATTCATTGGTGAAATCTCCTTGATAGATAGGATTAATCGCAAAATAAATTCCAAACGGAGTACCGATTAATAGAATGGCAATGATGCGTATGATTTTTGATTTTGTTTTTCTGAATAAATAAATACCGATCAACACTCCTAAAATGATCATTAAAATGTAGGGAAGAGCTTTACTCCATGTGTACGAAAGTCCAAGATTTAGAAAGAATGATTCCATGGTATATTATTTAGAACAAATGTATTATTTTTCAGATATTACGAAGGATAACAAATAAAGAATTTCTCAACAGGTTTTGTCAATGCGGAGATATTCAGATTGTCAGATGCGTCTGTCAGATTAATGATTTCTCCATTTTTCATTAACAGATTGATCGTTTGTTTTTCCTGATTATAGGCATTATTTACCAAGCGCGATGCATGAAGATAATAAGCCGTTTCCTCTTCTGAAATTCCTAATTTAGCTGCAATTTCCTGTCGCTTTGTATTTAATTCTGATTCAGAAAACGGCTCTTTGGAAATTTTAATTTTAAATAATTTCCGGTTGATTAATCGTTTTGACAAATCAGACAAAATGGTATCATCGCAGAATTGCCATACTTTAATCGCCCCCATGATGTCATAATCATCCAACAATGCAAAGGTATCCAATGTCAAGGGATTGGTTTCAAAATCACTGCGGGTAATATTATTCTTTAAGAAGTAGGCGAGGGCAGGGGAAGCAAACAATTCTTTGCCTTCCAGGGATACTTGTTTCGCTCTTTTTAAGGTGTTAATCAACAAATGCTCAGCAGACACAACGGTCTTGTGCAGGTACACCTGCCAGTACATCAACCTGCGGGCAGTGATAAATTTCTCTACAGAGTAGATTCCTTTCTCTTCCAATACCAGATTTCCTTCATGTACATCGAGCATTTCAATGATCCGGTCACTTCCGATCACACCTTCGCTTACACCAGTATAAAAACTATCTCGGTTCAGGTAGTCCATACGATCCATATCCAGTTGACTGGATACCAGTTGGTATAAGAATGGTTTGTGGTACTGATTGGTAAAAATTTCCCGTGTCAGGCGTAATTTATCCCCAAATTCATGTTCCAGTCGCTGCATAAAAAAACTGGAGATGTCTTCATGACTTACACCATTGACAATGTCGTGTTCCAGTGCATGACTGAATGGTCCGTGCCCGATATCATGCAGTAAAATAGCTGCTAAAACCGCTTGTTCTTCTTTTTCTGTTATCTCATGTCCTTTTCTTCTAATCACCTGAACGGCTAAATTCATCAGATGCATCGCGCCCAATACATGATGGAAACGGGTGTGCAAGGCACCGGGGTAGACAAGGTGCGACATTCCCAGTTGCCTGATTCTTCTCAACCGTTGCATGTACGGGTGTTCGATGAGATCAAAAATGAAATCGTTTGGTATGGAAATAAACCCATAAACAGGGTCGTTGAAGATCTTTTTTTTGTTCTTATTCTTCACAGTTATGTTGCGCTAATCGTATTGAAACAGACAAAAATAGCGATTTTATTGATGGGGAATGCATTTATTCTGACTTCCACATTCCGGAGAGAACGAAGTTATGTGTCTGTTCGTTGAATGAAAATGTGACAGAATGTGTAACCAATGTAAAACGAATACGTTAAATGCGGTAAAATTGATTTACATGATAAAAACCTTTCAACCTCTTTTTTTACTGATATTAACCGCCTTTTGTTCCTTCGGACAGTTGAAAAAAGTACCGATTGGTCAACGATCTTCTGAAAATAATATACTCACGTTAGAGTTGACGCATCGAAACCAGTATTATAAAAGTGCAACATCCAGCGAAAAAGATGTCTACGAATCAGCAATCAACTCCCCAAAATCAGTAACGTTCAGTCTGGATGGCTCGAAGTATTACATCCAGTCATTGGAAGGATATGAGACCGTTGTTTTTGATGCGAAGACACATAAAAAAATAAAAGTTATTTCCCACAAGTTTTCTGCAAGTAATAAGCAGTTATTTAAAAACAATGAATACACACTTTTCGACTATGTTTTTCCGGAAGAGCGATTAAACCCGAACTTTTTTTCCGGAAAACCGGTCGAGGCCTGTTTATCGGCAAATGGCGATTGGTTGTTTGTGACCTATTACAGGAGAAGTTACGATGCAAATGCCCAGCTGCCATCAGCACTGTGTGTAATTGATACAAAAAAAGATGAGATTGTACGTGTAATTCCCACAGCACCTCTCCCAAAGATGATTGCTGCTTCTCCTGACGGAAAATTTGTTGCCGTAACGCATTGGGGAGATAACACCGTGGGAATTTTGGATGTTTCTTCCAACGACCCGTTTCAATTTAATTATGTTAAATTACTGGAAGTAGACAAGCGTGTGACACTGGTGTATGACACAACTGAAGTCATTGACCGGGACAATAATTGTAGTAATTGTCTGCGGGGAACAACTTTCACACCTGACAGTAAGTATTTGTTGATTGGCCGGATGGGAGGAAACGGCGGATTGGCTGTTTTCAGAACAACTAATTTTTCCAAGGTTGGAAGTGTGGTCGGACTGAAGCCGAATATCCGTCATATTCTGGTTGATACGGAGTACATCTACATGAGTGTGAATAAAACGGGATATGTCGATAAGGTAAAATGGAGTGACGTACGTTATCATTTCAATCCCGAAGAAGTTAAAACGATGACCGTAAAACCTGATAAGAGTGTGTTTGTAGGAACCGGAGCCCGTACAATTGCGATGGATCCTAAGAGTGAATTTATATTTGCGGCGGTGAATAATGAAAGTAAGATAGTTGTGATCCGGAACTCAGATTGGAAGATTGTGACGGAAATTAATGCCGATTCTTATCCCGTAGGACTAGCCGTTTCACCGGATGGAAAAGAATTGATCGCCACATCGCAAGGGAAAGGAAATCAAGGAGGGAATTCCGTCATGGTTTACTCCATTCAAAAGCAATAAAAAAAGGGGGAAATTCCCCCTTTCAAATAATTGTATTACTTGTCTTAGTCCTTCACACGTTCCCACGTTTGGGTTCTGTAGAAGGGACCAACATAACCTCTGACATTTAATTTGTCCGGAGTGTCTTTGTCGATCCACATTTTTACTTTATATGTTTTTCCGTTTTCAGGATCCACAATTGTTCCGCTGTGCCAAACTTCTCCATCCCATTTCAGGTTTCTTACGATTTGAAGACCAATGAGTGGCTTGTTTTTTCTGTCATCTGTACACAGGGTGCATTTCGGATTTTCTTCCCGCCCTTCACGAGGATAGAGATACGTGATTTTTCCGTACAACTGACCTTCGTATTTGTACAATTCGACAATCGATTTTTTCTTTCCCGATTCGTCATCAATGGTAGTCCACTTGTCTACGCATGTTTGTCCCCAACTCATTATACTGATAAGTGAAAATGAGATTATAAAAAGTAATTTCTTCATACTGTTATTTTTTACATAGCTTCTTAAAGCTACAAATTATTTTTGGAAGTAGACTTAAAAAATTGTGCCAAATAATGGAGAAATGAAATGGGGTTAATCTTAGTTTTTTGAAAACCAATTAATTAAAAACATGTTGATTTGAAGTGAATTCATTTTCCCCTTCGGGGAGATGTATGTTTGCATAATAAAATCACAATCCTATTGAAAAACCGATTTAGAGGTTAATTCAGAATGAAAAAAAAGCTAAATTTGCGCCAATTAATTTAAATTCAATGGCTGATATTCATTCTTACAATTTTTCCGGAAAACGTGCGCTGATCCGTGTAGATTTTAACGTTCCGCTTAACAAAGAAACGTTTGAGGTGACGGACGATACACGTATTCGTGCTGCTGCACCAACTATTTTACATGTTTTGAAAAATGGAGGAAGCGTAGTGTTGATGTCACATTTGGGGCGCCCGAACGGAGTGGAAGAGAAGTATTCGCTTAAACACATCGTTGATCAGGTTGCAAAAGTGATGGGGGTACCTGTTAAATTTGTTTCGGACTGTATCAATGAAGAGTCGTTGAGTGCAAGTAGAAATTTACAGCCGGGAGAGATTTTATTGTTGGAGAACGTTCGTTTTTATAAGCAGGAAACTGCCGGGACAGAAAGCTTTGCCGAGGCATTGGCGAAACACGGGGATGTGTATATCAATGATGCATTCGGAACAGCCCATAGAGCGCATGCTTCAACAACAATTGTAGCTAATTATTTTCCGAATGATAAAATGTTCGGTTACCTGATTGAAGGAGAAATTGAGGCGGTAGATAAAGTGTTGAATAGTACTGAAAAACCGCTTACAGCAATTGTAGGAGGTGCAAAAGTTTCTTCTAAAATTACCATTATTGAACGCCTGCTTGATAAAGTTGATAATCTGATTGTCGGAGGAGGAATGGCATATACTTTTGTGAAAGCGCAAGGTGGGAAAGTCGGAAATTCACTCGTGGAAGATGACTACATTGATGTGGCTTTGAATATTTTGGCTAAAGCGAAAGAAAAAGGAGTTAATCTGTATATTCCTGTTGATACAATCATTGCCGATCGATTTGACAATGACGCCAACAGAAAAGAAGTTAAAATTGATGAAATTCCCGACGGTTGGATGGGATTGGATACGGGGGCTGTTACTTCTGTAGATGCTGCAAAAATTATTACCGCATCGAAACTGATTTTGTGGAACGGTCCAATGGGAGTGTTTGAATTGGAAAATTTCCAAAAAGGTACTGCTGATGTTGCAAATGCGATTGTCGAAGCTACGGAGAAAGGTGCTTTTTCACTCATCGGAGGAGGTGATTCTGTCGCTGCGATCAATAAGTTCGGACTGGCAGACAAAGTTTCATATGTTTCAACAGGTGGGGGAGCGATGCTTGAATACCTGGAAGGAATTGAATTGCCGGGAATTAAAGCCATAAAAAATTAAACCTGATCCAGTGATTTTCTAAAGAATTTCATAAAAATTGTTGTGAAATGCGCTAATGAAAATGGAATATCTATCTTTGACTGATAATGAAAGTAACCGAACACATCGCTCAAGCAAAAGAGACTCTGTTCTCCTTTGAAATTTTACCACCCTTAAAAGGAAAAAGCATTCAGTCGATTTATGATGGAATCGACCCGTTAATGGAATTTAAACCGAAGTATGTCAATGTTACATACCACCGGGAAGAGTATATTTATAAAGAGCATGACAATGGGTTGTTGGAAAAAATCTCCGTTCGAAAGCGTCCGGGGACAGTTGGGATTTGTGCAGCGATTATGAATAAATACCACGTCGATGCTGTGCCTCACCTGATCTGTGGAGGATTCTCAAAAGAGGAAACTGAAAACGCGTTAATCGATCTACAGTTTTTAGGTATCGATAATGTGCTGGCTTTGCGGGGTGATTCGATCAAAACGGAAACAGCTTTTCGTCCACATAAAAACGGGCATTCGTATGCTGTTGAATTGATTCATCAGGTGAAAGAGATGAATAACGGTGTTTATCTGATGGATGATATTCACCTGGAGTCAACTGATTTTTGTATTGGTGCTGCGGGGTATCCGGAGAAACATTTTGAAGCGATGAATTTATCCACGGATCTGGAATATATGAAGAGGAAGGTGGATGCAGGTGCTGAATACATTGTGACTCAAATGTTTTTTGATAATTCAAAATATTTCCGTTTTGTGGAAGCATGTCGTAGTGTAGGGATTACAGTTCCAATTATTCCTGGTATTAAGCCGATTAAGACGTTGAACCATATTTCTTTTTTACCTAAATTCTTTCACATCGACTACCCGGAAGAATTGTCGAAAGAATTGTTGAAATGTAAAACCAACCAGGATGCTGAAAAGTTAGGGGTTGAGTGGGGAATTCATCAATCAAAAGAACTGAAGGAGCAGGGAGTCCCTTGTATCCATTACTATACAATGTCAAATTCATCGTCTGTGAAGGCGATTGCTAAAGAAATTTTCTAACACATGAAAAATAGTGTCATCGTTTTGTTTTTGTTGATTTCATTGAGCTCTTTTTCGCAGCTTAGTAACTTGAAACTCAAAAATGTTGTAGTTGTCGGACAGTTTGATAAAATTGAAGAACGTTTTACCATTGAAAGTACATTGGTTACGTTATTAAACGATTTTAATATCAAGACAACTCCTTCTGTAAATTATGTGAAATCAGGAGAGAGTTCGGCTGTCTTAGCAGGTGATTCACTTACGAATGTGCTGAAAGAGAAGGGATTTGATACATATGTTATTGTTTCGGTAAGAGGATACGATAGAAAATACAAAACTTCAGAAATTAAATATCCTTTTGCGGAAAAATTAGACCAAGGAACGTTGAGGGAAATTTACCGAAATGCTGCTGTTTCCGTTACATTTGAATTTGCATTTTATAGAAATGGAGAGATGGTTGCAATTGATCAGATCAGATGCAATAATATTTCAGATCGAGAATCTACCTTGAAGCGTTTTGTGAAAAAGGCAGCAAGCCGTATTGAGTCTAAATGGTTATAACAATCGTTCGTATTCTAAAAAAACGCGATTCCTCAATTTTTATAAATAGCTATAACGCAATATAGCGATAAGACGATATAGCTATACCTCCAATTTGAATTCAGAGTTTTTATGGAATGTGATGTCCGGATAATCTTGTTCAGCCATTTGTAACAGAAACTGTGTCTCTGCTAAAAATACCATGTTCCCATCTTTATCGGTTGCCAGATAATTTGCTTTTGCTCGCTTAAATGAATCTAACTGTTCCTGATTTGTTGTCGTAATCCAAACTGCTTTTGTGAAATTCCTTGGTGTGAACCGGCAATTTGCACCATATTCATTTATTAATCGATATTGGATGACTTCAAATTGTAATTGACCTACAGTTCCTACAATTTTTCTGTTTCCTGGTTGCATGATGAACATCTGAGCAACACCTTCATCTGTTAACTGATGAATCCCTTTGTCTAATTGCTTGGATTTCATCGGATCCAGATTTTCCAATTCCATAAAAATTTCCGGTGAAAAAGAAGGGATTCCTTTAAATTGAAGTTTTTCTCCTTCCGTTAATGTGTCCCCAATTTTAAAGTTTCCGGTATCGTATAATCCGATTACATCTCCGGGAAATGCTTCATCAATTACCGATTTATCTTGTGCCATGAATGACGTTGGATTGGCAAACTTCATTTTTTTGTCAGAACGGACGTGTGTATAGAATGTATTTCGTTCAAATTTTCCTGAAACAATACGCAAAAACGCAATGCGATCCCTGTGTTTTGGATCCAGATTGGCATGGATTTTAAAAACAAACCCGGAAAATTTTGAATCGCCTGGTTCAATGAATCGCATGTCTGTATCTCGACCTCTGGGCGAAGGGGATATTTGAATAAATGTGTCTAGCAATTCTTTTACTCCAAAGTTGTTGACTGCCGAACCAAAAAAAACAGGAGCCAATTCTCCGTCCAGGCATTTCTCCCTGTTAAATTCGTCATAGACACCATTGATGATTTCAACTTCTTCCCTTAATTCGTCTGCAAATAATGTTCCGACGATTTCATCAAGTGCAGGATCTGAAAGGTCTTTAATTGTTACAACGTCTTCAGCAATTTTAGTTTTGTTTGCCTGAAATAAATTCAGATTTTGTTCATGTAGGTTATAAACACCCTTGAATCTGTCACCCATTCCGATCGGCCATGTTAACGGACGTACCTTTATGTTCAGTTTTTCTTCTAGTTCATCCAATAGGGTAAAGGCATCTTTTCCTTCTCGGTCCATTTTGTTGACATAGATAATTACCGGCGTATTCCGCATGCGGCAAACTTCCATTAATTTTTCTGTTTGTGACTCGACTCCATTGGCACTGTCAATAACCAAAATCACACTGTCGACAGCGGTTAGTGTACGATACGTATCTTCGGCAAAGTCTTTGTGTCCAGGAGTATCCAGGATGTTTATCTGTTTACCTGAATATTCAAATGCCATAACAGAGGTTGCAACAGAGATACCTCTCTGTTTTTCAATTTCCATGAAGTCGGACGTTGCGGTTTTTTTGATCTTATTGTTTTTTACCGCTCCCGCAGTTTGTATTGCTCCTCCAAACAACAATAATTTTTCTGTTAGTGTTGTTTTACCGGCATCCGGATGGGCAATAATTCCAAATGTTCTTCTTTTTTCTACCGCTTCGCTATTCTTCATGCTACCTTCTTGTTATTGGATTCTGGAAAATCAGAGCGCAAAGATAACTGATTCTTCCTCAAAAACTGAATTGAGCAGAACTTTTAGGCAAATAACATGATGGGTTTAAGATTCAAAACACTGATTCCAGTTATGAATAGATGTTAGTTTGCTGTAGAAGTGACTGAATGATTCGTATCGATCATCCTTCTTCAGATCGACTTTTTTGAGAAGGTGCTCCAATAGGTTGATTAAATGAGTAAATGCAAGTTTGTTTACTCTGAATACTTTACAGCATTTGCTTTCATTCGTTGTAACGGCTGTTTTTATGAGTCCGGAGGAATGGAGTTGTTTGAGGTGAACTGAAAGCGTTGATTGAGATAATTTAATCTCTTTTGCAATGTCTTTAATGGTTACGTCCTTGTCTGTTTCATTGGCAATGATTAACAATGCTTTTAGCCGTGCCGGATGGGCAATTGCTTTGAGTAAACCTGCTGTGTTGATCAACTCATCGGAATAAAATTCGTATTTAGTGGCTCCCATATTTAGTTGGTTTTTAAAAGGTGATTAATAAAGATAGTTATATGAATATAGTGAATAATATACTTTTATACAAGGCTTTATTTTTATTTTTGAAAAATGATTATATCGCAATATTCCGATATTTAAGTATGTTCAAATTGCATAAATAAAAAAACCGCATCAAATTTTGATACGGTTTTTAGACTCAAGTATTATAACAGATCATGCTTCACAGCTACTACAGCTAACCAACTCTGTTACCAGTTCTTTTGAAACACTTTGACTACGCTGGTAATAAAGTGTCTTAACACCTAGCTTCCAGGCTTCAATCAATAATTTGTTTACTTCTTTGATTGGTAGTTCGGCAGGGATATTAAGGTTTAGACTCTGCGACTGGTCTACAAATTTTTGACGAATAGATGCTTGTTGAATAATTTCCAATTGGCTGATTTCCTTAAATGTTTTGAAAACCCCTTTTTCATGTTCGTTTAATTCCTTCAGATGTTGAACACTTCCTCCATTAAGCATAATACTTCTCCAGATGTCTTCGTTATCAATTCCTTTTTCTTCCAGTAATGTTTTCAGGTATTTATTTTTTCGCATAAAATTCCCTTTGGCAAGTCCTGCTTTATAGTAATTACTACTAAATGGTTCGATACCCGGAGATGTTTGTCCAAGAATTGCGGAGGAAGAAGTTGTCGGAGCAATTGCCATTGTTGTTGTGTTACGTCTTCCGTATCCCTTCAGCAGGTCTGGTTCGCCATAGATGCGAGCAAGTTCTTGAGTTGCCTTTTCTGTTTTTTCGTACAGGTGATTAAAGATCTCATGAGTGAGTTGTTTTGCTTCTAACCCTTCAAAAGAAATCATTCGTTTTTGCAGTAATGAATGCCAACCAAGTACTCCTAATCCTAATGCTCTGTGACGTTTAGCAAATTTATTGGCAGCGGACAGGTAGTAATTGTCTTCTGTTTTAGCAATGAACTCTTGCAATACTGCATCAAGAAAGAAAGTTGCCAGTTTTACTGCTTCGGTATCTTTCCACTCGTCATACAATTCAAGATTCATAGAGGATAAACAACAAATAAATGATTCATCATCTGTTGAAGGTAACATGATCTCAGAGCATAAGTTGCTGGCATTGATCATCAGGTTGTGGTCCTTATATACCTGTGGTTTGTTTCTGTTTACATTATCAGTGAAAAAGATATAAGGTAATCCTTTTTGCTGACGGCTTTCGAGTATCTTGGCCCACAATTCACGTTTTTCCATATCCCCGTCAATCATCTCCTGCATCCAGTAATCGGGAACGCAGACGCCGAAGAACAAATTTTGAATGGGATTTCCGATGTTTTTAATTTGGATGAATTCTTCACAATCCGGGTGATCGATATCCAGGTATGCAGCAAATGCTCCTCTTCTTACACCTCCTTGCGAAATTGTATCCATTGCAGCATCAAATAGCTTCATAAAACTAACGGCCCCACTGCTCTTACCATTATCAGTTACAGCACTTCCTCTTGATCGCAACCCTCCGAAATACCCGGATGTTCCTCCTCCTGTTTTGGTTTGCATGATCACCTCTCCTAATTTGTGAGTAATGGCTTCAATGCTATCGGGTACGTGGACGTTGAAACAAGAGATAGGCAATCCCCGTTCTGTTCCCATGTTTGCCCAAATCGGGGAGCTTAAACTCATCCACCCACGCTCAATCATTTCTACAAACGCTTCTTTTAGCTCCGGTTTGTATAATCTCTTTGCTGCCGCTTCACAAATGCGATCAATTGCACCTTCCACCGTTTCTCCTTTTAACAGGTATCCTCTGTTTAGTATTTGCTCACTCTCGGAGTTTTTCCACCATAATCTTTCCATTGTAAAATATGTTTTGCCTGTTTTTTAAAATAAATCTTCAGCAGTAATGCTTTTGTCATGTTTTGTATAGTCTACGGGTCGTTTAGCAAAGAAATCGTCCAGGCTGTTAGCGAATACTTCTTCCTCAAACCAGCTCATGGGTTGGTATTCGGAGTTCGTAACATTGAAAATAGTATCGAATCCAATTTGCTTCATGCTTTCATCGACTCTGAATTTCATGAAATTCAACAAGTCTTTTTTGTTGATGATGTCCAATTCTCCTTCGATAAAAATCCAGTCCAGAATTTTTCGTTCAACTTCGATAGAATCTTCTACACTTGTTCTGATTTGCGCCATTGTTTCAGCATCAAAGAAGTCAGGAAACTCCTCTTTAATTGTGTTCACAATGTAAATTCCCGCATTTGCGTGTATTTGTTCATCTACTGATGTCCATGCAATGATGTTGCTAACATTCTTCATATACCCTTTGAATCGTGTAAAGGATAGAATAATCGCAAATTGGCTAAACAAGGATACATTTTCAATAAGGATCGTAAACAGAATTAGCGATACAACATATTTTTTTCTGTCATCGGATCGTGTGTCCTGTAGTACTCCCGAAAGGTATTCAACGCGTTCACGGATGACAGGTATATCCATCAGTTTTTGGAATTCATTGTTATATCCAAGTACCTCTAACAGGCGGGAATATGCTTCTGAGTGGCGGAACTCACATTCTGCGAATGTACTTCCCAGTCCATTGAATTCAGGTTTTGGAAAATGAAGGAAGATGTTTCCCCAAAATGTTTTTACGGCTACTTCTATTTGTGCAATGGCCAATAAGCTATGTTTGATTGCAGTACGTTCAGCCATTGTCAGATTTGAATGAAAGTCTTGTGTGTCAGCGGTGAAATCTACTTCACTGTGCACCCAGAATGATTTGTTAATTGCTTCTGTAAATTTCAAAACCTCCGGATATTCGAATGGTTTGTAATTTACTCGTTTGTCAAAAATGCTCATGATTGTATCTCTTAAATTGTTACTATTTAGTTTATTCTTCGTCTGTACAGCCTGGTATGTAGCGCTTTAAGGCTCTTGCAACACCATTTTTCCAGGGATTGATGTTTCCTTCCAACTGAAGGCTGTTAATCAATTCAACTACTTTTTCAATAGGCATACCATATCGCAATGTTCCTGAAAGTAATTTGGCGTAATTCCAGTATTCGGGATTGAATTTGTAGGATAAACCTTCGATGGTTGTTTTGTAGCCCCTTGTGTTTTTATACTGAAAATCGTAACGGGAAGTTCCGTCTTGTTCCTTTCCTTTGATGATTCGTCCGTTGTCAACCCACCTTGGAATTGCAATGCCATCTTCATCGTCCAGTAATCCGGTAAATATTTCATACGGACGACCATCAATCAATCCAATGAACGCAATCCATTTTTCCTTGTTATTCTGAAAACGAACAACATCTGCTTCCAATTCAACCGGACGATTGGTTGGAAACGGTACTTGAGATAGGCTTTTATCGCCCTCAATTTGTTCGATTTTGTCTTTTTCTATGGTTTCCATTTCTTAACTGATTGAAAAGTTTGGTTGCTTTGTATTGGTTGACAAATGTAAATTATAAAACAACTATATGAAAATTAATTTTTTAAAAGTTTACAAATTTTCATTATTAATCAATTGATTTTTAATTTTTTATATTTTTTCTAACATGAAAAAGTTTACAAAAAATGAAATAATAATGCTTTTTGGGTATTGTTAAAGTGAACATTTTTAGTTAAGGAATAATAGTGGCTGAATATCGAATTATGAATATCGGAATATAGCGATATAGTAATTTAAGGTAAATGACTTTGCTTATGCTGTTAATAACAACTTAAAATCTAAATTTCTCTGCTTAAAAATTATTATTTTTGTAAGCCTGTCGAATAATCAGGAGCGAATACGATAACCATGAAATACAATCTTTCAGAAATAACAGAATTAATTCGTAGCAGACGAACTATTTTTCCGGAGCAGTATAGCTCACGAAAAGTGCATAAAGAACAAATTGAACTGATTATCAATAACGCATTGTGGGCTCCTAATCATGGAAATACCCAGCCATGGAGGTTTCATGTTTTTACAGATAGTGGACTACAGAAATTGAGCGATTTTTTGGGGAAAACATATTTGGAGGTGACCCCGAAGGAAGCTCAAAACGATATGAAGCTGGCAAAATTGGTCTCTCGCCCATTAAGATCCTCTGTTGTGATAGCTGTCTCTATGGTACGGCAACCGGAGAGTAAGATCATGGAACTGGAAGAAATCGAAGCCGTTGCGTGTGCGATTCAGAATATGTACCTGACGTGTACTGCATATGGATTGGGTGGTTTCTGGTCAACACCGAAACTCATTTACAACCAGGAAACGAACCGTTTTCTGGGATTGGGAGAACAAGATAAATGCCTGGGCTTATTCTATGTCGGGTATCCGGATATTGAATGGCCGAAAGCACATCGAAAGCCACTGGAGTACGTTACTAAATGGATTTCTGAAGAATAATCAGTAAGAAGATAGATATGCAAAGCATCATTTCGGTACTTCCGGATCATATTGCCAATCAAATTGCTGCAGGGGAGGTAATCCAGCGGCCTGCTTCTGTTGTGAAGGAGCTGGTTGAGAATGCCATTGATGCCGGTGCTGAAAAAATACACGTTCACATCAAAGATGCCGGTAAGACATTGATTCAGGTCATGGATGATGGAAAAGGTATGAATGCTGAAGATGCAGCGCTCTGCTTTTTGCGCCACGCTACCAGTAAAATTCACTCGGCAGATGATCTCTTTGCTCTCCAAACAAAAGGATTTAGAGGTGAGGCATTGGCGAGTATTGCAGCAATTGCACATGTGACATTACAGACGCGACAAGAAGGAACTGATACAGGTACTCGTGTGCTGGTAGAAGGAAGTCAGGTGATTGAAAAGGAAGAGGTAGTTTGTAACAAGGGAACAAGTTTTGAGGTAAAGAATCTGTTTTACAACGTTCCGGCACGACGTAATTTTCTGAAGTCGAATGACGTTGAATTTCGTCACATCAAAGATGAATTTGAACGCATCGCATTGGCGCATCCGAATATTCATTTGATCCTGACGCATAACGGAACGGAAGTGTATAACCTGAGAAGTGTTGTTCTCCGCAAAAGAATTGTCGATATTATCGGAGATCGTCAGAATGAACGGCTAGTCCCGATTCATGAAGAAACGATGATTGTAAGGGTTTCAGGATATGTTGTAAAACCTGAATATGCAAAAAAAACACGAGGAGAGCAGTTCCTGTTTGTGAATAACCGTTACTTTCGGGATAGTTATTTCAATAACGCTGTGAACAGGGCGTTTGAAGGTTTGGTTCAACCGAAAACGTATCCGGGATACTTCTTGTATTTTGAAATTGACCCTGCAAAAATTGATGTGAATGTACATCCGACAAAAACAGAAATCAAATTCGAAGAAGACAAATATATTTACTCGATCTTGATCAGCTCGATTCGCCAGGCATTGGGGAAATATAACATTGCGCCAACCCTGGATTTTGAGCGTGAACAAAGCTTTGACCTTCCATATCACATGCATGCTCAACCTGTTGTTCAACCTCAAATACAAGTTAATCCGAATTACAATCCGTTCTCTCAGGAGACTAAGAATGTAGGGCGAAATTCCCATTCAGCGGAACATAAAGCGTTGAATAAACATGGTTTTGGTGAGGATAAATCAACGCAACAGGATTGGGCGAATTTCTACAACATTGATGAAATTGAAGAAAAACAGGAAGAAGCGCAACAAGTAATTGAGCTGGAAGAAGAGGCAACACAGTTTGATCAATTCATTCTCCGTACG
>DHNG01000041.1:28921-38161 GCA_002409405.1 Flavobacteriales bacterium UBA5422 | reverse complement strand
ATTCTCCGTACGCCCTATATTTTCTTTCCTTCAAAAACAGGATTGATGGTTGTGCATGGCAAACGGGCGTTTGAGCGAATTGTCTACAATTCCATGATGAAAGAGTTCATTGTTCATCCGATCGCTTCACAAACACTTTTATTTCCATACGAAAAAGAAGTGTCATCAGGAGAACAAGCAACGTGGACATCTCATCTTACGCTGCTTAGCCGATTGGGATTTGAAAGTAAAATTCAGGAAGATACATTGTTGCTAAGCGCTGTTCCTGCTGTATTGGAGGAAGAAGCGATTAACGACTGTGTAGATGCTATTCTGCATAACCTTTCTTTCGCGGAAATAGATAAAGGAGAAATTGCACACATTCTGATTTCGAATATTTCGCGAAATGCAGGAAAATCGAAAGTGATCTCCGGAAATAAAGAACACGTAAGTAATCTGGTTGAATCGCTTTTTCAATGTGAAGAACACGTCTATACTCCTGGGGGAAAACTGATATTAAAAACAATACCTCTAACAGATATTCACCAACTATTTTAAATTTTTGAAATGCTGAACAACATTCCGATTGTAACAAAAAATATACTGATCATCAATATTCTGGTTTATGTGGTAATGATGGTTGGAATCAACATGGGACATGAAATGTTACCCTTCTATTTAAGTACCCATTACTTTAACGTTCCTACATTTGAACCATATCAAGTCGTTACACACATGTTTACACACAGTGCGACTGATATTTTTCATATCGTGTTCAATATGTTATTATTGGTGATGTTTGGATCTCATCTGGAACGTATCTGGGGAGCGAAACGTTATTTTATATTCTATTTTGCTTGTGGGATAGGAGCGTTGGTGTTGTACAATTCAATAGGGGTTGTCCAGATTTATCAACTGAAACAAGCATTGATTGCCGATGGGTATAATATGGACGTTGTCAACGAATACATCTGGGGAGGTAACGTTCGACAATTGCCGATACTTTCTGCAAACAGCCAGGAGTTGTTTAATGAGTACAGTGCAATGGTTTTCAGCTCAATGGCAGGTGCATCGGGTGCGGTTTTCGGATTGCTGGCAGCATTTGCGGTACTTTTCCCCAATACGGAATTAATGCTGTTGTTTCCACCTATTCCAATTAAAGCGAAGTACTTAATTGGGGGGTATATCGTCTACGAAATGTATAAAAGTTTCTCTGCTCCAACGGATAATATTGCTCATCTTGCACATGTCGGCGGAGCAATTGTAGGTATCGTTTTTGTACTTTACTGGCGAAGGACAGACCGACGTAATTTCTATTGATTGTTTTCTAACTAATAATTCACGTATATGCAAACTGAAAATAGTCTTCTTACCGATCTCAAAAATACGTTCCGTACAGGAGGTATGACTGTGAAGTTGATTTTTGTCAACGTATTAGTTTTTATTGCGATTGGTATTCTTGAAGTTGTTTCCAGTATTATAGGAGGTATTTCGGGGGCCTTTATACTGGATGTCACTGATTCCATTTTTGCTTTATTTACACCGATCAGAGAATTCATTGTCAGACCCTGGGGATTGTTTACGAGTATTTTTGCGCACTACAATTTCATTCATCTGTTGTTAAATATGGTGTTTTTATTTAGTGTGGGAAGGATTTTTGAGCAATTTTTCAGTGCAAAACGTTTGCTGTACACCTATATTCTGGGTGGTGTTTTTGGGGGATTGCTGGAATTGATCGCACATTTAATTCTCCCTTCAGTTGGTGGAACTATGGTAATCGGAGCATCCGGAGCTGTTATGGCAATTTTGGTTGCAACGGCATTTTATCAGCCAAAACTAACGGTTTCTATCTGGGGAGTATTCAATATGCGTCTAATCTACCTCGCATTGATTTTCATTTTGGTGAATTTGTACAATGCAGGGATGGGGACAAAAGATGGAACCGCTTATTTTGCACACCTGGGAGGTGCCCTTTTAGGGTTTTTATCTGTTCGCAATCCATTTAGTATGAACAATATTATTAACCGGGGAATTAGAATGGGCGATGGTTTACTTTCTATTTTTAAACGAAGAGAAACAAAAAATGGAAACTTCCGTTATTCAAAAGAAAAAGCATCGACAACGAAACGATTTAAAACGGACGAGGAGTACAATCTGGAAGCAAAAAAACGGCAGGCGCGCATTGATGCAATTTTGGATAAAATTTCAAAATCCGGGTACGAATCGTTGACAAAGGAAGAGAAAGATTTGTTGTTCAGGCAAGGCAATCAGTAATTGAATAGAAATGAGTAAGGTGAGCAAGCTGAAAAAGATTGTGCGTTTTTCAAACATCATGAGAGTAGGCTCTGTTGTGCTCATTGTTTCTCTGATCATTTCTTACCTGACACCTTTGGTACATCCTCAGCATTTGTGGATTTTACCCTTTTTTGGATTGGCATACCCGGTTCTGGTGTTTTTGTCATTCATTGTTATTCTGTATTGGGCTTTTCTTCGCTCAGTAAAATGGAGCATTACGTTGCTACTGTTAGTTGTTGCGGGATATCCTTATTTTCTGAGATTGTTTGCATACGGAGAATCGGTCGAACTACCTAAAAATGCAATAACAAGTATCAAAGTTTTGTCAAACAATGTTCAAATCTTTGATTTGTACGATGAAGACAGAGAAAAGAAATACACCACCAGAGATAGCATTTTTAATTACGTCGTTGATCAGCAACCGGATGTCGTTTGTTTTCAGGAGTTTTATAAAAAGGACAATCCGACTGAATTTCAAACAACGGATTTGTTTCGTAAAGAATTTGACGGGGCAGATCATCATCAACGGTACATTTACAAAAAAACAGGACGACAACACTTTGGCGTGGTTATGTTTTCCCGTTTGCCTGTCATTGCAAAAGGAGACGTAATTTTTGAATCGGAAGACGAAACAAATTACAATTTCTGTATCTATATGGATGTTGTAAAAAATCAGGACACATTTCGGGTTTACAATGCCCATTTACAATCATTTCGGATTAGTAAAATTCAGGACGAAGTTGAAGGGAAGTCAGAAGTCGTGAAAGGAATTGTTCAAAAGTTAAAAACGGCATATCCAAAGCGGGCAGATCAGGCGATCCGGATCAATGAACATATTCGTAACTCCCCTTATCCGGTCATTGTATGTGGTGATTTTAACGATACGCCGGTGTCATTTGTCTACAACCAGTTTCAGGATCACCTGACAGATGCTTTTTTGAGCTGTGGTTCTGGAATCGGTTCAACATATGTTGGGAAATTACCTGCAGGAAGAATTGATTATGTATTTCATTCCCCGGAGCTGATTTCAACAAATTTTTTCATTCAAAAAAGAGCATTCAGTGATCATCGTGCCATTTCATGTGTGGTGAGTAAAGTAAAATAAGTATGAGCGAAGGAGAATTGACACGCATCAATAAATACCTCAGTGAGATCGGATTTTGTTCTCGCAGGGCTGCTGATAAATTAATCGAAGAAGGTCGCGTAAAGATCAATGGTGTTATTCCTGAAATGGGAACAAAAGTAGGGAAAGATGACCAAATCCATGTGGACGGGAAATTGATTCAGGATAAAAAAGCAGCACCTGTGTACCTGGCATTTAACAAACCAAGAGGAATTGTCTGTACAACTGATACCAAACGGGAAAAAGATAATATTGTTGATTTTATTAACTATCCTGAACGGATTTTTCCGGTGGGAAGATTGGATAAGGCAAGTGAAGGATTGATCTTTATGACCAACGATGGAGATATTGTCAATAAAATTCTTAGGGCAAGAAATAACCACGAAAAAGAATACATTGTTCGGGTAGATCTACCCATTACATCACAATTCCTGGAAAAGATGCGTTCCGGTGTACCTATTCTGGATACGGTAACACGCGAATGTATTGTAGAGCAACTGGACCGGTTCAAATTCAGAATCATATTGACACAGGGATTAAACAGACAAATCCGCCGGATGTGCGAGTACCTTGGCTATGAAGTCAAAGGTCTGAAACGAATCCGGATTATGAACATTTCATTGGATGTTCCTGTTGGACACTACCGTCATTTCACAGTAGAAGAGCTGGATACATTGAACCAATTATGTGCTGATTCATCGAAAACATTCGATTGATCGTAGCTTCTCAGAATCCATTCGGATTGTTTTGGAACACATGTAATGTGAGAGGTCTGCACATATAATGTCGTGTTTTTAACAACTATTTATGATTTTGCTATATCGCAATAAGACGATATCGCGATAATTACTGTTAATTTTGTGGCTTCGTTATGACAAATAAACCAATCAATAAGACATTCCTCATTATCCTTCTTGGAATTCTTGCAGCTTTAGGACCCTTTACAATTGATATGTACCTCCCTGGATTCAAGCGGATTGCAGAAGATTTTGGAACAGACGAAAAACAAGTTGCTTTTACCTTAACCTCTTACTTTGTCGGAATTGCAGTCGGACAGTTAATTTACGGACCGATCGTTGATAAGTATGGAAGGAAGAAGCCGTTGTTGGTGGGGTTGTTTATCTACATTCTTGCTGCAATCGGATGCGCACTGTCTCCGAATATAGAAACGATGATCGGAATGCGATTACTACAAGCGTTGGGAGGATGTGTCGGGATGGTCGCCTCCAATGCGATTATCAGCGATGTATACGAAAAGGACAAACGAGCAAAAGCATTTTCATCAATCATGTTGGTAATGGGAGTTGCTCCCCTGATTGCACCCAGCTTTGGAAGTCTTCTTTTGAAAGAGGCTGATTGGGAATACATCTTTTACTTTCTGGCAATTTTTTCGACAATTGTTGCTGCATTGATCTACTTCTTGCTTCCGGAGACCAGTCGTTATATGCATTCAAATAAATTGAAAGTCAAAAAAATATCAAAAGATTACTGGAAGATACTCCAAAATAAAACGTTCTTATTTTATACACTGGCGGGGAGTTTATCCATGTCGATTTTATTCGCCTATGTTTCTTCCGCAGCTTTCGTCTTCCTGACCATTCATAAATTAGATCAGACCACCTTTTCTTTGTTGTTTGCTATAAATGCTTCCGGATTGATATCGGGAAGCTATATCAATGGAATATTGACAAAGTATTTCAACTACATAAAAATTGCTAAAGTTGCTTCATGGGTATTGAGTCTGGTGGCAATCGGTATTTTAATCGCAATTAATTTCCACTCAGATCTCCATTATTATTGGATCGTTGCCGGGATTTTCTCTATTCTCTTTTTAATTGGATTTGTCAACCCGAATGCAACAGCAGCTTCGCTGGCCCCGTTTACAGATAATTCAGGGGCGGCATCAGCCTTGGGAGGTGCTATCAGAATGGGGATCGGTGCAATGGTTGCTGCGGTGATCGGTATTTTTCAGGGAGATTCCTCGAATACGTTATTTGTTACCATTTTTATATTAGCGTTTTTGGTGATGCTCTTATTGTCCATTGCTCCTGTGATTGCCAAAAGAAAAGCACGGAAGAAAACAGAAAAAGAAGACCTTAATCGCCATATCGCTATGTGACGATATCGCGATATCCATAAATAGAAAAAGGCTTGAACAATAAATTCAAGCCTTCTTTAATTTCTTTATACGTTGTTATTTTGCGTTTTCAACAACTTTCGTTGTGAATGACAAATCAACTTCCGACCATACTTTGGTCACTCCGTTTTCTGTATGATTTTCTTTACATGCAGCATTTAAAACATCAATTGCCTTGTTGGTATTCCATTTTGCAATGTCCATTGTTGCTTTGAATGAAAAATTCTTATCTGCAATCTCGTATTTTCCTTTCACAATTCCGGTAATACCGTTCATTGTAACTTCCAATTCTGCAGTTCCATCATCAGCTAACTTAACAATATGACCAGTCAGATCGACAGTTGACATTGTTCCAAAAAAGAACTCAATGATTTTTGCATTTCTGGATTCATCTTGTGTCTCAATGGAGCTCACAGGAATTGTGAAGCCAAATGATTCCGCTAATGTTTTTACATCAGCAGCCTCACTTACAGAAGTAATCGTGATTTTATTGAATGTTCCTTTCACAGGAGCTTTACTTTCAAATTTAAAAGCTGTCCATTCCATCACAGAATTTTCGTGGTTGTAGCTATACGTTACATCTTTTTTTTCGTCAGTTTGCTCACTTTTTCCTCCACATGAAGCAAGTACGATCATCCCGGCAATCAGTGTGATACCTTTAATAAACTGTTTCATTTCGCGCTATTTTTTTCGAAAATACAAATTTCAAAGACAACAAAGGTCGAAATCTATTGTTAATTTTGCGTTATAATTTCAGAAAATGGATCATCACATAGAATTAAGGTTTCAAAAATTGAAATCATTGTTGGAAGAAAAATTTGGAGAAGGAATGGATGTTTCTGCTATTCTGTTTTTGATCGGAGTCAATGAATTGGGTGAAGGATACCGTAAATTCAATAAAAATCAGAAAACCGATCTGATGCACATTGCCATTTGCACCTTGCTGGAACCATACGGGTACTATGAATTTGAAGGAAGAGATGGAGATAACTGGCCGCATTATAAATTGTTGAAGGATTTACCACCACTTGATAACCGTCAGCAGCAGCACTTACTCAAAGAAGGAATGATCGATTATTTTATTCAGAATGAGTATTACACGGAAGAAGAATTACGTATTGTTTAAATGGAACATCAGATTATCACAACGAGTGATGGTTCTAAAACCATTTATTTACCTCACCTGGATGAGACGTATCATTCATCTCATGGAGCAATACAAGAAGCAGTTCACGTGTTTATCAGACATGGGGTTCAGGCAATTGAACAGCATGAAACACGTATTTTTGAAATGGGATTTGGCACCGGTTTGAATGCTTTACTCGCGTATGTTGAGTCAGAGCAATCAAACCGAAACATCCATTATAGTGGTATAGAAGCTTATCCGGTAGATACTGAAACTGTAATGTTGATGGATTATTGTTCATTGATTGGGAAGGAACACTATACTAAGTTTGAAAAACTGCATACACCTGATTGGAATACGAAACACCAGTTGTCAGATTTGTTTTCATTTGAAAAAATCCATGCAAAAATAGAGGAATTCACTCCACCTCAAGAGCAATTTGATGTTGTATTTTTTGATGCATTTGGCCCCCGGGCGCAGGAAGATATGTGGGCCCCCGCTATTTTACAAAAAATGTATGATTTGTTGAAACCAAATGGGTTTTTGGTAACTTATTGTGCAAAAGGACAAGTGAAACGCGATTTGAAGTCACTTGGTTTTACCATTGAGCCATTACCGGGACCTCCGGGGAAAAGAGAAATGACAAGGGCGTGGAAATACATCTAATGAAAGATGTAAATATGGTCATATCGCGATATCGCAATATTCCGATATCTGATTATTGCTTATTCAGCGTTCTCAATGCTTTCCGAATAATATAACTCGTTTCTTTCGCACCACTTTCTTTCTCCCACCGTTCACAGATCGCTTTGACGAAATCAGGTCTGGTTTTACTGGCATCATTCAACCAGTTCCCGACACTATCCTGTACATATTTTGAGGCGTCTGATTTCAAGGGTTCTAAAATCGGTAGAGCTAATTCCGGATGCTGTTTTAATGCATCAATGTGTTCACACCAAACTCCTCTGGGGCGAATGGATTCACTTGCAAAACGACGGACATTCGGATTCTCATCGGTTACCCAGAAGGATAAAATTTCAATACTCTTTTCCAGGTGAACGGTCATGTCTTTTCGAACAGCCATCCAACAAATTTCTCTCACACCAAAATGCCCATCTGCCGCAAAGTGTTTAATTGCTTCCAGTTTTTCTTCAATGGAAAGTTGTTGATTCTTTCCAATGAAATAAGTCGCCCAACATCTGACAACATCAGAAGAATGTTGCATCAATGAAGTCGTAAACGATGTATCCTTATGTTCACTGGTTAATAGAAACAAACGGGAACCAATTGCTTCATTGATCGTATTAACTGTTTGTTTTTTTAATTGATCAACTTCATCTAGTACAGATTGCAGGTAATGAGTCCGATTATTTTGAGTCAGAATATTCGCAAGTAATACACGTTGATCAACAGCCAGCCACTCAACTAGATTTGCTGTTTCAATTTTACCTTCATTTAATTGCTGCAGAATTGGTACAGGGATATCTTTCGTTGAGCGGGCTCCTTTTCGTTTTTCAGTCATGATTATCGGTCTTTCATTACAATTCTTGCAGTCTGACGGGAAAATTGTTCTAATAGAATATCTTTTTCGACAGTAACTCGGTCAATTGTTGCCTGGTCATAATGACGGATTGTAACCAATTCCAGTCCTTCGTTGTACCGAACTTCGTAATCAGACTGAAAAGTGTTGAGTATGGTTTCAATATTTACCTTCTCCGTGTCAACAAGGATTGAAAAACTAAGAGCAGAATTCTGCATCAGATTTATTTTTGCTCCGATTTCAGCGAGCCTGTTGAAAATGTCACTCAGGTGAGACTCAACAATAAACGAAAAATCACGTGTCCGAAAAGAGATTAATAACTGGTTTACTTTGAAAATAAAGGAAGGTACCAGGTGATCAAATTCGCCGGAAGATTGAATTTCTGTTCCTTCAGCCTGTGGGTCAACGAATGATTTGACAAACAGTGAAATGTTTTTGTTTTGAAGCGGTTTCAGCGTTTTCGGGTGAATAACACTTGCTCCGTAATAAGACAGTTCAATTGCTTCACTAAATGAAATTTTATCCAGCTTTACCGTATTATCGAAATATTTCGGATCGGCATTTAACATTCCGGGAACATCTTTCCAGATAGTAACATTCTCAGCATTCAGACAGTATGCAAAAATCCCAGCAGTAAAATCAGACCCTTCCCGTCCTAATGTTGTGGTTAACAATTCAGGCGTATGTCCGATAAACCCTTGTGTAATAATTATATCTGTTTGATCAAAAGCAGGCAATACCGTTGTGCGAATAAGTTCTTCCGTTCGTTTCCAGTCAACTTCTGCATCGCGGAATGTATTATTGGTACGAATCAACCTACGGGCATCCATCCATTTAGAAGAAAAGCCGGAAGTCGTAATATAGGCTTCTACGATCAGAGTTGAAATGATTTCTCCCAATGAAACAATTTGATCGTATTCATAATTGTAATTGTCCGGGATTTCTTCCTTATATCTGCTTTCTAATGTCTGAAATACCTCATTCAATTGATGAAAAACCGGGTGAGAAGAAGAGGAGAATAATTGATCTGCAATTGTGAA
>DHNG01000041.1:24519-28774 GCA_002409405.1 Flavobacteriales bacterium UBA5422 | reverse complement strand
AATTTTAATTCAGCTATTTTGTCATCAAAAACCTGTTTGTTACGTTTCCAGAGCGCATCCACTACAATTTCCAATGCGTTAGTGGTCTTTCCCATAGCGGAAATAACAATCAATAGTTTTTTTCCTTCAAATAGCCGGATGATTTCGGTGACATTTCTTACAGCATCGGCATCTTTAACCGATGCGCCTCCAAACTTAAACACGTTCATATCAGATCAAGTTTTTGTGTTGCTATTATCTGTTTTTCCGGTTTTGTTCAAACAAACACCCGGAAAACGAAAAGACAAACAAGGTTTAGTTTAACTTCTCAGTGAGAATTCGCATCTCAATAACGGGAGATATTTTTTCGTAGAGAATGTTATAAACGGCTTCTACGATTGGCATCTCTACGTCAAATTTCTTTTTTATTTCCATTACGCTTTTTACGGCATAATATCCTTCAGCAATCATGTCCATCTCTAGCTGAGCAGATTTTACCGAATATCCTTTCCCGATCATAAAACCAAAAGTTCTGTTACGGGAAAATTTGGAATAAGCGGTTACAAGTAAGTCGCCCAGATAAGCACTTGATTTTACATCGCGGTGAATCGGGCTTACTTCGTCAATGAAATTTTCAATTTCCTGGATTGCACAGCTAATCAGAACGGACTGAAAATTATCTCCGTAGCCCAAACCTGCACAAATCCCCGAAGCAATTGAATATACATTCTTTAAAACGGCTGAGAGCTCAGTCCCGAATAGGTCATCAGAAGCTGTTGTTTTTATGTACCGGCATGACATTAATTCAGCCATTTCTTCTGCGATGGCATCTTCCTGGCATGCAATGGTCAGATAAGAAAGACGTTCCAGTGCAACTTCTTCTGCGTGGCAAGGACCACAAATGATCCCGATTTTGCTGTATGGCGTCCTAAACGTTTTGTGAATAAACCGTGCAGGGATTGCATGGTATTCAGGAACAATTCCCTTGACAGCAGAAAAAACAATCTTGTTTTCAAGTAATTCAACAGGGAAATTCTCAAAAGTTTTCACCAGAAACGCTGAAGGTGTGGCAATGATGACAATATCAGCCGGCTCAATGATTTCCACAAGATTGGTACTAACGTTGATCTTGTTGAGGTCAAATTCAACCGATTGCAGGTAGTTGGGATTGTGGCGGTACTTTAATATGTGGCGAACCGCAGCATCGTTCCGCATCCACCAATTGACAGAAGAAACATTGTTGCACAATATTTTCACGATTGCAGTAGCCCAGCTACCTCCTCCGATTACAGCTATTTTTTTTTCCGAGTTCATTACTAACAATCGCAAATGTATGGATTATTTTGAATTAACAGCAATGAGACAGGCAGGTTGTTGACAGAATTCATGAGTTGAAGTTGGGAATATTACCATATCGCTATATCGCAATATGACGATATGGCGATGTGACTTTATTTAATTGGTTGCCGAAGATAATACTGTTTTTGGCCTTAGGTGTTTTATTCATCATAAATTCATGTTAATAGAATTTCATTCAAGATCGGCTGATAGCATACGGTTCAGAGAAAGCCAGATAGGTATTTTTGTCTTTTTTAACACTGATTTAACACGAAAAAATACCCGGGTAGTTTAAAGTTGGTGTACTTTTGTTGACAATATTGTCAAACGGAGTGTCAAACATGGAGTGCCTAACAGAAGAACATATCAAACAGCGCGCGAAAGTACTGTTTTTCACAACCGGGATACTCGACGCAAGTACACAGGAAATTGCAGATTTTGCAGGAGTTAATCGCACATTGGTTAACTATTATTTCCGATCAAAAAAGAATCTTTTTCACATCGTCTATACGGAGATAATCACCGAGATGCGCACCAATTTTGCTGCTATTTATGTTTCCAATGTCACATTTCGGGAAAAAGTTGAAGCACTGATTGATTATACGACGGAATTTAGAGAGACGTATCCGTTTCTGGAGATTTTCAATATCCAGGAGACAAGTAAGTTAAATAACAGGTTGGAAACAGTACTTCGCCCGACATGCATGGAAGAAACCGGATTTTTTCTCAAAGAAATAGAAGAAGAAATGAAGAAAGGAACGATCCCTGCTTATGAACCGATCAATTTCTTGATTAATCTGATGTCACTCATCTCGTTCCCAATCGTAATGAAACCGATATTCAGAGAAATATTCTGTATTTCGACAGAGGAACAATACCAACGAATATATAATCAACGCAAAGAAATGGTGATGACCATTTTATTTAATAATGTAAACCAATGAAAAAAAACAATTCAACAATGATACGTTTATTTATAGCTGCTACAGTGATCGGATTGGTCGCGTCATGTGGAGGAAAGCAAGAAGAAGTACCTCAAAAAATGATTGGAACGTATAAAGTGGTAAACCTGGAGAAGACAAATACAACTTTATTAGCGGAATACCCGGCATCGCTGGAAGGAATAATGGATATTGATATCCGTCCGAAAATTGACGGGTACATTGAACAAATTTTAGTAGATGAAGGACAAGAAGTAACCAAAGGACAAGTACTGTTCAGAATCAGCAACCCACAATTTTCACAAGATATGCAAAGTCTTGCGGCTTCTGTTGCAGCAGCAGAGTCAGCAGTGGCTACGGCAGAATTGCAAGTGACAAAGACAAAACCGTTGGTGGATCAGGGAATCATCAGTGCGTTTGAACTGAAAAACGTAGAGCTGGCATTGCAGGCCCGAAAAGCAGAATTACAACGAGCAAAAGCACAGTATTCCAACGGAGTGACAAACGTAGGTTATACGACTATAAAAAGCCCTGTGAATGGGATGGTAGGAACAATCCCGTACCGAATCGGGAGTTATGTGAACAGTGCAACCGCGCAACCATTAACACGTGTTTCGGATATCAGCACTATTTATGCGTATTTCTCAATCAGTGAAAAACAACAATTGGATATTGTCGCAGAGATTGAAGGTAAAACCTTCCAGGAAAAAATAGCAAAAATTCCGGAAGTAAATATGGTCTTGTCTAACGGTGATTTGTATACCCATCCGGGTAAAATTCAAACATTCAGCGGGCAGGTAAATACGCAGACCGGTGCATTTAATGTACGTGCGAACTTTCCGAATGCTGAGAAGCTACTGCGTTCAGGAAACAGTGCTACCATTCAAATCCCGACATACCTGGAAAATGTAATTATCATTCCTCAAAAAGCGACGGTAGAGTTGCAGGATAAGCGAATGGCCTACATTCTGGATGGTGACAAAGTAAAAGCAGTTCCCGTAAAAGTAAGGGCAGTTCCCGGAGGTAAATTCTTTGTCGTGGATGAAGGGTTAACCGAAAAAGATCAGTTGGTGATTGAAGGAATCGGAATTTTAACAGAGGGAACAGTCATTAAACCTGACTTCGTGAAAATTGCTGATGTAGTAAAAGAAGAAAGTAAGTAACACCTAACTTCAATTGTCGGACCTCTGTTTTCAGGCTGTCTGACACTTAAAAAAAATGATATGTTTGATAAATTCATAGATAGACCGGTATTATCTACCGTAATTTCAGTAATCATTGTGATTCTGGGAATTCTGGGACTTATTTCACTTCCAGTTTCTCAATATCCTGAGATTGCTCCGCCTACGGTGACCGTTAGCGCGAGCTACCAGGGAGCAAGTGCTGAAGTAGTAATGAACTCAGTGGTGATTCCGTTGGAAGAACAAATCAACGGAGTGGAGGACATGACGTATATGACGTCTACTTCCAGCAACGATGGATCTGCTTCCATCAGTATCTATTTCAAGTTGGGAACGAATCCCGATCTGGCAGCTGTAAACGTACAAAACCGTGTTTCCAGAGCAACGCCATTGCTTCCGCAGGAAGTAACAAGAGCAGGGGTAACAACAGCAAAACGGCAGAGCGACAACATTCTGATCTTTTCACTCTACAGTGAGACACCGTCATATGACATGACGTTCCTGCAAAACTATGCCAATATCAATATCCTTCCGAAGATCAAACGTGTCAACGGAGTAGGTGAGGCGATGGTATTCGGGCAGAAAGATTATGCAATGAGAATTTGGCTGAAACCGGACATCATGGCAAGTTACGGATTGGTTCCTTCAGATGTGATGACATTGTTGTCTGAACAAAACATTGAGGCGGCACCCGGTCAATTCGGAGAGAGCGGAGACCAGTCCTTTCAGTATACGTTGAAATACAAGGGACGTTTACAAAGCGTAGAAGAATTTGAAGAAATCGTTATCCGTTCGACAGAAAACGGAGAAGTGTTA
>DHNG01000041.1:19578-24411 GCA_002409405.1 Flavobacteriales bacterium UBA5422 | reverse complement strand
CAGAAAACGGAGAAGTGTTAACGCTTGGGGAAGTTGCCAAGATTGAATTGGGAGCACTTAGTTATGCCGGAGGTTCAACAACCAATGGAAATCAATCCGTGGGAGTTGCCATTGCACAAACAGCAGGGTCAAATGCTCAGGAGGTAATTGATGGCTCAATCAAAGTACTGGATGAAGCGTCGAAGAACTTCCCGGCAGGAATTCACTATACAACATTGGTGAATGCAAATGACTTTCTGGATGAATCCATTTCAAAAGTACTCAGTACACTGGTAGAGGCATTTATTCTCGTTTTCGTTGTGGTATTTGTCTTCCTGCAAGATTGGCGTTCCACATTGATTCCTGCAATTTCTGTTCCTGTAGCAATTATCGGTACCTTCTTTTTCCTGAGTTTATTTGGGTTTACGATCAACATGTTGACCTTGTTTGCATTAGTATTGGCGGTAGGTATAGTCGTCGATGATGCGATTGTCGTCGTGGAAGCAGTGCACGCCAAGATGGAACAGGGAGAACACAATCCGAAGAAGGCAACACATCAGGCAATGGGAGAAATCAGCGGAGCGATCATTTCCATTACTCTGGTCATGTCAGCGGTATTTATTCCGGTTGCATTTATCAGTGGTTCAGCAGGTGTATTCTATAAACAATTTGGTATCACACTGGCCGTTTCCATTCTTATTTCTGCGGTCAACGCGTTGACTCTTTCGCCTGCTTTGTGTGCGATCTTGCTCAAGCCGCATGCGCACGACGAGGAAGGGAAGAAGAAGGGAGTCTTGAAACGTTTTTATGGAGCATTTAATACGGCATTCGATGCCACAACTGCGAAATATAAGAAATCAGTTGAGTTTTTTGTGAAACGAAAAACAATTGCCTTTGCAGGGATCGCATTATTTGTAGGGTTGTTTATTCTGTTAATGAATTCCAGACCAAAAGCATTCGTACCGAATGAAGATACGGGAGGAATCATGTCTGATATTTCATTACCTCCCGGAACATCTGTTGAGCGTACGGAAGAAGTGTTGATGCAGGTAGAAAATGCGGTAAAAGACATTCCGGAAATCAACAAAATTCTGCGTATTTCAGGAAGGAGTTTGATTAGTGGGGCCGGAAGTAACTATGGTATGATTATTATCAAGCTCCACCCGTGGGCAAAGCGAAAAGGGGAAGGGCAGGACGTTACGGCAATTACACAGCAACTATTCCAACGGATTGCTCCGATCAAAGATGCGAAAGTCATTTTCTTTGCCCGTCCGACGATCATGGGATTTGGTTTCAGTAGTGGATTTGAGTTCCAGTTGCAAGATCAGATGGGGGGTACAATTGAAAACCTGAATGTTGTGAAAGATCAATTCCTTTCAGCACTGACTGCACGACCTGAAATTTTACATGCTACCACTTCATTTTCTCCAAACTATCCGCAATACCGCATCAACCTGAATGTACCGGCAATCAAACGGGCAGGGTTGACTGTATCAGACATCCTTGGGACAATGCAAGGATATTACGGAGGTGTGTACGCGTCTAACTTCAATAAATTCGGGAAACAATACCGGGTGATGTATCAGGCAGAGGCTGAATTCAGAGCAGATGCGGAATCCCTGAACAAAATCATGGTGCGAAACAGCAAAGGCGAAATGGCACCGATCTCTCAGTTTATTGAGCTGGAAAAAGTATTCGGACCACAGATCATCAACCGTTTTAACTTGTTTACATCTGTAAATATACAGGGAGCTCCTGCCCCGGGATACAGTACCGGTGATGCAATTAATGCCATTGAAGAAGTTGCTGAAAAAACACTGCCTGTCGGTTACGGGTATGAATACTCGGGAATGACCCGCGAGGAAATCAGTGCCGGAGGCCAGACAATTTACATCTTTATATTGTGTCTGGTGTTCGTGTACTTCTTACTTGCAGCACAGTACGAAAGTTATATGCTTCCGTTTGCCGTATTGTTGTCACTTCCGATTGGTTTGGCCGGAGCATTTATCTTCGCATGGTGGTTTGATGTAAGTAACAACATCTACCTGCAGATTACACTCATCATGCTCATCGGTTTGTTGGCGAAGAATGCCATTTTGATTGTTGAGTTTGCCGCAGAAGCCCGGAGAAAAGGAGCGAGTATTCCGCAGGCTGCTATTCAGGGAGCCGTTGCCCGTCTGCGACCGATCCTGATGACGTCTTTCGCATTTATCCTGGGATTATTGCCGTTGATGTTGGCGAAAGGAGCAGGTGCAGTTGGTAACAATGCAATCGGTACAGGAGCAATCGGAGGGATGTTGATTGGTACCATCTTCGGAGTACTCATTATCCCTGCATTGTTTGTCGTGTTCCAAAAATTACAAGAGAAAGTAAGTTCTAAAACAATTGAAGAAAAAGAATCACATTAAGTCAATCACATGAAAGCATCATTTTTCAAATACATATTCGCTTCCGTCTTTGTAATTTCATTGGCAGGATGTGGTTTGGTGACGAAGAAATACAAAGAAGTCACCTTAACCGAAAGTCAGCAAAAAGAACTCTACCGTGATTACCAGTCGGAAGATTCTACCAATATTGCAGATATTCCATGGCAGGATTTTTTCACGGATGAGAACCTGAAGGCATTGATCAAAGACGGATTGGAGAAAAACTATGACCTGCAGAATGCAATTTTGCAGATTTCCAGCGCTGAAAATACCTTAAAGCAAAGTAAACTGGCATTTTTGCCAAGTCTGGATTTCACTCCTTCGGTGACGTACAATAAAACATCTCAAAATTCATTGAACTTGCCTGCGAATATCAACATCAATTTGCAGACAACGACCGTTTCCTTAGGATTTTCAACAAACTGGGAAATCGAAATCTGGGGAAAATTATCAGCATCCAAAAGAAGTGCACAGGCAGCATGGATGCGATCTGTAGCGTCACAAAATGCAGTTAAAACTTCCTTGGTAGCAACAATTGCAGATGCCTATTATACGCTGTTGTCGCTGGACAAACAATTGGAGATTACAGAAGAAACAATTGCTATCCGCGAAAAAACAGTTGTGGCAATGAAAGCACTGATGGAAGCAGGAAATGTAACGGGGGCAGATGTGGTGCAGGCAGAATCCAATTTGTATGCAGCTCAGGTAAGTGTTCCGGAATTGAAGCGTTCCATTCGTGAATTGGAAAATACCTTGTGTGTACTGACTGCTAAACCTTTACAACCGATTCAACGGGGAACATTTGATCAACAGCAAATGACCATTGATCTGAAGTCGGGTGTTCCGACACAATTGCTGGCAAACCGTCCGGATGTTCAGGCAGCTGAATTGTCATTCCGTCAGGCTTTTGAGCTAACAAATGTTGCAAAAGCTTCGTTTTATCCGACGCTGAGGTTGTCTGCCGGTAGTGGGGGAATCAGTGCGCTGACAACGCGTACGTTATTAGACCCGTCCAGTATTTTTGTGAACCTGGTTGGTGGATTAACACAGCCGATTTTCCAGCGCGGACAATTGAAAGCAAATTACAGAAATGCAAAAAATACCCAGTTACAAGCCTGGAATTCATTTGAGCAAACATTATTGACGGCAGGGCAGGAAGTAACCGATGCATTGTATTCATACGACATGGCAAAAGAAAAACAAGCCATTCGCGAAAAGCAGGTAGATGCACTGGAAAAAGCAGTGAGTTTCCGTATGCAATTACTGGAATATAGCAGCAATACAAATTATACGGATGTGCTGACTTCCGAGCAAAGTTTAATCACAGCTCAATTGGCAGGAGTAACAGATAAATTACAAGAGTACAAAGCGGTCATTTCACTGTATCGCTCGTTAGGAGGTGGTTGGAAATAATACCTTTCCATTTGCATCAATCGAAAATAAACAACCCCGGAAGCGTCGTAATTTGTACGGCGCTTTTTTGTATGTATTGATGAATCAGAATGTGTTTGTTTTAAACGAATTCGTTTTATGAACCAGATAAAAAAGAATATTTATATTTATTCCCTGTCTGGAAAAGGCAAGTTTAGAGTACAAATTTAAAAAGGCATATGATAAAAACACTAGTTCTACTTTTCACTGTTTACATGTGCTTAAATGCTCATTCACAAGTGCCAACACAGAATAAACAACTAGTGTTGAAGAGTGGTCTGGAAAAGTATGAAAAGGGAGATTTTCAAGGAGCCATTACACAGTTCGATAATGCACTAAAACTTGATCCGACTTTTTACGAAGCGTATTTCAATCGGGGCAAAGCAAAACAAGACCTTGGAGATCCGAAAGGAGCCATGGAAGATTTTACAAAAACAATTGAACTTCAACCGGATTTTGCAGCTGCTTACACTGAACGTGGAAAAGTGAAAGTGGAGCTCACGTTGAACGATCAGGCCATGAAGGATTTTGATAAAGCCATTGCGTTGAACCCTAAGAGTTCTAATGCATATTTTCAGAGAGGATTTTTGAAAAATATGCTGGGTGATCCCCGGGATGCGTTGATGGATTATAACAAATCGATCGAATTTGACGCGGATGATGCTTACACCTATTATAACAGAGGATTGGTTAGATTTAGCCTTGGGTTAAATGCATTGGCATCCAGGGATATGGATCAGGCAATCAGATTGAAAGGAGATTTTTTTGAAGCCTACAACAATCGCGGCCTCATAAAAGTAAAATTATTCGATTTTGAAGAGGCGGTTTCAGACTACACACAAGCACTAGCGTTCCAACCACAAAACAGCGTGATCTATATGAATAGAGCGATTGCATATAATGAATTTGAAAACTATTCAGAAGCAATAAAAGATATAACAACTGCTATTCAGCTCTCTCCTCAGGAGAGTAAATTGTATTACATACGCGCCTTGTT
>DHNG01000041.1:320-19415 GCA_002409405.1 Flavobacteriales bacterium UBA5422 | reverse complement strand
ACGGCAATGCGGATGAAGCTTGTTCTGATCTACATAAAGCGGATGATCTTGGATTCGAGGAAGCAAACGCCCTAATTATAAGTCATTGTAAATAGAAGGTGATGGGCCAAAGCAATTTAAAATACGTTGAATACAATCCGTAGGTTGTGCATGAAAAATTGATGGAACAATCGGTGTAATTCATCAATACGATTTTCCCGTCTTTTAATCTTCTCAATCTTCACCATCTTCCTAATTATTTTGTATTTTTGCCCCGAATTTTGAAACACCTCTCCGGTATGGTTGGAAAAAAGATGAAGGAGTATCTCGTATTTACAAAGTTTCGGTTATCCTTTACTGTTGTGTTGTCGGCATTGGCCGGCTATCTCTTTAACGGAGGAACGGATTGGAAAGAAATCCTTTTGCTGGTAGTCGGGGGAACCCTGGTGACAGGCGCGTCAAACGGTTCCAATCAAATCTGGGAACGTGACCTGGATAAGTTGATGAACCGCACGAAACAACGCCCGCTTCCGGCAGGCACCATGTCATTGAAAGAAGCGTACAGTGTGGTCATTCTTTTTCTTCTTGTTGGTACAGCAATGTTGGCAATGATTAATCTCCCTTCCGCTATTTTGGGGGTGTCAGCTTATGTTTCGTATGTGTTTATGTATACACCGATGAAACGCAAGTCACCATGGGCCGTATTTGTAGGCGCTTTTCCGGGCGCAATTCCGCCGATGTTAGGTGCGATTGCAGCGAGTGGAAATTTCTCATTGGTTCCGGGAGTCTTGTTCTTTATCCAGTTTATCTGGCAGTTCCCGCATTTCTGGGCCATCGCATGGGTTGTTTACGACGATTACAATGCCGGTGGGTTTTCATTACTGCCTTCAAAATCAGGGAAATCAAAGAACTCAGCGTTTTTTATTTTGTTATATTCATTGGTTTTAATTCCGTTCAGTTTAATTCCATGGGTATTGGGGTGGACAGGAAATATTTCCATGGCGATTGCTTGTGTGTTGGGAGCATTGTTTTACCTGGCAGCGTATCGTTTGTACCAGACATTGGATGCCAAAGACGCGAAGAAATTAATGTTTGCCTCCATCATTTACCTGCCGATTATCCAGTTCCTGTTTGTGTTTGACCGGACAGATGAATTTATCCTGCA
Source organism: Flavobacteriales bacterium UBA5422 (assembly GCA_002409405.1). Lineage (GTDB taxonomy): Bacteria > Bacteroidota > Bacteroidia > Flavobacteriales_D > Crocinitomicaceae > Taishania. The sequence continues at coordinate 18,271 of DHNG01000041.1, read as the reverse complement.
GTTGAAAAATGTGGTGGAATTTGTGTTGAAGTAAAAGAAAAAATATGAGAGAGCAGTTTGAAGCTGAAATGACGCCTGAATTAAAGGAGAAAGTAAAGAAAAATCTCGTTTACGCAGCATTGGTCAGTATTTCTATGGTTTTTGCAGGATTGGTATCTGCATACATTGTGTCAATGGGAGGTTCATTCTGGTTGAAAACACCATTCCCGATACCCTTCTTCATCTCTACGGCACTGATTGTACTGAGTAGTATCACATTTGTGTTGTCTGTCAAAGCAGCAAAGGCAAATAACCGGAAACTGTTGTCGATTTTGATCTCTGTTACCTTCATGTTGGGAATTGGATTTGTGGTTTACCAATTCAAAGGGTATGGAGAATTGGTAGACAGGGGAGTGTATGCAAGTGCGAACAGAATTTTAGTGAATGAAGGACGCTACGGAGATTATTACACCCTGAAATACAAAGGAAAATACCTGGTTGTGGAAGGAAATGATTACCTGATCGAAGGGAAAAAGGTAGATGAGAAGACTAAAGAAGCAATCCGGGCAATCGGGAAGCAGTTTGAGAATGCCGACAGAGCAAAAGGGCTGGATGCTATAAAAGGATATGGAACGGATTTCGTGCTGTTGTATGAAAGTGAACCGGTAGCATACCTGGATAATCAATTGGTATTACCGGACGGAACAGTAATCGGATCACATGATTTGTACCGGTTGAGAACCTGGGCAGAGCATATCCGGGACGGACGGGGAGACTTTTTTGTGAAAGGAGAGTTTGGAAAAGATTTTCATGTTTATTACAAAAGTAAAGAATTAGCGTATAAAAACAGGACATTGTACCTGGGAGACCAAAAGCTGAGCCCTTACCTGTTAAACAAGGCAATGGATTCATCGGATACAGCATCGTCGTATTTATATGTTATTACTTTTTTACATTTATTACATATAGTGTTTACGTTACTTTTCATGATTCGAACGGTATCGTATTCATTCTTAGGTAAATACACGAATGGTGACGCAATAGGCTTAAGAGCAACAGGAATTTTCTGGCATTTTTTAGGCGCTTTGTGGATATTTTTGTTGTTGTTTTTACTTTTTATTCATTAAACTTGCAAAAAAAAATTTAAGAAATGGCTGGACACGCTTCTGAACACATTGACTCAGCAAATGCTTGGGGAGGAAAAGAATCTCCGTTTAGAGTTAGCTACGGAAAACTGATGATGTGGTTTTTCCTTGTATCCGACGCTTTAACTTTCGGAGGATTCTTGATTGCTTATGGTTTTTCTAGACACGCACACCAGGGTGAGTGGCCGATTGGAGAGGAAACTTTCCACTCGTTACCGTTCCTGGAAGGGAATTACCCCTTGATGTACGTGGCATTTATGACCTTCTTGCTGATCATCTCATCTGTAACAATGGTGTTGTCAGTAGAAGCAGGTCACAGAATGGACAAGAAAGGAGTGATCAAATGGTTGGTTGCAACAGTAATCGGAGGGATTATCTTCGTTGGTTCACAGGCTTGGGAGTGGTCTCACTTTATTCACGGATCTAAATTCGGTAAAGTAGAATTGGCGGATGGTTCAAAAGCAGTCGTGCACGCAGAACAATTCGGAGAAATTCAAAACTTTACAGTTCAAACAGCAGGACATCATTACAAAGCAGGACAAGTTCTGACAAATAAAGATTTGGATTTGTTACACGAATTCCAACATGCGATTGAAGCAGGACACGTGAAAGATAAAATGATTACATTACACGACGGTTCAGTTGCTAAAATTGCGAAGAACAATGATGTAGGAATGTACCTGGTAGTGAAAGAAGCTGGTGCAAAATACGAACTTCGTCAGCACATTGAAGGAGCAGAAGCAACAAAGTTATACTATGATGCTGCATACTCAGGAGAAGCAAAACGAATTGTATACGGAGCGAACATGGAACGCAATGAGTACGGTCCGAGACAATACGCGAACTATTTCTTCTTCATCACAGGATTCCACGGATTCCACGTGTCAATCGGTATCCTGATCAACATTATCGTATTGATCGGATGTATCAAAGGTACATACCACGCGAGAGGACACTATGAAATGGTTGAAAAAGCCGGATTGTACTGGCACTTTGTAGACTTGGTTTGGGTATTCGTATTTACGTTCTTCTACCTTGTTTAATTTGTTAAATCGTAAAAAACACTTAGGATATGGAAAGAGATGATGTTATTGAGTATTCGTTACATACGCACCACTCAGAAGAAGATGGAAAGAAAATTCGTAAAAAAATATACTTTGTTACGTTTTTGCTTTCTGCCATCACCGCAGTTGAAGTAGTTATCGGAATTCTTTGGGGACGTTCAACCGTTCACGGATTTTGGTGGGAAACAATCAAGTGGTTCTATATTGCATTGACAATTGTGAAAGCAGCATATATCGTACTGGTATTTATGCACTTGGGAGAAGAAAGGAAAAACCTGAAATTGATGGTTTTGGTTCCGTACCTGGTTTTCATGCTATATCTGATCTTTATCTTATTGACAGAAGCAAATGCTGTGGGAAGCGTTTGGGCAACTCACGTATAATATAAAATTCATACCATGACTGGTAAAAAAACTGCCGGACGAATGAAGGGGAAAATGATCATACTACTCTTGTTCGCTCCGGCTCTTTTGTTGTTTGTAACCTCCAGAGGGTGCAGAATGAAATTCAAAACCTTAGAGGATTTTGGGAAGGTAAACAACTATTCGTTTGTTGATGCAAGCGGTAAGACGTATACACAGGATGATTTTAAAGACAATGTAATCATCTTCACCAACCTGCAGGAAAATTGCCTGGATACATGCAGTATTAACTTGTTTACCTTTGAAAAGATTATCTACCAGGATATCCGTTCAAAAAAATCGTTGAAGCATGTGAAGATTGTGTCCTTTGTGAATGACATTGACGGAAATCCTGTGAAAGACCTGAGTCCGGTAAGGGATATGCTGAAAGACAAAATCCACAATTACGATCCGGAGAAATGGATCCTGGCTAGCGGAGATGCTAAAAACGTCTACGACATTGATCACAACGGGAAATCGTTGCTGCAGAAAGGAGATGAATATTTTGGTGGGAATGCTTTTCAGGAACTAATGCTGTTGGTTGACAAAGATAACCATTTGCGGATGGTGCTGCGCGGAAACGTAGAGGGGATGTTCAGAAGAATGAAGGAATGCGTTGCGTTGCTGCAAAAAGAGTATAGTACAAATGATACACACAAGAATAAATAAGATTGTAATCGGTTTGCTTTCCGTTGTTGTCTGGGGATGTACCAATACACCTGCAGAAGAAGAACGCAGGTTACCAATTGTCGGAGAGGTGGATGTTCACTACAGAACGGTAAACGGGAAAGAAATTGCCGATACGGTTTATCATAAGGTTCCGGATTTTAAATACATCAACCAGGATTCCGTGTGGATTTCTTCTGCTGACCTGAAAGACAAAATCTGGGTGACCGACTTTTTCTTTACGCATTGCCCGACGATTTGTCCTCCGATGACAACCAACATGAAACGGTTAAACATCATGACAGAAGATCTGAAGAAGCACATCCAATTCCTGAGCTTTTCGATTGACCCGTACAGGGATAGTCCCACGCGCCTGAGAGCCTACATTGGTGAACATGGTATAAAAGCAACGAATTGGTATTTTTTTACCGGAGAGGAGGAAGCAACACACAACCTGGCAAAGGAATTTTTTAACGGAGCGGAAAAAGATGAAACCATTCCGGGAGGCTTCGGACATACGCCTTATTTTGCACTAGTGGATACAAAAGGACACGTGCGGGGAATTTATGACGGGACCAACTCGGATGCAATTGATTCATTGGCAAACGATATACGAATTTTATTAAAAACAGAATACAATGTTACAGGAAGCAAAAATTAAAAGAGCTCGTATGGCAATTATAATCGCATCGTTCGCGATTCCGCTTGTTGTAGCTATTTTGTTTGGAGTGAACTTGAAGGACCTGGGGTTTGATGTGAAACCGTTATCGTTTTTACCACCGATTTATGCAACAATCAATGGCGTAACGGCTGTTTTATTGATCCTGGCATTAATCGCGATCAAACAAAAAAATAAACGACTGCACGAAGGATTAATCAAAGTGTGTATGGTGCTTTCATTGTTGTTTTTAGCATGTTATGTTGCATATCACATGACATCCGATTCAACTGTTTTTGGTGATGTAAATGGAGACGGAGCACGAGATGCGGCAGAGAAATTGGCAGTCGGAAGTTCATTGTACATCTACACGTTCATTTTATTGTCTCATATCTTGTTGAGCGTTGTGATTATTCCGATTGTACTGTTTACGTACCTGTTTGCATGGCAGGGAGATTTTGTACGCCACAAAAAGTGGACGCGTTTTGCCTGGCCTATGTGGTTTTATGTGGCTGCAACAGGAGTCATCGTATACCTGATGATTTCACCGTATTACCATTAAAATTACCGGGTAAACTTATATCCTACACCTCTTATTGAGTGAAAATAAACAGGTTCCTTGGGATTTTCTTCGAACAATTTCCGAAATGTTAATATAAAGTTGTCAATTGTGCGCGCAGTTGGAAACTGATCGGTACCCCATACTTTATCCAGAATTTCATCCCGGGAAACAACCTCCCCCTGTTTTTCGACAAACAATTGCAGTAATGCAACTTCCCGCTTAGACAATTCGGTGATTTTTACCCCATTTTTGTCGGAGACAATGTACGTTTTGAAGTCTATTTTTTTGTCACCGATTGCGGTTGTATGATTGGAAACACGTGTTCTTCCGATCAGGATTTTAACGCGTAGCAGTAATTCTTCCAGATCAAATGGTTTACTCAAATAGTCCGTTCCACCACTTTTTAACCCCTCGATTTTATCTGTACTGGTTCCTTTGGCAGAAAGAAACAATACAGGGACGTTGGAGCGTTCTCTCAATTCTTTGCAGATATCAATTCCGTTTACCTCTGGTAGCATGACATCCAGAATCACTAAATCCGAATCTGCTAATACGTGAATTTCATCCAATGCTTTTCTCCCGTGACTAATGTGAATAACCTCGTATGATTCCAGTTCCAGATTGAGTATAATTGCCTCAGCAATAGCTTGTTCATCTTCTACAAGAGCGATCTTTTGACCCATGATTGTTTTTTTGAGATAAAATTAGTGATTTACTTATACTTTAATTTAAAAATGTTCTACATTTGATCAAACTATAAAATAAAACTAGATCATGAAAAAAGTAATTACCCGTCTGCTTGTTGGTATTTTACTGCTCTCTCTGCCTGCTGTCTCCAAAGGCCAGAGTCAAGTGAGTGAGGTGAACAATTTCCAAAAAGACGTCCCCGTTTTAGCGTTTCAACAACCAAATTTGACACTTGTGCATGCAGAAGATGTAGAGCGGGACAACAAAGGACAGATGTATCGTATCGGAACCGGGGTGGATGTAAATATCACTCCTCAAAACAGTGGACTTTGGTCTACGAATGCGAACGGTGATAAAGTATGGAGGCTGAAGGTGAAATATCCCGGAGCACAGGCACTCAGCTTTATGTTTTCTAAATTTTACCTGTTTGGAAACTCCCGGATCGATGTATACGGAACGAATGGAAAGAAACTTCATTTAACATATACTGCAAAAGATGTGCTTGGACACGGAGAACAGAATATGTCGCTCTGTGTGGGAGATTATATGATGTTAGAATTGGTAGAACCGGCAGGTACACCTGCTTCCATCATTGAAATGAATCAGATTATTTATAACTATAGAGGGGTGACACACTCCACAGAGAAAGATTTCGGAGATTCCGAAAGTTGTGAAGTCAATGTGAATTGTTCGGAAGGAAATAACTGGCAAGACGAGAAAAGAGGGGTGGCAAGAATCCTTGTTTTCGCAGGAAACCAGGCCGGATGGTGTTCCGGTTCGCTTGTCAACAATGTGCGTCAGGATTGTACTCCTTATTTTCTTACCGCAATGCACTGCGCGGAAGGAACAACAACAAGTAACTACAACAACTGGCGGTTCTATTTCAACTACGAAGCCTCAGGTTGTACGAATCCTGGTTCTGAGGGTTCACTGGCAAGTGGATATATTACAGGATGTGTGAAAATTGCCGGTTCAGAAGATGCTTCCAACATCGAAAGATCTGATTTTTTACTCATTCATTTGGGAACCATGGCAAATGCTTCATCGACCATTACAACACTTAAAAATAAAAATGTATACTGGAACGGATGGGATGCAAATAACACAGCGTCTGCAAACGGAGTTGGGATTCATCATCCGGCAGGAGATATTAAAAAAATATCAACATATACTTCAACGGTACAGTCTGTATCATACGGAGGTGTGAACGCAAATACACATTGGATGTTAACCTGGGCTGTTACAGCAAACGGACGTGGTGTAACGGAAGGAGGTTCTTCCGGATCTCCGCTGTTTAATAACAATGGAGGGAATTCACGTATTGTAGGAACGCTTTCGGGTGGATCTTCAGCATGTACGGTGAACGGTGCAGGTCAGGGAACAGGTCCGACACAACCGGATTTGTACGGTAAAGTAGCATACCATTGGACCAGTTCAGGAACTACGAATGCTACACGATTAAAACCATGGTTGGATCCGGATAATACAGGTGCATTGGTGTTGAACGGATCTTCTGATCCATGTGCTTCAACTCCTGGTGCGCCAAATGCAAACTTTGTTGCCAATCAAACAAATGTTACCCCTGGAACAACTGTTTCCTTTACAGATCAGACAACCGGTTCTCCTACATCCTGGTCCTGGTCGGTAACACCTGCTACCGGATGGGCATACGCAGGAGGAACATCTGCTGCTTCTCAAAACCCGCAGATTACATTTAATACAGTTGGTTCCTACACAGTGGCATTGACTGCTACAAATGCGAACGGTTCAGATACGGAAACGAAAACGAATTACATTGTTGTAGCAGCGGCAAGTGGTCCGTGTGCAGCAACATCTACGAATTGTGATGAATACATTGCACAGGTTCAGTTGAACACAATCAATAATTCTACTGCATGTAACAACTACACAGACTATTCTTCCATTTCTACGACGTTGGTAAAAGGACAGCAATATACAATCAACATCATTCCGGGAATTGTCGGCGGACAAGTTGGAGGGGGATATACCAATGACCAGATTGCCGCGTGGATTGATTTCAACGGAGATGGCGATTTTGTGGATGCCGGAGAACAAATCGGAATGGGAGTAATTGGTTCCGGATACAACGGATCATTTGCATTTACCGTTCCTGCGGGAGCAACAACCGGTTCAGTGCGTATGCGGGTACGGATCATTTTCCCAGGGGGCTCAATGACTACAATCCAGCCATGCGGAACCAACGCAGATGGGGAAGTGGAAGATTATAGAGTGAACCTGACTGCTTCAGTTGGCATCGACGAAGTGACGTTGAATACAGTGACATTGTATCCGAACCCGGCATCTGATAATGTAACAATTGATTTCAATTCAACGATTCAGCAAGCAGCGATTCGGGTAATGGATGTTACCGGAAAAGAAGTGTTAACAGCTGTGAATAAAAATGTAGAGACGGTTACACTGAACATTGCTTCATTGTCTGCCGGGATCTACCAGATTGTTATTGATACAGAGCAAGGAAAGGTGATTAAAAGAATCAGTAAACAATAGACGAAACAAGTCGTTTTATAAAGGCATCCGGGATTCCGGGTGCCTTTTTTGTTAAATGAAGATGTTCAAAAACCTGAGTTAGGAGAGGAAAAGGAGTGTATTAACCTTCGATGAATTTTTCAGTAATAATCGATTGGCTTCCAACAATAATTGTATCTTTATCGTCCTATATAATGTTAATACATTGCTTATGAAAAGAAATCTACTAATTTGCTTTTTTATCGGGAGTATTGGATCTGGTTTATTCAACTTCGTCTATTCCCAAAATTATCTCGGTGTTCATTCCAGTAATTATGCAGGTGTAATGGGATTGGATATTCAGCCGGCAAGCTTTGTTGACGGACGCTTTGTAGTTGATATCAACCTGGCCAGTGGAAACGTAGGGGGGTGGACAAACATTGCTAAGTTTGATACACGGGACATGCCCGGATGGTGGACCAAATCGTTCAAACGCGATACGATGTGGATGAAACCGGACTCAACATTCAATGACAGGTATATCATCGATAACTATGAATTAGGAAGTGGTAAAAGATTGGGAGCATATGCAAATACGCAAGTAGATATCCTGAACTTCGCGTTCCACGTTCATCCTAAAATTGCCATTGGATTGGGAGTAAAAGTCAGAGGAATTGCCAATGTGGAAGATGCAAGCCCTGAATTGGTCAAATTGCTTCGGAACGGATTGGATTATGCCGATTTGTGGCAACAAAATCTCCGCGACCAGAATGTGAATATCTCTGCCATGGCATGGAAAGAGTATAAGTTAAACTATGGTCAGGTTTTACTGGACAAAGGAGAACATTTTCTGAAAATGGGAGTAGGAATTAAGTTGCTTCAGGGAGTTTCTTCTGTTTACATGTATTCCAAGGACATCAATTATGGATTGAACAATAAAGACACTTCTTTTCTCTTACAGGGAGATTTCTCTTATGGCTATTCATCCAACCTGGATAAAGAAAAAGTAGATTTCGGAAAAGAATTACAAGGTTCAGCTTCAAAGCTGGGGGTTGGTTTCGATCTGGGATTTGTATATGAGTGGCGTCCGGATCACGAAGAATATAAATATGAAATGGACGGTGAGACAGGATTGTGGCGCAAGGATAAAAACAAGTACAAAGCACGCGTTGGTGTTTCCCTGCTGGATATTGGCGGAATGCGATTCACGAAAGGTGGCTACAGCCGTGATTTTACAGTTAATGAAACCAATCCGTTTGACCTTCGGGTATTCGAAAATGCAAAAGACCTGGAATCTACAGACCGGATTTTGGACAGCTTGATCCGGTTTGACCCGGATTGGTCAGAAAAAGAAGGAACAGGTGAAAGTTACTATCACAACTTACCAACAGCACTGAGCATTCAGGCAGGATACCAGATTTGGAAAGATTTTAATGTGGATGTAACAGGAATTGTTAACCTGTTATCCAAAAAGAATGAAAATCGTGTGCGAATTGCAAACCAGATTACTGTAACACCAAGTTATGACTTTGCATGGGCCGGAGTTCATTTACCTATTTCTTACAATTCCTTTTCAGGATTTAAAGCGGGTATTGCAACGCGTTTGGGACCAATTACCATTGGAGTAACTGATTTTAGAAGCTTGTTTGCAGTTGGAAAACTCAGAGGAGCAGAGATTTATGCCGGATTGAGAGTTCCTGTCTTGTATGGAGAACCGAAAGATCGCGACAATGATAAGGTATCGGACAAAAAAGATTTGTGTGTTGATGTTCCCGGAGTGTGGGCATTCAAAGGCTGCCCGGATACAGATGGAGACGGAATCCAGGACTCTGAAGACGAATGTCCTGCTGAACCGGGAATTCCTGCATTTAATGGTTGCCCCGACACAGATGGTGACGGTGTGAAAGATGCATTGGATTTATGCCCTGACGTGCCTGGATTACCGCAGTTTAATGGTTGCCCTGATACAGATGGTGATGGTGTGATTGACAAAGATGATGATTGTCCTGAAGTGCCGGGAATACCTGCATTCAGAGGTTGTCCGGACACGGATGGAGATGGTATTCCTGATCATGAAGATGCCTGTCCTACAGCAGCAGGACCTGAGATCAATAACGGTTGTCCGGATACGGATGGAGACGGAGTGCTTGACTTCTTAGACAACTGCCCGACAACTCCCGGACCTGCCGAAAATAACGGATGTCCTTGGCCGGATACAGATGGTGATGGAATTCTGGACAAAGATGACAAATGTCCGAATTTGCCGGGTCCAATCAAAAATCAGGGTTGTCCATACCAGGATACAGATAACGATGGTGTGATTGACTCAGAAGATGATTGTCCGAATACACCTGGAACAGTAGCCAATAAAGGATGTCCTGAAATTGAAGAAGCTGTGAAGGAAATTTTGAAAACGGCATTTGACAACCTTGAATTCGAAACCGGTAAAGACATCATCAAAGATGTATCGAAGCCTTCATTGGATGAGTTGGCTGAAGTATTGGTAAAACGTCCGGAGTGGAAATTACAGATTTCAGGACATACAGATAACGTTGGTAGTGCACAAAGCAACTTAATTTTGTCTAAGAAAAGAGCAGAGGCTGTCAGAAATTACCTGGCTTCCAAAGGTCTGGATGAAAAACGATTCAGCGTGCTTTACTTCGGTCAGACACAACCGATCGCAGATAATGCAACACCTGACGGACGTCAGAAAAACAGACGTGTGGAAATGACGGTGATTTTTGAGTAGGGTTTATTCCTCTCTGATACATACAAGAGGTTGTCGATAAAGGCAACCTCTTTTTTATTGACGTTAAATTCATGTTATAAAAAAGAATACAACCGTTATTTTGGTAAATTTGCACTTCCTATGTCACCTCAGAAGAAATTAAACATACAGATCTTTTTCAGGCTTCTTACCTATGCGAAAGCATACAAAGGATTTTATACCGTAGCAATATTAACAACTGTTGTGCTTGCGTTTATTTCTCCATACCGGGTGAAATTAATCGGGGACGTAGTTGACAAATACGTTGCGCAAAGCCAAAACGGTCAACTATTGTTGATGTGGATCATGATTATCATCGGAATGTTGCTGGTGGAAACGATCCTTCAATTCTTGTCAACCTATTATTCGAATCTTCTGGCTCAGTCTGTGATTTATGATATTCGTGTAAAACTCTTCCGACAAATTTCAACTTTTCGGATGCAGTTTTTTGACCGGCACCCGATCGGAAACATCGTTACCCGACTGATCTCTGACTTAGAGGCCATTTCAGATGTATTTTCTTCCGGGTTGATGAGCATTATGGGGGATTTACTGATGTTGTTCATCACCATTTTTATGATGTTCTTTACCGATTGGGAATTGTCACTATACGTCCTTGTACCTATTCCTTTGCTTGTGATCGGAACCCGTATTTTTGCACGTGCCATGCGGAAATCGTTTCAACTGGAAAGCCAGCAGGTCGCTAAATTAAATTCATTTGTCCAGGAACGTATCTCCGGAATGAATCTGGTGCAGTTGTTCAACCGTCAAAAGAAAGAATTTGCTTCTTTTCAGGACATAAATGAAGGACATAAAGCGGCTCATATTAAAGCAATTTGGGCCAACTCTATTTTCTTCCCGTTTGTGGAGATGCTTAGTTCCTTATCCATTGCGTTTTTATACATTATAACTGTTGTAAACTTACAGGGAAATTCTTCCGTTGACATGACTGCAAAATATGGAGAGGTGATGGTATTTACACTTTGGGTAAACCAATTGTACCGACCGATTCGGATGTTGGCAGATAAATTTAATATCCTGCAGCGGGGAACTGTTCGTGCAGAACGTGTTTTTTCATTATTGGATACCGAATCGAATTCACAGGACCAGGGAACATCCGTTGAATGTAATTTCGGAGAAGCAATCGTTTTTGATAACGTATCGTTTGCTTACGAAAATACAGACTGGATCCTGAAAGACATCGATCTGCGAATACAACCTGGATCAATGGTGGCATTCGTCGGAGCGACGGGAGCCGGTAAAACTTCCATTGTCAATTTACTGGGGCGTTTCTATGATTTCCAGAAAGGGCACATTCGAATCGGAGATACAGATATCAAAGAGCTGGATCTGAAATTTCTGAGAAGAAATATCGCGATTGTGTTACAGGATGTGTTCCTGTTCTCAGATACTGTATTTAACAACATTACACTGCGTGATCCGGCGATTACGAAAGAACAGGTGATTGAAGCTGCCAAAGCGGTAGGTGCACACCAGTTTATCGAGAAATTACCGAACGGATATGATTACCAGGTAGGGGAGAGAGGAGGCGTTCTGTCTGTCGGGCAACGGCAATTGCTGGCATTTATCAGAGCGTATGTATACAACCCGCAGATTTTGATTTTAGATGAAGCTACGTCGAGCGTCGACAGTGAATCGGAATTGTTGATTCAGCAGGCAACAGAAAAGCTGACCGAAGGAAGGACATCAATTGTCATTGCACACCGTTTATCTACGATCCAAAAAGCAGATAAGATCGTTGTACTGGAAAAAGGACGTATCATTGAGGAAGGTTCACACAAAGAGTTATTGATGCAGGACGGGCAATACAAACGTTTGTTTGATATGCAGTTTGGTGTGGAAAATAACGCATAATTTTTGAGGAGAAAAAACAATGAAACTGAGAGTAGGTGGAGTTCCTGAACATTTTAACCTTCCGTGGAAGTTAGCAATTGAAGAAGGTGACTTTAGAAATGAAGGCATTGAGTTGCACTGGACAGATATGCCGGGAGGGACAGGACAAATGCTGCGTGGGTTTGAAAATGAAACCCTGGATGTAGCGGTTTTACTTACAGAGGGAGTAACCAAAGGAATTTTACAAGGACTAAAAGCAAAAATTGTAGATGTTTATGTAACGACTCCACTTCATTGGGGAGTACACGTTCCTTATACGGCTGACTTTCATAAAATAGAAGACCTGGAAGGTAAAACATTTGCCATTTCCAGATTCGGTTCCGGTTCTCACCTGATGGCCTATGTTTGTGCTGATCGACATGGATGGGATACGTCTGATTTAAAATTCAACGTTATTGGCGATGTATACGGAGGTTTGTGGGCATTGGAAAACAATGAAGCACAGATTTTCCTGTGGGATAAGTACATGACACATCCGTATACTGTTCAGAAGAAATGCCGGTATATTGATGAAGTAATTACGCCATGGCCTTGTTTTGTTATAGCAGCCCGTGAAGAGGTGATTCGCAAAAATCCGGAGGTAATTGAACGTATTTCCAGAATCGTAAATGAACGGGCGCAGATCATGAAAAATAGCGAGCACATCATTGAGATCATTTCCTGGAGGTATAACTTGCGTTCCAACCAAGTGCAGAACTGGTTGACAGAAACCGATTGGAATTACAACCTGATCAAATATCCACTTGCATTTGAACGAACAGTCAGTTATTTGTTGAAATTAAACCTGGTCAGTTCTGAAGAAGCAGAAGGGTGGAGGGAGAAATTATTCTATTAGCAGCAGCCACTAGCTTTTTATTAAAGAATCGTGTTGAATAAATTGCACAAATGCTTGGCTGTATTGAAGCCACTGTTGTACAGTGTGGTTTCATAACCACAGATTCACGGATTACCTCTATTGACTGTTGATTGGTGTCATTTTTTCTTTGTCTATTTCTTTTTAATCCGTGCATTCGTGGTTAAAATAGCTCCCAATTTTTAGAACAGATCCTAAAGAAAAAAATCGGAAAACGTATTTTAGGTAGTAGAAATATGATCGTGAAAGGACATAAAAAAAGGGGCGAAAACGCCCCTTAAATTTTTTAGATAGCTTGAATTATTTAGTAGACCAAGATCCACCTGCCATTTTACAAGCTGATTCAGCTGCGTCAGCTTCAGTTTTGTTCAAATCTGTGTAAGTGATTTCAGCTGAGCTAGAATCGCTAAATTTACAAGTGTAAGATTTCTTACAAGAAGCCAAAGCCAAAACTGCAACTGCAGCGAACATTACTTTTTTCATAATTTCTAATTTTTTTATTAATAATAGTTACAGGCGCAAAGATAAAGTTAAATTTTAATTGTGCAAGAGTTTGACAAGCAAAATACGAAAAAATACGTATAAGGCCTGAGCTTTCATAAGTAAATGACTATGGGTCAATGTGGAAATTACAAATTCGTTAGTAAAAAACGATACAATTCCACCATGCACATGATGTCGTACTTGTATACCAATTCATCCGGGGTATGTACATGATCTTCAGGTGCTCCGATAAAACACCAGTCAATCGGAAGATCCGACTTTTGAAGTACGCCTCCGTCACTTCCTCCGGCAGATTCAACCTCTAGTTGAAAGGCAATTCCGGATGCTTTTGCCAGGTCAATTATTCTATTCAGATACGATCTTCTCGGGAGCAAACTGTCCCGCATAGAAATAGCAACTCCTTTTCCGTGTGGAACTCCGGGAGTCACCCATGTAATGTCAGAAATCAAGGCTTGTCGAACCTGGTAGTGGTTCAGCAGGTAGTTTGCACAAAATCCGACACTGTTTCCTCCATGTTCTTCATACGTTGAGAAAACAATTGCCCCGTCTTCCAGAGTTTCTGCTACTTTTAAGGCATTCCAGACGCCCAGGCGGTTGTCCATATACGGTGATTGAATGGATATGTCTGTCTCTCTGAAATCCGGTTTGAAAGTCAGCAATGTCCCCCGATCAATTTCCCGGTCGAAAACATACTGAAGTTCTTTTGAGCCGTCTTCGTTTTCAATCACCATTAATTCCGTTTCTATTTCTCCCTGTGAATCACTTCCGACCAACTGAATTCCATCAATCAACCGAGGTCCACCGACTTTGATTAATTCGTTATCGTAACCGACCGAAAAACCAATCGTATCCATATGGGCATAGATAGCGGTTCTTGGTTTTCCAAATACAAGGATGATGCAATCCTGGAATCCGTCTCCGGCAATAATTTGAGGCTGAGCTTTCCAGTTTCCGGAATTGGATTGGACGTAGTCAAGAATGAATGCAGCAATCGTTCCTTCATCGCTTGCAGCTCCTCGTATTTCTGTTAATTTTTTTAGTAATTCCATGTCGTTTTTATCATATATATTGGTAAAATAGATGGTCGTGAGCGATTGTTAGTAGTCTCCAAGAATTTCTAGTTTGACTATTCCAAGATCTTCTAACTCTGCTTTTAAATCGTCTTTTCGGTCTAGCGGTAATTGAATATCCAGCGTACAATCCAGTCCAAACTGTTGGTTGCTATAGACAAAATTCATCCGTTTCAACCAGTTCATTACTTCAGGCATAGCAGCATACAAAAAATTGACACGGATGTGATGAAAGACTTCTATTTCAATAATTTCTGCTTGTTGTAATGCATCCTGAGCCGCTTCCCGGTATGCATGGATCAGTCCGCCTACACCCAGTTTAACACCGCCAAAGTAACGAACCACACCTATTAAAACATTGGTCAGATCAAAGGATTGAATTTGACCAAGAATAGGTGCTCCTGCGGAATTAGATGGTTCTCCGTCATCATTTGCCCGGAATTGTTTTTTGTCCAATCCAAACCGATAAGCCCAGCACAGATGCCGTGATTGGTAATGCTCTTTTCTCCATTGTTCCAGGTAGCGCTTGGCTTCCTCTTCTGAATAACAGGAAACGGCATAGGCAATGAACTTGGATCCTTTTTCTTTATAGAGTCCTTCCGATTGCTGCTTGACAGTCTTGTATGTTGTATCGCTATTCAACCAGGTTGTCTTATCGGTTTTTGCTACATACATCACTCAAAAAATGAAAATCCTCCCATTTTTTGAGTGATGATCAGAAGGGATTAATTTAAAGAAGCCAGTTTTTCTTCTAAAATAGCAATCTTACTCAATGCGTCCGATTCTTTTTTACGTTCAATTTCAACAACTTGTGCAGGTGCTCCGGAAACGAATTTTTCATTCTTCAATTTTCCCTGAACACTTGCCAGAAATCCTTTTGTGTAGTTCAGTTCTTCCTCCATTTTGGCTTTTTCTGCTTCTACGTCAATTGAATCTCCGAATGGAACATAATATTCATTATTAGCAACGATAAAACTGTTCGCATTTGCCAGTTTATCAGAAACATATTCCAGGGAACTCAGATTTCCCATTTTAATTACAACAGCGTCAAAACGTGGATCAAATTCATTATTTTTCTTAATCATCAGATCCATTTTTACCTTGTTGGCAATGTTGTTGGACTTACGGATATTGCGAATACCTGTAATGACTTCTTCCGTGCGTTTGAAATGATCCAAAACAACCTGGTCGATCGTTCCGATTACCGGCCACGCTGCAATAATGATATCGTCTCCTTCCTTGCGGTCGCGGATCAAATGCCACAATTCCTCTGCAATGAACGGCATAAACGGCTGGATTAATTTCAGAATGTTCTCAAAGAAATTCTTCGTTGTTTCCAGTGTCTTCGAATCAATCGGATGTTTATAGCCTGGTTTAATCATTTCCAGGTACCAGGAGCAGAAATCATCCCAGATCAATTTGTAAATGGCCATCAATGCTTCTGAAATTTTAAACTTGTCAAATAATGCATTGATCTCTGTCAATGATTCATTGAAACGCGATTCAAACCATTCAATTGCACATTTAGACGATTCCGGTTGGTCAATTTCATGCACTTCCCAACTGTCAACCAAACGGAATGCATTCCATATTTTATTTGTAAAATTACGTCCCTGCTCACATTGAGAACTGTCAAACGGTAAATCGTTTCCGGCAGGAGAAGAAATCAAAATTCCCATGCGAACACCATCCGCACCGTATTGCTCAATCAATTCAATCGGATCCGGAGAATTCCCCAGTGATTTCGACATTTTTCGTCCCAGTTTATCGCGAACGATTCCTGTATAATACACATTTCGGAATGGAAGGTCTCCCATGTATTCATAACCGGCAATGATCATACGTGCAACCCAGAAAAACATAATTTCAGGCGCTGTTACCAGGTCATTTGTCGGATAGTAATACTTAATTTCTTCGTTTCCGGGTTGCGTCAATCCGTTGAAAACAGAAATCGGCCACAACCAGGATGAAAACCAGGTATCCAGTACATCTTCGTCCTGACGTACATCTTGTTCTGTAAGTGTTTTTCCTGTTTTTTCGGATGCCAGTTTTGCTGCTTCAGCAGCAGTTCTTGCAATGACAAAATCTTCCGTCCCTTCGCTAAAATACCAGGCAGGAATCCGATGTCCCCACCACAACTGACGGGAAACACACCAGTCTTTTACGTTTTCCATCCAATGCTTATAGGTATTCTTGAACTTATCCGGATGAAAGGCAATGTTTCCGTTTACTACATTTTCCAATGCAGGCTGTGCCAGTTCTTTCATTGAAAGAAACCATTGAAGAGACAACTTTGGCTCAATCACAGCATTGGTACGCTCTGAGAATCCTACTTTATTGATGTGGTCTTCCGTTTTTACCAGGTACCCTTTGTCATACAGCTCTTTTTCAATTGCTTTCCGTACCTCAAAACGATCCTGTCCCTGGTAATGCAATCCATGCTCATTCAAGGTTCCGTTGTTATTGAGAATGTCAATTGTTTCCAGGTTGTGACGGATTCCCAGGTCGTAGTCATTCACATCGTGTGCCGGGGTTACTTTCAGACACCCTGTTCCAAATTCCATGTCTACATACTCATCCAAAATAATCGGAATTGTACGGTTGGCAATTGGAACAATGGCCTGTTTTCCGTGTAAATGTTTGTAACGTTCATCATTCGGGTTGATACAAATTGCCGTATCTCCCAATATTGTTTCCGGACGGGTTGTTGCAATTACAAGCCACGCATCGTCAGCACCAGCAATTTTATAACGGAGATGAAACAATTTAGAGTTTACTTCCTTGTGAAGTACCTCTTCATCTGACAAGGCTGTTTTTGCTTCCGGATCCCAGTTAACCATCCGTACACCACGGTAAATTTTTCCTTTGTTGTATAAATCAATGAACACATCGATCACCGATTCAGAATATTCAGGATCCATTGTAAAACCGGTACGTTCCCAGTCACATGAAGCTCCTAATTTTTTCAATTGCTCGAGGATAATTCCTCCATGTTTGTCTTTCCATTCAAATGCATGCTGCAAGAACTCTTCACGCGTCAGATCCGATTTTTTAATTCCTTCTGCGCGCAATTTCTGTACAACCTTTGCTTCCGTTGCAATGGATGCATGGTCTGTTCCCGGAACCCAGCAGGCATTTTTACCCAACATACGTGCACGGCGGATTAATACATCCTGAATGGTATTGTTCAGCAT
>DHNG01000041.1:0-185 GCA_002409405.1 Flavobacteriales bacterium UBA5422 | reverse complement strand
TTCA
Organism: Flavobacteriales bacterium UBA5422; assembly: GCA_002409405.1. GTDB lineage: Bacteria > Bacteroidota > Bacteroidia > Flavobacteriales_D > Crocinitomicaceae > Taishania. The sequence continues at coordinate 181 of DHNG01000041.1, read as the reverse complement.
GCATGTGTCCCATGTGCAAAACCCCGGTGACGTTTGGCGGTGGAATGACAATTGTATACGGCTCTCGTTCATCCGGTGTAGAATGAAAGTAGCCTTTGTCTAACCAGTGTCTGTACCATTTCGCCTCTGCGCTCTGCGGTTCGTATGTTTTAGGAATTTCCATAGGATAAAATAAATTTTT